>QHBW01000096.1 GCA_003244205.1 Solirubrobacterales bacterium | reverse complement strand
CTCGCCGCCACGGTCCCGTTGAGCACGTTGGTGACGTAGAGCGTCGCGATCGAGCCCTTCTGCTGGGTGGTCATGTCCCACGGCCCGTTGAGCAGCCCACCGGTGATCGTCTTGACGACATGGCCGCTGCTGTTGAGCACGAGCAGACCGCCGGCCCCGGCGCTGCTCGACTTCCCGTCGCTCGTTGGCAGGCTGCCCACCACCACAAAGCCGGCTGGCAGCGCGGCGAGTGCCGTGGTCAGTCCCACACCGTCGGGAAGCTTGTTCGACGCGATTTGGGCGAACAGCCGCGGATGGCCGCCGTTGCGGTCGAACTGCACGATCGTCGTGCCCTCGCCCTGGTTGCCGCCGCCCGCCGGCATCCCCATGGCATTGAGCGGCCCCTGGTTGTTGAAGTTGCTGACCAGAATGTCGCCGCGGTGCAGCTTGCCGGCGCTGCGCGGCACGGTGACGATGCCGTATGGGTTCTGGTCGCCGTTGGCCGGGACCGTGCTCGAGAGCACCTTTGCCGCGCTGAATCCGGCGATGAACGGCTTGGCGCTCGCCGCCGTGGCGTTGGTGGCAATGGCGATCAGGCAGAGCAGGCCGCTAACCGCGGCCGCAAGACGAGGTTGCTTCACGAGGGGCCTCCCAGTTGTCGCTGTCGTCCAGACGGACGACGCCGGGGAGCTGATCCTTCCCGGCGAGTGCCAGACTCAGGCCATGACCCCTCAGAAATGGACACTCTCAGACATTCCAGATCAGGACGGCCGCTGCGCCGTCGTCACGGGCGCCAACAGCGGCATCGGCGCCATCGCCGCCCGAGAGCTCGCGCGCGCGGGCGCGCACGTGATCCTCGCCTGCCGCGACACGAGCAAGGGCGATCGCGTCGCTGAGGAGATCCGCGGCGCGCTGGCGGGCGCTCGTGTCGAGGTCGCCGCGCTGGACCTCGCCGATCTCGAGTCGGTGCGCGCGTTCGTCAACGATCTCGCTGCAGACACGACCGGGATCGACTTGCTGGTCAACAACGCCGGCCTGATGGCGCCGCCGCACCGCACCACCGCTCAGGGCTTCGAGCTTCAGCTCGGGACCAACTATCTCGGCCACTTCGCCCTCACGGGCCTGCTGCTGGACCGGTTGCTGTCGCGCCCGCAGCCGCGCGTCGTGACGCTGAGCAGCAACGCGCACAAGCTGGGCAAGATCGACTTCGACGATCTGCAAAGTGAGCGCGGCTACAACCGCTGGAGCGCCTACAACCAGTCGAAGCTCGCGTGCCTCGTGTTCGCGCTCGAGTTGGATCGCCGCGCGCGCGCGGCTGGAGCCGCGCTGCGCAGCCTCGCGGCCCATCCCGGGTATTCGGCGACCAACCTGCAGTCCGCTGCCGCGCCCTTGACGGACCGCTTGATCATGGGGGTGGCGAACCGGGTCGTAGCCCAGAGCGCCGAGCATGGCGCACTGCCGACGCTGCGCGCCGCGACCGACCCGGAGCTGGAAGGCGGCACGTACGTCGGGCCAGACGGGTGGCACGAGTTCCGCGGTAGCCCGGTCGTGGTCCGTCCGCTTGACCGCGCGCTCGACCTGGAGACGGCAGAGCGGCTGTGGGAGGTCTCGGAAGAGTTGACGGGCGTGCGCTTTGCGTTCCGGGAAACGGCGGTGCCGTGGCAGGCGCCTTCCGTCCGGTGAGCGGCCCGACGACGGCGCAATCGGGTGGTCGGCCGCGGGTATCATGGCCCGCCACTGCGCCCGTAGCTCAGCTGGATAGAGCGTCGGTCTACGGAACCGAAGGTCAGAGGTTCGAATCCTCTCGGGCGCGTTTGCAAAGCCCTGCTGCGATGGCGTCGTTCCGCTGGGTTGCGCTGGCCAGCGTCACGCTTCTGGCCCTGCTCAGCGTCGGCGTGCTGGGCAGCCAGGCCCACGCCTCCACCGGGATCGCTCCAACACCGGGAGCTCCGACCCGGATCATCCTCGCGAGCGCGCTAGACGGCTTCATCAGCGGGCATTCCCACGACCGCTATGTCGCCAACCGCCTCTACAACAACCCTTCCACGTATGTGGTCCTGGACGCCACCCACCGACAGCTCCCTCCCGGCTGGCACGCCAAGACCGCGATGCTGTTCACGAGCTACTCCGGTCCCACGGGATTCCAGGCGGCGGTTCAGCAGCACACTCTGCTCCCGGGGATCAGCGCGGTGATCTACAACAACGAGGCTGAGAAAGGCTGGCTCACTCCCAAGTCTGAGACGGATCGCCCAGACAGATACGCCGCTCGGTTCGCCAAGCTTGCCCACCTGAGCAAGCTGACCGACATCAACGCGTCCGGAGACATCCACACGCTCTTCAAAGCGGACGCCAAGTACGCCGACGTCCTCGTCATGCAAATCCAGGGCAGCGAGTCCGATCACAACCTATTCGACCAGCTGCTCGCCCAGGCGACCGCGGAGGCACGACATCAGAGCGCGAGCGTCGAGCTGGTCGCGGAGATCACCTCAAATCCGCGCAAGCTGTGTCCTGAGCGACGAAGCCTGTCCTGCGCCACTGCGGATCGCGCCACCGCGGCCCGCGACATCGTCAGCAACCGGCACCACATCGCTGGCTTTTGGGTGTGGGTGTACACCGATGTGCCGGCGTTGGCCAATGCCGGGATGGAGAACGCTGACGGCATCCTCGAGCAGCTGAGCGCCCAGTGGCCGGCGGCGTGATCCGATTCCACAACGCCTCAGTGATCCGCCGTAACTTCCGCCACCGGCGGCGCTCCTCACTACGCTGGAAGCCATGAACCGGCTTGGGGTCCTCGCCCTGCTCGTCTGCTCCTCCTGCATAGCGGCTTATGGGTGCGGATCGGGTGGCGCCCAGACGTCGGACCGGGCTTCGGCCGCGCGCCTCGCAGCCGATCCGCGCGCTGCGGCGGGGGGGATCTCGCTTCAGCCCGGCGAGAGCCTGGTGGCCCACGTGCGCCGGCGCGCCATCAGGATCCACCACCGTCCCCAACCGGGAGCGACCGATCGGGTACTGCGAAATCCCAACCCCGATGGCTTCCCACTGGTGTTATTGGTCAAGCGAGCCCAACCGGGGTGGCTGCAGGTCTATCTGCCGGTACGCCCCGACGGAAGCACTGGATGGGTCAGGGCGGCCGATGTCTCGACGGTCCTGACGTCATATCGACTGCGGGTCGACCTGACCCGCCACCGGCTGACGGTCTGGCACGGCCAGGACGTCATCGATCGTCAGCCGATCGGTGTGGGACGCGCCCTGACGCCGACCCCAGCCGGGACCTACTTCATCACTGAGCTCTTTCGCCTCACCGACCCAAATGGCCCCTGGGGCCCCTACGGCTTCGGGCTCTCGGGATTCTCAAACGTGCTGCACGCCTTTGCCGGGGGCAACGGGGAGATCGGCATCCACGGCACCAACGATCCCGCGGGCATCGGATCCAACGTCAGCCACGGGTGCATTCGCCTGAGCAATCGCGCGATCAGCCGCTTGGCGTCGCTGCTTCCGTTGGGTACGCCCGTAAGCATAGTGCGATAGCGCAGCTTCCCGCGCCGGGGGTTCCGACTGGTCCCGGACGCTGAAATGCAGCGGCTGCGGCGGTCGCGCTCGGGTTGGTAACGGTGGCCTTGGCCGTGATCCTAGAGCGCCGGCCGCGTCCCACGCGTCGAATCAATATGCGGACGACGATCGGCTGGCCGGCGTAGGCCGTGCCCTGCCCGCCCGGGAACGCGAAGAGGACATGTGGCCCGGGGCGCAGCGCTGGAAGCACCGTAAGGCCCAGTGGGCAGAGGGCGACGGGCTGGTGGTCGAGTCGACAGAGCAGGGGCCCGGCCTGAGGGTCGTGCGAGAAGAACGCGATTACCGCGTGCCCCTTCAAGAACAGAACTCTGTGGGAGGCTTTGGTGACCGGCGCGGGCAAGAGTGCGCGTACGAATGCATTCTGGAGTCCCGCTCTGTTGCCGGACAAGTTGTCGGCGCTTGAGACGAAGGCGACGAGTGAGCCATCGTCGCTGATCGAGGGGCGCTGCAGCAGCTGTGCTTGATGCTCAGGAGAGCGAGCGCGCCCGACGGCTGACACGTCCGCCATCACCGTGGTGTGGCGCAGCAGGTCCCGCACGAAGACGTTGGGACCGGCGGGTATAAAGGGCGTCAGGTCGCGCGCGAACGAGTCGAATGTCACAAATCGCCCGTCGGCGCTGATTCTGGGAGCAAACGAGTCGTTGTCGCTTTGCTGGTCGGTCGTGGCCAGGCTGACCCGGCGCGTGATCTTCGCGACCGTGTCGCGCACGAAGACATCGGTGTGGCGGTTGCTGTCGCCTCGCACCAGGTTGGTGGCATCGGAGTCGAAGACCACGAAGCGCCCCCCGTTGCTGACGTCTGACAGCTGGGCGAAGGGCGCTGTGACCGCGCGGTTTTGCTGCTGGCCCGCGCTGGAGACGCTGGCCAGCTGGGTCGCGCCAGTGGACAGACTGCGGACGAAGACATCGGGCTTGCGATTGAGGTCACCGGGGACGAGATTGCTCGCCGACGAGAAGAAGGACACGGATGCCCCATCGGGGCTGATCGCGGGTGCGCTGGAGTCGCCGTTGGGGGCGGCGTTCGCCGGCGGCGCGCTGACCAGATAGGTCTTTGCGCTCAGCAGGTCACGGACGTAGATGTTGCGGTGCCCACCGGTGCTCCCCGCGGCGAGATTGCTGGCCGTCGAGCTGAACGTGACCAGCCGCCCGTCGTAGGAGACGTCGGGCTCGCCCGAGTCCCCGTTGGCCTGGGCCCCAGTCGAGGAGACGCTCACCCGCACGATGCCCACGCCGGCGATCCACGCGAACACGTCGCTATGGGGGTTGGTGTCGCCGGGCACGAGATTGCGCGCAGTGGAGACAAAGACGACGACTTTGGCGCCCTCGGCCAGCGCGGGCTGCGTCGACGGACCGCTGGCGCCCTGGCCATGCGGGCCGGCCGAGATCAGCCCGATGATCCCGCTAGCTCGGTCGTAGAGGTATACATCGGATATATGTCCATTGGGATCGAGAGCCCCGAGGTTGGTCGCGCGCGAGGCGAAGGCGACAAATCGCCCATCCGCAGAGATCTCCGGTGCGCTGCTGGGGCCGTTGGGGCGGCCCTTTGCCGCGTTGCGGATCAAGACGGTGCGCGGGTGCGGGGGGCTGGCGAGGACGGCGGCTGTGACCCAGCCTGCGACGGCGACGCCCAGCGCTAGACCGCCAAGCGCCCGGGAGAGGGTACGCGACCAGGGGGGCCGCGCGCGGCCAGAGGGGAGATCTCGGTGCATGCCAAAGTGCTCGTCGCCCGGCGTCCCCCTGAGCGGGGTCGAGCTGGTCAGCTGCCGGGCGAAGGAAAGTACCAAGGGACCGCGAAGACAGCGCCACTTGCCGGCGTCAGCGCGGCCATGCCGACCCGCTCTCTGGCCAGCAATAGCGATCTTGCGCACACGACCGCCACATCGGCTAAGCTCGCGATAAAGCGAGGGGCGGATTTGCCCATTTACTAGGAGGAGTTGGATGAATCAGCGTAAGCGATCTGGCAGGGCAGCGGCGTGGTTGCTCGTCTCGGGCACGGCGTTGGCGCTCTTCGCCGGGCCCTCGACGTCGTTGGCAGGGCCCGACTGCTCGGGTCGCCTCACCCCCGCTCAGCAGGCGAAGTGCGCCCATAGCTCGAGCACGTCGCCGTCGGCCTCGCCGAGATTCATCTCGGCCAATCCCATGACGCAGCCGCCGCTGCACGGGACCAACCCTCATGGTCAGGGGACCGTGGCCGTCGTCCAGCCCAACCCTGACCCCAACCGCCCTTACTCCGGCGATCCCACCGGCAAGACGGACAGCGAGGGCATCATCGTCGGTCGCTCGCGGGGCGAGCAGCTGGCCAATGGCACCTACCACGGCCATATCACGGTCGCGGCGCTCTTTGGCAACGAGATCATCGGAATCGACACAACCCCTGGCCAGACCAGGAGCGGTCCCCTCACTCCGCTGCAGCAGGGCCTGCTCGACGCGCTGTGCAACGGGTCGGGTAACCAGCTCTGCGTCAAGGCGGTGGTGGCCGACTCGACCACCACCTCCACCGGCTCGACCAATCACTTCGAAACCGCCCACGTGACGGTGGGTGGGGCCGCCACCGGCCTCGATACCGGCGCCGCGTCGTCTGACGGCAACATCAGTCAGACCGCTACATGCCAGACCTCCACCGGCGACAGCCAGGTGGCCAAGGTCAGCGTCGGCGGCATGGT
>QHBW01000006.1 GCA_003244205.1 Solirubrobacterales bacterium | reverse complement strand
TCAAAGAGGCGATTGACAGGGGCGCTACCCATGCGAGCTTGGCCGCCGAGGCCGGGGTGAGCGTCTACACGATCCGACGTTGGTTGCGTGATCTCGGGATGCGTACCAAGGCCGCGAGCGCGCGCGTCACTGTCCAACAGCTGCACGGCGACGCTCTGCTCCGGGAGTGTCCTCGGCACGGCCTGACCACGTTTCGCCCCCGCCCGGGCGGGGGGCTTTCGCTGTCTTCGTCGCCGCTCTGAGGCGGTCATGAAGCGCCGCCGCGCGGTTAAGCAGCAGCTTGTCGCCGAGGCGGGCGGCGCCCATGAGCGCTGTGGGTATGACCGCTATCTCGGGGCTCTCGCATTTCACCATCGTGACCCCGAAGCCAAGCGGTTCTCGATCTCCCAAGCCGGGGTGGCGCGCTCTATCGAGCGGGCGCGGGCTGAGGCCGCGAAGTGCATACTGCTGTGCTCTAATTGCCATGCTGAGGGGGAAAGCGGCGGCAGTATGAAGCCTCCGGTCTAGGCGATCCACCAGAATCAGCACATACGTTTTACCATAATCCGGGGTAGCTCAACTGGCAGATGCGCTCGGCTGTTAACCGAGAGGTTGTGGGTTCGAGTCCCACCCCCGGAGCTCTCCAGCACCGACTGATCCGCCCTCTTCGGCAGCCATGCTTGCGCCCTCGCCTCGCGCCAGCTGCTCGACGGCGTCCGCGGCGCGCGCCACTGGATTGTTTGCATCGATCCAGGTCCGCATGGCCGAAGCGCGCACAGCCATCTCTGGCTCAGCGAGCACGCGGCGCACCGCCGCGCGCATCGGCGCGCCTGCCACGAACCGCCACGGCAGCCGCACCCCGACCCCCGCCCAGTCCGCACGTGCCGCGTTCTCGTTCATGTCACCAGCGACCGGGGCGACCACGACGGGGCACCCGCAGGCGAGCGCTCGCGCCAGCGTCCCATGGCCGCCGTTGCAGACCACGACATCACAGTGAGGCATTGTCTTCGCGTAGGAGAGCCAGTCGACCAGCCGGGCGTTGGCAGGCACCTCCAGTGGCCCGTCCAGCGGGCGTCGGTTGAGCGCGGCGATGATCCGCACGGGCTCGCGACCGAGCCCATCGAGCACGGCCCGCAGCAGGCGATGCGCGGGATCGTGCACGGTCGATGGCGCCACCAGGACAATGGGTCCATCCCCCCGAGGTGGTGGCTCGCCTTCCGACGGGGGCTCCCACAGCAGCGGTCCGACGACGCGCACGTCCGCTGACCAGGCTCGCGGGTACTCGAGCTGGGGGAAGGTCCCCACCAACGCCAGCTCACGGCTGATGCCGCCGTGCAGGTGTGCGAGCGGCTGCAGCCCGAGCCGGGCGCGAGCCTCGTTGAGCTCGCGGCGACCGCGCTCATAACCGCCGGCCGCGGGGCGGCGCAGCGCACGCCAGATCGCCCGCCCGGCCCGCGTGCGTGGCCGCCGTGCTCCCAGCGAGTAGGGCGGGGTGTCGGGCGCCTCAGGAGGGAAGACGTGCGGGATGAGGGTGGCGATGGGGACGCCTTCGGCCTCGGCGGCCAGCTTCGGGGCCACCGTGATGATGTCGGCCACTACCGCATGAGGACGAAGCGCGGCGACGACGCTGCGCGTCTGGCCCGCGGCTCGGACCGCGGCTTGGTAGGGCTTCAGCGACCGCTGGCCGCTGGGGAACACCTGGTACTCGGGCGCCGGTGAGAACGCCATCCCAGCCGCCTCTACGTGCTCGCGCCAGCGCATCCAGGTCTCCAGCCTCACGTCGTGGCCTCGTCCGGCCAACTCCGTGCCGAGCGCGAGCATCGGAAAGGCGTGGCCCGGGTCGCCGAACGCGGCGAGCAGCAGGCGCAGCGGGCTCACCCTCTGCACCGGCCTATGCCGCCAGCTCGGCCAGCTGACGCAACTGATCCAGCCGCCCGTCGGCAGTCAGCGCCCACGGTGTCACACCCAGCGTCCCGACGCCGGCATCGCGGTACACCGCAAGGCGCTCCTTGATGCGGTCGCGCGGTCCGACGAGCGTCACCGTGTCGATCAGCTCCACCGGCAGCGCGGCCGCCGCCGCTTCCTTCTTTCCGTCGAGGTAGAGGTCCTGCACCTCCCGCGCGGCGTCCTCGAAGCCGTAGCGCTGGACGAGGGCGTTGTAGAAGTTTCGCTCGCGCGACCCCATCCCGCCCACATAAAGCGCGATGTAGGGACGCATCGCGTCGCGACCGGCGTCGAGATCGTCGGTGATGTTGAGGCTGACCGTGGGCGCGATGTCGAAGCTGTCGTCGATCGTGCGACCAGACCTGGCCGCTCCCTCCTCGAGCAGCGGCCGGAACTCCGCCAAGTGCTCGGGTGAGAAGAGCGTGGGGATCCAGCCATCGGCGATCTCGCCCGCCAGCGCCGTGTTCTTGGGGCCGATCGCAGCCAGGTAGATCGGGATGCTCTCCTGGACGGGCGCGATGATCAGCTTGAGCGCCTTGCCGGGCCCATCGGGCAGCGGCAGCTCGAGCGTCTCGCCGTGGAACTCGAGTCGCTCGCGCGCGAGCGCCTTGCGCACGACGGCGACGTATTCGCGCGTACGCTGGAGCTGGCGCGCGAAGCGCTGTCCATGCCAGCCCTCGGCGACCTGCGGCCCCGACGAGCCGATGCCCAGCAAGAAGCGCCCATCGGAGAGCTGGTCCAGCGTCGCAGCGGTCATCGCCGTCATCGCCGGCGAGCGCCCCGGCATCTGGAAGATGGCCGAGCCCAGCTTGATCTGCGACGTGGCCGCCGCCAGCCAACCGAGGACCGTGGCCGCATCGGAGCCGTATGCCTCGGCGGCCCAGATCGAGTCGTAGCCCAGCCGCTCCGCCTCCTGCACCAGCGTGAGCTGGTCTGACGAGGTGAGGCCGAGGCCCCAGTAGCCGATGTGCACACCGAGTTTCACGTTTGCAAGCGCCCTTTCGTGAGGAGGAAGCCCTTGTGACGTGCGACGCGCTGGCCTAGCATGCGACTAGCCGCGCCGTCAGGGACGCTGCAGCCTATGCCAAGCGTGCGAGCCTCCACCCACGACCTGCGAAGCGCCATTGACTGCCTGCCGGTCACCACGCGGGCAGCGATGCTCGACGGAGTCCGCGCCAACGTGATCATCGTGGGCGCCTATGTCGACCGGCGCGGAGGGGTCTGTCCGATGCTTGCGGCCCACCGACAGGGCGCGCGGACGGACTTCTTGCCGTTCGCCAGAGCCTGGGACGGGTTCACGCGCGCAAAGCGCGCCCGCCGGGCCTCTGTACGCGAGCTGCGCGTGCTGACTTCCCACCTCGAGAGCAGCCTGCTCGCCGAGGAAGAGGACGTCGATCTCGGTGAGGCGATTGCTGAGCACCGCTCGCTGGCGGCGCAGACGCGGATCGAACACACGCGTCGGCGGCTCGGCACCCGCCGGCGGGCCGGGCTTGACGCCGAGTCGTCGCAGGCAGTCTCTGTCCGCACGCGTTTCGGCGACCCTGACCGCTCCGAGGAGCTGCGCCGCCGTCCCGGCTGGAGCTGGTTGCGGCCGTTCCGCCGGCTCGACGACTACGAGCAGGCGATCGCGCGCGCCGAGGCCGACGCTGGCGCCGGCAGTGACGCCGCGATTCGTGCACCCGGTCGGGCTGAGCCCGCAGCGGACCGCGGCGCCGAGCGCGAGCCCGCCGCGCGCGCGTAGCGCTGTCTACAGCTGTTCGCCAGGGCGCTGGAAGATGATCTCAGGGATGATGCACGCGGGGGAGAGGCGCAGTAGCGCGAGCAACATCTCGGCGATGTCCTGCGGGCGGATCATGTCCTCGGGGGCGACGGAGCCCTTGACGAAGTCGGTCATCGGCGTGTCGACGAACGCCGGGCAGAGAGCGGTCGACTTGATCCCCTCGCTGTTGAGCTCCTTGTTCATCGCCTCGGTGAAGGCGACGACGCCTGCTTTCGTGGCCGAGTAGATCGACAGCCAGGGCTGGCCCGCCTTTGCGGAGATCGAGGAGGTGTTCACAACGATCGCGTTGCGGTGCTCGGCACCCGCCGCTTTGAGCAGCTCGAGACACTCCCGATAGAACAGGACGATCGCTCGCAGGTTGACGTCGAGCTGGATGTCGAGCCGCTTGGTCTGCGTCTCGCCCACCGGCGCGCCGATGCCGACCCCAGCGTTGTTGACGAGGACGTCGAGTCGGCCGTAGCGCTCGCGATGCTCGGAGACGACGCGCTGGATGTCCTCCTCTGAGCTCATGTTGGCGGGCACCTGGTGGACGTCATAGCCCTCCTCGCTGAGGCCCGCGGCCGCCTCGCTCAGCTTCTCAGGGCGGCGCGCGGCCATCGTCACGCCATAGCCCTCGCTCGCGAGCATCCTCGCGATCGCAAGCCCGATCCCGCTCGATGCGCCCGTTACGATCGCGGCTTGCTGCGGCATTGATGCTTCCTCTCCTTGGCGCCGCCAACCGGACAGCCGGCGGGATGGGCGCAGTATCCAATCATGGACGACCCGGAGACGGCGTTCGACGAGGCGCCGTGGCGAAGCACACGCTCGACCTCCCTAGAGTCTCGTCACATGCGCCGTCCACCTGCCTGCCAGCGGCCTCGGTCACGCGTGACGCTTTGCGTCCTGCTGGCGTTCGCCGCGGCCGCGCTCGCCGCGGGTTGTGGAGGGTCGAGCTCGAAGTCGAGCTCGACCCCCACGACGTTCACCTCCAGTGCGCGCGACTTCCCGTCCGCGCAGGGGCGCACGCTCGGCCAGATCATCCACGGACTGCCAACTGGACCGGTGCTGGCGCCGAGCATGTCCGTGGTCACAGCCGGCGTCAATCGGTTCGGGTTCGCCCTCTTCAGCGTTGACCGCAAGCAGATCGTCGGACCGCCCGTGGCGCTCTACCTCGGCTCGGCCAGCGGGGCGAACGCTCGCGGACCGTTCCCCGTGCGCCAGGAGTCGCTCGCGGTGGCTCCACCATTTCAGAGTCAGACCGTTGCCAGCGATCCCTTCGCCGCCAAGTCGGTCAACGTGGCCTACGTCCCGTTCTCCACGGCCAAGATCCAGGCGGTCGTCGCGCTCCTGCGGATCAACGGCAAGCTCGAGGCGAGCAATGCCGAGGGCGTGCAGCTCAGCAACGTCGCCGCGACGCCGCCCGCGGTCGGCCAGCGAGCAATCGTGATCCACACGCCAACCACCGCCTCGGTGGGGGGCAACGTCTCGCTGATCGACACGCGCACGCCGCCCGACGACATGCACAAGGTCGACTTCGCCAAGGTTGTTGGACACAGGCCAGTGATCCTCCTGTTCGCGACGCCGCAGCTCTGCCAGAGCCGGGTATGCGGTCCCGTCGTGGATCTCGTGGCGCAGCTGGAGGCCAAGTACGGTCGCCAGGCCGACTTCATTCACATGGAGATCTACAACGGCAATCAAGTGAGCAAGGGCTACCGTCCCCAGGTAGCGGCCTACCGGCTGCCGACCGAGCCATGGATGTTTGCGATCGACCGCCACGGGGTCATCGTGGCGCGCATCGAGGGAGCGTTTTCGGCCGATGAGCTTGAGCAGGCAGTGCAGAAGGCGATCGCCAGCTGAGCCACGACGCCGGGGCGCCAGCCCGGCGCCGGGCCCACTAGCGTTGACGCTCGGGGCGTGTAGCTCAGTTGGTCAGAGCAGCCGACTCATAATCGGTACGACCCAGGTTCGAGTCCTGGCACGCCCATGCATGGAGGCTGTAAGTCGCCTGCCAGACTGACCGCGCCCATGCGTCGCCTCCTCATCCTCGGCTCCACGGGCTCGATCGGGACCCAGGCGCTCGACATCGTGGCGCGCTCGCCCGAGATCGAGCTGGTCGGACTGTCGGCCGAGGGCGCCTGGGAGCAGCTCGTCGCGCAGGCGAGCGAGCACGGCGTGCGGCGGATCGGGTTGGCCGATCCCGACGCGGGCGCCCGCGCCTCAGAGATCTGGGCCGGCGGCGAGGTCCTGACCGGCGCCGACGGCCTCGTCGAGCTCGTGCGCGAGTCCGAGGCAGACCTCGTCCTCAACGCGCTCGTAGGGGCGGCCGGTCTCGGTCCGACGGTCGTTGCGCTGACCGAGGGCATCGACGTCGCGCTGGCCAACAAGGAGTCGCTGGTCGTTGGGGGCGAGCTCGTGATGGCGCTGGCGGAGGCCACCGGCGCCCAGATCATCCCCGTGGACTCCGAGCACTCAGCCCTTCACCAGCTGATCGGAGCCGAGCGGCCGGGGACCATCGAGCGCCTCGTGCTGACAGCGTCGGGCGGCCCGTTTCGCGGGCGCTCGGCGCACGAGCTCCACGACGTGACCGTCGAGCAGGCGCTCGCGCATCCCACCTGGCGCATGGGAGGGAAGATCACCGTCGACTCCGCGACGCTGCTGAACAAGGGTCTCGAGCTG
This sequence comes from Solirubrobacterales bacterium, assembly GCA_003244205.1. GTDB lineage: Bacteria > Actinomycetota > Thermoleophilia > Solirubrobacterales > Solirubrobacteraceae > QHBW01. Next base: position 36,379 of record QHBW01000006.1, on the reverse strand, counting down.
ATCGAAGCCCATCACCTGTTCGGCATCCCCTACGAGCGCATTGATGTCGTCGTCCACCCGCAGTCGATCGTCCACGCGCTCGTGACCCTCTGCGACGGCGCCGCGCTAGCCCATCTCGGTCAGCCGGATATGCGCGTGCCGATCGCCTACGCGCTGCACTACCCCGAACGGCCCGACGTCCCGTTGGCCAGGCTCGATCTCGTTGATGTGGGGGCGCTGACCTTCGAGCAGGCGGACCTCGAAGCGTTCCCCTGCCTGCGGCTGGCGCGCGCAGCGGCCGAGGCGGGTGGGACCGCGCCCTGTGTGCTCAACGCGGCAAACGAGGTCGCCGTGCATGCCTTCCTCGGGAAGCGATTGCCCTTCATGGGAATTCCGCGGGTGATCGAGGGAGCGCTGGAGCGACTCGGTGCCGAGCGCGTGCACTCATGGGACGACCTCTACGCGGCTGACCACGAGGCGAGGGCGGTGGCTGGCGAGTTGATCGAGCGGGCGCCCGCTCGGCCGCAATGAAGTCGGGCGGATGAGCTACCTCCTGGCGTTCGGGGGCTTCGCTGCGCTGATCATCCTCCACGAGGCGGGTCACTTCGTCGCCGCCAAGGCCGTGGGGATGCGGGTCGAGCGCTTTGCGCTCTTCTTCCCCCCGCTGATCTTCAAGCGCAGGCGAGGCGAGACCGAGTACGGGATCGGCGCGATCCCCCTCGGTGGCTACGTGAAGATCACGGGGATGAACCCGCGCGAGCTACGGCCCGACGAGATCGTGGCGCACGTAACGGGGATCGGCGACGAGCGGGGTGTGATCCTCGACGTTCCTTACCGCGAGCTCGCAGCGCGGGCGCTCGGGCGGCCCCTCACGCTGGAGGTCGCGGGCGCCACCCACAGCGCGCGCGTCGGCTCATCGTCCCCCACCGGCAGAGCGGGAGATCTGCTGCTCCGTGAGGACGCATCCGGCGCGGTCGCCCTTGCCGAGCCCCCGGGCGACGAGGTCAACCGGCTGTCGCTACGGGTCGGCGACTCCATCAGGCTCCTCGTCGAGGTCCCGCCCGAGGTCGCGGCGCGGGCGTACTTCCGCCAGCCGGTGTGGAAGCGCATCGTAGTCATCGTCGCGGGACCTGCCGTGAACCTGGTGATCGCGTTCGTGCTCGTGTTCGGGGTCTATGCGGTCCAAGGCAATCCCGTCGACCAGACGCTCAACCGGGTCGCGAGCCTCGAGGTCGGCGCGCCGGCGGCCGGATCGCTGGCGCCTGGTGATCGCATCCTCTCGGTCGACGGCAGTGGTAGCGATCCGACAGCGATCGCCAAGGCGATCTCCAGCCATCACTGCTCTGGTCAGGCGGTGCCAGGCTGTCGCGCCACTACTCCTGCCCGCATAACGGTTCGCCGCCGCGACCGTCTGCTGACCTTCTCACTCGCGCCCTTTTACGATGCCACCGCTAAGCGCACGCGCCTCGGCTTCGGATTCGATGGGCGGACCGTCTACCACCAGGTCGGGCTGGCCCACGCCGCGAGTCTCGGTATCCAGGAGCTGTGGGGTGTGACGAGAGCGACGGCTGACGCCTTCTCGAAGATCTTTGAGCCCAGCGGACGGAAGCAGCTCAACGGGGTCGTGGGGGCATACAGCGTCATCCAGCAGGAGTTCTCCTTCGATGTTGGCAACGCCCTCAGGGTGCTCGCGATCATCTCGCTCGCGCTCGCTCTCTTCAACCTCTTCCCCTTCCTTCCGCTCGACGGGGGGCACGTCTTCTGGGCGCTGGCCGAGAAGGTCCGCGGGCGCGCCGTGCCCGTGGCGGTGATGGAGCGCGCCAGCGTGGTCGGCTTCATGCTCGTGCTGCTGCTCGGCTACGTCGGCCTCTCCAACGACATCCACACGCTCTCCAACGGCGGCTTCCACGTCCGCTAGCGGGCTCCCCGCAGGCCCTGCGCTGCGGTAGCGTTCGGCCTGCAAGCAGGGACAACGAGGGAGCGAGAAGATGGAGTCGAGCACCGCAACCGAGGCCGTCGGCCGCGCCGTCGACGCGCCCACGATCGCCGAGGCCTTCCGCCGCACGGCGGCGACCCACTCAGATCGCGTGGCGGTGCGCCTCGTCGACGACTCTGTGTCGATCTCGTGGGGAGAGCTTCGTGAGCGCGTCGACGATCTCGCCCGCGGCCTCGCCGGGCTGGGGGTCAAGCGTGGCGACTCGGTCGCGATCATGCTCTCCAACCGGCCGGAGTTCCACATCGTCGACCTCGCCGCGGTGACGTTGGGCGCCACGCCCTTCTCGATCTACCAGACCTATGCGCCGAATCAGATCGAGTACATCGTCTCCGACGCCGACGCGCACGTGGCGTTCGTCGAGCAGCAGTACCTCCCAAACATGCTCGAGGCGCGCAAGCAGCTCCCAAACCTCGAGCACGTGATCGTCGTCGACGGCGACCCCCCCGAGGGCACGATCGCGCTCACGGACGTGGAGGGCTCCAACGCGGACTTCGACGTCGACGCGGCGGTCGCCGCCACGCAGGCCGACGACATCCTCACGCTGATCTACACCTCGGGGACCACCGGGCCGCCGAAGGGCGTCCAGCTCACGCACCACAACCTCCTCAGCGCGATGCGCTCCGTCGAGGAGATCGTCCAGTTCCCCGAGGGCTCGCGCGTCATCTCCTGGCTACCGGCGGCCCACATCGCCGAGCGTGGCGCCCACCACTATCTCCCGCTGATGTACGGGATGACGGTCACGTGCTGCGCGAACCCACGTGAGATCGTCGGCTACCTGCCCCAGGTCAGGCCAAACTGGTTCTTCGCGGTGCCGCGCATCTGGGAGAAGATGAAGTCGGGGCTCGAGGCGATGATCCAGGGGCAGCCCGACGAGCAGCGCGTCCAGACCGAGGCGGCGCTAGAGGCGGCGATCCAGAAGGTGCGCCACGAACAGGCAGATGAGCCCGTGCCCGAGGAGCTCGCGGCGAAGGTCGCAGCGGCCGACGCGGCGATCTTCTCCAAGCTGCGCCACCAGCTCGGCCTCGACGAGGTCTCGGCGATCAACGTCGGCGCTGCGCCGACGCCGCCCGAGGTGCTCGAGTTCTTCCACGCGATCGGGCTGCAGCTCGCCGAGCTGTGGGGGATGTCGGAGACGTGCGGTGGCGGTTGCGTGAACCCACCGGGGAAGGTGCGAATCGGCACCGTCGGTCCACCGGCCCCGGGGGTGCAGATCCGCCTGGACAGCGACGGCGAGGTCCTGCTCAAGTCCGAAATCGTGATGGTCGGCTACCGCAACCTCCCCGAGAAGACAGCTGAAACGTTCACCGAGGATGGCTGGCTGCGGACCGGGGACATCGGCGAGTTCGACGACCACGGCTACCTGCGCATCGTCGACCGCAAGAAGGAGCTGATCATCAACGCCGCGGGCAAGAACATGTCGCCGGCGAACATCGAGTCCACGCTCAAGGCGGCGAGCCCGCTGATCGGCCAGGCGTGCACGATCGGCGACGCGCGCTCCTACAACACGGCGCTGATCGTGCTCGACGCCGACTTCGCCCCGATGTGGGCCTCTCAGCGGAGGATCGAGGACAACTCGCTGGAGGCGCTGGCGGGCGATGAGCGCATGCGCGCCGCCGTCCAGGAGGGTGTCGACGCCGCCAACGCGCGGCTCGCGCGCGTCGAGCAGATCAAGAAGTTCACGATCGTCGCGGGCGACTGGCTTCCCGGTGGCGACGAGCTGACGCCAACGATGAAGCTCAAGCGCAGGCCGATCGCCGAGAAGTACCAGCGGGAGATCGAGCAGATGTACGCGGGCTGACGGCTGGCGTCCGTCAGCCTTGCAGGCGCTCGTAGGCGGCGAGCGTGAGGAATTCGGGCAGCTGCGGGGCCAACGCGCCAGCCTCGAAGAGCTCGCGGGCGGTCGCGGATCGCTGCGCCGTGTCGTCGGGCGTCTGCGCCTGCAATGCCGCGAGTTGCTCTGCGGCCACGGCGCGCACCAGATCGCTGTCGACTGGCGCACCCGAATCGAGCTTCGCGCCGTGGCGCACCCACTGCCACACCTGTGCACGCGCTATCTCCGCCGTGGCGGCGTCCTCCATCAACCCGTTGATGGCCACCGCACCGACTCCACCGAGCCACGAGGCGATGTAGCGGATGCAGACATCGACGTCGTTGCGCAGACCCGCCTCGGTGATGCCGTCGGGTGCCCCGGCAGAGGCGGCGTCGAGCAGGTCCGCGGCGCCCACAACGACATCCTCACGCGTGCGATCGAGCTGGTTGGGCCGCTCTCCCAGGACGTCGTCGAAGCACGCGCGGGCCACCGGGACGAGGTCGGGGTGGGCCACCCACGTGCCGTCGAAACCATCGCCTGCCTCGCGCCGCTTGTCCTCGCGTACGGCGTCGAGCGCGCGGGCGTTGGCCTCGGGATCACGCCGGCTGGGGATCAGCGCCGCCATACCACCCATCGCGTGCGCCCCGCGGCGGTGGCAGGTACGCACCAGCAGCTTGGTGTAGGCGCGCATGAACGGGACCGTCATCGTCACGCGGGCGCGGTCGGGGAGCACGAATTGCGGGCGCTCAGCGAAGACCTTGATCATCGAGAAGATGTAGTCCCAGCGTCCGGCGTTGAGCCCGCAGACATGCTCGCGCAGCTCGTAGAGGATCTCCTCCATCTCAAACGCCGCCGGGACGGTCTCGATCAGGACCGTGACGCGAACGCTTCCCCGGTCCAGTCCCAGCGCGTCCTCGATCGAGGCGAGCACGTCGCGCCAGAGCCTCGCTTCGAGATGGCTCTCGAGCTTGGGCAGGTAGAGCGAAGGGGCGGCTCCGTCCGCCAGCAGCGCGCGGGCGTTGTGAAAGAGGAAGAAGCCGGCGTCGACCAGCGCGCCCGCCACGGGGTCGCCCCCGACGCGCAGGCCGCGCTCGACCAGGTGCCACCCGCGCGGGCGCACGAGCAGCGTGGCTGGCGTCGCGTCCAGCGTGTAGCGGCGCTCGTTCTCCTCCAGCGAGATCGTCCCGGCCACGGCGTCGATCAGGTTGCGCTGGCCGCCGATCATGTTGGCCCACGTCGGGCTGTTGGCGTCCTCGAAGTCAGCCATGAAGCCGCTGGCACCGGAGTTCAGGGCGTTGATCACCATCTTGCGGTCGGTGGGCCCGGTGATCTCGACCCGCCGGTCACGCAGCACGGCCGGCGCTGGCGCCACCGTCCAGTCGCCCTCGCGGATCGCGCGGGTCCGCTCGAGGAAGTCGAGCTCCTCGCCCGCCGCGATGCCCGCTCGGCGCTTGGCGCGGGCCTCGAGCAGCTGCTGGCGGCGGGGCTCAAAATCGCGGTGGAGGCGGGCGACAAGCGCGAGCGCGTCGTCGCTGAGCACGGCCGCAGCCTCCGGGGGCGCGCCTGCCCCGACATCGATCCCGCCGAGCCCGCTCACCGCAGTTGGCGTCCTTCAAGCGAGGCGGCCAGCAACTCGATGGGGTGGCGCACCGGCAGAGGATGTCCGAGCGATCGCAGGTGCGCGGAGAGCTGCAGCGCACAGCCCGGGTTCGCCACCGCGACGATCTGCGCGCCGGTCTCGAGTGCCGCCCGGGCGCTGCGCGATCCCAGCTCGGCGGCGGCCTCGGGCTGGACGATGTTGTGGATCCCAGCCGAACCGCAGCAGGCCTCGCCGCCGGTCGGCTCGTGCAGCTCGATACCGGGGATCGAGCGCAGCAGCGCGCGGGGCTGCTCGCGTATGCCCTGGGCGTGGGCGAGGTGGCAGGCGTCGTGGTAGGCGACGCTCAGCTCGAGTGGATGGCGGGGAGCGCGCGGCTCGTCTGCGAGCAGCTCGCAAACATCGCGCACCCGGCCGGCAAAGCCGGCGGCGCGCTCGGCCCACGCGGGATCGTCGCCGAGCAGCTCGCCGTACTCCTTCATCGTCGAGCCGCACCCGGCGGCGTTGACGACCACGAGGTCGAAAGCCTCCAGGGCGGCGATCGTCGTGCGCGCAAGCGCCATCGCGCCGCGCGCGTCGCCAGCGTGATGCTGGAGCGCGCCGCAGCAGCGCGGCGCCTCGGGTGCGTGGACCTCGAAGCCTTCCGCGGCGAGCACTCTGGCGCTCGCGGCGTTGACGGCGCCGAAGCCGGCGCGCTGGACGCAGCCCTGCAGCAGCGCCACCCGCGCTCGGCGGACTCCCCGGGCGGGCGTGACCGCGGGGGGGCGCGTCCGGCCACCGCGCGCCGGCAAGCCCTGTGCGAGAGCGGCGACGGCGCCGATCGTGCCGCCACGGCCTGCGAGCGCGGGCGCCAACCGGGCTAGCGGCAGCAGGGGGCGCAGGCGGGCGGGGTGGGTCGCCAGCGCGAAGATCGCGCGGCGCTTGAGCCGCTCGCTTAGCGAGCGCGGGTGGTGGCGCTCCACCTGTGCGCGCGTGCGGGTGATCAGCGTGTCATAGCGAACGCCCGACGGGCAGGCCGTCACGCACGCCATGCAGCCCAGGCAGCGGTCCCAGTGCTCGACGACCGTGGGTGAGAGCTTCCTGCCGGGCTCGTGGGCCTCCTCCATCAGCACGATCCGGCCGCGCGGCGAATCCAGCTCGTCGCCCCAGAGGGCATAGGTGGGGCACGCCGGCAGGCAGAATCCGCAATGCACGCAGTCCTCGATCAGCTCGAGCGGCGGTGGACGCTCGGCGTCGAAGGCGCCCAGTGGGTCTTGCGCGCCGCGTGTGCCGGGCTCTGACTGCGCGCTCATCAGCGGCCGACCGGTACCGAGGGATTCAGCAGGCCTGCAGGGTCGAAGCGCTCCCGGACGCGACGCTCGAGGGCGACGAGCCCCGCCGTCCGGGGACCCCACGCATCGATCTGCTCGCGCAGCTGCTCGGGCGCGTCGAGCACGGCGCAGGGCAGCGGGGCGAGCCGCTCGCGCAACAAGCTCAGCGCGGCGGCGTGGTCGCTGTCTGGCCCGAGTGTCACCCACCACAGACCCAGCGCGGCGCGGCCGACGAGCGCAGCGCCAATATCGTCGGTCAGGCGCGCGGTCTCGGCCAACCGCGTCGGGCGCCCGCTCACGCGGATGCTGATGCCGCCTTGGGGGGCGCGTTGGAGCTCGCGCTGGCTGTCCCACAGCGGCTCGTCGTCGCCGTCGCGAGTGTCGCCGTCCACCCCCGCTCCAGCGAGCAGCTCGAGCGCCGACGCAGCGCGCGCGCTCGCGCGCTCGCCGGCGAAACGCGCCAACACCCCACCGCGCCCCCGCCGCCAGGCCAGATCGAGCGATTCCGCCTCGAGCGGGGCGCTGCTCAGCGCCGTACAGACGCGGGCGAGGGTGGCGGGATCATCGCAATCGATCATCGTCGTCGCGGTCTGCGCCGGCAGTGGGTGCAGCCGCAGGCAGAGCTCGGCGATCACCCCGAGCGTGCCCAGCGAGCCACAGAAGAGCTTGGGCAGGTCGTAGCCGGCGACGTTCTTGATCACCTTCGACCCGGCTTGGGCGACCGCGCCGTCGGACAGCACCACGCGCATGCCGAGCACGAGGTCCCGGGGCGCGCCATAGCGGTGTCGCAGCGGTCCGCTGTCGCCGGCGGCGCAGACTCCGCCGACGGTCGCCGCCCGCTCGAAGCCGAGCGGAGGGTCGAGCGCGAGGCGCTGACCACTGAGAGCGAGCCGATCGGCGAGCTCGACGAGCGGAGTCCCGGCACCGACGACCGCGGTGAGATCGCCGGCGTTGTGCTCGAGCACGCCCGTCAGCGAACGCGTGTCGAGGTCCTGGCAGCCGTTGGGCGGCGCACCGCAGCTGCCCCAGCCGAGCTTCGTGGCGCCCCCGCGCGGGCGTGTGGGGATGCCTGCGGCGGCGCGCTCGGCGAGCAGTTGCGAGACGTCTGCCACGGGCGGCCACCCGCTCGTGGCCGGCGCGGGGCTGGCGTCGACGCCGAGCTTGGACGGCAGGCTCACAGGCGTTCAGCAACGCCGGCGAGCTCAAGCGGATGCCGGCGATAGGGACCGGGAACCTCGCCGCAGAGGCGCGGCGTGGGCATCACCTTGCCGGGGTTCGCCAGCCCGTCGGGGTCAAAGGCGCAGCGCAGCCGCTGGAAGGCCTCGAGGTCGGCATCGGCGAACATCGCGGGCATCTGCGCCTTCTTGTCGATCCCGACGCCGTGCTCGCCGGTGATCGAGCCCCCGGCCTCGATGCAGGCGGACAGGATCTCGGCGGCCAGCAGCTCTGCGCGCTCGGGCTCGCCCGGCTTGGCGTGGTCGTAGCAGACGAGCGGGTGCAGATTGCCGTCGCCCGCATGGAAGACGTTGGCGACGCGCAGACCATGTTCTGCCGCGAGCTCGTCGATGCGCCGCAGCACCTCCGCCAAGCGGGTGCGCGGGACGACGCCGTCTTGGACGTAGTAGCTGGGGGAGACGCGACCCATGGCGGCAAACGCCGCCTTGCGCGCGCGCCACAGGCGGTCGCGCTCGGCAGCATCGCGGGCCACGCGGACCTCCTCGGCGCCATGGCGTTGGCAGACCTCGACCACATGGTCCAGGTGGGGGGCGCACTCGGCCTCCGGTCCATCGAGTTCGACCAGTAGAGCTGCGCCGGCGTGCGGAAAGCCGGGGTTGACCGCCTGCTCGACGGCCTGGAGGGCGAGCTCGTCCATCATTTCGATCGCCGCCGGCACGACGCCGCTGCCGCCCACAAGCTCTGAGACCACCTCGCCGGCCGAGCCCGTATCCGCGAAAAAGGCGATCAGCGTCCGTTGGGCCTCGGGTACAGGGATCACCCGCAAGGTGATCCGGGTCACCACACCGAGCGTGCCCTCCGAGCCGACGATCGCGCCGACCAGGTCGAGGCCCGGCCGGTCGATCTCGGTGCCGCCGAGATCGACGCGCTCGCCGTCGGCGAGCACCAGCTCCACACCGCAGACGTAGTTGGTCGTGAAGCCGTACTTGAAACAGTGCGCGCCCCCCGCGTTCTCCGCGACGTTGCCACCGATCGTGCAGACCACCTGCGAGGAGGGATCCGGCGGATAGAAGTGGGTGGGGGCGACGGCTGCCGAGACCTGCGCGTTGGTGACGCCCGGCTGGACCGTCACGCGGCTGTTCTCGAGGTCGACGTCCAACACGCGCCGCAGCCTGGTGAGCGCGATCACCACCCCATCGGCAACCGGGAGAGCGCCGCCCGACAGGCCCGAGCCAGCCCCGCGCGCCACCCACGGGACCCGCCGTCCATGCAGCGCGCGCACGACCTTCTGTACCTCCGCGCTGTCGTCGGGCAGCACGACGGCGACAGGCATCGCGCGATGACGGGTCAGCCCGTCGGACTGGTAGGCGCGCAGCGCGTCGGGGTGGGCGACCAGTCGTTCTCGCCCGACGATGGCTGAAAGCTCCCGCAGCAGCTCGTCGAGCCCGTTGCCGCGCATACCCGCACGATAGCTCCCTACACTGAGCGCGATGGCCTCTGAGCGACAGATCGTGGTCGGCGGCGTGCCGATCGGCGGCGGTGCTCCGGTCGCGGTGCAGACGATGACCAAGACCGAGACGGCCAATCTGGGCGCCACAATGGAGCAGATCCGCAAGGTGGCCGAAGCGGGCGCGGACATCGTCCGCGTCGCGGTCCCGCGTGAGCGCGACGTGGATGCGCTGGAGACGATTGTGCGCGAGTCGCCGATCCCGGTGATCGCCGACATCCACTTCAATCACACTCTCGCGCTGAAGGCGATCGACGTGGGGGCTCACGCTGTGCGGCTCAACCCGGGAAACATCGGTGGTCCCGACAAGGTCGCCGAGGTCGTCGACCGCGCCCGCGCCCACGGCACGCCGATGCGCATCGGCGTCAACTCGGGCTCGCTTCCCAAGCACCTCCACGAGCTCGAGCGCGAGAGCCCGGTGGAAGCGCTCGTGGCGGCCGCCGTCGAGTTCGTGGAGCTGATGGAGCGCCTCGACTACCAGGACTTCAAGGTCTCGATCAAGTCGACCAACGTCCCCAACACGATTGCCTCCAACCGCCTGCTGGCCGAGCGTATTCCGTACCCGCTGCACCTTGGAATCACCGAGGCCGGGACGAAGTGGTCGGGCTCGCTGAAGAGCGCCGTCGGGCTGGGCACGCTGCTCGCCGACGGCATCGGCGACACGATTCGGATCTCGCTTTCGACCTTCCACGCCGAGGAGGAGGTCAAGGTCGCATGGGAGATCCTCAAGGCGCTGCGGTTGCGCGAGCGTGGCCCGGTGCTGATCGCCTGTCCGACCTGCGGGCGCCTGCAGTTCGACATGGATACCGTCGTGGCCGAGATCGAGGAGCGTCTGCGTGCCTACCCGGATCCGATCGAGGTCGCCGTGCTGGGGTGCGCGGTGAACGGGATCGGGGAGGCCTCACATGCCGATTTCGGCATCACCGGTGCCCGCAACGAGGGGCTGATCTTCTCGCGTGGCAAGGCGCTGAGGAAGGTACCCCAGGAGGACCTCGTGGACGCGTTGTTCGCCGAGATCGACCGCTATGCCAGCTCGCGGCGGATCGAGGTGGACGCCAGCGACCAGGCCGAAGGTGCGGCGTGGCTGCAGCGCATCGAGGCCGAGAACGCGGGCGAGCTGACGCCCGAGCGCCTCGCCGCGATGGAGCAGCTCGCGGCCGCCGATGAGGGCGCCGACTCGGCGCTGCTGTCGGCGATCAAGCCACGCCTTGACGAAGAGCTGTCGCCCGTGGCGGGCCGCCGCTTCAGCCGCGGCTGATTGCGCGTTAGGGCAGGCGCGTGTAAGCGCTTGCCGAGCGGCTGTAGAAGGTCCTCCCAGACGCCGGATCAGACCAGGCGAGCCGGTAGGCGCGGTAGACGCCGGGCAGCGTCTTTTGGAAGTAGCTCGAGCTGTTCGGCGTGCCGTTGGCGTTGGCCGTGAACGCTGTGCCGATGGTCGTAAAGACCCGGCCGATGCGGGTCTGGATGGCCACGCGCTGCACTTGACTGTGGTCCGCTGGGCGGACCTGACCCCACACCAGCACGTGTCCGGGCCTGCGCACCACGTAGATCGGCAGGCGGTAGGCGTCGTAGCTTGGCTGCTTGGCCCTTCCGCCGGTGAATCGCAGGCCGGTGTGGAAGCCGCCGCCGCCATCGTCGTAGAGCTCGTACTGGCCGACCCCGGCGATCCGCGGATCGCCGAAGGCGATGTAGTCGGATTCGTTGATGTAGACAGCCTGGGAAGAGACGGGGATGCCGAGGAGCCGGTCCGGGGGGTTGGTCTGGAAGCCGTACTCGGTGTAGTAGATCGGCAGTCCGGGTCCGGTGATCGCACCATTGCGCGCGGCGGCGTCGAGCAGGCGCTCCAGACGCCCCGCGAAGGCAATCGTGATCTCGTCCCCGCGCACCACGTGCCCGGGGGAGAAGCCGCCGCCCTGCTGATAGGGGTGGTGGGCGAACCCGCTGACCTCCAGCATGCGCGGCTTCGCGCTGCAGCCCTGTTCGCGGGCGAGCGCGCCACGGAGCCGGTGCAGGCGGCTGTCGAGGCAGAAGACGGACTCCAAGAAGACAGTGGGGGAGGCATTCTTGGCAGCTATCCCAGGGCCGTAGCTGGCGCCCAGAGGCGCCGTATCCCCGATCAGGATGCGGTCGCCAGCGGCCGCCGAGTGCCCGCTGGCGCTGAGCCCGTCGATCGCCGCGAGCGCCAGGCGGCGGTACACGGGCGCGGCGATCGGGATCAGGCGCCCGCGGGGGCCCTGGCGAAACTGCGGCCCCAGCCATCCCGTCTGGTTGGGCTCGTTCCAGACCTCCCAGGCATTGACGCGCGGCAGGCTGGCACCGCTGCCGAGCGGGTCGGGATAGCTACCCCCGTAGCGCCGGCCGATCGCCTGGAGAAACTGGCCGAAGAGCGCCGGACTGGGGTTGCACACGGCTCGCACTGTGGCGCTGCGGCTCTTGCAGCGAGCGGTCTGCGCCCAGGGCGGTAGGTTTCCCACCGGGTCGAGGCTGACGCGAATCCGCAGCTGCGCGGCGACGCGGACGAGGTTGTCGTAGCGCTGCCAGACAGCCGCGCTGTAGCTGTTGGGATCGGTGAGATCGAGCGCCGGGCGCGCGCCGGAGCGGGCGTTGGGCGCGAGCGCGTCCCAGCGCATCAGCACGCGAACGGTGTTGACCCCGAGCGACTTGAGCTCGTTGAGGACGGCGTCCTGGCGGGCTGGGTTGGGGCTCGCAAGCGAGCCGTCCTCTTGGAAGATCGACTCCTGGGTGTGCGATGCCAGCGCGGAGGACGTGGGTGCGAGGGCGAGGATCGCCAAGGCGCCGACGGCGATTCGTCCGGCGGCTGATGAGAGGCGCACGCCAGCCATCAGAACGAAGCCCGCGCCGGGCGGCTGTAGACCGGCACCCGCGTGTTGGCGATGTCGAAGACGTAGGCGACGCGCCAAGAGCCAGGCGGGGACGCCTCGCGCGTAGTTGTGAAGAAGCCGTCGGCGTTCTGGATCCGTAGCGTGCCTTCGTTGATCCAGTTCGGGGCGCCCGGGGCGCGGTACTGCACGTAGATCAGCTGATCGGTGGCCGACGGCGCGAGGAACCGCGCCTGGCCCCAGATGCTCACATCTGGGTGCCCGGTGGCACCGGTTCCGTTGGCGGCCACGACGATTGGCATTGCGTACGCCGATAATGACGGCTTGGGCTTGTCGTTGTGGAAGTAGAGACCGGACTGGTAGGTGAAGTAGCGTCGTGGGTCGCTACGCCCATAGCGGTGTACAAGCGCAGCGTCGCGCAGCTGGAATTGCGTCTGGGCGTAGACGCGCGGATCGCGCCAGGCGAGGAAGTCTCCGAGGTTCATCCACTCCGCCTGTCGGCTGAGCGAGACGCCGTGCAAGGGGTCGGGTGGGTTGGTTTCGTAGCTGAACTCGGTCAAGAACAGCGGCAGCCCCGAAGCGATGTGGTGCGTGCTCGCTGCGAGGCCGTCGAGCAGCGCGCCGAGGTTGGAGATGTTGGCAATCGTGATCGCGCCCCGCTGCGCCGGGCGGATGAGCGGGCTGGCGGTCCGCGTGTAGGGATGGTGCGCCCAGCCCGTAGCGCGGAACCCGCCCGGGAACCGGTTGAAGATCGCGCAGCCGCGCGCGATGGCCTGAACCCCGCGATAGGGGCGCCCGCTGTTGTTCGCGCAGAGGAGGTCGTCGATGAACGTGCGCGGCAGCATCGGGCTCGTGGCGCTCCTGGCCGAGCTGCCCAGCGGCGAGGTCTCGCCGATCAGGACTTTGTCGTTGTCGTGCCCGCTGTCACCCAGCGCCTTGCGCCCGAAGAGGTACAGCGCGCGGTAGAGGATTGGCGACTCCGGGATGCCGGTGCCCGCGGCCGGGTTGAACTGCCACTGCGGCGAGAGCCAGCCCACCTGCCCGGGCTCGTTCCACAGCGACCAGAAGCCCACCCGTGGCAGGACGCCCTGGGCGTCGCGGTAGCCGCCCGAGTAGCGCTTACCGACGGCGAGCACGAACTGCGCAAACGCCCGCGGGTCGGGCTTCCAGGTAGCCGGATTGACCTTCGCGCCGTGCGGCGGGGTGGCGTGACCCCATGCAGGCGCCGGGCCGGTGAGGTCGAGGTAGGGCGTGATGCCCCGGATTTCGGCCGCGCGCACGAGGTTGTCGAAGGGCTCCCAGTTGGCTGCTGGGTAGGACCTGGGGTTGCTCGCGTTGAACTTCCTGCGCCGCGCCGGCGTGCTCTGGGCACCTTGGGCAACGTTGGCCCAGATCACGCTCGCGCGAACGATCCTGACCCCGAGCGCCTTCATGCGCTCCAGCGCCAGCGCGCGCGCCTGGTCGCCGTCGAACACCAGCAGCTGGTCGTCCATCATGATCGATGCCTGCTGGGCGTTGGCACGCGCGACGGGGGCCGCCAGCGCGCACGCCGCCAGCACCGCGATCAGAGCGGTGACGACGGCCGCGAGGACGCGCGCCGGGATACGGACGTGGACGGTTTGGAGGTACAGCATGAGTACGGCGGGGCGTGCTCGAGCCCGGCTTCCCTGCGGAAGCCGATGTGATGTTGCGCTACCCGATGGGGACGCAACTGCACCCCGCCTGCATACCCAGAGTAGCGGGGGAAGTTGCGCGCGCGCCGCAGCGCGGGGGCGCCGGAGGAGTGCGATGCGCTAGCTGCGCGCTGCGGCGTAGCGGCTCTCTACCACTCCCCAGTCGACCGTGTTCCACCAGGCGTTGAGGTAGTCCGGCCGGCGGTTCTGGTAGGAGAGGTAGTAGGCGTGCTCCCACACGTCGACGCCCAGCAGCGGGGTCTGGCCCTTGGAAGTTGGGTTGTCCTGGTTGGCGCTCGCCACGACGGCGAGCGTGTCGCCGTCCAGCACCAGCCAGGCCCAACCCGAGCCGAACTGGTTCGCGCCGGCGGTGTTGACCTTCTCCTTGAGCTCGTCCAGCGAGCCGAACGTCTCGTCGATCGCCTCAGCCAGATCCCCCGATGGGGAGCCGCCGCCGTCCGGGCTCATGCTCTCCCAAAACAGGCTGTGGTTGAGATGCCCGCCGCCGTTATTGCGAACCGCGGTGCGCTTGGCGTCGGGGACGGCGTCGAGGTCTGCGATCACGTCCTCGATCGGGCTTTCGGCCAGATCCGTACCTTCGAGCGCGGCGTTGACCTTGTCCACGTAGGTCTGATGGTGCTTGTCGTGGTGCAGGTGCATCGTCTGCTCGTCGATGTGGGGCTCGAGCGCGTCGTATGCGTAGGGAAGCGGTGGGACGTCGTAGGCCATGGGGAGGGCTCCTTGGAAGACTGTTTGTGCCCGGCGGGTTCTACCAGAGCCTCGGCGCCGGCTCAGCGCTCGACGGCGTACAGGCGCCACTCGCCGGGTACGCCGCGCAGCTCGCGCTCCCCACGATCTTCGAAGGACAGCCCGGAGCCGACCACCAGGTCCTTGACCGTGCTGGAGACGAGCACCTCCTCGGGTCCCGCCAGCGAGCCCACACGCGCGCCGATATGGACCGCCATCCCGCCGACGTCGTCGCCCATCACCTCGCACTCCCCGGTGTGCAGTCCGGCGCGGATCCGGAGGCCGAGTGCAGCTAGCTCGGCGACGAGCGCGCAGGCGCAGCGGATCGCCCGCGCCGGACCGGCGAACGTGGCCAGGAAGCCGTCCCCGACCGTCTTTATTTCCCTTCCCTCGAAGCGCGCCAGCAGCTTGCGCACGAGCGTGTGATGGCGCTCGAGCAGCTCCCGCCAGCGGCGGTCGCCCAGCTCAGCGGCGCGCCGCGTGGAGTCGACGATGTCGGTGAAGAGCACGGTTGCGAGCACGCGGTCTGGCTCGTGTGCCGGGCGCGCACCGGTGATGAACTCCTCGGTCTCCTCGAGCACTGACTCGGGGTCGCCGAACATCGGCAGGTTGTCGGAGCCCTCGAGCTCGACAAAGTGCGCCCCGGGGATGCGCTCGGCGAGGTAGCGCCCGTGGCGCACGTCGAGCAGGCTGTCGTCGCGGCGGTGCATCACGAGCGTGGGCACGCGGATGTGCGGGAGCACCGAGCGAACATCGGTCCGCCCGACGAGCTCGATCAGGCGTTGCGCGGTACCAGGGCTGGCCGCGAGCCGCTCGAGGCGCGCCCCCCACTCAAGGAACTGTGGATCGCGCGCCGCCGACGGCGCAAACGCCGATAGGAAGAGGCCCTCGCCCCAGTGGCGGGAGCGCTCATCTGCGAAGTCCAAGCGCGTGTCAGGATCGCTCGCCCAGGGGATGTCGTCGCTGCGGATGGCGCGCGCGAAGCACGCGTAAAGGACGAGCGCCGAGACACGCTCGGGAAAGCTGGCCGCGAACAGCATCGCCATCGATCCGCCCTCCTGCGCGGCGAGTAGCACGGCGCGTTCGCTGCCGACCGCGTCCATCACCGCCCGGACGTCGTCCATGCGCTCCTCCAGCGTCGGCGCACCCTCCATTGGATCGGACATCCCCGAGCCGCGGCGGTCGAACATGATCAGTCGCGAAAACGACGCGAGCCGCTCGAAGAAGCGCGCCGACGCAGCCTCCTCCCACATGTGCTCGGCCTGGAAGATCATCGGCGGCACGAAGACGACGTCCCGGGGTCCGTCGCCAACGACGTGATAGGCGACGTGGATGTCGCCGCTACGGGCATATCGGGTGTTCACCGGCGCCACGGCGTGCCGGGCGGACGCTACTGCGCAGGGATACTGTTCGGCGGCGTGACCCGGCTCTCGGGCTATTTCCTTCCCACCGAGCGTGAGCCCCCGGCCGACGCCGAGGCGATCTCGCACAGGCTCATGGTGAGGGCCGGGCTCGTGCGCCAGGTCGGCGCTGGGCTGTGGTCGTGGCTGCCGGCGGGCTGGCGCGTTCACCAGCGCGCGGTCGGGATCATCCGCGAGGAGCTCGACGCGATCGGCTCCCAGGAGCTGTTGATGCCGGTGCTCCAGCCAGCAGAGCCCTGGAAGCGCAGCGGGCGGATCGCGATCGAGGAGCTCTTTCGCCTCGAGGACCGCCGGGGAGCGGAGATGGTGCTGGCGATGACCCACGAGGAGATCGTCACCCTCCACGTCGCCCAGTCGGTGCGCTCCTACCGCGATCTGCCGCTGCTGCTCTACCACATCCAGACCAAGGAGCGCGACGAGCTGCGCCCGCGAGCCGGGGTGCTGCGCACGCGCGAATTCATCATGAAGGACTCCTACTCCTTCGATCGCGATGCTGCCGGCTTGGCCGCGAGCTACGAGCGCCACATCACGGCCTATGACCGCATCTTCGACCGCTCAGGCCTGCGCTGGTATCGCGTCGAGGCAGACGTCGGAATGATGGGGGGCCTCGGCGCCCACGAATACATGGCTCCCTGTCCGGCGGGGGAGAACGAGGTCGCGCTCGCGCCGGGCTACGCGGCCAACGTCGAGGTGGCGAGCGCGCGCGCCCAGCCGGTCGCGCTGCCGCCGCCCCAGGATGCGCCTCAGGAGGTTGCCACCCCGGGCCTGACGACCGTCGAGCAGGTAGCCGGCGCCCTCGCCGTTCCCGCCGGCGCGCTGCTGAAGGCCTATCCGGTGACATCGGCCGAGCACGGCGCACCGCTTCGGAGCGTCCGCGCGGGAGCTCGGCTGGTGATCGTGCGAGGCGATCATCGCGTCAACGAGATGAAGCTGACAAACGCGCTGCGCGGTTACCACCGGCCGCTGCGTGCAGAGGAGGTCGCAGAGCTCGCTGGGCCGCCCGGCTACATCGGACCCGTGGGATCGTCGCTGCCGGTCCTGCTCGATCGCGCCGTCGGCGAGGCCGGGCCTGGGGGATGGGTATGCGGCGCCAACCGTCCCGACCGCCATCTCCGCGGAGTGGAGCCCGGGCGCGACTTTGCCTTCGGGGAGCTCGACCTGCGCAGGGTGGAGCCGGGCGACGTCAGCCCCAACGGTCAGCCCTTGACGATCGAGCCGGCGATCGAGGTGGGCAACATCTTCAAGCTCGGCAAGCGCTATTCGGAGCCCCTCGGCGCCACTTACCTCGACGAGCAGGGGCGCGAGCAGACGATCTGGATGGGTTCCTACGGGATCGGACCGGCGCGCATCGTCGCCGCAGCGGTCGAGCAGTTCGCCGACGAGCAGGGCATCTCGTGGCCCCGGGCGCTGGCGCCGTGGGACTGCGAGCTCGTTGCCCTCGGACGCCCCGGCGCCCCCGAGCGCGAGCTCGCCGAGCGGCTCTACGCCCAGCTCGCCGAAGCCGGGCTGCGCGTGCTGTATGACGACCGCGAATCCGGAGCCGGCGAAAAGTTCGCTGACGCCGAACTGCTCGGCTGTCCGCTGCGTGTGGTCGCCGGTCGCCGTGCGCTCGAGGCCGGGGAGCTCGAGCTCCAGCTGCGCCGCGGGCGCGAGGCGCGAACCGTCCCGCTCGTGTCCGAGAAGCCCGCTGACGCGGCCCGCGCCGTCGCCGAGCTGTGGTCGACGCTCCCCTGAGCGAAGGCGGGGTTCGCCGTGAGCCGGGCGACGCGCCCGCAGATCGCCGCGCGCCGCTGAGCTTTCGTCGGCTGTCGGGGCTTGACCGCTCGGGACCTCCGCCGGCCCAGACAGCCCCCGGTGCCCCATTGCGCCCATGGACGATCCCCAACGCGATCGGCTTCCTGCGGCTCGCGCTGATCCCCCTGTTCCTAGTGCTCGCATTCTCCAGCCGCAATGGCCGCGACACGGCAGCGGCGGTGCTCTTTGCGGTCGTGGGGTGGTCGGACTATGCCGACGGCATCGCGGCGCGCCTGACCGGGCAATACAGCCGGCTTGGAGCGCTCATGGACCCGCTGATCGACCGCCTCCTCGTGATCTCGGGTCTCGCGGTGTGCTGGCACTTCAACCTCCTTCCACGTACCGGGATCGCGCTGCTCGTCGCTCGTGAGCTGATCATGCTCCTGGTTTCGCAGGTTGCGCTGCGACGCGGGATCGAGCTGTCGATCAACTGGCTCGGTCGCGCGGGCGTGTGGCCGGCGATGGCGGCTCCGTTCTTTGCGATGGTCGGCGCGCACGGCGTCGCTGTGGTTTGCCTCTGGCTCGGTCTCCTGCTCGCCTACGCTGCCACGGCGAGCTATCTGCGCGACGGTCTGAGCCAGCCTCGCCACCTCACATGAACCTAAAGCTCAACTTGACCCTGCGGCCTGTGCACTGTATCCTCGCGGCGCGTAGAAGCCTGCGCGCTGTCACCGATGCTGCGAGAGGAGAGCAGACCGATGGAGACCTTCCCGGACCTCGGCTCTCTCAACGACGATGAGCTCAAGGACCTGATCGCGCAGCTAACGGACGAGGAGATGGAGATCTCCTACCAGCGGCGCATTCTGCACGGCAAGATCGACATCCTGCGCGCCGAGCTCGTCAACCGGCTGCGCAAGCGCCACGATGGGGGCGAGGACGTGATCTCGGGCGCGGACGTGCAGAAGCTCACCGACATCCTCGCCGGTCGCGTCCCCGCTGACGCGGAGTAGCGCGTTTCGCGCTGCACGGTCCGTCATGTCGATCCACTGTCCCGAGTGCGGGCTGGTCAACCCGGAGGGAGCAAACTACTGCCAGCGCTGCGGCGGTTTCCTCAGCGCGCAAGACCCCGCAGCGGACGGGCCCGCGGCGACGACCGCCTATCGCGTCGACGAGGAGACCGGAGAGCTGCGCGCCGTCGAGCTCGAGGATGTCGTCGCCGGCGGGGCCGCGTTGGTGATCCGCTCCGGCGGCGGTCGCGCGGGGGAGAGCTTCCCGCTGGAGGGCGAGCGCCTCACGGTTGGCCGGCGCCCCGACGCCGACATCTTCCTCGACGACGTCACGGTCTCGCGCGATCACGCCCTGCTGGTGCGCCGGGCTGACGGCTATCACCTCGACGACTGCGGATCGCTCAACGGCACATACGTCAACCGCGAGCGCGTCGACTCGCACCTGCTCTCCGACGGCGACGAGTTGCAGATCGGCAAGTACAAGCTCACCTACCTGGCGCGCTGAGCAGCGCTGCCGTCCTCTTTCCGCGATGACCCCGCCCACTGCCGCCGCAGCCGATACGCGTCGGGCCGACGAGGCCGAGGAGGGAGTTGGGGCAAACACACGCGTGCGCGGCAAGGGAATGACGATCGGCGCTGTCTGCAAGGCGCTCCAGCAGGAGTTCCCCGATGTCTCGATTTCCAAGATCCGCTACTTGGAGGACCAGAAGCTGCTCGCACCGCGACGCACCCAGGGTGGCTATCGCCTCTATGCCGGGGGGGACGTGGCTCGGCTGCGCACGATCCTGCGCTTGCAGCGCGACGAATTCCTCCCCCTGCGTGTGATCCGCCAGGAGCTCGCGTCCGGGCGGTCGGACGCGGTTGTCGGGGTCGCCAAGCGCGGCGACCAGCGGCCGCGGAGGTCGATCAGCGTGCGCGATCGTGGGACCTTGTATCCCCTGGAGGACGTGCTCGAGGAGACGCGCGCCGACGCCAAGCTGGTTCGCGAGCTCGAGGAGTACGGCGTGATCCGCGGTGAGCTGAGGGCCGGCGTGCGCTGCTATGACGAGACCGAGCGCGAGATCATCCGAGCCGTCAATGAACTCGCCCGCTATGGCGTCGCGGGGCGCAACCTACGTGTATTTCGCACCTCGGCCGATCGCGAGGCGGCGCTGCTGCAGCAGCTGCTGGCGCCAACACTGCGTTCGCGCAATCCAGAGCGCCGGAAGGAGGCGCTCGAGGCGCTTGAGAACCTTGCCGCGGTCGCGACGCATCTCAAGCACCTACTGCTCATCCGCGACCTGCGTCAGCTGATCGCGTGAGCCAGGATCGCGCCGGCGCCGCGGCCGTCCCGCAGCTGCGGGCAGCCATTCGCGACATCCCCGACTTCCCTCGCGAGGGGATCGTCTTCAAGGATCTCACCCCGCTGCTGCTCGACCACGCCTCGCTGACGGCGGCGGTGGACGCGCTCGCCGCCTGGTCGCGTCCCCGCGAACCGGAGATCGTCGTCGCGGCCGAGGCGCGCGGCTTCATCCTCGGCGGCGCGCTGGCCAACGCCCTGCACGCCGGCTTCGTCCCCGCGCGCAAGCCAGGCAAGCTGCCCGCCCGCGTGGTCACGGCCGACTACGAGCTCGAGTACGGCATCGATGCACTCGAGCTGCACGCGGACGCGCTCGCTGGCGGTGCTCGGGTGCTCATCCACGACGATCTGATCGCCACCGGTGGGACCACGCGCGCCCTCGTCGAGCTTGTGCAGGGACTGGGCGCGATCGTGGTGGGGTGTTGCTTCGTCGTCGAGCTCGCCTTCCTCGGCGGCCGCCGACGCCTCGGCGAGATCGACATGCATGCCCTCGTCGAGTACACGGCGCAGTAGTGCCCACCGTCCGCCGGTCGCGGGTGATCCAGGCTGACCCGGCGGCGCTGTGGGCGATCCTCGACGATCCCCATCACCTGCCGCGCTGGTGGCCCAAGGCCTCGCGCGTCGAGAGCGTCGCTCGCGACCACTTCACGCTCGTGCTCGCCACCGAGCGCGGCCGTTCCGTGCGCGCCGACTACGCCGTCGCGGTGCGAGAGCCACCGCGGCGGCGCGTTTGGCGCCAGGAAGTCGAGGGCACGCCGTTCGAGCGCATCTTGCGCGCGGCCGAGATCGAGGCGCTCGTCGAGCCTGGCCACGCCGGGGCAGCCGTAACGCTCGAACTGCGCCAGCACCCCCGCGGATTTGCGCGACTCGGGGGGTTCATGCTGCGCCGCGCGGCTCGCCATCAGCTCGACAACGCGCTCGCTTCGCTCGAGGCCATCTGTGGCTGACGGCAGGGCAATGCGCTGGGACGGGTGGGGCGATCCCGGGCACGTGGCGACGCTTCCGGCTGCCGCGCTCGCCGTCCTGCGCGACGAGCTCGGGCTGCCGGCTGCAGCGCGCGGGCAGAGCACGACGATCGACGAGGTCGAGCTTGGGTCCTCGCGCATCGCTCCAGGGACGGCCGAGGCGCTCGCCGCGGTCGTGGGGGAGGGGCACGTGCGAGCCGACCGCGAGGCCCGCATCCGCCATGCCGCCGGCCGCAGCTATCCCGATCTCCTGCGCCTGCGCGCCGGTGACGCCGCGTCGGCGCCGGACGCGGTGGTGCTGCCCGGCAGCGACGACGAGGTGGCGGCCGTGCTCGAGCGCTGTGCCGCTGCCGACGTCGCGGTGGTCCCGTTCGGCGGTGGGACGAGCGTCGTTGGCGGGGTCGAGTCCTGGCGCGCGGAGCACGCTGCCGTCATCTCGCTCGACCTCGAGCGGCTGTCGGGTTTGCGAGCCCTCGACGAGCGCTCGCTGACGGCGACATTTGGCGCTGGGACGCCGCTTCCGCGGGCCGAGGCCGAGCTCGCCGGACACGGGCTGATGATCGGCCACTTACCTCAGAGCTTCGAGTACGCGACCGTCGGCGGCTGCGTCGCTACGCGCTCCGCCGGGCAGGCCTCGACGGGCTACGGACGCATCGACAAGCTCGTCAGAGGCGTGGACCTAGTAACGCCCGCCGGGTGCCTGAGCCTGGCTGCTCGACCGGCGAGCGCCGCGGGCCCCGACCTGCGAGAGCTGGTGTTGGGCTCGGAGGGGACACTCGGCGTGATCTCGAGCGCCGCACTCGAGGTCCGCCGGCGGCCCGAGGCCCGTCACTACGAGGGCTGGGCGCTGCCGAGCTTCGTCGACGGCGCCGAGGCGCTGCGCGCCCTCATCCAGCACGGCGCCGCCCCGGAGGTCGCGCGGCTTTCAGACGAGGAAGAGACCGAGACCACGCTGCTGCTCGCGGGCAACGGGACAAGCCAGCGTTTGGGGCGCGTCTACCTGCGTCTGCGGGGCCGCTCCCGCGGCTGCCTGCTGATCTGCGGTTGGGAAGGCGCGCGCGCCGATCTCGCCCGGCGCCGGTCAGTCGGCGCCCGTCTGCTGCGCGCCTGCGGCGCGATCACGCTCGGCGCCGCTCCCGGACGGGCGTGGGAGCGCGGGCGTTTCGCGGGCCCCTACCTGCGCGACGCGCTGATGGATCAGGGAGTGCTCGCCGAGACGCTCGAGACCGCGGCGCCGTGGTCGCGTATTGCAGCGCTGCATCGCTCGGTGACGAGCGCGATCAAAACGGCGCTTGCCGCGCGCTCCACGCCCGCTCGGGTGCTCTGCCACATCTCGCACCTGTACCCGACCGGCGCCTCGCTGTACTTCACCGTCATCGCCCGCCAGCAGCAGGGCGCCGAGCTCGATCAGTGGCTCGCCGCCAAGCAGGCGGCGAGCGAGGCGATCGTGGCGGGCGGCGCGACGATCACGCACCACCACGGCGTCGGGCGCGACCATCGCGAGTGGCTTGCACCCGAGACCGGCGCGCTCGGGCTCGAGGCGCTGCGCGCCGTCAAGCAGCGACTCGACCCGGCCGGAATCATGAATCCAGGGAAGCTGCTGGAGGATGCGGCGCCGCTGGCCGGATGACCCGCGCGCTCAGGCCGGGACGTGGAACGGACCCTGGAGCAGAATCGTCCCTGGGCGCTTGGGGTTCGCATGCGTCTCGCGGGTGATCACGAGCCCTCCGAAATGGCTCGCGTTGGCGGGTAGGGGAGCTGTCCCCTCGAGCTGGCCGTTGGTCCCCTGCTGCGAGAAGAAGCCGAGCGACAGAGCGTCGGTGGGCGAGTTGTAGAGCCACACGGCGTAAGCGCTCGTCGAGGTCGATCGCGCGAAGCCGGTCCCCGCGACGAGCAGTGCGCGGGCGTTGGACCCTTGTTGCTGGACGATCTCGGCTGCCGCCTGAGCGTGGTTGCCAGCCGTGGCGGTGAGCGGGAGGGTCGCGACCACGCGCACCCCGCTTGCTCCACTGGCTCCGCTGGTGCCGCTGGTGCCGCTGGTCGCGGTCGTCGGCGCCGTACCCGTGTTTGCCACCGATGACGTCGAGCCCGCGTTGGACTTCGAGCCGCCATTGGAGTTGACGAGCAGCAAGATCCCGACCACGATCGCGGCTCCCGCCAAGAGGATCAGGATGAGGCCGCCGAGGCGGGTGCTCGAGGGGCGCGCCGGCTTGGGCGCAGGGGCCCAACCGGCTGGCGCTGCTGCGGTCGCCGCTACCGTCTCGCGCGCTGACGCAGCCTCGCTAGGCGGCGGCCGTGCGGGCTCGGCCGGCGCCGCAGGCCGGTGTTCGATCGGCGGCTCTATCGACCGCGGCGCCGTGGGCGCCGCTGGCGCACCGGCGGCTTCGGTCTCGGCCACCGCTGGAATTTCTGGCAGGGGCTCGCGGGTGAGCGGTTGCAGCTCATCGGCGACGCTGCGGGCCCAGGCGCGCGCGACCGGCGAGCCCGCGAGCAGCTCGCGAGTCGCGGAGCGCCGCGAGAAGCTCTGCTGTCCCAGCAAGTAGTCGGCGACCTCGGCCTGGTGGAGCGGATCGAGCCGGGCGCCAAGGTCGGGGCCCAGCAGCGCCAGCGCGGAGTGCGCTCGGGCCCGCACAGCATCGACGCCGGTGGAGAGCAGCTCGGCCAGGTCCTCATAGGTCTGGCCCTGCTGGACAATCAGCATCAGGGCTGCGCGCTGGTCGGGTGCAAGCTGGTCGATCTGGGCCATCTCGGCCGCGAAGCGTAGTGCAGGCGCCTGAGGGAGGGGGGCAGAGGCATGCGCCGGTGCGTAACGTTCGCCGCAGATGGATCCCTATTCCGAAATTGCTCACGACCAGGGCTTCGATGCGCTCGTCGGCTTGGAGATCCGCGCCGCCGACGACGGCGGCATGCGCGGGTACGTTGCCGTGCGCGACGCGCTCAAGCAGGCCGCCGGCCTTGTGCACGGCGGTGTCTACGCCACGATCGCCGAGTCGCTGGCGTCGTTGGCTACCGCCGTCGCCGTGCTCGCCGATGGGAAGGTGGCGATGGGGCTCTCCAATCAGACGAGCTTCCTGCGTCCAATCACCGAGGGCAGCATCAATGCCGAGGCCGTTGCACTGCATCGTGGGCGCAGTACGTGGGTGTGGGATGTGCGCTTTAGCGATGACGCCGGTCGCCTCTGCGCGATCACGCGCATGACGATCGCGGTGCGCGAGCCACGCGCGGAGGTCAGCCCGGGTCGCGAGTCCGGCGGCTGAGGCCGCCGCCGGAGACCGCCGCGTTGCCCGCGCGCGGGACGCGGGATAGGCCGTAGCGGTTGGTGATCGGCATGCGGCGGTCACGCCCGAAGGCCTTGGTCGAGAGGCGAACACCGGGGGGTGCCTGGCGGCGCTTGTACTCGGCGCGATCCACCAGCGCGATCACGCGCTCCACGTCGGCGGCATCGTGGCCGGCGGCGATCAGCTGGTCGGCTCCCAGATCGTCCTCGACATAGCCCTCGAGGATCGGGTCGAGGACCTCGTAGGGAGGGAGGGAGTCGGCATCGCGCTGGTCGGGACGAAGCTCGGCGCTCGGCGCGCGCTCGAGGATCGACCGGGGGACGAGCTCGCCGTGCGCGTCAGCCCGGCCCTTCGGGCCGCTCGACTCTGTGATCCCGTTGCGGTGAGCCACGAGGCGGTAAACGAGCGTCTTGGGGCAGTCTTTGATGACGGCAAAGCCACCGGCCGAGTCGCCATAGAGGGTCGAGTAGCCCACCGACAGCTCGGACTTGTTCGCCGTGGTCAGCACCAGCCATCCGAACTTGTTCGACAGCGCCATCAGCAGGTTGCCGCGAATCCTCGCCTGCAGGTTCTCCTCGGTCAGATCGGGTGCGCTGCCGCTGAAGGCGTCAGCCAGGAGATCGTCGTACGGGGCCATCAGCGTGAAGATCGCGAGCTCGAGCCGCTCGACGCCGAGGTTGTCGGCCAGCAGACGAGCGTCCGCTTGGGTCTCGCTGCTGGAATGCGGCGAGGGCATGATCGCCACCGTCACCCGATCGGGTCCGAGCGCGTCCACCGCGACGCACGCGACCAGAGCGGAGTCGATCCCGCCCGAGAGCCCGAGGACGACGTGGGCAAAGCCGTTCTTCTCAACGTAGTCCGCCAGACCGCACTGCAGCGCGGCATAGACCTCCGCCTCGGGGGCCAGCGGGTCGGCGATGTCCGGCTGCGCCAGCACGCGGGGGCCGGGTGGGAGCTGAAGCGAGGCCAGCAGCTCGACGCGCGGGCGCAGGCGACGCGATGGGGGACGGTGGCGTGCATCTCGCAGCCGATGGGCTCGCGGGGTGGCGAGGTCAATGTCGCAAACCAGCAGGTGCTCGGCGAACTGCGGTGCGCGAGCCAGGATGCTGCCCTCGTGATCGACGACGAGCGAGTAGCCATCGAAGACGAGCTCGTCCTGGCCTCCGACGAGGTTGCAGAACGCCACCGCGCAGAGGTTGTCGCGCGCCCGTTGCACGAGCATCCGCTCGCGCTCGGCGCCCTTGCCGGCATGGTAGGGCGAGGCGGAGAGGTTGACCACCAGGGTGGCGCCGGCAAGCGCCTCGTCGGAGAGTGGCGGCCCGGGTTCCCAGACGTCCTCGCAGATTGTCACGCCGACACGCGCTCCAGCCAGCTCGATCAGACCGCCTGACTCGCCTGACTGGAAGTAGCGCTGCTCGTCGAAGACGCCGTAGTTGGGCAGGTAGAGCTTGCGGTAGGAGGCCTGGATCGCGCCGTCGGCGAGCACGGCACAGGCGTTGTAGACGTCGTCGCTGCGCTCCGGATAGCCCACCAGCGCGAGGATCTCGCGGCAATCGGCGGCCAGATCGTGCACGGCCGTGCGGGCGTCGGCGAGGAAGTCCTCCTTGAGCAGGAGGTCCTCGGGGGGGTACCCGGTCACCGCGAGCTCCGGAGCGATCACCAGCTGGGCACGAGCATCGCGTGCGTCGGCGATCGCGCCGCGCAGCAGGGCCACGTTGCCGGAGAGATCGCCCACGGTCGGGTTGATCTGGGCGAGCGCGACTCGGATGCGGTCGCTCATAGCCCGACCCATTATCGACCCTCCGGGCGTGCATCTCGGGAGCCCGCCGTCAGCGTCGACCGCGACCCAGCCAGAAGTCGACGAACTGTCCCAACGCTGGGTCGCGTGGATCTGCGACGCGGAGGAGGTGGCGCCAAGCAACGGCGACGATGCCACCGACGCCGGCCCTCGGCGCAAGGATCACCGCCCCGCCGGCAGCCGCCAGCGCAGGCGAGAACGGCGGCGCAAGGGCGGCTGCGAGGGCGCCGAGCGGCGCGGGCGGCCGCGGCGCGTCATAGAGGATCACGACGTCGCCGCGTTCCAGCGCGTCGAGCAGCTGGTCGTTGGAGAGCGGGGCGCCGTCGCGCGTGATCGCCGCCGGCGCGTGGGCCCCACTTGTCGGCGGATGCGCGGGATTGCCGAGCGGCGCGCGCTTACCCGCCGGCAGGCTCTCCGCACCCGAGTCGGGAAGCGCTTTCCCGGGCCCGTTCGCGGACTGCACGCCGGGGACGTCGCTGCTGGAGACGACGAGCAGGATTGCGACGGCGCCCGCGCCGGCCAGCAGAAGGACCAGCCCTGCGCGAGCAAGGGTGCCCAACCCCGAGACCCGCATTGTCTGCTAGCCGTGCGGCGCGGCGCGCGCCGAACGGGCAGCGGGGCGCCTGCGACGATGGCGTGCCAGGCGTTGGTTGTCGACTGCGCCGACGCTCTGGGCCGGCTGCCGGCGCCCGTTACCGCCGCCGTTGGCGCGCTTGCCGGTCAAGGCGCTTGCGCTGCGCTCGCGGGAAGCGAGGCCAGCGGCGTCGGCGAGAGCGCCGATCGACTCTCTCAGGTGGGTCGCCAGCCTGTCGATGTCGGGGAGACTGTCGAGGTCGGCGACGAGGCCGAACCCGAGCGTCCCGGCGTAGCTCATGATCGCGATCCCGAGCGCCGTGTTCTTGGCCAGCGGGACCATCGGCTCGATCGCTTGAAGGCGCCGTCCGAGCATGTAGAGGTCGGTCTGCGGTCCGGGGACGTTGGTCACGGTGAGGTTGAAGAAGCGCTGACGGGCCTGCAGGCGGGCCGCCTGAGCCATGATCGTGGGCGGAGCGAAGCCGGTCAGCTCGGTCATCACCTCGGCGCCGACGGCCTGACTGGATTCCTTGAGGCCATCCATCGCCTCGTGGATAACCACGAAGCACTCACCAGCGTCGCGTATGTCCACCGGCAGCGGGGCCCACATCGTCGCGACGCGATTGCCGAGGGCACCGCGCTCGGCGTCGGCGCGCACGGAGATCGGCACCATCGCCTTCAGGACGAGATCGCTGGTGTCGTGACCGCGCTCGCGCAGGAAAGCGCCGAGCGCGAGCGTAACTCCCGCGAGCACGACGTCGTTGATCGTTCCGCCGAGTTCGTTCTTGATCGCCTTGAAGCGGTTGAGGTCCTCGTTGACCCAGGTGAAGCGTCGGTGCGGGCCGATCGGGACATTGAAGGGGCTCGGCGGTGCTCCATTGAATCCGGCCCAGGCAAACGCCCCAACCGCGACGAGGCTGTCGCGCAGCGCGCCGGCGACCTGACGCGGGCCTCGCAAGATCGCGCGCGTCCCGCGCGCGATCTCCGCCGGCAGAGTCGCGCGCTCGATCAGTGCCTCTGCGAG
Source organism: Solirubrobacterales bacterium (assembly GCA_003244205.1). Lineage (GTDB taxonomy): Bacteria > Actinomycetota > Thermoleophilia > Solirubrobacterales > Solirubrobacteraceae > QHBW01. Next base: position 8,605 of record QHBW01000006.1, on the reverse strand, counting down.
CAGCTGCGCGGCGCTGGGCTCCGGACGCGGCAGCCACGGTGTCGCCGGCGGCGCAACCGCGACCGGCTCCGGGGCGCTGTCGAAAAGCACCGTCGTGATGTCGACGCCGGAGACGCCGTCGACGAGGCAGTGGTGGGTCTTGGCCAGCAGCGCGAAGCGGTCCCCCTCGAGCCCCTCGACCAACCAGATCTCCCACAGCGGCTTGCTGCGGTCGAGCGCCTGCGCGAAGACGCGGCCGCAGAGCGCCTCCAGCTGGCTCTCGTCGCCGGGACTTGGGAGCGCCGTGTGGCGCACGTGGAACTGTGGGCGAAAGTGGGGGTCGTCGACCCAGCGCGGGCGACCCTGCGCGAAGGGCACGAAGGCCAGCTTTTGGCGATAGCGCGGCACGAGGTGCATGCGACCGGCGAGCTGAGCGACGAACGCGTCATAGGGAGGAGCGTCGCCTTCGAAGAGCATGCACGAGGCGACGTGCATGTGCGCGCAATCGCGCTCGAGGTGCAGAAACGCCGAGTCGAGGCCGCTTAGCCTGTCCGAATGGGCCATGGGAGCGATTGTCGCGATCTCGGCGAGGTTGTGCAAGTCCCCGCCCAGGCCAGTGCTGTGTGCGATATCGCACACAGGCGCGACTCGCGACCGCCTACGCTGGTCGGCTTCCAGATGCGCCGAGTCGTCGCCGCTGCGAGCGGTGGCGAGCGGGGGACCCAACGCCAGGCAGCAGAAGTGCTGCCAGGCCGGGGCGAATCGGCTTTCGCCGTCCGTTTGGACAGCGCTTGAAGTCGTAGCGAGCAGGGCGTTTGCCGCTGCCGGATGCAGCGGCGCGCCTGAAGCGCTCGCGAGCCCGTCAGCTCACCTCGTAGGCGCATGGATCGACAACAAGGAGATCCTCTACATGAGGTCAGTTCCCATACGCACCGCGCGCTCGCGTGCGATCGCCGGCGCGCTTCTGATTGCCATTCCCACCGCCGTGGTCGCGCCTGCCGTCGGCGCAGCCAACTCCCAGGGCGCCCAGGTCACGATTGCTCCGGGGGTTCGCTCCCTGCAGGAGGGTCAGCGACTTCTCGTCCGCGCCAATGTCTCAAGCGCGCAGCCCGGACTAACCGCGTGGTTGGAGATCCAGTCCGCGGGAGCGTCCTGGCAACCGATCGCCACCGCGACCGTGGACGGCTCAGGCCGCGCGGTGCTGACGGCCCGTCCGGAGCACTCCGGGCTGTTGAGGGTTGTCGTCGGCAATGCCGGCGCTCCCATTGGCGCCACTACAACGGCAACCGGTGGGATCGCCCAGTCGGCGCGCGCCACGTTGGCAGTGCCGGCGACACCGGTGGCGATCAGCCCCACGCGCAGGCTCGCGGTCGCCGCGCGCCTCGTTCTCGGTAGCCGGCGCCTGCAGGTGATCGGCGGCCAAAACGCGTTCGTGCGCGGGACGCTGCGTCCCGCGGTTGCTGGGCGCACCGTCGTGCTCCAAGCTCGCGGTCGGCGTGCGTGGCACGCGATCGCGCGCGCCAGGACGTCGCGTGGTGGTCGCTACACCCTCGTCGTTCACACCTCCTCGCCGGATTTCCGCCCGCTGCGCGTGCGATTCCCTGGCGATGGCCAGAATGCCGAGACGACGCACCGGCTCGCCCCGCTCGAGGTCTTCCAGGCCTCCCTCGCCTCGGAGTACGGCAACGGCGACGGCACGATGGGCAGCGCCCTCGCCTGCGGCGGGACGCTCCAGCCCGACACGCTTGGCGTCGCCAACGTGACGCTGCCGTGCGGGACGATGGTGACGTTCCGCTACGGCGGACGTGAGATCCGCGTGCCGGTGATCGACCGCGGCCCCTACGTCGGCGGGCGCACCTGGGATCTGACGGTGGCGACCGCAGACCGGCTCGGCTTCTCCGGGGCCGGGACGGTGCTGGCCACCTCGTAGCGCGTTTGCGTTTCGCGCCGGCAGGGTTGCCTCTCGCCCTCCTTGGAGGAAGAGGGGCGGAGGCGACCCGCCAGCGCGCGACGAGCTCGGTTCGTCGTGTGCGCGGCGTACCGTTGGGGTCGTGGGCTTGGCGCAGTCTCAGCCAGAAGGGCCGTCCGCGACCCGGCGGCGGACGATTGCGCACCTCGACATGGATGCGTTCTATGTCTCGGTCGAGCTGCGGCGCCGGCCCGAGCTGCGCGGGCTTCCCGTGATCGTCTCCGGCGATGGTCCTCGCGCGGTGGTCACGACTGCCTCCTACGAAGCGCGTCGCTTCGGCGTGGGCTCGGCGATGCCGACCGCGCGGGCACGCCGGATGTGTCCCACAGCGATCCTCGTCCGGCCCGATTTCTCCGCCTATCGGGAGGCCTCCACCCACGTCATGCAATGCGTTCGCGCTGCGGTGCCGGGCGGTGTCCAGGTGATGGGTCTCGACGAGGCCTACCTCGATCTCAGCGAGATGGTCGCTCCTCGCGCTGCGATGCGCCGCCTCGTGGCGGAGATCGGGCGCCGCACCGGTCTGGCCTGCTCCGTCGGGATCGGCCCGAACAAGCTCGTGGCCAAGGTCGCCTCGGACGCCGACAAGCCCCACGGCTTCCTCGCGCTCAGCGTCGAGCAGGCGCGCGCGCGGTTCGCCACCACGTCGCCCTCCTTGCTGCCCGGAATCGGTCCGAAGACCGCGGCGCGGCTGGCAGAGATGGGAATCACCACAATCGAGACTCTCGCCGCGGCCGATGAGGCCGCGCTCGGCGCGCGCTTCGGTCCGCGGACGGGTGCGTGGCTCGTTGCGCGGGCACGCTTCGAGGACGTTGCAGCAGTCGGTGAGGCGCCCGTATCGCGCTCGGAGTCCTGCGAGCGCACCTTCTCCGTAGACGTCGCCGACCACTCCGAGCAGGAGCAGATCCTCGATCAGCTCTCACGCCGGCTCGCCGATCGCCTTGCCGCTCAGGGTCGCTACGGTCGCACGATCGCCATCAAGGTCCGTCTCGACGACTTCACCACCGTCACTCGAGCCAGGACCGCTCCGGTGCCGGTGATCGCCGGTGAGCAGATCTCCGCTGTGGCAGTGGAGTTACTGCGCGAGTACGCGCCGGGGCGTCCGGTGCGCCTCCTCGGCGTGCGGATGGCCGGATTCGGCGAGCCTGACGGCGCCCCGCGAGCGTCCCAACTAGCGCTCGAGCTCTGAGAGGCGCCAGGCGGTCGCCTGTCGAGCGGGGGGAGGGCCCGCTGTCAGTAGAGGACGTTGGCCAGCCGGCGACGGTACTCGCGAGCCAGCGGGTGCTCGACGCCGAGCTCGTCGAGCACGCCGACGATCAGCTTGCGCAAGTCGTCACGGACACCGTCGGCATCGGCGAAGGCCGCGAGCATCGTGTCCAGCGCCAGCTCGTGGGAGCCGGCGTCCAGCGCCGCGAAGGCCTGTGACAGCGATGGCACAGCGGAGCGCTCCAGCCGGATGCGTGCGGCGAGGCCGTCCGCGGCGAAGGAGTCCGGAACGCTCTCGAGGAGCGTGAGCGCCTCGTCGGGCCGATCGCGCCCGTGCAGAATCCGCCCGAGCGCGAGCGCCGCATCGGCGCGACCGGGTTCCTTTTCCAGCGCCCGGCGCAGCGAGTCCTCGTCACCCATCCCAACGAGCCCGTCTGCTTCCGAGGGGAGCAGGCCGTCGACGAACTCGGCTACGGCCGCCGGCGACTGGACCCCGACGAACTCTGAGACGACACGCTCGTCGCGAAACGCCTTGACCGCGGGGATGCCCTGGACGGCAAAGGCGCGCGCCAGGCCGGGATTGGCGTCTACGTCGAGCTTGGCGAGCGCGACGCTGCCCGCCCGCGCCTTGACCTCCCTCTCCAGCAGCGGCCCGAGTGCTCGACACGGCCCGCACCACTCCGCCCAGAAATCGACGATCACTGGCAGTTCACGCGAGCGCTCGATCACCTCGCGCTGGAAGTCGGCCTGGCTGACGTCGAGCACGGTGGGCATGCGGACCAGGGTAGCTGGGGGGGAACGAGTAGAAAACGAGCGGTGCACGAGCTCGAGGTCACCAGCGGCGGGACCACCCTTGGCGCGGAGGTGGTCGGCAACGGGTCGCCCGTGCTCCTGCTGCACGGTCTGACGGCGACGCGGCGCTACGTGACGATGGGATCTCGTTCGCTGGAGCGCTCGGGTCACCGCGTGATCAGCTACGACGCTCGCGGTCACGGTGTCTCCTCGCCGGCAGCTCAGCCTGCCGCCTACGGCTATTGCGAGCTTGTCGGCGACGCCGAGGCGGTGCTGGCAAACTGCGCCAGCGATCGCGCTGTGCTCGCCGGCGCCTCGATGGGAGCACACACTGCGCTTGCGCTGACGCTTCTCAATCCCGAGCGGGTGGCCGGCCTGGTCATCATCACCCCCGGCTATGACCCCGCCACGTTCTCCGACCGATTGCGTCTGCAGCGTTGGGACGCGCTCGCGCAGGGCCTGCGCGGTGGCGGTGTCGACGGCTTCATGGCGGCGTACCGCACTCCATCCGTGCCCGCGTCCCAGCGGCCGGCGGTGCTGACGGCCGTGCGCCAGCGACTGGAGCGCCACGCACATCCCGGAGCCGTCGCCGACGCGCTCTCGGCGGTGGCTCGCTCAGCGCCGTTCCCAGATCTCTCGGCGCTCGCGCGCATCGCTGTTCCGTGCGTGGTCGTGGCCAGTCGCGACGAGTTCGACCCCGAACATCCCTACGCGCTCGCGGCGGCCTATGCGGGGACGATTCCGGACGCCGAGCTGGTAAGCGAGCAGCCGGGGCGCTCGCCGCTCGCTTGGCAGGGCGCACAGGTGTCAGCGGTGATCGCCGCGCTCGCCGCTCGCTGCGCCTGACCAGTCACAAAGATGGCTGTGCGCTGGCCCGGTTAGGCTGCCCATGATGGAGCAGTCCGGCCTCACCGTCGCCGTCACCGGGCCGACCGGGGGCATCGGATTGCCGTTGCTGCGGGCGCTTGATCGCGCGCGCTCGGTGTCCAGCGTTCGCGGCTTCGCCCGGCGACCGTTCGACTCCGCAGCGGCGGGCCTGCGCAAGATCGACTACCGCCAGGGGGATGTCCTCGACCGAGCCGCCGTCGAGGAGCTCGTCGACGGCGCGGACGTCGTCGTCCACCTTGCCTTCGTGATCGTCGGCGGGGAGCAAGAGACACGCGAGGTGAACCTGAAGGGCTCACGCAACGTCTTCGAGGCGACCGTCGCGAGCGGTGCCGCGCGTCTCGTCTACGCATCGTCGGTCGCTGCCTACGGTTTTCACGAAGACAGCCCCGAGCAGCTCACAGAGGAGCTGCCCCCGCGCGGCACCGAGGCCCACTACTACTCGGCGCAGAAGGCCGCGCTCGAGGGCACGCTCGGAAACATCCTCGCGCAGGGCAACACCGACGCTTACGTCTTTCGGCCCTGCATCGTGGCCGGACCCGATTCGCTGCTGCTGATCGAGAACATCCCCTATGTCGCCTTCTCCGGGCGTCTGCCCGCGGCCGTGCGGCGCCTCTTCGACGTAGTGGCGCCGCTGAAGCCAGTGATCCCCGACAACGGCGTGCCATTCCAGCTCGTTCACCACGACGACGTCGCGAGTGCGCTGACGGCGGCGGTTCGGGGACAGGGCGAGTCGGGGATCTACAACCTCGCCGGCGCGGGGACGGTGACGCTCTCGGACCTCGCGCGGGAGCTCGGGTGGTACGCACTGCCGGTGCCCGAGCTGGTGGTCGACGCCACGGCGAAGCTCGTCGCGCGTCTGCCGTTCGTCCCCGCGGAGGCGCAATGGGTCGAAGCCCTGCGCTATCCCGTGATCATGGATACGACCAAGGCCCGCCGCGAGCTGCGCTGGCGCCCCAAGCACGACGCCCGCGAGACTTTGCGCCAGACCGTGGCAGCCGCGCGCGAAGACCTGCTGGGCGGTCAGTGAGGGGCCCCTCGCGCGCTCTAACCCGCCAGCTTGTGGTGGCGCGGGCGCCGGCGAGGATGGGAAGCGTGATCGCGACCCGGGCGGTGGCGCGCGACCGTCGCTCCGGATGGACTCGCAGTCGGGCAGGCATCGGCTGTCGCCGATGGTGGGCGGAGGGGGAGAAAGCCGTAGATCCCAGTCCTCGCCGCATTGTGGATCAGCTGCCCGTACCACCACTGGACCTGCGGCGCGCCGGGGACGTTGGGGTCCAGGTAGCCGAAGCAGTCGTAGGCTTCGAACTGGTCGCCGGCCTGCGCGAGGGCACGGAAGATGCCGCCGAACTTGACCGCGGTGGTGGACGCCATGATCGGGATCGCGACGCCGCGAATGGCGTCGTAGCTGCCGTATCCCATCTCGGTGACGCCGTCACGGCCGATGTAGGCGCCCGCCAGGAAAGTGCGCGGCACCGCGAACCTCGTCGCGGGCGTGAGTCGATTGGTGCCACATCCCGTCGTGTGGATGTTGGCGTCATCGGGGCCGCCGCCGGACTGGAAGTTGGGCGGGAGCGCCTGCTGGGAAATGAAGGCGCGAATCGAGATGCGCGCGTGGGTGAGTGACCCCTTGACCTTGGCGTCGAACGCGATCAGGGCGTAGCTGCGCTCGAGCTCGTGGGGATACATGCAACCCACGCCCTGGACCTGGACGGGCGGCAGCGAGTACGGATACCCGGTGAGTGGATCGAGCGTGGAGCCGTTGACTGCGGCACCCGCCGTGCTGTCGATGACGTTTCCGCTGGCGTCGGAGACCAGCCAGTAGTTGGCGAGGTTGCCGTCCGGGCCCCGTGGACGGCTCAAAATCGCGATGATGTCACCGTAGGAGTCCACCAGCGGCCAGGAGACATCACCGTTGGCGTTCGTCCCCATGGGGCTCACCGTGGGGCTGTCGAGCAGGCGCCCGTAGTCGTTGCTGCTGTCGTGCTCGTCGAGCGTCCCGAAGCGCATTCGCCGGCAGGTTGGGAGCGCGTTGTCACCGTCGCCGAGCGGGAAGGCGAACGCGGTCAGCGCGCTCTGCGGCGGTAGCGACCCGTCCGCGCACGGCAGCTGTGACAGCGGCTGGGCATGAACGTTCGCAGACGAGCACGCGATCGTGGTCACGATCGCCGTGGCGCCCGCCAGCCACGCCCTCCTCGGCGCCTGCCTCATCAGCCGTGCAACGGCGGTTTGGTGAAGACGGATGCAGCTGCACTGGCGCCGGCGAGATACGCGTTCGCGCCGGTAACGACAACGCGGTACGTGCTGATGCCGGGGAGATTGCGGCGGGTCCTGATGACAAAGCCACCGCCGCCACGGACACCTGCTTGGGCAATCGTGTGAAACGCCCCGTCCGCACCCAGACGCTGCAGCTGGACCGGGTTGGCGAAGATCACGGGCGTTACGGCGCCGGCGAATGTCATAACGGCGCCGTAGCGGCCGGCGGCCGGGGTGCTCGTAAGCGCGACCTGTGACTGCATGGCGACCACCATCTGGTTTGAGAGGCTGCCGTCGGCGGCTCGCACCTCATAGGCGGTTGTGCGCAGGGGCATGTCGGTGAAGGAGAAGTGTCCCGTGCCGTCGGTGGTGGTCGTCTGGACCGGGGGGTAGGTGCGGTCGATGCCGGCGGGACGAGCGAACAGGGTCACGAGCCGGTTGGCGCCGGTCACAGTCGAGACGGTGCCCGACAGGGTCACCGTCGTCTGTGGGTCCACGGGGTTGGCCGATGTAGCGACGCTGAAGGCCGACAGCGCCTTCTGCTCGAGCGCGAAGGACTCCGGGGAGGATACGGCCGCCGCAGCGTACGCGGTAGCCGGCAGCATCACGCGCACCGTCTGCACTCCGGCCTCCGCGAAATTGTGGAGGATGGCGTAGCGGCCCTCCGCGGTGAGGCGTCCGGCGGCGACCGTCGTCCAGCGTGCGTTCTCTTCGTCCTGCAGCAGGATCCGCGCTCCGGCGCTTCGCGGCACGACGCGACCGGCGAACAAGACGGGACCCGGAAGGGTGAAAATGCTGGTCGCCGGCGACAGCGGCCGCAAGGACACTTCGCCGAGGACCACGACAGTGGCGACCGGGCTGCGCACGCGCCCCACAAAAGTCATCACGCTGCGGTTTGAGATGACTGCTCCGGGCGGTCGGATCACGAGATAGCGGCCGTGGGCGTCGGTGAAGGTGGCCGCCGCACGCCTAAAGCTCCGCGTACCCGCCAAACGCTCCAGGACGACGACACGGTGGCGACCGGGTCTGCGCGCGGTCAGCCGGCCCGAAAGCACGAGCGGGTCGCCAGCGAGCAATGGAACGCCCTGTGTCCGCAGGCTGAGCCGACCGGGGGCTGCGGAGGCCGTAGCGGTGACCGCCGTGGCAAGGGCAATTGCGCAGGCTGTCGCTCGGAGGATCACCGGTCGGTGTGCAAACACTGGGAGGCCTGTGGAGTTTCGCGCTTCTCCCTCACTGCTCCGGGGAATAGGCTCGTTGCTCCGCCGCTCAACCTGAGGAGGTCCGATGGCGGTTGTCAAGATCATCGAGCTGGTGGGAAGCTCTTCCTCCAGCTCAGACGACGCGGTTCAGCAGGCACTGGCCGATGCACGCCAGACCCTGCGCAACATCAAGGCGGTCGATGTCGTCTCGACCGGGCTGCGTGGGGACAACCTCGATGAGTGGCGCGCCCACGTGCGCGTGGCCTTCCTGATCGAGCGCGTCGAGCAGTAGCCCAGCGGGCGGGTGCGGTCTCGGTGAGTC
>QHBW01000084.1 GCA_003244205.1 Solirubrobacterales bacterium | reverse complement strand
GACGCCGAGCGTTTTCGCACCGTACCGGGCATCGGCAAGCGCACGGCTGACCGCATCATCGTCGAGTTGCGCGAAAAGGTCGTTGGCGCTCGGGCCCTGGAGGCGTTGGGCCCACCGTCGGAGGCAGATACCGACGAGGGACGCGATCCTCGTCGACTGGCCCGCGACGGGCTGCTCTCGCTCGGCTTCGAGCTCGCCGAGGTGGACCGTTTACTAGGCGCCGCCGAGGGCGCGAGCGCAGAGGAGATCATCGCCCACGCGCTCAAGGCGGCGCGACGATGAGCCAGCCACGTACCCAGACGCCGGTGGCGCTCGCCGACGAGGAGGCCACCGATCGCTCGCTGCGCCCGCGCACACTCGATGAGTTCATCGGTCAGGATCAGCTCAAGGCTCAGCTTGCGGTCTCGCTGCGCGCTGCAGCGGGCAGGGCAGACGAGGCGCTCGACCACATGTTGCTCGCCGGACCGCCGGGGCTGGGGAAGACCTCGCTGGCTCAGATCGTGGCCGCCGAGCTCGACGTGCCGTTCGTGCAGACAGCGGGGCCCGCGCTCGAGCGCAAGGGCGACGTGGCCGCGTTCCTCACCGCGCTGGAGCCGCGCTCGGTCTTCTTCGTCGACGAGATCCATCACCTCCCGCGCGCGCTGGAGGAGACCTTCTATCCGGCGATGGAAGACCGGCGCCTGCCGATCACTGTCGGTCAGGGCGCAGGCGCCCGCGTGGTCACACTCGAGCTCCCGCCCTTCACGCTGATCGGCGCGACCACGCGTGCGGGGCTATTGACGACGCCGCTGCGCGACCGCTTCGGGCTTCAGCACCGCCTCGAGCCCTATCAGCCCGCTGAGCTAGCGCGTATCGTGCTGCGCTCTGCCCAGATTCTCGCCGTCGACATCTCCCCGGCGGGTGCCGAGGCGATCGCGGCGAGAGCCCGTGGCACCCCGCGCGTGGCCAACCGTCTGCTGCGACGGGTGCGCGACTTCGCCGAGGTCCACGCCGACGGGTCCATCGACGATCACATCGCCTCCGATGCGCTCGAGCTGCTGGAGGTCGACCACGAGGGCCTCGAGCGGCTCGATCGCGAGATCCTCTGCGCGATCTGCGACAAGTTCTCCGGCGGTCCGGTCGGACTTTCCACCCTCGCCGCGTGCGTCGGCGAGGAGGCCGACACAATCGAGGATGTCTACGAGCCCTACCTGCTCGTCCGCGGGTTGATCAAGCGCACGCCACGGGGTCGCACAGCGACGGCGCGGGCATGGACCCACCTCGGCCTTCGGCCCCCACCTGCCGCGACGGCGCTGTTCTGATCTGAACCGGCGTAAGCCGCCACGCGGGGCGATGGCGACCCTCTAACCTGCTGCTCGCGCCATGGCGGTCCATTTCATTTGTCCCAACTGCGGCCAGCGCACGCGCTCGGTCGACCGCACGGCCGGCTTTCGCCGAGAGCCCAGAGGCTGCTCGAAATGCGGTTTCGGGTTCCTCTTCGAGCTGCTCGACGACTACTACCCGGCGCCCGACGCCGCGTTCTTCGTCTGCGACCGCGAGCGGCGTGTGATCGCCTGTGGCCGTGGGTCCACCGAGCTGACCGGGCTCGGAGACGAACGCGTCATCGGCCGTCCCGTCGGCGAGGTGCTCGGGCTCCAGTTCGAGAATGGAGACGACCACGTCGGCACGGCGCTGGAGTGGGGGGTGCGCGTGCTTGACAAGCGCGTGACCGTGAACGCCGAGGGCGATCTCCCGGCGCAGGCGACCGCAGACCTCTTCCCCGCCTACGACGACGACGGCGGCCTGCTCGTGGTGCTGACCCCCCAGAAGTAGCGCCGACGATGAACGATCGCGCCCGCAACCGTCTCGTCCTCGTCGTGGTCGCCGTGCTGGTGGTGGCGTCGCTGCTCGTCGCCGTGAACGTCCCGGGTCTCAAGGCGGTGCACAAGCCCACCCGCCTCGGACTCGACCTCAAGGGCGGCGTGGAGCTCATCTACCAGGGCGAGCCGACGCCGCAGCAGCCCAAGGTGGACCTCACGGCGCTCACGCGCGCGGTGGACATCATGCGCAAGCGCGTCGATCGCCTCGGCGTCGCCGAGCCCCAGATCCAGACCTCGGGCACGGACCAGATCGACGTCTCGCTCCCGGGCGTCAAGAACGAGGCACTCGCCGAGCAGCAGGTCGGCAGGGTCGCCCAGCTCTTCTTCTACGACTGGGAGACCAACGTCCTCGGTCCCAACGGCCAGCCTGCCCCCAACAACCAGTCCGTGACGGGTGGCGGAAATCCCGAGGCGGGCGTGGGCGCCCTCTCCTACTACGACGCCGTCACGCGTGCGAGCAAGCGACTGCCCGGCGCGCCCAACTGCAAGCGGCCGCCGTCGACCGGGGACCAGTACTACCTCGTCAACGATGCCAACAAGACGACTGACCGCGGTCCCGACGACTCGGCCAGCGGACTCACGAGCGAGCAGCCCGCGCCTCCGGGCGATCGCGTCGTCAAGGTCAACCAGGGCACCGTCGTCGTGCAGGTTCCCACCGGCAGCCAGCCGAAGGGCGCGCTGGCGCGCTACTACGTGCTCAACGACTGCCCGGTGCTGAACGGGACGGAGATCTCGAGCCCCGCGCAGAACTTCGACCCCAACACCAACGCACCCAACGTCACCTTCGATTTCTCGAGCTCCAGCGCGCGCAACGCGTTCAAGTCGATCACCTCGACCATTTACAACCGCGGACGCGAGGCGGCCGCGATCGCCGGCGCCCCGCTCAGCGGCACGTCATCGGCGGATGCCTTCTCCCAGCACTTCGCGATCTCGCTCGACAACCAGCTGATCTCCGTTCCCCGGATCGACTTCACCGATCCGCAGAACGCGGGTGGCATCGGTGACACCGGGTCAGAGATCTCCGGCGGATTTACGATCAGCTCCGCCCAGCAGCTTGCCCAGCTGCTCAAGGACGGCGCGCTGCCGATCAAGCTCAAGTTGATCTCCAAGTCGCAAGTCTCCGCGACGCTCGGCAAGCAGGCGCTCAACCAGGGCCTGCTAGCCGGGGCAATCGGCCTCGCGGTGGTCGTGCTCTTCCTGCTCGCGCTCTACCGCGTCCTCGGGGTGATCGCGGTCGTCGCGCTCGCGATCTACGGGCTCTACTTCTTCGCGCTGATCAAGCTGATCCCAATCACCTTGACGCTGCCGGGCATTGCCGGGCTGATCCTCACGATCGGGGTGGCGGCAGACGCCAACATCGTCATATTCGAACGGGTCAAGGAGGAGATCCGCTCGGGCAAGAACATCGCCCGCGGCATCGCGGAGGGCTACAAGCGCGGGATCGCGGCGATCATCGACGCGAACGTGGTTACGCTCATGACCGCGTTCATTCTCTTCCTGCTTGCCACGTCGTCGATCAAGGGCTTCGCCTTCACGCTTGGCATCGGCACGATCGTGTCGCTCTTCACCGCAGTGCTCGCGACGCAGGCCGCGCTCGGCGCAATGGGGCGCTCGCGGCTTATCTCCCACCCGGCGCTCCTGGGCGCCGGACCGGCGCGTCGCAAGTGGCGCTTCGACTTCATGGGAGCGTCGCGCTGGTTCTTCTCGCTGTCGGGCTGCATCCTCTTGGTTGGCGCGCTAGCGATCGGCGGCAGGGGACTCAACTTCGGCATCGACTTCGAGTCCGGAACCCAGATACAGGCCGCGCTGAGCCAGCCCGCGAGCGAGAACAGCGTGCGCGCGGTGCTCGTCTCCCAGGGCATCAGCGACCCCCAGATCCAGCGGATCACCAACAAGGCGCTCGGGCCCAACGCGTTCCAGATCTCCGCCAAGCAGCTGCAGCCCGACAAGGTCAACGTTGTGCGCGGGGCGCTGAACGGTCGTTTTGGCGGGACACCGACGTTCCAGTACACGACGGTCGGGCCGACATTCGGCAAGACGATCGCGCGCTTGGCCGTGATCGCGTTGATCGCGTCGCTGCTCGTGATCAGCGCCTACATCGCGCTGCGCTTCGAATGGAAGTTCGCGGTACCGGTGCTGATCGCGCTGATGCACGACCTGCTGATCACCGCCGGCGTCTACTCGCTGACCGGGCGGGAGTTGACGATCTCAACGGTCGCGGCGCTGCTGACGATCCTGGGCTACTCGCTCTACGACACGATCATCGTGTTCGACCGGGTGCGCGAGAACATCCCGCGCATGCCGCGCGCGGCGTTCTCTCAGATCGTCAACCGGTCGATGTCCGAAGTGCTCACGCGGTCGCTGGCGACCAGCTTCTCGACGCTTCTGCCGGTGATCGCGCTGCTGCTCTTCGGCGGCAGCACACTCAAGGACTTCGCCTTCGCGCTGCTGGTCGGAATCGCCTCCGGTGCGTACTCGTCGATCTTCATCGCCTCACCGGTGCTCACGCACTGGAAGGAGCGCGAGCCCAGGTACGCGCGCCGGCGCGAGCGCATTTTGCGCGAGTCGGGTGGGCTGATCCCCGCCTACGCGACGGCGATCGCCGGGGCGCCTGTGGACATCGAGCCCGAGCCCTCGCGGCGGCGACGCCGCGGGCGCAGGGTCCCTACGCCCGAGCGGCCCGATGGTCAGATTTCCAAGGAGGAGTTCGATGATCTCGTCGCCGATCTCGACGTCGAAGACGTCGCCCCGGCTCAGGTCGAGGATCAGGACCTCTCGGCGGACAGGCTGCAGGAGCCCAGTGCTGAAGGGCCAGCCACGCTCGGTGCGCTCGGCACGTCGAGCGGGCAAAAGCGCTCCAAGCAGAAGCGTCCCCGCAACCGCCGCCACGGGCGGCGTCGCTGATGGGCCTGCTCGCCTGGACGATGATGGGCCTCGCGATCTGGCACTTCACGATCTTCCTGCCGGATCGCTCCTGGGGAGGGATCGTCGGCGCCTTCTGCGGCGCACTGGTGGGCGCGGTCGTCGTCGGTCTGATCGTCAGCGGCATCCACGTCCCAGGCCGCCACGACACCCACGTAGTCACCGCGCTCGAGGCCATTCCCGGCGCGCTGGTAGGGATCGCGCTGATGTACGTCGTGGGCATGCGGCGCGCGCGCACCTCAGCCTAACCGGCGCGCTCAGAGCGCTCCGCCAGGCG
>QHBW01000054.1 GCA_003244205.1 Solirubrobacterales bacterium | reverse complement strand
AGCTCAACGACCCTCTGGGATTGACGATTGCACCTAACGGCGACGTCCTAACGGTCAACGGCCTCGACGGCAACATCATCGAGACCACGCCATCCGGACACCAGGCCGCCATGTTCGCGATCGACACCAACAACACCAACGGAGGGGGAGATCTCTTCGGTCTTGTCATCGCACCGAGCCACCGGGGCGTGCTCTTCGTCGACGACTTCGACAACACGCTCAGGCTCTTTCACTAACGCACCGGCGCCGGTGGGCCGCAGCCCGGTCCACCGGCGCCTAATCCCAGGGCAGGCAGCCCGAGAGGCTGGGCGTCCAAGACCGGTACGCTGAGGGGCATGTGTCGAAATATTCGAACCCTCCACAATTTCGAGCCGCCAGCGACAAGCGAAGAGATCCGCGGCGCAGCACTGCAGTACATCCGCAAGATCAGCGGCTCGACGAAGCCATCGCGAGCCAACGCTGAAGCCTTCGAGCGCGCCGTCGAGGAGGTTGCCGATGCCTCGACGCGGCTACTCGATGCACTCGTCACCGCCGCTCCCCCGAAGGACCGCGAGGTCGAGGCCGCCAAGGCCCGGGGGCGCAACGCACCGCGCCGTACCGCGGACGCCGCGGCGGCTGCCTGACCGGCCCATGGCGCTCGCTCGAAAGCGGGGACGTCGGGGCGCCTTGCCGGACTTCTAGAGATCTGGAATGTCGGACCGGAAGGATTTCTGGCCCGGGTCCCGAAGCAGCTACTACTCGGCGCGGTTAGCGTCAGACAGGACAGCCGCCCCAGTGCGCCTCGACCTCTCATTGAGACGATACCGCAGGCGAAAGGAGACCCATGTTTCGAGCAGCCGGCCGACCGCTCCGTTCGGTCGTCATGTTCCTGGTGGTGCCTCTCCTCCTGGCAGTCACGGCCACCGCTCAGGCGGCTCAGCCAGCCGTCGGACTTGGAACGGCCAACAGCTTCGCGGTCTTGGGTGGCTCGACGATCACGAATACCGGGCCGACTGTGATCAATGGCGATCTCGGAGTGAGTCCCGGAGGCGCGATCACCGGGTTTCCGCCGGGAATCGTCAACGGAACAGTGCACGCGGCGGATGCCGTCGCGGCCCAGGCGCAATCCGATTTGACGGTGGCCTACAACGACGCGGCGGGGCGGGGCCCGGCCGTTCTGTTGCCGGGCGATCTCGGTGGGCTCATTCTGACCCCCGGCGTCTACAACTCACCCTCGTCGCTGTTGCTGACCGGCGACGTGACGCTCGACGCCCAGGGTGACCCCAACGCCGTCTTTATTTTCCAGGTCGGCTCGACGCTGACCACGGCGTCCAACAGCCGCGTGCTGCTCGCGAATGGTGCGCAGGCGTGCAACGTCTTTTGGCAGATCGGCGGCTCAGCGACGTTTGGGACCGGCACTGCCTTTATCGGAAACATCCTGAGCCTGCAGTCGATCACGTTTAACACGCGCGCATCGCTCCAGGGCCGGGCGCTAGCCCGAAACGGGGCGGTCACGCTCGACACCAACCCGATCAAGAGGGGGGACTGCGCGCCCGGCACCACCCCTGGTGGCGGCGGGATTGTCCCGGGCGGCCCTCCGGGCCCGGGCGGCAAGGCGCCGGGCCCGCATGGCGCGGCGCTGCTCACGACGGTGCCGCGAACGGTCGCGATGACGGTCGCGCGTTTCGGTACGAGCAGGTGTGTGACTGGCCGTTTCCGCGCCTTGGTGAGCGGCCTCTTCATCCGTAGAGTCACGTTCATGCTCGACGGCCACAGCATCGGGACACTCAGCGGCAAACCGCCGTTCGAGGTCCTGGTCCGTAGCCTCGGCGGGATTCACAAGCTCAGCGCTCGCGTGTCCTTCACGGATGGCACGCGCAGCCGTGACATCAGCTTCCGTTTCCGAGCGTGCGCGCAGAAAACGCGGCCCACTCCGCACCCTCCCCGCTTTACTGGGTGAGCGCGGCATAGCTGTGCTCGATGCCGCGCTCTGGCGAGCGAGCTTGCGTCGTGTGGGTCTGACGACGATCGCGCTCGTCGCCGTCGCCGTCGCTGGCGTTGGCGCTCGGGCGTTGGCCTCCTCGAGCGCTCACTGGGCTCAGACACCTGCTGGGCTCTGGGGCGGTGTGCTCGTGCGCTCGCTCGATCCAGCGAGGCTCCCATCGCCTGCGCGCGCAGCCAGCAGCACTGCGGTGCCCCAAGCTCCCCGCGACCAAGTGCTCTCCAACGAGAGGACGCTGACTAGATGGGCCAACACCGCAGCGATCGCGGCGATCTACACCCAGCCCTCGTCCGCGTCGCAGCGCGTCAACCGGCTGCGCTGGTACACCGAGGACGGCTTTCCCGAGGTGTACCTGCTGCTAGCCAGCCACACTGACTCCACCGGGCATCAATGGATCAAGCTACGCATCCCGACGCGCCCCAACGGCCAGACGGGCTGGGTGAAGCGCGAGGCGCTCAGCGCCTTTCACAGCACCACAAACCTACTCGTGATCAACCGCAGCCAGCTTCGCATCTACCTCTACCGCAACGGGCAACAGCGCTGGAGCGCGCCGGTCGGTATCGGCGCTCCAGGCACCCCAACCCCCCCGGGGCACTTCTGGATCCGTGAACGCTTCAAAATCCTCGACCGCTCCTCGGGATACTGGCCCTACGCCCTGGGGACATCTGACTATTCGACCCTCACCGACTGGCCCGGCGGCGGAGTCGTCGGCATCCACGGCCCCTATGGCGCACCGGGACAGATCCCGGGACGCCCCTCCCACGGCTGCATCCGCATGCACACCAACGACGACGCCCGGCTGGCAACAAACATCAGCCTCGGCACACCACTACAGATCATCTGACAGCCGGAACCTCATGCCTCAAGGCGCTTCCAGGGTGCATGTTGGTGTTGGGGAAGTGTCCGATCCTCTGTGTAGTCCGTGAGCTCACGCTCGACCCAAGCCGCGACTACCAGCCACAAGCACGCGGCTAACGGCATCTAGGATGTCCCGCGACATCAGTCTCCGATGTCGCGACACATCACAAAGCGGAGAGGGCGGGATTCGAACCCGCGATGGAGGATGAACCCCATACTCGCTTAGCAGGCGAGTGCCTTCAGCCACTCGGCCACCTCTCCGGGTCGAGGCCGCCAGTCTAGAGCCAGCTCGGCGTGCAGGCCTTAGCATCTCGCGACATCCCGGAGGGGTGGCAGAGCGGTTGAATGCGGCGGTCTTGAAAACCGTTAGGGGCCTTCTCGGTCCCTCGGGGGTTCGAATCCCTCCCCCTCCGCTGTCCACGCTCACACATGGATGGCGGCGGCGGCGCGTCGCGCCGCCGCCATCGCGATGTTGCTACCAGCCCAGGTGCTGGCGCATCAATGAGGCGCCCTGATCGAGGAACGCCCCGTTCAGGTACTGCACGTACTCGTGATGGGCGGTGTCGCCGGCGTTAAAGCCCTGGCAGATCGCATCGTAGATACGGCACCAGTCTCCCAGGCGGTTGTTGATCAGCGACGAGTAGTTGTTTCGCTCGCCGAATATGCCCCAGTGGTTGGGGTCGTAGTCGCCGCGGGCGGTGGCATGGTCATCCTTGCTGAAGCGCGGGTCGCCGTATATCGCCACTCCATAGACGTGTCCGAGGATGCTGTCGTTGTTGTTCGCCAGCTCCTCCATCGCGTCACCGACGACATGCGCTCCCTGAGAGAACCCGCCGATCACGATCTTCATGCTCGGGCAAGAGGAGCCATCATTGTGCAGGCGGTTCTCGAGGTTCGCCTTGCCAGTGTTGACGCTGAAGGGGTAGTACCAGGCGGTCCACCACTGCGTGACGTTCACGGCGGGGTAGTCAAGGCCGTAGCGGGCCAGCGTCTTGCCACTTGGAACGTGCGCAGCCACACGATCGTAGAGCGGTTTGATCGTGGCGCCCATCCCGTAGTTGGTGCTGTAGTCCTCGCCCGATCCGCGAACGCCGATGAACTCGGCGGTTGAGCAGGCCCATCCGCTTGCGGGGGCGATCGCGCTGAGCGCGAGCCACGTCGCTATTGCCGCGAAACCGACGGCGAGCCTGCGTCGCGTGCCTCGGCGGACATCCTCCGCGGTGTCGACTCGTTTCATCTGCACTCCTCCCTGTGGGAGCCGCCAGCTGGGCGACGCACTCGCCGTCGCCGACACGTGGTCTAGCGGCTAAGTGACGATGCGGGCGAGTCTACGTTGGTTCCCATGGTCAAGTCTTGTACTTCCGCCATCAGAGATCCCGGGTCTGCCTTCCCATGTTTATGCGCCGGGAATAAACTAGGCCGCGAATGGACGCTGAGCCACTGTCGCCAGAGCTACGCGACGTCCTGATGCCTGCGGTGCCGCGTGTAGTCGATGCCGCAATGGCAGCGATTCGCGGACAAGGTCTCGACATCGAGGGGGGAGAGGCGCTCGAGAAGAACCTGCGGATTGGCCTTATCGACGCCGTGGACCGGTGGTTCAACGCGGCGGCGCCGTCGTCGGAGTCTGATCTTCACCTCGCGCTCGGGCGGGCCCAGGCTCGCGCTGGGCGCGGCCTCGACGAGCTCATGAGCTTTTATCGCGTGGCTGCCCGGACGATGTGGCGACGGATCGCGGAGGTTGGGTCGGCGGCGGGCATCGAACCCGAGCAGCTCTACCGACTTGCGGAGACGGGGTTCGGATGGGTCGAGGAGCTCTCGATGCAGGCGGCGGAGGGATATGCGGAGGAGCAGTTGCACCGATCCGGCGCATCGCTCTCGCGGCGAACTGAGCTCGTGCGGCTGCTGTTGAGACGTCCGCAGCCACCAGTCGCCTCGCTCGTGACCGTCGCTCACGACGCCGGGCTGGAGCTCACGCGTACGCTGGCGTTCTTCGTCGGCCCTGCCGAGCAGTACAACCGGATCGCCCGTTCGCCCCTCGACAACGTCGTCCTCGGTCCACGCGAGGGTGAGTTCGTGGGGGCGGTCCTCGATCCCGACGGTCCGGGAAGGCGGCATCAGCTCGCCGCGGCGGCAGCGCGGGCCGGCGTGAGGCTCGCGCTCGGTCCTGTGGTCCCCCTCGCGGAGGCTCACACGAGCCTCAGCCGAGCCAGCGCGCTGCACCGCCTGATGCGAGCCGGCCTCGTCGAGACCGAGCAGGTCGCCGACGTCAACAGCCACGCCGTCGCGCTCCTCTTGAGCGCCGAGCCTGGACTCGCGCACGACATCGCGACACACCGCCTCGCGCCACTGGACGCTGTCCGCGGCGAGCAGACGCGCCAGAACCTGCAAGCTACGCTCGGGGCCTGGTTGCGGCAGCCCGGGCGCCGCAAGACGATCGCCCACGAGCTCGGGGTTCATCCCCAGACCGTTCGCTACCGGGTCGGCAAGCTGCGCGAGCTGTTCGGAACGTCGCTCGAGGATCCTGAGCAGCGCTTCGAGCTCCAGCTCGCCCTGCGCCTGCGCCCGTACGCCACCCTCGATCCGACGACGGAGAGCGCGGGCGCGGCGAGGCACGACTAACCGTCCGGTTGATGCGGGCGAGTGTCTCCATCACCGGCGTCAGGCGGTCGAACGGCACGAAGTTGGGTGTCAGGAACAACAGCGGGAAGAACACGAGGAAGCTGGCGTTGGTCGCCTGGACGTTGCGGGTGCGCAGCGCGACGAGCATCCCGATGCCGGCGTATGCCACGCCCCAGAGCGCGCACAGGACCACGAGCACGACCGCTCCGAGCACGCCGCTGCGTACGCGAGCTCCGAATGCGAGCCCGATCAGAAGCACCAGCGTCGATGCTCCCAGACCGCGAACCAGGTCGGCCGCGAGGCGACCGAAGATGATCGAGGAGCGTCGAATCGGGGCCACCAGCAGCTTGTCGAAGTAGCCCAGATCGATCTCGGTCACGAGCGCCAGGCCCGACGTGGCGGTACAGACGGCGAACATCAGCGAGACGGGTATCTGGAAGCCGACATAGCCCTGGCCTTTGAGAAACGGCGTCGAGCTCGGGAAGGTCTTCGAGATCTGGCCGATGTTGACCGCCAGGAAGAAGAGCGGGATGAACAGAGTCGGGATCGTCGCCGCCGGCAGACGCCGTACTTCGCGTACCGCACGGCGGCCGAGCAAGAGGATCTCCGTCATGCCCTCGTCTCCTCATCCTCTTCGATTCGTCGTCCGGTGGCTTCCAGGAAGACGTCGTTGAGTGATGGCCGCGCGACGGAGATCGCCCCGATACCGATCTCCTGGGCCTCCAGGCGCCGGACGATCTCGGCGATCGACCCGGCGCCGTCGCGCACGTACAGGGCGAGCGCATCCGGCTCGGCGACGACCCGCTCGAGGCCGGCCAGCTCGCCGATCGCCGCGGTGGTCGCGTCGACATCCGCGCCGGCGAGCGCGACCGAGACGACGTCGTGGCCCATCTCGGCCTTGAGCTGCTCCGGCGTGCCGTCGACGACGATCCGCCCGCCGTCGATGATCGACACCCGATCGCAAAGCTGGTCGGCCTCCTCCAGGTACTGCGTCGTCAAGAAGATCGTCGTGCCCGCAGCGTTGATCCGCCGCACCTCCGCCCACACGGTGAGACGTGACGCGGGGTCAAGCCCCGTCGTCGGCTCGTCTAAAAACAACACCGTGGGTGAATGAACCAGGGCGCTCGCCAGGTCCAAGCGGCGACGCATCCCTCCCGAATAGGTACTCGTGCGACGGTCGGCCGCGTCGACGAGGTCCACCAGCTCGAGCAGCTCGGCGCTGCGAGCTTTGGCCTGCGGACCGAGAATTCCGTAGAGCCCGCACTGCAGCTCCAGCAGCTCGCGGCCGGTCTGCAGCGGGTCGAGGCCGATCTCCTGCAGAGCGACACCGATCCGCCGCCGCACAGCGGCCGGTTCGGCGAACACGTCGATTCCGGCGACACGCGCCGTGCCGGCTGTGGGCGGCAGCAGCGTGCAGAGCATGCGGACCGTCGTCGTCTTGCCGGCGCCGTTGGGTCCAAGGAAGCCGAACACCTCGCCCTCGGCGACCTCCAAGTCGATGTCGCGAACAGCCTCGACCTCTCCCTTGAACGTACGGCGCGGCCCGTGTGCCTCGATCGCCACCGATCGCTGATCGCTCACCTGCGCCGCCGCCATCGGGGTCTCCTCTCGCAAAGCCTGTGCATTCATGCAGCTCCTCCAGTCTCGACGATCCGTTGCCGCAGAGACCGGTCAAAGCCCGAAAACTGAGCGCTCGGCTGCTAGCCGAGCGCGTGCGTGAAGCCCTGCCTCCAGCTGGTCCAGCGCGGCCGCCACCCTAGCTCGTCCTTGGCCTTGTCGTTGGAGGCCCCGCGCAGCTGCACCGAACTGTCGGCCATGAAGCGGTTCGCGAAGATGCGCGCAAGCCATCGGGGCACATGCCGCGGGGGCTTTGCCCCGAGCGCCTCGGCGTAGGCCGGCAACCACTCGCGCAGCTCTGCGGGCTCGTCGTCGACGATGTTGTAGATGCCTGACCGGCCGCTCTCCAGCGCGGCGAGCGTCGCGGCGGCGGCGTCCTCGATGTGCACGAACGAGAAGCAGCCACTGCCGCTGCCAGCGATCGGGAACTGGCGTTTGCGCGTCATCTCCGCGGCTTGGCCGTCGCGCGCGTAGGAGGTCCCGGGGCCGTAGAAGTAGCCATAGCGCAGCACGATGCCGCTTAGCCCGGGCGTCTCGAGCGTACGCCGCTCGAGCTCACGCAGCGCAGCGACCGCGCGGTCAAAGCCGCCCGGCGCCTCGTCGAAGAGCGGATCGTCCTCGTGCTTTAGCCCATCGCCGTCCCAGCGGTAGGCGAAGGCGACGCTCTGGGAGACCAGCAGGCGAGCGCCGATTTCGACCCCGGCCTGGGCGAGGTTGCGCGTGGCTTCGATCCGCAACCGATTGGTCGGCTCGAGCCACTGCGCGTACCGGCGCGGGTGCAGCGGTGCCGTGAGGTCGGTGAGCTGATTGACGATCGCTTCGGGCGCCGCCGCAAGGACCGAGCGTCGAAGCGCTTCGCCGTCGAGCGCATCGCAGACGAAGGGCTCGACACCGAGCTCGCGCAGCGCGTTTGCCTTTGCGTCGCTGCGAGTCGTGCCCAGCACCTCGTGACCGCGCTCGCGCAGCATGCGCACGAGCGGACGCCCCACAGCCCCGCTCGCGCCCGCGACGAGGACCCTCATGCCGGGACCCGGGTCGGCCGGACCAGCAGCCACAGCAGACCCGCCAACTGGACCGCGGCGAGGCCGAGCGAGACGAAGTCGACCGGCCCTGCCCAGGAGTTGTTGGCGGCGTTTACGTCGATGCCGTGGTTGATCGTGTGGGCCACAAACTGGATCGTGCTCATCGCGAGCACCGGCATACGCCACGAGGGACGCCGCACAGCGCCCGCACATCCCAGCGCAAAGCCGAGATTGAACGTGGCCGTATCGCGCTCGTAATGGCGGTTGTAGACACCGAAGGCGCCGATCGTCGTGTAGAAGCTGTGAGGGAAGAAAAAAAGCCAGATCCCCAGGGCGAGGTTGAACGCCGCAAGGACGAGGAAGGCGATTCGCAGGCTGCGCTCTGACATCCTGGCGACACGATAACCTACCCCGCGGTAGGTTGTCAATGAAGATCGATTCCCCCCGTCGGCGGCTCAGCGCCGAGGCAAGGCGCGCGCGAATCGCCGACGCCGCCATGCAGGTCTTTGCCGAGCGCGGCTATCACGCTGCCTCGATCGCAGAGATCGCGCGCTGCGCCGGAATCTCCAAGCCCGTCGTCTACGACCACTTCGCCTCAAAGGCCGACCTGCACCTGCAGCTGCTCGCGCGCGAGCGCGACCGGCTGCTCGCCTTGACGGATGCCGCCGCCACCCTGCAAAGCGCGCTCGAGGCGTTCTTCGCCTACGTCCAAGGCCACCCGTACGCCTGGCGGATGCTCTTCCGCGAGACGACCGGCGACCCCGCGGTCGCCCGCGCACACGAGCGCGTCATCGCCGAGGCACGTGCGGGGATCGCGCGCCAGATCGCGCGCGGCGTCGCCCTCAGCGGTCGCGGCGCGCGGCTGCGGTCCGAGCTGCTGGCCGAAGGTGTCATGGGCGTGACCCACGGCCTCGCGCTCTGGTGGCAGGGGCACCCCGACGTCCCGCGGCGCGAGATCGTCCGCGCCGCGACCGACCTCCTGGTTCCGGGGCTTGCGCGCTTGGCCGCGGCAGCGCGACGCTGACTGGCTCGCCTACTGGTTTTGGACGATGCGGGTTCGCAGCAGGCGCTCACGGTCACGCAAGGCGACCTGCATTCGCGCCAGCTGTCCGCTGTGGCGATCTTCGCGCAGCCGCCGAGCCAACTTCCGAAGCACTCCTCCGCCGAGCGCGCCGATCGACACCAAGGTGCCGAAGAGCACGACGGCGTCGATGCTCTCGCGGCCCTTCTCGCTCCAGTAATCGTCTTCCAGATTGAGCCAGAGCGCAAACTCATCGAGCGTCAGCGCCGCGCCTGCCCCGTACAGCAGAGAGGTGGTGCGCGAGAGGCGCAGCGAACGGTGCCTGTGCGTGCCGATCTGCAACACCCAGAGATACCCGACGATCAGGTTGGCGGTGATGCCAAACGTCATGTGGTGGATGTGAGTTCCGCCCTTGCCGCCGATGTCGTGAAAGGGGGCCTTGCCGGCTTTGATCGCGTGCGTGATCGCCCGGGTGATGGCGAAGGTCACGAAGAAGCCGCCTGAGGCGATGAACTGACGCTCGCGGTGGTGCTGTGCGAAGTGGTGGTGGTAGGCGTGGCGAATGTGCTCCGCCCGCGAGAGCTTGCGTCCGGGGTTGCGCATCACCCGGCGAGTGCTACCCGCGTCGCTCGCAGGGCACACGTCCCCTCCGCTGGCGCCGGCTCACCGTCGGGGACGTACCCGCGCGATCCAGGCGGCGATGTCACGCGTAACGCGAGGATCGATATGGCCCGCTGTCTGGTACTCGAGCGGGCTCGAAGGTCCGCTGCCGTCAATGAAGAGATGACTTGCCGCGGGATAGAGGCGGACAGTCACGTCGCGGCGTCCGGCGAGCCCGCGCCGCCAGACGTCGAGGTCGTCGGGGATCGTGACCTGGTAGTCGCGACCGCCCTGCAGCAGCAGTAGGGGTTGGGGCAGCGCACGCGCAGTGGCGATCTCGTCGTAGCGGCGCAGAGAGAGCCAGTAGGCGGGCCCGGTGCCGTCGAGCAGCCGCGTCGATGGATCGAGCCTGGCGAGGCGAGGGTCGTCGATCTGCCGTGCCAGCCGCTGCGTCGTCAGGACCTGAGCTCGCGCGCGAGCCCCGATCGCACCCCCGAGCCCGGCCAGGTAACCGATTTGGCGCACGAGCGTGCGCGAGAACGGCTCGGCCGCCGCCGCCATCAGGACGACGCCCGCCACGCGCGGATCGGCGTGGGCGACAAGCGGCGCGAACGTACCGCCCTGGCTGTGACCGAGGACGAAGACGCGCGCCGGGTCGATCTCCGGTCGCGCTCGCAAGACGGCGACCGCGGCGAGCGCATCGGGGACGTACTCGTCCTGCGCGGTGAACGTGCGGGCGTCAACGCTCGCCGGGTAGTCGAACGTGCGCTTGTCGTAGCGCAGCGTGGCGATCCCCCTCGCGGCGAGCCCTGCGGCGAGGTCGCGAAACGGGGCGCTGGCTCCCACCGTCTCGTCTTGGTCGTGGGGACCGGAGCCCGACATCAGCACGAGCGCTGGCACGCGCCCCGCGGCCCGAGCCGGCAGCATCAACGTCCCCCTCAAAGGCGGAGACCCCACCGAGACGGCCGTCGATGCGCGGCCGGGTCCACGGCCTGACCCACCGCCACAGCCGACCACGCCGACCAGCGCGCAAACGGCGATCGCGATGACGATCACTCGCTGCTTCACCACAAACACCCAACCTACGCGACAATTCGCGCAATGAGCGCTCCGATGATCGGCACGCAAGACGAGACTACTGTCGCGCGCACGCGCGGCGCTCTGGTCGCGCTGCGCGCCGCCTACCTGGCGGCGCTGACGCTCAGCATTGCGACGACCGGCGTTCCGATCGCCAGCGATCGCATGTTGCTCTGGCTCGTGCTCGGGCTCGTCGTCTTCACTCCGACCGCTTGGGGGCGGCTGGGGCCGCTGGCGCTGGACTGGGTGCCGATCGTCGGGCTGCTGCTGCTCTACGACCTCGTCCGCGGCCTCGCCGCCGTGCCGGCGGCGTCAGCCCACCTGTGGCCGCAGCTGCGTGTCGACGAATGGCTCTTCGGCGGCCACGTCCCCAGCGTCTGGCTGCAACATGCGCTCTATCACCCCGGCCACCCGCGCTGGTACGACTTCGCCACTTGGGCTGTCTACGTGACCCATTTCTTCGCGCTCTGGGTCACCCTTGCCGTGTTGTGGCGGTTGGATCACGCGCGCTTCCGACGGCTCGCGGCGATGGCAGTGTCGCTGACGGTCCTCGGTTTCATTACTTATGCCGTTTTCCCCGCGGTACCGCCATGGCTGGCCGGGGACGAGGGAGCGCTGCCACATGTGAGTCGTCTCGTGCTGGGCATGTGGCAGCACGTCGGGCTGCATTTCGCTACGCCGCTGTTTGAGAACGGAGGCGGCTTCGTCAACCTCGTCGCCGCCGTGCCGTCGCTGCATGCCGCCTATCCGCTGCTGCTGACGCTGGCCTTCTGGCGCGGGACGCCCAGGTGGGTTCGCGCCGGTCTGGTCGCCTACACGCTGGCGATGGCATTCGCGCTCGTCTACGGCGGCGAGCACTACGTCGCCGACGTCGTCGTGGGCTGGATCTACGCCGCCGCCGTGTTCGCGGCCGGAGCCTGGGTTCAGCGCGCCTGGGCACGGCGCCGCGCGCGCCGAGCCGAGCCGAGCCGGCGACGCCCCGCCGTCCATACCGCGTGAGCGCAACCTCCGCGTCAGTCACCGCACCCGGATATCAGAACGCCGTCTACGAATCGGCGCCCGCGCCCGACCCATTCGTGCTCGACAACGGCGATGCGCACAATGACTACTGGGCGTTCAGCACCGGCGACCGCTTCCCGATCCTTCATTCCAGCGATCTCGTCCACTGGGTGAGCGCCGGGACGGCGATGAGCTCGCGACCGTCGTGGGTGCTGCGGTCCGGCGACTGGCACCCCTGGAGCCCGAGCGTAGTGGCGCTCGGCGGCCGCTTCGTCATGTACTACACGGGGCTTGTCGCAACCCCGCGCCAGACGCCCAACCTGACGAACTGCATCGGCATAGCCACCGCCTCGAACCCGGGCGGCCCCTATGTGGACCACGGCCCGCTCGATTTGATCGCCGGCGCAACGCCTGGCCGGCCGCTGGGGTGCGGCGACGCCAGCAGCCAGGGCAACATCGACCCCGCCCCCTTCATCGACGACGACGGCCAGGCCTACCTCTACGTCTCCACCGACTTCGACTGCTCGTCGGGCATCTGCAAGCTCCAGCCGACGATCTCGGCGATTCCGCTGGCCGCAGACCTACTCCATGCCATCGGCCCCAGGGTGCCGCTGTTCTCCGGCTCCCAGCCGTGGGAGCAGGGCCCGGCCGCACCCACCGTCGAGGGTCCCGCGATGGTTAAGCACGACGGCCTCTACTACCTGCTGTACTCGGGCGGCAACTGGCAGGGGTCCTACGCGATGGGCTACGCGACGGCGCCGACCCCGCTGGGCCCGTTCACCAAGCACGCCGGCAACCCGATCATGAGCGCGACCTCGTCGGTGCTCAGCCCTGGGGGTGGGGGATCGCCGCTCACCGGTCCCCGCGGCGGTCTCTGGATCGCCTACCACGGACGCGATTGGAGCTACGCCAACCCGCGGACCCTGCGGATCGACCCCTTCCCCTGGCAGGCGAGCGCGCCGGGCGAGCCCGACATCGCCGCGATCGCCGGACCCACGAGCGACCCACAGCCCACCGTTCCCTAGCCGCAGTCTGCTTGGCTTCCCGCGATGCGGGCGGTGGTCACCGGCGGCGCCGGCTTCATTGGGTCAAACCTCGTGGACGCCCTGATCGCCCGGGGCGACGAGGTCACAGCGTGCGATTCCTTGGTGGCCGGGCGCCGCGAGAACCTCGCCGGTGCGCTCGCTGCCGGTGGTCGGCTCGAGACGATCGACGTCTGCGACGGTGCCGGGCTGGGGAGGGTCTTCGACGAGCTGAAGCCCGAGGTCGTCTTTCACCTCGCTGCCCAGGTCGATGTGCGCCGCTCCGTCGAGGACCCCGCGGCCGACGCCCGCACCAACATCGAGGGCACGATCAACGCATTGCAGGCCGCGCGGACGAGCGGCGCCCGCCGGCTCGTGCTCGCATCGACTGGAGGGGCGATCTACGGCGACGCCGACACGATCCCGACTCCCGAGAGCGCGCCCGAGCGCCCGCTCGCACCATACGGCCAGGCCAAGCTCGCCGCAGAGGGCTACTGCCGGATGTGGAGCGAGCTCTGCGGCCTGACGACCGCGGCGCTGCGCCTGGCCAACGTCTACGGACCCCGCCAGGATCCCGCTGGCGAGGGCGGGGTGGTGGCGATCTTCTGCGGGCGCTTGCGTGCGGGCATGCCGCTGCTGATCTACGGAGACGGGAGCCAGACGCGCGACTTCGTCTACGTCGGCGACGTCGTCGACGCGATGCTCCGCGCGGGGGATGCGAACGGGCATCGAGATCAGCGCAACCCGGCGCCGCCGCTGAACATCGGCGCTGGTCGCGAGACCTCGGTGCTTCAGCTCGCCGCCGCCTGCCGCGAGGTGGCCGGCGCACCGGAGCTGCCCCCGCCGCTGCATGTGCGCGCTCGCCCCGGCGAGGTCCACCGCTCCTGCTTGGACGCCGGCGCGGCGCGCGCCGGCCTGGGATGGACGGCCAGCACGCCGCTCTGGGACGGGCTCGCAGCGACGTACGCGGCGCTGGCGTAGCGGCCGCGGTGCGGCCCGTCGCCCGGCTGCTCAGCCAGCCGCCGCGTTGATCTCCGCCGGCGCCCCGTGGGCCACGAGCGCTTCGGGGAAGCCCACGCTGCCGTCGGCGCGCTGGCCGTTCTCCAGCAGCGCGATGATCGTGCGCCCGACGGCCACTGCGGTGCCATTGAGGGTGTGGACGTGGTGCAGCTTTCCGCCCGGCGGACGCGCGCGGATGTCGAGCCTGCGGGCCTGGAAGTCCGTCGTGTTCGAGCACGATGTCAGCTCGCGGTAGCGCCCCTGACCGGGCAGCCACGCCTCGCAGTCGAACTTGCGCGCCGCGGAAGCGCCCAGGTCGTGGGCGGCGATGTCGACGACGCGGTAGGGGATCGCGAGCGCCGCGAGGATCTCCTCCTCGATCGCAAGCAGGCGCTGATGCTCTTCGCGCGCGGACTGCGGCTCCACGAAGCAGAACATCTCCACCTTGTCGAACTGGTGAACGCGGAAGATCCCTTGCTGGTCACGACCCGCCGCGCCGGCCTCGCGCCGGAAGCACGGCGAGAAGCCCGCGTAGCGCAGCGGCAGTGCGGTCTGATCCAGCGTCTCACCGGCGTGCAGCGACGCCAGCGGCACCTCCGATGTTCCGACGAGGTAGAGCTCGTCGTCGGCCAAGCGATAGAGCTGCTGCTCGGTATCGGGAAGCATTCCGGTCCCGTAGAGCGCCGGCTCGCGCACGAGCACGGGCGGGATCACCGGCTCGAAGCCGTGGTCGCGCACGAGCCCCATGGCGAAGCCGACCAGCGCCAGCTCGAGCATTACGAGGTCGCCCTTGAGGTACGCGAAGCGCGACCCCGACACGCGTGCGGCGCTCTCCGTATCGATCAGCCCGCCCGCCAGCTCGACGTGGTCGCGCGCATCAGCCGGAGTCGCCGCCTCACCGACCTCGCGCAGGACCGTGTCCTCGAGCGGAGCGTCCTGCTCGGGGAGGTTCGGCAGCGCCGCGAGCGCCGTCTGCCAGCGCCGCTCGACCTCTGCGAG
Source organism: Solirubrobacterales bacterium (assembly GCA_003244205.1). Classification (GTDB taxonomy): domain Bacteria; phylum Actinomycetota; class Thermoleophilia; order Solirubrobacterales; family Solirubrobacteraceae; genus QHBW01. Next base: position 13,911 of record QHBW01000054.1, on the reverse strand, counting down.
CTCGCGGTCCAGCTCCTGGGCACGCGTCTTGACCTCGGCCACCTCTTGCTTGGTCGCGCTGGGATCCTCGCCGGCCTGGACGGCCGCTCCGATCGCCTTGGAGGCGGCGTTCTGGCGTGCCGCGAGCGCCTCGCGCTGCGGCAGCAGCTCGCGCCGGCGGGCGTCGAGCTCGAGTACCGCAGGGAGCAGGCCGTCGGCGCGGCGCCGCGCCAGCCCGGCCCGCACGAGCTCGGGATCGCTGCGGATGAGCCTGGCGTCGAGCACGGTGCGGACGCTAGCGCGCGACCCGCCGGCGATCAGAAGGCGGGGGCGTGGCCGGTGCCGGTGCCGCCGGACGGCGCCGGAACACCCGCGGGCGGTCGAACGCTCCCGGGCGGCGCGTTGGCGGCTGGATTGGTCGTCTGCGGTGTGGGTGAGATCGTCTTGATCGCCTTGCGCCCCGCGTACTTCGCGAGGAACTGCGCGACCGAGACCGCCTGCTGTCCGATGACGATGTTCTGGGGCATGATCGCTCCGCTGAAGCCGCCGTTGCGAACCGCGTAAAGCACCGAGGCCACGGTCTCCTTGCGGACATTGAAGTTGGGGCCGTTGGTGCGCTGTCGATCGCGGACATTGGTGCCCGAGCCGTGGGTTCCGGCCTGATCGAGCGTGTGGCACCCCGCGCAGCGGGTCGCGAACAGCACCGAGCCGGCATAAGTCGGATCAGACTTTGAGACCTGGTCGCCGCGGCTCCCGCAGCCTGCGACCAGACCCGCGGCGGCGACCGCAACCGCGACGATAATCCGGGGAGCGCTCCGCCACATGCGCGCGGCAGTCTACGGAAACCGCGCCTGTGCACGCCCTCGATGGCGCCGCCAATACGATGATCTCGAATGGCTGGCGCCGGCTTTCGCGTCGTTGCACTTGGGACGCTCGCGCTCAGCGTGGGCGTGAGCGCCTGCGGGGAGCCGGCCGCGGTGGACCTTCGTGGGCTCCGGACGGCGGTCAGACAGGCGGGTGCCCCGACCGCCGGCGAGGCGATCGTGCTCCAGATCAGCGAGTTCCGCGTGCGTCCTCAGCGCGTCCTCGTGCGCCCCGGCGCGCTACAAATCGAGGTGCGAAACGTCGGCATCCTCGCGCACGAGTTCGCCGTCGGTCAGGGCGTGATGATCCTCAACCGCACCGGCTGGCTGAAGCCCGGCCAGAGCGCCGTCCTGACCCTGCAGGCGACCCCGGGGCTCTATCGCGACTTCGATCCGACCGGCAACAACGACGCCGCCGGCCTCTCGGGGAGCATCACCGTCGGGTGATGGGCGGCCCGAGCGTCGACCCGATGCGCTTTCGCCAGGTGTTCGGGGCGTGGACGAGCGGCGTCGCGGTGATCACCGGTCACGGGCCGCGCGGACCCGCGGGCATGACGGCCAACGCCGTCTGCTCGCTCTCGCTAGAGCCGCTGCTGGTGCTGGTGTGCTTCGACAACGAGGCCCGGACGCTCGTCCCCGTGCGCGACAGCGAGCGCTTCGCGGTCAACGTGCTGCGCGCCGATCAGCGAGAGGTCGCGGCCGAGTTCGCTTCGAAGGCCGCCCACCGCGACAGCTTCGCCGCCGTCGGGTGGTCACGCGAGTACGACGTGCCGGTGCTCGACGGCGTGCTCGCGTGGCTGGCGTGCGATCTCGAGCAGCTGATCCCCGGGGGAGATCACATGATCGCTGTCGGGTCGGTGCGCGCGATGGACCACGATCCGTCCGGCAAGCCGCTGGTCTGGCACCGCGGGGTCTACCAGGAGATGGCGTGAGGGCTGTCGCGCTGGCGCTGTCGGTTACCGCCGCGAGCGCCTGCGTTGCGGCGGGCTGCGGCGGCGGCGGTGGCCACCCGTCCTCGGCGTCGCACGCGTCCTCCACCGGTCCTACGGGCCCGCGGTTGAGCGCCACGATGGCGCTCACGAGCCCGGCGTTCCCCAGCCTCGGCGCGCTGCCTGCTCGCTTTACCTGCGACGGCCTCGACATCTCACCGCCGCTGGGCATCGACGGCACCCCGCTGGGGACCAGCGAGCTCGCGCTCGTGCTGCACGACGTCGACGCCAACGGTTTCCTGCACTGGGTCGTCTTCGCGATCCCGCCCGACGTCGTGCTGATCCGCGAGGACGAGCTCCCCCCCAACGCGCTCCAGGCAACGACGGGCTTCGGACCCGCGCGCTACGGCGGGCCGTGCCCGCCCCGCGGGCGGACGCATCACTACGTCTTCGAGCTCTACGCGGAACGCACGCGCCTGAGCTTGGAGCCGGGGGGACAGGGCCCCGTCGCCGTCCAGGCGATCGAAGCCGGCGCGAGCGCCAAGGCGGTGTTGATCGGGACATACCGGCGCGCGGGGTCCTGACTATCGGCCACTCGTTGGCTGCGCCGCGAGCGTCGCCCGCGCGACCGCCTTGGCCGCCGTCTGCTTGAGCGATCGCCTTTCGCCTGGCCAGGCAATGTCAACGGCGATCAACCGCACACCGTCGGTGGTTATGAGCCTGTCGTTTGTCGGGAGCCATCCGGCGTCGACGCCGAGACCCGTGATCCGCTGAGGTGGACCCCCCTGAAGCGGGCCGCCGAAGACCTGACCTGCTTCGACCATCGTGCGCTCCAAGCGTGCGTAAGCCTGGGGCGCCATGTCGATGTTCGCTGTCACCCTCACCCGCCGGCCAAGACGAACGCGCCCCAGCGCGCAACCACGTGGGCCCGCGGCCGCGGCCCTAGGCGCTGCCGCATCACACCCCCCCGCTCCCAAACGCCGCCCGCGCGGCCAGGCCCACGATCACCAGCGCCGATGCCGCCATCACCCCCATCTCGCGGCGCAGGATGGCCTGCACGACGAAGCGCTGCTCGAGCTCGTCTGCCTCCCCCACCGCCTGTGCGGATGCGTAGCCGCGGGCGTCGAGGATGCTCTGCGCGGCATTGATGCGCAGCTGCTCGGCCACGAAGGAGACCACGATCGGCAGCAGGCCATAGAGGATGTGGAGCTTGGCGACATGGTCTCCAGCGAGCAGCAGAACACCCCCGAAGACGGCCTGCACCAGCACAGCAGCTTGGGCGGCCCGCAGCAGTGGCCAGAAGCGGCGGCTGGGCCGAATCAGGTACCAGCACACGGCGCCCCAGATCCCGGCGGCGACGTTTAGCGCCAGCAGCGCGAAGCCGACGACGGCGTGGGCGACGTCCATGCGGCAAGCGTGCCACGCCGCCGGGGCGCCCGCGGCGACCTCTGCCGCGGTCCCCGCCTGCGACCCCGCGGTGCTACAACCCAGCAGTCGTGCTGCGCTCCTATCTCCCCGCGATCGTCTTCATCGCTCTCGGCGCCGTCGTCGGCGGCACCTTCGGAGTCCTCAACGCCGTCCTGGGCCCCCGCCGCGTGATCAAGCACAAGACCGATCCTTACGAGTGCGGCCTGCCCTCGGAGGTCAAGCGCGGCTTCCGTTTCGGGATCAGCTTCTACCTGATGGCGATGCTCTTCATCCTCTTTGACATTGAGGTCATCTTCCTCTACCCGATCGCCGTGCAGCTCAAGGCGTTCGGCGGCTTCGCGCTCGGCGAGCTAATCGTCTTCATTGCCCTGCTGACCGTCGCCCTGATCTACGTTTGGCGACGCGGGGCGCTCGAGTGGAAGTAGTCCGCCAGCCCGCCGGCGGCGAGCTTCGCGCCCGTCAGCTGCGCGCGCGCGACATGCTCCGCGGCGATCTCGAGGGCGCGGACCTCGACCGCTTCGTCGAGGAGCGCGTGATGACCACGACGCTCGAGCGCGCGGTCAACTGGGCCAGCTCGAACTCGCTCTTCCCGCTCACCTTCGGCCTCGCTTGCTGCGCGATCGAGATGATGAGCATCGTCGCCTCGCGCCTCGACGCCGCGCGCTTTGGCTCCGAGGCGTGGCGGGCCTCGCCGCGCCAAGCGGACCTGATCATCCTCTCGGGGCGCGTCTCGATCAAGATGGCCCCGATCGTGCGCCGCATCTACGACCAGATGCTCGAGCCCAAGTGGGCGATCGCGATGGGCGCATGCTCCTCCTCCCAGGGCGTCTTCAACAACTACGCAGTCGTGCCGGCCGACAAGTTCATGCCGGTCGACCTTCACGTTCCCGGCTGCCCGCCCCGCCCCGAGGCGCTGATGCACGGGATCCTCAAGCTGCGCACGATGATCCAGGAGAACCCCGAGCTCGGCTGGCGCGCGCGCTACCACGCCGAAGGCACGACCGAGCTTGCACCCGCGCAGGCTCGCGCCGAGGGCGAACCACCCGGCGCCCAGGGCGAACCGGCGCGGGGCGCCAGCGGCGAGAACGCCGGTGCCTGACGCCACCGGGCTCGAGCTGCTCGCACACGAGCTGCGCGAGCGCGACGGCGGGCTCGTGCTCGGCACGGCCTACTTCCGCGAGCGAGCCACTGTGGAGGTCGCGCCCGCCCGCGTCATCGGCGCGCTCGAGACCGTGCGCGACCGCGGCTACCGCTTCCTCTGCTCGCTGCACGGCGTCGACTACTACCCCGAGGAGCCGCGCCTCGGCGTGCTCTATGAGCTACTCGACATGGAACGAGTCGACCGCGTCACGGTCAAGGTGCGCGTCCCCACCGACGCCCCCGAGGTGCCCTCGGCCACCGGCCTCTTCCCGACCGCGAACTACCAGGAGCGCGAGGTCTACGACATGTTCGGGGTCGTCTTCGACGGCCATCCAAACCTGCGGCGCATCCTCATGCCCGACGACTACGAGGGCTACCCGCAGCGCCGCGACTTCCCGATCGGCGGCGAGCCCGTGCTCTTCACCCACAACGAGAACAAGGTCCCAAGGTGGTTCGCGTGAGCGCGACCAGCGAGTACCGCCGCCGCGAGCAGTCGATCACCCTCTCCCCGCTCGAGGACCGCGCCGACGAGCACGCCGCCGACCGCCCCGAGCAGGAGCTGCTGACGCTCAACATGGGGCCCCACCACCCGGCTACGCACGGGGTGCTGCGGCTGCTCGTCACGCTCGAGGGCGAGGTCGTGCGCGAGCTCGAGCCGATCGTGGGCTACCTCCACACCGGGATCGAGAAGACCTGCGAGGACAAGGCCTACTGGAAGGTCATCCCGGTGATCGAGCGGATGGACTACCTCGCCTACTACTTCAACGCGATGGTCTTCTGCGGCGCGGTGGAGAGCCTGCTCGACCTGGAGATCCCGCCTCGCGCGCAGTACCTGCGCGTAATCCACATGGAGCTCAACCGGATCATGTCCCACCTCGTGTGGCTGGGTACGAGCGCGCTGGACCTCGGCGCGATCTCGATGTTCTGGTACTGCTTCAGAGAGCGCGAGTCGGTGCTCGACCTCTTCGAGATGAGCTCGGGCCAGCGCATGCACACACGCTACTTCCAGGTCGGCGGGGTGATCGAGGACATCCCGCTGGGGTTCGCGGAACGCGTGCGCGCGTTCTGCGCCGCGATGCCCGCGCGCGTGGACCAGTACGAGGCGATCCTCGACCGCAACGAGATCGTCCTCCAGCGCCTGCGCCAGATCGGAATCGTCTCTGAGCGGCGGCTGCTCGAGCTCGGCGTCACCGGGCCGCTGCTGCGCGCCACTGGCAATCCCTGGGACCTGCGCAAGGCAGCTCCGTACTGCTCCTATGACCACTTCGACTTCAAGATCCCCGTCGGCACGGTGGGCGACAACTACGACCGCTTCCGGGTGCGCATGGCCGAGCTGCGCGAATCGACGAAGATCATCGAGCAGGCGCTCGACGGTCTGCCCGAGGGTCCGTTCATCACGAACGACCGCAAGGTCGCGCTCCCACCGCGCCACGAGCTGGCCACCTCGATGGAGGCCCTGATCCACCACTTCAAGCTGGTGACCGAGGGGCTTCGGGTGCCGCCCGGAGAGTTCTATTACCCGGTCGAGAGTCCCCGCGGCGAGCTCGGCTGCTTCGTGCGCTCAGACGGCTCGGCCAAGCCCGCGCGCGTGCACGTGCGCGATCCGAGCTTCGTCAACCTGCAGGCGTTCCCCGACATGGTGCGCGACGGCTACATCGCCGACATGATCGCGACGATCGCCGTGCTCGACCCGATTCTCGGCGGCGTGGACCGGTAAGGCGCCGGGCCGCTCGCGCCGGGCCGGTCTGCGGCGGGCCGCCCCGCGCCGAGCCGCGCCGGGCCGCGCCGGTCTGCGCCGGTCTGCGCCGAGCCGCGCCGGGCCGCCCCGCATTTGCACCCTCTGTAACAAGGTGGCCGGGGCCTCCCCGGTGATAGAACCTCGCGCGTGAACACACGCCGCGCGCGATCGCCGAGCCCCCACTGAGCACCCCCGCGAGCAACGTCCCGCGCTTCGCTCACGGCTCGCGCGTCCCGGGCTGGGACGAGCCCGTCGACCTCGACAAGGACCCGGTCGGCGTCCCGGACCCGGCGACGACGCCGGTCCCCGAGCAGCTGCGGCGCACGATCGAGGACGCGATGGCGCGCTATCCCGACCGCCACTCGGCGTCGATCCCGGCGCTGTGGGCAGCCCAGCTGACGTACGGGTGGTGCTCGCCGGAGGCAATCGATCAGGTCGCTTGCGTGATGCGCATCACCCCGGCCTACCTCGTGGCTGTGGCGACCTTCTATGACATGTTTGAGCAGCAGCCGGTCGGACGTCAGCAGATCTACGTCTGCACCAACATCTCCTGCTCGCTGTGTGGCGCCGACGAGCTGCATGCCGCGATCTGCGAGGCCGCCGGCGAGGACCCCGACTTCAACGTGCGCGCCTTCGAGTGCCTGGGTGCGTGTGACATTGCACCGATGGTGTCTGTGAACGGCGACTACCTCGGGCCGCTACAGCCCGCCGACGCACAGCGACTTGTCGACGATCTGCGCGCCGGGCGCACCCCGCTGCCGCAGAAGTGGTTGCGCAACCGCCCTTATGCCGGGGCCGCCGCGAGCGCCGGGAACGGAATTGATAGGGAAGGGGGACCGCGCCAGAGCCCAAGCGCCGGTCCCGAGCGCTCCAGCGAGGCGCAGGGCAGCGGCGCGGGAGAGGGCCCCGAGCAACCGTCCGCGGGCGCCGATTCGCCGACCGAGGCGGCGCGAGAGGACCCAGACGGCGGTGGGACGTCATGAGCGAGACGGCCAACCTGCTGTTTGACAACATCGACGAGCCGGGGCTCGACACGCTCGCCGTCTACGAGCGCCGCGGCGGCTACGACGCGCTACGCAAGGCGCTTGCAATGCGTCCCGAGGATGTGCTCAGCGAGCTGCTGGCCTCGGAGATCCGTGGTCGCGGCGGAGCCGGGTTCGCGATGGGAAAGAAGGTTTCCTTCCTGCCCAAGGGCTCGATGGACAAGTACCTGGTCTGCAACGCCGACGAGTCCGAGCCGGGGACGTTCAAGGACCGCGAGCTGATGGAGAAGAGCCCCCACATGCTGATCGAGGGCATCGTCATCGCGGCCTACGCCGGGGGGATCACGCACTCCTTCATCTACATCCGCGGTGAATACGCACGCCAGGCGGAGGGGCTCGAAGCGGCGGTGCTCGAGGCCCGCAACGCCGGCTACATCGGTGAGCGCATCCTCGGCTCCGACCACACGCTCGACGTCGTCGTGCACCGAGGCGCGGGNGCCTACATCTGCGGCGAGGAGACGGCGCTGCTGGACTCGCTCGAGGGCAAGCGCGGCAACCCGCGCCTGAAGCCGCCGTTCCCCGCCAACCAGGGCCTCTACCAGGGCCCAACCCTGATCAACAACGTCGAGACGCTGGCGACGGTCCCGGCGATCATCCGCATGGGCGGCAGCGAGTACGCCAAGATCGGGGTCGAGGGCTCGACGGGGACCAAGCTCGTGTCCGTGTCGGGCAACGTGCGCCGTCCGGGCAACTACGAGATCACGCTCGGCATCCCCTCGCGGGAGATCATCTACGACCTCGCCGGAGGGCCACCGGAGGGCAGAGATGTGAAGTGCTGGTTCCCCGGCGGCTCCTCGGCGCCGGTGCTGACCGCCGCCGACCTCGACCTCCCCTACGACTTCGACACGCTCGCCAAGGCGGGGTCGATGCTGGGGTCGGGGGCGATCATCGTCGTCGACGACTCCGTCGCGATCCTCGATGTCGCGATCAAGCTCGCGCGCTTCTACAAGCACGAGTCCTGCGGCAAGTGCACCCCCTGTCGCGAGGGCACGAATTGGACGGTGAAGATGCTCGAGCGCATCGACCGCGGCGAGGCCACGCCGATGGACCTCGACATCATGGCCTCCGTCCAGGAGCACATCATCGGCCACTGCCTGTGCGTGCTCGGCGACGCGATGGCGATGCCGATCGGCTCGATGATCGAGAAGTTCCGCCCCGAGCTGGAGGCCCACATCGAGTCCGCGCGCGAGCGCATGGAACGCGAAAGCCTCACGCGCGGGCCCGACGCGGCGGCGGGCGAGCCGATCCTGGTCGGTCAGCCCTAGATCGCCCGAGCCCGCGATGCCCCGCCCCACACCCCAGGTGGTCAGCTTCACGATCGATGGTCGCGAGGTCAGCGCGCCGGAGAACACGATGCTCGTCGATGCCGCCAAGCACGGCGACGTCGAGATCCCCGTCTTCTGTTACGAGCCCAAGCTCGGCGGCCCCGTGGGGGCCTGCCGGATGTGCCTGGTGGAGGTCGAGGGGATTCCCAAGCTCCAGGCCGGCTGCGCGACGCCGGTCAAGGACGGGATGGTCGTCCACACCCAGACCGCGAAGGTGCGCGAGGCCCAGGAGGCGGTGGTCGAGTTCCTGCTCATCAACCACCCCCTCGACTGCCCAGTCTGCGACCGCGGCGGCGAGTGCCCGCTGCAGGACATCACGATGGGTTGGGGGCCAGGGCGCTCGCGCTTCATCGAGCCCAAGCGCCACTTTCGCAAGCCGCTCGAGCTCTCGCCCCTGATCGCGATCGACCGCGAGCGCTGCATCCTCTGCTACCGCTGCGTGCGCTTCTCCCAGGAGGTCGCCGAGGACTACCAGCTCGTGCTCCATGAGCGCGGCGCCGACAGCTTCGTCGGGACCTTCGACGGGCATCCCTACGTCGCGCCGTTCAGCGGCAACATCATCGAGCTCTGCCCCGTCGGGGCGCTGACCTCGCGTCCCTACCGCTTCCGCGCGCGCCCGTGGGACATCGAAGGCTCGGGCTCGATCTGCACGCTCTGTCCGTCGCAGTGCAACGTCGATTTGACGGTCCGTGACGACGCCGTCCTACGCGTGCTCAACCGCCACAACGACAACGTCGACGACGGCTGGCTGTGCGACAAGGGTCGCTTCGCCTACCAGGCAATCAGCGCCGACGAGCGCATCGTCGAGCCGTTGGTGCGCGAGGGCGACGAGCTGCGCCCGGCAAGCTGGGAGCGAGCCTGGCACGCGGCCGCAACGGCGCTGGCGAAGTCGCGCGACGGCCACGCCGGCGCGCTCGCCGGAGGCGGGGCGACCAACGAGGAGGGCTTCCTACTCGGCCGCGTCATGCGCGAGGCGTGCAACGACCCCGACCTCGACTGCCGTCCGGGCGGGAGCGTCTCGCTCGATCTCGCGCGCGCGCTCGCCGCGCCAGCGCTGCAGGCCACCGTCTCCGACCTCGAGTTCGCTTCCGCGGTGCTCGTGCTCGACACCGAGCCCGTCGACGCCGCACCGATCATCGAGCTGCGTATACGCAAGGGCGTAAGGCGGCGTGGCGTCCAGCTGGCGGTGGCCACCAGCCGTCCCAGCGCGCTGGATTCCAGCGCCCAGACGATCGTGCGCTTCGCCCCCGGCGCCGGTGAGGCGCTGCTGGCAGCGCTCGACGCGGCGCTCACCGACAACAGCGATGACAGTGACGACACTGGCGAGCGCGACGAGCGCGTCGCGCAATACGCCGCCTGCGCCGGATGCGACAGCGACGCAGTGCGCGCGCTCGCCGCCGCGCTGCGCGCCGCCGCTGGCGACCTCGTCGTCGTCTACGGCGAGCGACTGCTGTCGGCGGCGCGCGCCGACCACGCCGCCAGCGCGCTGCTCAACGTCGCCGAACGCCTCGGCCTCGCAGGCCATGACGGCGCCGGACTGCTCGAGATCCCCGATGGCGCCAACCACCGCGGCCTGCGCGAGGCCGGCGTGCTCCCCAACGCCGGACCCGGCTACGCCGAACCTTCCGCCGAGGGCCGCGACGCCCGCGCGATCGCCGAGGCGCTTGTCTCCGGCGACCTCGCGACGCTTTACCTACTCGAGGTCGATCCTCTTCTCTCCCATCCCGACGGAGCGCTGTGGGAGCAGGCGCTGGCATCGGCGGGCAGCGTGATCGCCCACGCGAGCGCGCTCAGTGAAGGGCTGCGCCGCCACGCGGATGTGATCTTCCCCGCCGAGGCCTACGCGGAGAAGGAGGGCACTGTCACCCACCCCGACGGNCGCCTCCAGCGCCTGCGCCCGGCGATCGGGCGCCCGCCCGGGACACGCCCGGGGTGGCAGGTACTCGCGGAGCTCTCGCTGCGGCTGGGACTCGACCTCGGCGTGATCGTCGCCTCCGCAGCCAGCTCCCAGCTGTTCGCCGCGGTGGGGGTCTACGGCGACCTCACGCTCGAGCAGATCGGCGGCACCGGGGTGCGCTGGCCCGAGCGCGCAGCAGCCGACGCTCTCCCCGCAGCCGGCGCTGCGCCGTTTGAGCTCGAGCGCCCGCCGACGGCGCCGCGACCCAACGGCGCGCTGCGCTTGGGGAGCTTCCCCTCGCTGTGGAGCTCCCCCGAGGTGTCACTCTCGCCGGCGCTGCGCTTCCTCGTTCCCGAGCCGCTGGTCGAGCTAGCTCCCACGAACGCCCGCCAGCTCGGTCTGCAGGCCGGCGACCCCGTCACGGTCAGCGCCGTCAGCGGGTCCAATGGAGATGCGGTGCAGGCGATCGTCAGCGTGCGCGACGCGATCCCGCCGGGCTCGGCGTTCCTCGCCGAGGCGGCGTCGTCGCAGGGCGCGAGCCGCCCACTCGACGGCTCGCCGCGACTGGGGAGGATCGCCAAGCGATGACCGCGCATGGCTCCGGCGGCCTGCTCGCTGTCGTCAGCTACTGGGAGCCCTGGTGGATCCAGATCATCAAGTCGCTGCTCGTGTTCGGCGTCGGGCTCTCGATGGTCCCCGTGATCCTGATCCTCGAGCGCAAGGGCCTGGGCCGCTTCCAGAACCGCTACGGGCCCAACCGAGTGGGAGTCTTCGGGATCATGCAGCCGCTCGCCGACATCCTCAAGCTGCTGCGCAAGGAGCAGTTCCGGCCGGCGACGTCGGTCGGCCTGTTGTTCGCGCTGGCGCCGGTGATCTCGATCCTCACCGCGGTCGCCACCTTCGCGATCATCCCCTTTGGAGATGTGCACAACCTCTTCGGCACGAACGTCGGCCTCTATGGCATCGACGTCTCGATCGGCCCGCTGTACGCGTTCGCCTTCGGCGCGATCGCCTTCTACGGGATCATGCTCGGCGGCTGGGCCTCGGGCTCGAAGTACTCCTTCCTCGGGGCGATGCGCGGCGCCGCCCAGCTGATCTCCTACGAGGTGGCCCTGGGCCTGTCGCTGATCGGGGTGGTCTTCCAGGCCGGCACGCTGTCGCTGACGGGAATAGTCCACGCTCAGCAGCACTACGGGCTGTGGTTTTTTCTCCCACAGATCGTCGGCTTCCTAATCTTCATGGTGTCCGGTTTTGCCGAGACCAACCGCGCGCCCTTCGACCTCGTGGAGGCCGACGCCGAGCTGGTCGGTGGTTACAACACCGAGTACGGCGGAGGGAGGTTTGCCTCTTACTACTTTGCCGAGTACCTCAATGTCTTTGTCATCTCGGGGCTCGCGACAACGATGTTCCTCGGCGGATGGCTGCTGCCCTTCGGCATTCACCCACCGGCGTTTATCGACCCGATCGTCGTGTTGGTGAAGATGTTCGTCTTCGTAATCGTCTTCATCTGGGTGAGGGCGACGCTCCCGCGCCTTCGCTACGACCAGCTGATGCGCTTCGGCTGGAAGGTGCTGTTGCCGCTGGCCACGGTCAATGCGCTGGTTACCGCGATCCTGGTCGTGGAGACGTGAGGCGGTCGCCGGCGTGACTGCATGGGATCCCGGCGAGGACGTCATCGCCGTCCAGCGCGGCCCCCAACCGGGCGGCGCCGGGGGTCTGTATCGCGCCTTCGGGGAGACCCTGCGCGGGATGAAGACCACGCTCGGGCGCATCGCCGAGGGGACGACGACTTTCCAATATCCCGAGGAGAAGGTGCCGGTCTACCCGCGCTTTCGCGGCCGTCACAAGCTTCACCGATTCGAGGACACGGGACTGGAGAAGTGCGTCGGATGCTCGCTCTGCGCCGCCGCCTGTCCCGCCGACTGCATCCGCGTCGTCGCGGCCGAGAACACGCCCGAGCATCGGATCTCCGCCGGCGAGCGTTACGCCACGGTCTATGAGATCAACATGACGCGCTGCATCTTCTGCGGCTACTGCGAGGTGGCCTGCCCGTTCGACGCGATCACGATGGGCCACGACTACGAGCTCTCGGACTACACCCGCTCGGATCTCATCTTCACGAAGGAGATGCTCCTCGCCGAGCCGCTCGAGCGCACGCCGCTGCGCACCGAGAGCGAGTAGACGGTGAGCAGCGTCGTCTTCTTCGTCGCGGCGATCGGGGTCCTGGCCGGCGCGATCGGCGTGGTCGTGCTGGCGAACCCGTTCTACAGCGTGCTCGCGCTCGTCGCGCACCTGATCTCTCTGGCCGCCCTCTTCCTGCTGCTGCGCGCGGAGTTCGTCGCCGCCGCGCAGGTGGTCGTCTACGCCGGCGCGGTGATGGTCCTCTACGTCTTCGTCGTCGCCTATGTCGGTGGCCAGGACCAGCCGGTGCGCTCCTCCGGCCCGGGGCTGCGTTTGATCGCCGCGCTCTTCGGCGCGGCTCTGCTGTGCGAGCTGTGGATCGCCGTGATCGGCTCCTCGCTGAAGTCGCTCACCGAGCACGGCGCGCCCTACACCCCCGGGTTCGGCTCGCCGTCGCAGATCGGCCAGCTGCTGCTGACGCGCTTTCTCGAGCCGTTCGAGGTGGCCTCCTTCCTGCTGCTGGTGGCTGCGGTCGGCGCAGTGATCCTGGCTCGCCGGCGCCGCGGTCTCGGCGACGAGGACGAGGAGCGGCTCCCAGGCTTCCCGGCGATCTCGGTCGCCGAGGTCCTGTCCGGACGGGTACCGACCGGCAGCATGGCCGAGGCCGCCGGGCTGGGCTACGAAGTCGGCGAGTCCGCCGCGGGCACCCGGCGCCAGGCGCGGGGAGGCTGGTGAGCGGTGCCGATCGTCTGGTACGTCGTGGTCTCCGCGCTGGTCTTCTGCATCGGCACCTACGGCGTGCTCACCCGGCGCAACCCGCTGGTGATCCTGCTCTGCCTCGAGCTGATGCTCAATGCCTCGAACCTCGCGCTGATCGCCTTCGCGCGCCAGCACGGCAACGCCGACGGGCAGATCTTCGCGATCATCGTGCTCGTCGTCGCCGCCTGTGAGGTGACGATTGGCCTCGGGCTGATCGTCGCGCTCTACCGCCGCCGCTTGCCGATCGATGTCGACCAGATGAACGAGCTTCAGGGGTGAGCGCCCGATGAGCGCCACCACTTGGGGCTGGCTCGTCCTCGCCTTCCCTCTGGGCGGCATGCTCGTGATCGCGCTCGCCGGCCGCTGGCTGCCCGGCCGTGCCGCGGGAGTCGTGGGCACGCTCGCGATCGCGGCCGCCTTTGCCTGCGCGATCGGCGCCTTTGTCTCGCTGGAGAGTCACTCGCCGGGACATCGCCAGTTCGTCTCGTCGCTCTACAACTACGCGGTCACCGCCGGCATCGACGCCAAGCTCGACATCCTGATCGACCCGCTCAGCGTCTTCATGATGCTCGTGGTCAGCGGAGTCTCGATGCTGATTCACCTCTACTCGGTCGCCTACATGGCCTCTGACCGCGGCTACCGGCGATTCTTTGCCTACCTGAACTTCTTCGTCTTCTCGATGCTGCTGC
>QHBW01000066.1 GCA_003244205.1 Solirubrobacterales bacterium | reverse complement strand
GGCGTGAGCACCCGCCGTTCCTGCCGTCCTCGCGCCTGCAGCGCTTCCCCGCACCGCGGGCACCGAGGGCGCTCCTCCAGCGTCGTGGCCGTCAGGTCTCGCGCGGCGCTCGCGTGCGCCAGATCCTCCAGATACCGCGCCTGCAGCCGGCTCACAGCCTCCGCGACCACCTCCTCCAGTTCCGCCAACGTCGCCCGTGGGTGCGCCTGCCGCCAGACCATCACTCCCTGCTCGACCGCCCGGCTCGCCGCTTGCCATCCCGGTACCACCCGCTCGAGGTCCATGCGCGCCCCTTCCCGCGATTCCCCGCACCCAGGAGCCTATCCTACCGCACGTCCCGCTAGTGGTTCGTCATGCGTTGTGTTGCAAGTCGCGTGGGCGCGGTGGCATGCTGCTCGGAGAGGCGGCGTGAAATGTGCGAGGAGCGGATGCGGTGAACAAGAAGTATGTTGTGAGATTGACCGGGGAGGAGCGGGACCTGCTGGAAGGGATGATCCGCACGGGTACGGCGGCGGCACGCAAACTTGCCCATGCGCGCATCCTGCTGAAGGCCGATGTCAGCACTGCGGAGCCGGGCTGGGAGGATCAGCGGATCGGTGCAGCGCTGGAGGTCAGTGCGGGCACGGTCCAGCGCATCCGCCAACTTTTCGTGGACGAGGGCCTGGACGCGGCGCTACGGCCGCGCCCCTCGCGGCGGGTGTATGGGGCCAAGCTCGACGGGTCCGGCGAGGCGCACTTGATCGCTTTGGCGTGTGGCGACCCACCCGCCGGCCACGCGCGGTGGACCCTGCGTCTGTTGGCGGGGAAACTGGTGGAACTGGCGTACGTGGACACCATCGCCCACGAGACGGTGCGCCAGGTGCTCAAAAAAATGAGCTGCGGCCCTGGCGGCGGGACCAGTGGTGCATCCCTCCGGCAGCCAGCGGGGAGTTCGTAGCGCAGATGGAAGAGGTGTTGGACGTCTACACGCTGCCCGCGGACCCCGCCTGTCCCTTGGTCTGTATGGACGAGGCGAGCAAGCAGCTGGTCGGCGAGACGCGGGCTCCGCTGCCGGCGCGTCCCGGCGATATCGCGCATGACGACTACGAATACGAGCGCCACGGCGTGGCCAACCTGTTCATGTTCTTCGCGCCGCTGCTCGGCTGGCGGCACGTCCAGGTGACCGACCGGCGCACGCGGGTGGATTGGGCGCACGCGATGCGCGAGCTGGTCGATGTCCATTTCCCCGACGCCCCGAAGGTCCGAGTGGTGCTCGACAACCTGAACACGCATGTGGCCGGGTCCTTGTACGAGGCCTTCGCCCCGGAGGAGGCGCGCCGCATCCGGGACCGGCTGGAGTTGCACCACACGCCCAAGCACGGCAGTTGGCTCAACATGGCCGAGATCGAGCTCAGCGCGCTCGGACGCCAGTGCCTGGATCGGCGCATCGCGGATCACGCGACCTTGCGCCAGGGGGTCGCCGCCTGGCAAGCACGGCGCAACAGCGCATGCGCGACCACGGCGTGGCGCTTCACCACCGCGGACGCCCGCATCAAGCTCCGGCATCTCTATCCCGTCATTCACGTCCCGGAGGACGCCGAGCACGCCGCCGACCAGCATGTCGCCGCAGTCGCCTGATCGTCAAGCCCAACTACCCATGGCACATCTGACAGACTACTAAACTCAAGCCGCGACGGGATCTACATGGCAAGCATTCGGCGACTCGGCGACGGCGTCGGCGCTCGCCTGCAGAGCGGTGCGGCAGCGCCGCGTGACCTCCGCCGCCCGATCGGCAATGTCGTGGAAGAAGGCGTCGACCTTGTCGCGGACCTTCGCCGCCGTGCCGAAGCAGGTGTTGGCGGTGACTTCCTCGCGGATCCAGCTCCAGATGGCCTCGTCGGCGTTGAAGTCGGGGCTGTAGGCGGGCAAGCGCACCAGGCGCAGCCGCAGGCCGGGCGTCGCCAGGTACGCGCGCAGGGCGTCGCCGCCGTGGGCGGGGCCGTTGTCCCAGATGATGAACAGCGGCCCCGGGTACGTGGCCCGCAACTGCTGCAGGAAGGCGACGGAGGTCTCGGCGCTGCTGTTGCCTTCCAGGGGCATCGCCTCGACCGCCCCCGTCTCTGGGCAGACGGCGGAATAGTAGCTCGCCTTCTCGCCCCACCGCGGGCTGGTCGAGTCCACCAGCGCCGGTTCCCCCTTGAGCACCCACATGGCGCGCAGGTCCGCCTCGGCGTAGAAGTGGGCCTCGTCGACGAAGAGGATCCTGGCCCCGGTCACCTTGGCTTCCTGTTGCAACGCCACGTACTCGCGCACAAAGGCCTCCCGCTTCGCTGCGTCCGCCTTCAGCAGGCGTTTCTTCGGGCGCTTCAGGACAAAGCCCAGCCGATGCAGGTAGGTCCGGCAGGCGCTCCGCCGCAGCCCGATGCCGAAGCGGCGCCGGACGAACTCGCGGACCACCTTCCAGTTCCAGTTCGCCCGCTCGATGCCGGCGGCCTCGGGCGGCTGCTGGACCGCCGCTTTCAGCGCGGCCCGCTGCTCCCGGTCGAGGGCGGGGGGGGACCGCCGGTGTGCTCGAAGGCCACGCTCGCCGGCCCGGCCCGCCGGAAGTCGGCCAGCCACGCCCCGACGGTGTGCGCATCCCGCTCCAGCGCGGTCGCCACCTGGGCCGCCGTCCAGCCGCGATCCAGCAGCCACAGCGCGTGCCACCGCTCGCGCTCCCGCGGCGTTGCGGCCGTATATACCCGCTCGCGCACCTGCCGCCCGTCCAGGCCCCACCGCGCCAAGTCCGCTCGCAGCTCGCTCATCGTCGCCCCTCACAACCTTACCCACCTCCCCCCAGCATACTGCCTGCGCTGCGTGTCCCGTCGCGGCCTCACTTTAGTCTCGCGCCGCCTACGGACGCTGGTCGGTCCGCCGAAGCCGCCGGGGGCCGCGCTGGCGCTCGTCGGGCTCGCTCCCGGGGTGCTCGGCGAGGCCGGCTTCGT
>QHBW01000058.1 GCA_003244205.1 Solirubrobacterales bacterium | reverse complement strand
CCCCGGCGGCGCACCCACCTCCCCCGGCGGCGCACCCTCCCCCGGCGGCGCCCCCGACTCCCCGGCTGGCCCCCGCAGCGCGCGCAGCGCCATCTGCGCGCCGACGACGAACGTGAGCGCCGCGAATCCCAGCTCCAGCGCGCGCGCCGGCAGCACGTTGGCGAGCGCTACGCCGGCCACCGCGCCAGCCGCTGCCAGCGCCCCGAGCGCGCTGCCGTCGCGCAGGCGAACGTTGCCGTAGCGCGCCTGGCGCGCGGCCCCGACCAGGGCGACGGGGATGATCGCCAGCAGCGACGTGGCCTCGGCGTCGACCTGGGAGAGCCCGGCGGCCAGCGTCAGAGCGGGAACGAAGACGATCCCGCCACCGACGCCGAAGACTCCCGACAGCACGCCGCCGAGGATGCCGATGACGGCGGCGATCAACACCTCAGCGCAACACCAGGTCGATCGCCACGCCGAACAGCAGGCCGCTGAAGAGCAGCGTCAGCCAGCGTGTCGGGATCTGCTGCTGCAGCCATGTTCCCCCCAGGACTCCCGCGATCGCCGGGAGGCCGATCAGCAGCCCCTTGTCGAAGTGGACGGTGCCGTAGCCCAGCTGTGTCAACGCGCCGACCGCGGCAATCGCCACGATCGCCACCAGCGAGGTCCCGGTCGCGACGCGCTCGGGATAGGCGAGCCAGAGCACCAGCAGCGGCACGATCACCGTCCCTCCGCCGACCCCGAAGAGACCGCTGAAGAAGCCTGCCGCGGTCCCGATCGCGGCGAGCTTGGTGGTTCGTCCAACCGCCATCCAGGAATGGTAATTGCGCCCGGCGCCCCTCCAGATTCCAAGCTAACTGATTCTTTAGGCATGAATGAAGCGCTGGGTGCGACACTTTCGAGCCATGAGCACTTCCGTGGCGATGGTGGACGCCCTCGCCCCCGTCCATGAGGATCCTGCGCACTCGGCGATCCTCCTCGACGTCGACGGCACGCTTGCCCCGATCGTCCGCCATACCCAGGACGCGCTCGTCGACGAGGCCACCCGTGCGCTGCTGATCGACGTTTCGCGCCGCTACGGCCTCGTTGCCTGCGTCAGCGGACGACGCGCGTCAGACGCGCGCCGCATCGTCTCGATCGGGTCGATCGCCTACCTCGGCTCCCACGGCTCGGAGTTGCTCGCCCCGGGGAGCGTCGTCCCAAAGCTCGACCGCGAGCTCGAGCCCTGGACGCGGCGGATGCAGCAGTTCCTGCGCGAGACGGACTCCACCGAGCTGCAGCACCTGCGCGTGCGCATCGAGGACAAGGGCGTGATCGCCGGCTACCACTGGCGCGGCGCCCCTAACGAGGACGCCGCGCACGCCGGTGTGGTCGAGGTCGCCGCGCGCGCCGAGGCCGCGGGGCTCAGGACCCACTGGGGTCGCAAGGTCCTCGAGGTTCGTCCCCCGGTCAGCATCGACAAGGGTGTGGGCATCACCAAGCTGCTGCGCAGCAGGGACATCGACGTCGCCCTCTACGCCGGCGACGACGAAACCGACCTCGACGCCTTCCGCGCTCTCAACGAGCTGACGGAGTCCGGGCGCCTGCGGGCCGCGGTCAGGGTCGGGGTGCGCTCCGACGAGGGGCCCGAGGAGATCGTCTCAAGCGCCGACGTCGTCGTCGACGGGACCGCGAATGTCCGCTCGCTGCTCGAGGCCTTGCTGACCAATTGACCCCCCAGCGCCCCCGGTCAGGTGGGGCGCAGGGCGAATCACCCGACGGTCCGCTAAGAACTGTGCGTGCGGTTCGTCGACTTCCTCAAGGCGACCGTCCTGATCAGCGCCGGATCGGCCACGGCGCTGGCGGCGGCCTCGATCGCCGGCTTTGAGAGCGGCGGTCGTCCCGGCGCAGCGGTCGCGAGCGCCGTGTGGTGGCTGATCGCGGCCGGTATCGGCGCCTGGCTGGGGAGGCGAGCGCAGACTTCGCCACCGATCGCACGTCTGCTGGCGGGCGCGCGCTTTGACCCCGCGCTGCCTGAGCAGCATCCCGGCCGGATCCTGCTCAACCGGCTGTGGCCGCTGCTGCTGTGCACGCTGGGCGCGGGAGCGATGTCGTTCCTGGCGCCCCAGGTCCCCGGGATCGCCGCCGGGTTCGCGATCATCTGGGCACTTGCATGGCGCCGCCAGGAGCACGCCGTGGCGGCGATCGAGGAGCGCGACGGGGCGCGCTTCTACGTTCAGCGCACGTCGCCGCTGCGCCCGATGCAGCTGATCCGCACGCCCGGCTTTCGCTCGCGCTTCGTGCCCGACCCCGCCGTGCCCTTCGAGGAGGCGGAGACGACGCCGTAGCGCGCCCGCTGTCCACGCCAATCGACGTCCTGGTCGTTTCGCTCGGCTCGACCGGCGGGTTGCGTGCCGCCGACACAGAGCTGCGCGGCGCGCTGGAGCGCGCCGGCGCCGCCACCGAGCTCGTCAGCGCGCAGGCCCCGCGCGAGGTCCGCACCTTCGCGCTCACCGATCTGACGTGGGCACTGGCGGCGCGCCGCGCCGCGCTCGCCGGCCTAGAGACCCACCAGCCCTGCGCGCTGCTGTACTCGTCGGTCACTGCGGCGCTGCTCGGGCCGCAGCGGGGCGCGATCCGCTTTGACGCCCCGGCCGCGGCCAACCGTCGCGGTCGTCACGGGCTCTGGCAGCGGCCGCTCGAACGCCGCCGGCTCGCGCAGGCGCCGCTGCTGGTCCCCTACGCCGAGGGCAGCCTGCGCGAGGCGTCGATCGACCCGACGGACCCCAGGGCGATCGTCGTCCCCGTGCCGATCGAGCCATCCGCTCCCCCGCGGGCGGAAAGCCCCGAGCGCGACCTCGCCGCGATGACCTACGCCGCCAACCCCTCCAAGAAGGGGCTGGATCGCATCCTCGCCGCCTGGTCGGCGGTCCGCCGCGACGGCGAGCGGCTGATCGTGTGCGGAACGGACCGCGTACCGGCAGCCGCCGGCGTCGAGCCGCGGGGAACGCTTTCGCCCAACGACTTCCGTGCCCTGCTGCGCCGCGCCCGCGTCTTCCTCGCCGCGCCCCGCCGCGAGGACTACGGCCAGACGCAGCTCGAGGCGCTCGCCGACGGCTGCACCCTCGTCACCACGCCAGCGCCCGGGCCGTATGCCGCGCTGCCGATCGCGCAGCAGCTCGACCCGCGCCTCGTGACCGACGATCTCGCCCCCGCGCTGCGCCTGGCGCTCAATCAACCGGCAGCGCAAGCCGCTGACTACGCCGCTCGCGCCGCGACGTTGCTGCAGCCCTTGCGCCGCGCGGCGGTAGACCGCGTCGTCGCAGAGCAGCTGCTGCCGGCGCTGCTTGAGCGCGCCGCACGCTGACCTGTGTAAGGCGGCCTCAGCAGCGAAAGAACGCTGCCAGCGAGACGCGGGCGCGAGCCCACCGATGGTCATGGCGGCGCAGGCGTGCTCGGCGAGCAGCTTTACTTGCAGGGCGCAGAGAAACTCTGGTTTGCATTTATCGGGAGGCTGGCGGTCGGTGAAACGAGCATGGGATGGCACGGCGACGGTTGTGGTCGCCATCGGGCGGTCGCTGTGCCGGCCCAGCCTGCTGGTCCTCGCCCCATGCCTGTTGCTTGCGCTAACGAGTCCGGTCGCGTCGGCGCAGATGAGCCTGGCCAACCCCCCTCCAGGCGCCAACAACTTCTCCTGCAAGCCCTCCGCGGCGCATCCCAACCCGGTCGTGCTCGTCCACGGCCTCGGCGCGACGATGGGCGAAAACTGGGGCTATCTCTCGCCGCTGCTCGCCGCGCGCGGATACTGCGTGTTCGCGCTGACCTACGGGATCGACCCGCGCTTCCCCTACGCCGGTGGCGAGATCCCGATCGAGCAGAGCGCGCCCGAGCTCGCCGCTTTCGTCGACAGCGTGCTCGCCGCCACGCACACCAGCCAGGTCGATCTCGTCGGCCACTCCGAAGGCACGTTCATGCCGGAGTACTGGCTGAAGTACCTCGGCGGCCAGAGCAAGGTCAACGTCTACGTCGCGATGACCCCGTTGTATGCCGGCAGCACCGTTTACGCGGTTTCGGAGCTCCGCGATGCCCTCGCGCCGCTCGGACTCTCCCAGCCTGCTGTCGACCTCGTCGCACAGGACTGCGGGTCCTGCCCCGAGTTTCTCGCTGGCTCGCCAATGGTCCAAAAGCTCAACGCGGGCGGTGCGGCCGTCCCCGGCGTGCAGTACACGACGATCCCAACCCGCTACGACGAGCTCGTCACCCCCTACACCAGCGGCATCCTGCACGCGCCCAACGTAACCAACAAGATCCTCCAAGACGTCTGCCCGAACGATCTCTCCGAACACCTCGCGGAGGCCGTCGACCCCGTCGTCGCACAAATCGTCTTCAACGCGCTCGACCCGCCCCACCAACACTCGATCTCCTGCGTAGGACTGCCCGCCGCCGCGCCGCCAAGCGGTAGCGGCCCAGCGGCGCCAAGCGGCGGCGGCCCAGCGGCCAGCAGCCACCCCAGACGCTTCGCGTGCGCGCGGCCGTCTGGTCGGCTCGCGGGCCGCTCGCTAGGTCCGGTGACGCTCGGAATGAGACGCGATCGCGTCCGCAGCCGGTTCCCGCGCAGCTCGACCAGAGGGCGGCGCTACATGGACTTCTTCTGCCTGACCCCGATCGGCATCCGTGTCGGCTACCCCTCACCCATGCTGCTTCACAGCCTGTCGCGCGCGCAGCGCGGTCACGTGCAGGGCCGGGCCGTGCTCGCGCTGACCGCCAATCCCCACTACGCACTGCGCGGCATCCGCCCCGGCGCGCGGCTCGCGAAAGTCGCGCGACGGTTGCGGATCGGCAAGGGGTTCCACATCGGCCTCAACTGGTGGTACCTGACGTCCAACGGAACCAGCCGCGGGGTCCTCAAAGTCTCCCACGGCAGGATCGAAGAAGTCGGCATCGCCGACAAACGTCTCACCAGCAACCGCCGCGTCGCGATGCGATTCCTCAAGAGCTTCGCGTAGACCACCCGACGCGGTCGGCAGCTAGCGCCGAGCCCGCTTGCGCATCCCCGCGAGCTCGCTCCACGGCCGCGTGTTGAGCACCTGCTCGGCGCTCAGCCAGGCGCGCCGCGCCGTCGCGATGCCCCAGCGGATCAGGCCGAGGCGGTCGGTGCCGTGGGCGTCGGAGTCGATCACGATGCGTGCGCCGGCCGCCGCCGCGGCCCGCGCGTGGAGGTCGGAGAGGTCGCGGCGATCGGGCGCCGCGTTGATCTCGAGCGCCGTGCCGGTGCGCGCGGCCGCCTCGAAGACGCGCTCGAAGTCGATGCGGTAGCCGTCGCGCAGCCTCAGCTTGCGCCCCGTGGGGTGCCCGATGGCGTCGATCAGCGGGTGCTCGATCGCGGCGAGCATGCGCTCGGTCATCGCGCGCTCGTCCAGCGAGAAGGCGGTGTGGATCGAGCCGACCGCCCAGTCGAGCTGCGCCAACAGCTCGTCGGAGTAATCGAGCGAGCCGTCCGGGAGGATGTTGACCTCCGAGCCCGCGAGCAGGGTGATGCCGTCGAGCTTGGAATCGACCGCGTGCACACGCTCGATCTGACGCGCTAGGTCCTCGGGCGAGACGTGGTCGCCGAAGCCGTGGGTCGCCGAGTGATCGGTGATCGCCAGGTACTCGTATCCGCGCTGCATCGCGGCTGACGCCATCTCTTCAATCGTGTTTCGTCCATCGGAGGCGATCGTGTGACAGTGCAGGTCGCCGCGCAGGTCGGACTGCTCGATCAGCAGCGGAAGCTCATCGCTCGCCGCCAACTCGAGCTCGCCGCGGCCCTCGCGCAGCTCCGGCGGGATCCACGCCAGCCCGAGGCGGGCGTAGACCTCCTGCTCGCGCGAGCAGCGCAGCGTGCTGCCGTCGGCGTCATCGAGGATGCCGTATTCGGAGACGTGCAGGCCGCGCCGAACTGCTGCCTCCCTGAGGGCGACGTTGTGAGCCTTCGATCCGGTGAAGTGCTGGAGCAGATTGCCGAACTGGTCCGGCGCCACGACCTTCAGGTCCACCGACAGCCCCGAGTGGGTGACCGCGCGCACGCCCGCGTCGCCTGGATTGGAGTGACGCTCGATCAGCTCCAGCCCCGTGAGCACGCCCGCGAGCGCTCGCGGATCCGACGCCGTGGCGATGATGTCTAAGTCCTTGACGGTGTCGGCCAGACGCCGCGCCGAGCCCGCGAGCTCGACGCGCTCAGCGGCGGGGTGCGCACGCAACGCCTCGAGGATCTCCGCGGCGATGTCGAGCGCACGCGGCAGCAGCATCCGCGGGGTCGGGCGCCCGCCGTCGGGCCGTGAGAGCAGCTCGAGGATCTGCTCCTCGGCCTTGGCGCCGAAGCCGCGCAGCTCGCGGATGCGCCCGTCGCGCGCGGCCATGCCGAGCGACTCCAGTGAATCGATCGCGAGCTCCTCGTGCAGCCGGCGTGCCTTCTTGGGGCCGAAGCCGGGCAGGTGCATGACGTCCAGCAGCCCGGGCGGGTACTGCGCGCGCAGTCTCTCGGCGGCGGGAATCGCGCCCGTTTCCAGCAGCGCCGTGATCTTCTCCTCAAGCGTCTTGCCGATCCCGGGGAGCTCGGTGACCCTGCCGGCACGCGTCAGCGCCGCGATCGAGACCGAGCTCTCGCGCACCGCCCTTGCGCCGGTCCGATAGGCGAGCACCCGGTGAACCGACGCCTGATCGAGCTCGTAGAGCGCCCCGAGCTCGTCCAGCGCGTCGGCGATCTGGGCGTTGCTAGGAGCGGGCACCGCAATAGGGTAGGCGCGTGTCTGGCCCCGCCTGGCTCGTGCTCCCCACCTACAACGAGGCGGCGAACCTCGATGCCGTCGTGCGCGCCGCGCAGGCCGCCCTGGCGAGCGTGGCGCCGGGCGAGCACGGCATCCTGATCGTGGACGACAACTCACCGGACGGGACGGGCGAGATCGCCGATGCGCTTGCGGCGGAGCTCTCCGCGCTGCGCGTCCTGCACCGCCCAAATAAGGAGGGCCTGGGGCCGGCCTACCTCGCCGGCTTCGAATGGGTGCTGAACGCCGGGGCCGAGTACATCATGGAAATGGACGCCGACTTCTCCCATGACCCGGCAGATCTACCGCGCTTGCTGGAGGTTGCCCGGGCGGGCTCGGACCTGGTGCTTGGCTCGCGCTACACGCGCGGCGGCGCGGTCGCGGGCTGGACCTGGCCGCGGCGCTTGATCAGCCGCGCCGGCAGCATCTACGCGCGCCTCGTGCTCGGGCTGCCCCAGCGCGACCTGACCGGCGGCATGAAGTGCTTCCGCGCGAGCACGCTCGAGCTGATCGGCCTGCCGGCGGTGCGCTCGCGCGGCTACGCCTTCCAGATCGAGCTGACCTACCGGGCGACGCGTGCGGGGCTGCGCGTGACCGAGCTGCCGATCACGTTTCACGACCGGCGCGCGGGCGCGAGCAAGATGTCGGCGGCGATCGCGCTCGAGGCGGCGTGGCTGGTGCCGATGCTGCGGCTGCGGCGGTGGAGGCCTGGGGCGGCGGGGGCTGCGGGCGCCGAGCCGACCGCGGCGTCCGACCGGCGCGCTTGAGTTCCAGCCTCGACGTGGCGGCCAGCGTCCACCCTTGCCGGACCCACTACACTTTGTATAGTGATGTTGATTAGATGGCCGGACCACTTGAGGAGAACTGAATGGCAACGCTCTCAGAGGTAAACGACAACAACTTTCAGGCCGAGGTCGTCGAATCCGACGTCCCCGTGCTCGTCGACTTCTGGGCACCCTGGTGTGGACCCTGTCGGGTCGTGGCGC
Source organism: Solirubrobacterales bacterium (assembly GCA_003244205.1). Classification (GTDB taxonomy): domain Bacteria; phylum Actinomycetota; class Thermoleophilia; order Solirubrobacterales; family Solirubrobacteraceae; genus QHBW01. The sequence goes on along the minus strand of QHBW01000058.1, from coordinate 21,551 downwards.
CGGTGCTCGAGGAGATCGCCACCGAACGCGACGACCTGCGCGTCGTGAAGCTCAACATCGACGAGAACCAGCAGACGGCGGCCGCGTTCGATGTCCTCTCGATCCCGACGATGATCCTCTTCAAGGCGGGGCAGCCGGTGAAGAAGCTGATCGGCGCGCAGCCGAAGCGCAAGCTCGTCTCCGAGCTCGAGCCCGTGCTCGCTTAGTCAGCGGACTCAGGTCAGCCGGCGGCAGCCGGCGATCTGCAACGTTCGTCACACTTGGGTTGGGCGAGAGTTGGCACACTTGCCCAGATCAGGGGCGCCCGCAAGCGGGTGCGAATCCGAGGCGATGCCTTGAATTACGATACGGCCGTGGAAGGCGCAAGCGCCGGCGGCGCAAACAGCCGTCGCAGCCGCGTGCTCGCGAGCCTGCTGTTCACCGACGTCGTCGGCTCCACCGGGCACGCTGCCCGGCTCGGCGACCGGGCCTGGAGCGAGGAGCTCGCGCGCCACTATGAGCTCGTCCACGGTCAGGTCGAGGCGGCGGGCGGGCGCGTCGTGGTCACGGTCGGCGACGGGTTCTTCGTCAAGTTCGACGCGCCGGCGCTCGCCGTGCAGTGCGCGGAGGCAATCTCTCGCGGCTCCAGTGCGCTTGGACTGGAGGTGCGCTGCGGCGTCCACGTCGGCGAGTGCGAGCTGCTGGGCGAGAACGTCGTCGGGATGGAGGTCAACACGGCGGCGCGGATCTCGTCGCTCGCCGAGGCCGGCGAGGTGATGGTCTCGAGCACCGTGCGCGAGCTCGTCGTCGGCTCGGGGCTCGAGTTCGAGGACCGCGGCCGCCACGAGCTCAAGGGCGTGCCCGACGACTGGCAGCTCTATGCGCTCCTCATGGCGCCCCAACCAGCCGCCGACGAGCAGGCCCAGCCGTCCGAGCCGCCGCCACCCTTGTCGGCGCGCCTCACGGCAATGCTGCTCGACAACTTCCAGGGCCGTGCCGCCGAGCTCGTACTGCTGCGCGAAGACTTCGCCGCGGCGCGCGAACGCGGCCTGCGAGGCGTGCTGATCGCCGGCGAGCCGGGGATCGGCAAAAGCACATTAACGGCACGCGCTGCCGCCGACGCGCACGCCGAGCAGGGCGCGATCGTCCTTCACGGCCGCTGCGACGAGGATCTCGGGATCCCGCTGCAGCCCTTCGTCGAAGCGCTCGGCCACTATGTCGAGCACGCGCCGGCGGAGGTACTCGAGCGCCATGTCGCCGACTACGGCGGCGAGCTGGCGAGGCTTGTGCCGGCGCTGACGCGGCGCGCCGGCCGCGGCGCGCCTCCGGGCAGCGCCGCCGGCGGCGGCTCAGACGACGACCGTTACCTGTTCTACTCGGCGGTGGCGGGGATGCTCGCCGTCGCCGCCGCGCGGCGCCCGCTCGTACTCGCGATCGAGGATCTGCACCGAGCCGACCGCTCCACGCTGCTGCTGCTCAAGTACCTGTTGACAGCGGCGATGCCGATCAGCGGGCTGCTGATCGCGACGTATCGCGACGAGCACCCGGGCGCCGACGACCCGTTTGCCGAGCTGCTCGCCGACCTGCGCCGCGAGCCGAACGTGGCCTGGATGACGCTCGAGGGCCTCGGCGAGGCGGATGTCGTCGCCTTGACCCGCGAGGTCGCTGGCCCGCAGTTCGAGGGCGTCGAGCAGCAGCTCGCGCGCACGGTGCTCGAGGAGACCGATGGCAACCCGTTCTTCGTGCGCGAGCTGCTGCGCAGCCTCGCCGAGCGCAACGAGCTGCCACACGCCGCGGAAGCATGGGCGACTGCGCGCTCGGCGCTTGGCGTCCCTGGCGGCGTGCGAGACGTGATCGCCAATCGCGTCGGGCGACTCGGCGACGACGTCCAGCGCGTGCTGGGGACCGGCGCCGTTATCGGACGCGAGTTCGAGCTCGACCTGCTCACCCGCGTCGTCGGGCTCGACGAGGAGCAGCTCCTCGACGCGCTCGACGCGGCGAGGCGGGCGGCCCTGATCGAGGAGGTGCCAAACGGCGCCGTCCGCTACAGCTTCGTCCACGCGCTGATTGGCGACACGCTCTATGAGCACCTCGGCAGCGCCCGCCGCTGCCGGCTGCACCGCCGCGTCGCGGAGTCGCTCGAGCAGCTGGAGCCGACGCAGCGCGACGCCCGCGCCGGTGAGATCGCCCACCACCTGCTCGCGGCCGCCGAGCCCCGCGATCATGCCCGCGCGATCGAGTACGCGCGGCGCGCCGGCGATCGCGCGCTCGAGCAGCTCGCGGCCGACGACGCCGCCGATTGGTATGAGCGGGCGCTCGGCCTCGGGGTCGATGAGGAGCAGCGCTGCGAGCTCTTGATCTGCTTCGGCATCGCCCAGTGCCAGGCGGGCGCGCCGGCGTTTCGTGAGACCCTGCTCGAAGCGGCCGCGCTCGCCGAGCGGCGCGGCGACACCGACCGCCTTATACGCGCGGCGCTCGCCAACAGCCGCGGCTTCGTCGCCGAGACCGGCGAGGTCGACCACGACCGCGTCGCCGTGCTCGAGCGCGCACTGGCCGCCGTCGGCGGGCGCGATCTCGCTGCGCGGGCGCGGCTGCTGGCGACGCTCGCCGCCGAGATGACGTTCTCGGGTGATTGGCAGCGCCGCCGCGAGCTGAGCGACGATGCGCTCGCGATCGCGCATGCAAGCGGCAACAGCGGCGCCGTCACCGACGTGTTGAGCGCGCGCTTCATAACGATCTGGACGCCGGAGACGCTCGCTGAGCGGCTCGCCAATACCGCCGAGGCGCTCGCGGCTGTCGGCGACGATGGCGATCCGCTGGCGACGTTCCGCGCCGTGCACTGGCGCGCCGTCGCGCTGATCGAGTCGGGCGAGCTCGGCGCCGCGCTGCCCCTGATCGAACGCCAGGCGGGGCTCGCCGGCCGCCTGGGCCAGCCGACGGCGCGCTGGATCGCGGCCTATGACCGCGCCACGATGGCGCTGACCAGCGGCGACTTCGAGCAGGCCGAGAGCTGGGCCGGGCAGGCCGGGCAGCTGGCCAGCGCCAGCGGCCAGCCCGACGCGATGGCGTTCTACGCCGGCCAGCTGATCAACATCCGCTTCGAGCAGGGCGGCCTCCCCACGCTCGAGCCGCTGATCGCCGATCAGGTCGAGGCGAATCCCGGCATTCCCGCGTTTCGCGCCGCCCTGGCGCTCGCGCGCTGCGAGGTCGGCGACCTTGCCGGAGCTGCTGCGGTCTTCGCCCAGGACGCTGGCGACGGCTTCAGCGAGCTGCCATACGACTCCAACTGGCTCGTCGGGCTGGTGCTCTACGCGGAGGTCTGCGGGCGGCTCGGCGACCGTGACGCCGCCGAGCGGCTGGTGGCGCTGCTGGCGCCCTGGGAGCACCAGATCGCGTTCAACAGCGCAACCATCTGGGGGGCGGTGGCGCGGCCGCTCGGTCGGCTCCAGACGCTGCTCGATCGCCACAGCGAAGCCGAGGCGCAGCTTGGCTTCGCGGCGGCGCTGCACGAGCGTATCGGCGCGCCTGTCTGGCTCGCGCGCACCCGCCTCGATCTGGCCCAGCTCGAGATCGCACGCGGGCGCCCCGAGGCAGCGCTGTCGCCGCTTGCCCAGGCGCGAGCCACGGCGCAGGACCTCGGCTGCCTGACGATCGCGCAGCGCGCGGCCGCGCTGCTCGACGCCCTTGCCCCCGCCGGCGCGCGCGCGTGAGCGCAGCCGAGGGCTCGACACCGAAGAGGGTCTCGATCATCGGCGGTGGCGCCGCCGGCGTGGCGACCGCGTTCGCGCTGAGCGACACGCCCGAGCTGCGCGAGCGCTACGAGGTGACGCTGTACACGCTCGGCTGGCGGCTTGGCGGTAAGTGCGCGAGCGGGCGTAACCCGGACTTCGGCCAGCGCGTCGAGGAGCACGGTCTGCACATCTGGTTCGGCTTCTACGACAACGCCTTCGCGATGATGCAGCGCGTCTACGACGAGCTCGACCGCCCGCAGGGCGCGCCGCTGCGCGGCTGGCGCGACGCCTTCAAGCCCGCCAACGAGGTACTGCTGTGCGAGCGCTGGAAGGGCGAATGGGTGAGGCACCGCTTCGAGACACCCGAGAACCCTCTTACGCCCGGCGAGCCGATCGAGCTGTCGTTGTGGCACGCGCTGCACGCCGCTGTCGGTCTGCTGCACGGACTCTGGCGTCGCGCCGCCGCTGAGCTCGACGCCGAGGTCCTCAGCGGAGCGCCGCACCGCGCCGGTCGCGATGCGCTGGCGCTGCTTGCTCGCATTGAGCGGCGTGCGATCGGTGCGCTCGAGCACGCCGGCGTCGGCGCCGAGCACGAGCTGTTGGAGATCGCGCACCGCCTGACCGCGGCGCAGGCGGGCAAGGAAGAGGGGCTCGAGCACCTGCCGCTGCTGTGCAGGCTGCTGGCGCACTTCCGCGACTGGCTCTGGCGCGACGTCGTCGAGCCGCGCAGTGACGATCCGCGGCTGCGCTTGACCTTCATGAGCGTCGACTTCGTCGCCGCGACGATCACGGGCATGATCGAGGACGAGCTGCTGCACGACGGCTTCGCGCAGATCAACGACGAGGAGCTGCGCGGCTGGCTTGCGCGCCACGGGATCTCGCAGCTGACGCTCGACCAGGCGCCGTTTTTGCGCGGCTACTACGACCTCGCCTTCGCCTACGAGAACGGCGACACGACGCGGCCGAATCTCGCCGCCGGAAAGGCGCTGCAGGACTTCATCCGGATCGCCTTTACCTACAAGGGCGCGATGCTCTGGAAGATGCAGGTGGGCATGGGCGACGCGGTCTTCGCGCCGCTCTACGAGCTGCTGCGAGCGCGCGGCGTGCAGGTGTGCTTCTTTGAGCGCGCCGACCGCGTGCGCCTGAGCGGCAACCTTCGAGCGGTCGAGGCGATCGAGCTGACGCGCCAGGCGCGCGTCCGCGACGGCGCCTACGACTGGGACCCCGGCGCCGGCGCGCCGCCTTGGCCGCTCGTCGAGGTCCACGGGCTTGCGTGCTGGTCGAGCGCGCCGGACTGGAGCGCGCTCGAAGACGGCGAAGCGCTGCGCGCCGCCGGCGCCAACTTCGAGGACCCGGGCTGCGCGCCGGCGGCGGATAGCTTCGAGCTGCGCTGCGGCGAGCACTTCGACGTCGCCGTGATCGCGGTCTCCGCCGCCTCGCTCGAGCCCCTCTGCGGCGAGCTGCGCCAGCACGAGCGCTTCCGCGAGATGCTCGAGCACACGCACACCGTCGCCACGCAGGCGTTCCAGCTGTGGCTCAACCGCCCTCTCGAGGAGCTCGGCTGGACTCACGGCGAGGCGATTCTGAGCTCCTACGTCGAGCCGCTGGACACGTACTCGACGATGAACCAGCTGCTCGCCTGCGAGGACTGGCCCGAAAGCGAGCAGGTCTGCAACGTCGCCTATTTCTGCGGTCCGCTGAGGAGCCTCGACGGTGAAACGCTCGCGGCGGCGCAGGCGCGAGTCCGCGAGAGCGCGCTGCGCTTCATGCGCACCGACGCCGGCTACCTGTGGCCGGCGGCCGCGGACGGCGCCTTCGACTGGACGGCGCTTGCCGACCCGCGCGGGCGCAGCGGCGAGCAGCGCTTCGACGCGCAGTACTGGCGCGCCAACGTGATCGGCAGCGAGCGTTACGTGACGACGCACGCCGGCACCGTCGCCTACCGCCTCGCGCCGCACGAGTCGGGCTGCGAGAACCTCTTGCTGGCCGGCGACTGGACGCGCAACGGCATCGACGGCGGAAGCGTCGAGGCGGCGGTGACCTCGGGCCTGCTCGCCGCCCGCGCGATCTGCGGCTCCCCAGCGCAGGTCCCCGGCACCAGCGGCTGGCTCGCCGGCGACGCCTACACCCCGCGGGAGCAGCTGCGATGACGCTGCCGCAGTACGTCGACTACGGATCGCTCGTCAGCGTGCCGGCGCCGTTCGTCTCGCTGAACACCACACTGCACGGGTTCTGGTTCGAGGCCGACCGCGAGCGGCTCGAGATGCTTTGCCGCAAGATCTTCCACGAGCCCTCGGGCGGCGCCGTCGACGTGCGGCCGATCAGTGGCCACCTGATGATCAGCTGGGGCCAGATCGCGCAGGTCATCTCGCAGACCCCGCCGTTTGACCGCTACGGCGGCGTGGCCGAGCCGCAGGTCGCCGTCTGGCTGCCCGCGGCCAGAGTCCGCCAGCGCGGCGACCAGCTCGTCGCAGAGCACTTCTTCATGTGCGTCCCCTACATCTGGCTAGACAACGCGATGTCGCTGGCCACCGGGCGCGAGCTGTTCGGCTACCCGAAGGCGTGGGGCTGGCTCGGCTTCCCGGCGCAGGACGGGACCGGCGGCTTCACGCTCGACGCCTTCGGTCTCGACTACGGCCGCGACGAGCTCGCCGCGCGCCATCCGCTGCTCGAGCTCGTGCCGACCGAAGCACTCTCACTACAGGAGACGGTGTTCGACGCGCCGCGCGACGTGGCCCGCGACGTCGCCGACCATCTCTACGAGCGCGACGACGAGGGCGTGCACGTGCACCGCGGCCTGCGTTTCCTGGAGTCGGTGATCGCCGACCTGCTGCAGCGGCGGCTGCCGACGATCTTCCTCAAGCAGTTCCGCTCGATCGAGGACGGTCGCGGCGCCGCGCTGCAGCAGATCGTCACCGCGAGCTGCAGCGTGACGCGACTGCGCGCCGCGCGGCTCGCCAGGCGCCACCAGCTGACCGTGCACGACCTCGACAGCCACCCGGTCGGCGCCGAGCTCGGCCTCGAGAGCCAACCGACCGAGCTGGCCTACAAGGTCGAGATGGACTTCGAGGTCGGCGGCGGCGAGGTGCTGTGGGACGCCGCGCGCTGAGTTCAGGCGCCTACGCCGAGCGCTCAGCCCGCGCGAGCGCCAGGCGCAGCTCGCGGCCGTCGATCGAGACCGCCTCGAAGTCCGCCGCCGGCTCGCCGTCGTAGACGATTGTCGTGGCCAGCGTTTCGCTGGCGAGATATTGCTCGTGTGCGCGCGCGGCGTCCATCAGCTGCTCGTCGCCGTCGAGCGTGAGGGCGATGCGGTCTTCGACCGCGAGCCCGGCGGCCTTGCGGGCGGCCTGCACGGCGTGCACGAGCTCGCGCGCGAGGCCCTCGCGGCGCAGCTCGTCGTCGAGGCCGAGCTGCAGCGCGACGGCGTGGGAGCCCTCGCGCTCCAGCTGATAGCCCTCGAGCGGGAGCAGCGCGCTCTGGACGTCGTCGGGCCCGAGCCGATGATCGCGTCCGTCGATCGAGATCCCGACCTCGCGCCCAGCGCCCAGCGCTGCCGCCACGTGATCGGGATCGAGCGCCTCGATCGCATCGGCGACTTGGGGCATGTGGCGCCCAAAGCGCGGGCCGAGCGCGCGGTAGTTGGGCTTGAGCTGCTGGCGGCCGAGCTCGTCGGCCGCGCCCACGTAGCGCACCTGCTTGACGTTGAGCTCGTCGCGGACCAAGTCCTCGAGGCGCTCGATCGACGCCCGCTCGCGCTCGGATGCGACCACGACCGCGGCTCGCAGTGGCTGGCGCAGCTTGACCTTGGCCTGCGCGCGCGCCGCCAGGCCAAGGCGCACTGCCTCGCGCGCGGTCACCATGTCGGCCTCGAGCGCTGGATCGCGAAGAGTCTGATCGGCGATCGGGTAATCGCAGAGGTGGACGCTCGGCTCGCTGCCGTCGAGGTTGTCGTAGATCTCGTCGGCGACGAAGGGACAGAACGGCGCCAGCGCCTGCGAGACGGTCAGCAGGCAGCGGCGCAGCGTCGCGAAGGCGTCGGGGTCGCCCGCCCAGAAGCGCGCGCGCGAACGGCGCACGTACCAGTTGGAGAGCTGCTCGACGAAGTCCCCGAGCGCGCGCCCGGCGAACGTCGCGTCATAGGCGTCGAGGCGTTCGCCGACGCTGGCCACGGTGTCCTGCAGGCGCGAGAGTACCCAGCGGTCGAGCGGATGCTCCGAGGTTCCCGCGACGTCGTCGGGGATGGCGTTGACGCGGGCGTATGTGACGTAGAACGAGTAGACGTTCCAGAGCGGGATCAGGAATTGGCGTACACCTTCGGCGATCGTGCGCGTCGAGAAGCGGTAGCCGTCCCAGGGCTGCTTGGAAGTGAAGAAATACCAACGCAGCGCGTCGGCGCCATAGTCATCGAGGATCTCGAAGGGATCGACGACGTTGCCCTTGGACTTCGACATCTTCTTGCGGTCGGGATCGAGGATGAAGCCGGAGATCGCGGCGTCGCTCCAGGGCAACGACCCGTGCTCCAGATGTGACCGGGCCACTGTGGCGAACAGCCAGGTGCGGATGATGTCGTGCGCTTGTGGCCGCAGGTCCATCGGGAACACCCGGCCGAACAGGTCCTCGTCGTGCCCCCAGCCCCCGGCGATCTGCGGGGTCAGGGAGGAGGTCGCCCAGGTATCCATGACGTTGGCGTCGGCCGCGAACCCGCCCGGCGCGCCGCGCTGCGATGCCTCGTAACCCGGCGGCACGTCGGAGGACGGATCCACCGGCAGGGTCGCCTCGTCGGCGGTGATCGGCCGGTCCCAGATCGGCTCGCCAGCGTCGTCGAGCGGATACCAGACCGGGAAGGGAACCCCGAAGAACCGCTGCCGGCTGATCAGCCAGTCGCCGTTGAGACCCTCGACCCAGTTCTCGTAGCGCACTCCCATGAAATCCGGATGCCAGCGCAGCTCGCGCCCCCGGGCCAGCAGCGCCTCTCGCAGCGGCAGGTCGCGGCCGCCGTTGCGTAGGTACCACTGCCGGGTGGGCACGATCTCCAGCGGCTTGTCGCCGTTCTCGTAGAACTTCACCGGGTGGGTGATCGGCTTGGGCTCGCCGTCGAGGTCACCGCACTCACGCAGCATCTCGACCATGCGCTGCTGGCCGGTGAACACCGTCGCACCAGCCAGCTTCTCGTACGCCGCCCCCCCCGCGGAGGACTCGACGCCGGCCGGCGGTTCGGGCAGGAACCGGCCGTCGAAGCCGAGCACCGCGCGGGTGGGCAACTGCAGTTCGCGCCACCAGATGACGTCGGTGGTGTCGCCGAAGGTGCAGATCATCGCGATGCCCGACCCCTTGGCCGGGTCGGCGAGACGGTGCGCGACCACCGGCACCTCGACACCGAAGACCGGCGTGCGCACCGTCGTGCCGAACAGCGCCTGGTAGCGGGCGTCATCGGGGTGCGCCACCAGGGCCACGCAGGCGGGGAGCAGCTCCGGGCGGGTCGTCTCGACGAAGACCGGGGCGTCAGAGCGGTGGAACCGGATCCGGTGATAGGCGCCCGGGCGGTCGCGGTCCTCCAACTCGGCCTGTGCGACAGCCGTGCGGAACGTGACGTCCCACATGGTCGGCGCCTCGGCGAGGTAGACCTCGTCACGGGCCAGGTTGTGCAGGAAGGCGCGCTGCGACACCGAGCGGGAGTTGCTGTCGATGGTGGTGTAGTGGTGCTGCCAGTCGAAGGACAGCCCCAGACGCCGGAAGAGATCCTCGAACACCTGCTCGTCCTCGGCGGTCAGTCGCGCGCAGAGTTCGATGAAGTTCTGCCGGCCCACCGGCAGCTGCTGCTTACCGAGCGTCACCGGCGGGGTGAACGACGGGTCGTAGGGCAATGACGGGTCGCACCGCACACCGAAGAAGTTCTGCACGCGCCGCTCGGTGGCCAGGCCGTTGTCGTCCCACCCGATCGGGTAGAAGACCTCCTTGCCGCGCATCCGCTGATAGCGCGCGACCAGGTCCGTGTGGGTGAGGGAGAAGGCCGACCCGACGTGCAGCGTGCCGCTCACCGTGGGAGGCGGCGTGTCGATGGCATAGACCTGCTCGCGCGTCTTCGAACGGTCGAAGCGGTAGGTGCCCCGCTCCTCCCATACTCCGCTCCACCGCTCCTCGATGCCTTCGAGGGTCGGTTTGTCCGGGACACTGCGTGCGATCATGCGTCCGATCCTATGGGCGGGGCAAACTGTCATTTCGCCCCGCTCCTCGCTGCGCTCGATGCNNGCCCTTGGACTTCGACATCTTCTCGGCGTTCTCGTCGAGGATCAGTCCCAGACAGACCACGTTGCGATAGGGAGCACGGTCGAAGAGCAGCGTCGAGATCGCCAGCAGCGAGTAGAACCACCCGCGCGTCTGATCGAGCGCCTCGCAGACGAAGTCGGCCGGGAAGGCCTGTTCGAAGGCGCGCTCGCCGGCGAAGGGATGGTGGTGCTGGGCGAAGGGCATCGCGCCGGAGTCAAACCACACGTCGATGACCTCCGCGACGCGCGTCATCGGCTCGCCGCAATCCGCGCAGGGGAAGCGGACGTCGTCGACGAACGGGCGATGGGGATCCTCGAGCGCGACGCCCGAGCGGCGCTCGAGGTCCGCGAGCGATTCGACGCAGGTGACGTGGCCTGACTGACAGCGCCAGAGCGGCAGCGGCGTCCCCCAGTAGCGCTCGCGCGACAGCGCCCAGTCGACGTTGCCCTCGAGCCAGTCGCCGAAGCGCCCGTGCTTGACGTGGTCGGGGTACCAGCTGACCGTCTCGTTGGCGGCGAGCAGCCGTTCGCGGCGCTCGGACGTGCGGATGTACCACGACGGCTTGGCGTAGTAGAGCAGCGGTGTGCCGCAACGCCAGCAGTGAGGGTAGGAGTGCTCGTAGGACTCAGCACGCTCGAGCCGGCCACGCGCGCGCAGGTCCTCGACCAGGTCCTCGTCGGCGTCCTTGACGAAGCGTCCGGCGTACGGGCCGATGCGCTCGTCGTAGCGCCCGTCCGGGCCGACCGGGTTGATCACCGTCAGCCCGTAGCGCTCGCCGAGGCGAAAGTCGTCCTCGCCGAAGGCGATCGCTGTGTGCACCAGTCCGGTCCCCTCCTCGGCGGTGACGAAGTCGCCAGCGAGGACGGTGTGCCCGAGCTCGCCGTAGACCGAGCCCGCGATGAAGTCAAACGGCGGCTCGTAAGCGGCACCCACGAGCGCCGATCCCGGGAAGCTCTCGAGCACATGCGCGCCGTCGCCGAGCAGCCGCGCCACCAGGTCAGCGGCGAGTACCGCGACACGCCCGTCGTGCTCGGCGCGGACGTAGGGCAGCTCGGGGTCCACGGCGACGGCGGCGTTTGAGACGAGCGTCCACGGCGTCGTGGTCCACACCAGCAGCTCGTCGCCGGCGTGCAGCGGACCGTGGTCGGCGCGCACCGGCAGGCGCACGTAGACGGAGGGGTCGACCACGTCGCGGTAGCCGAGGGCGACCTCGTGCGAAGACAGCGCCGTGCCGCAACGCGGGCAGTAGGGCACGACCTTGTAGCCCTCGTAGAGCAGCCCCTGGTCCCAGATCTGGCGCAGCGCCCACCAGACCGATTCGATGTAGCCGGGCTCCAGCGTGCGATAGGCGCCGTCGAGGTCGATCCAGAAGCCGATGCGCTCGGTCAGCGCATCCCAGTCCTCGAGGTAGGCGAACACCGCCTCGCGACAGCGGGCGTTGAACTCGGCGATGCCGTAGGCCTCGATCTCGGCCTTGTCCTTGATGCCCAGCTCCCGCTCGACGTTGATCTCGACCGGCAGCCCGTGGCAATCCCAGCCCCCCTTGCGCGCGACGGCGTGGCCGCGCATCGTCTTGTAGCGCGGGAAGATGTCCTTGAACACGCGCGAGAGCACGTGGTGGACGCCGGGGCGGCCGTTGGCGGTCGGTGGGCCTTCGTAGAAGACCCAGGGCTCAGCTCCCTCGCGGCGGCGCAACGACTCGGCGAAGACGTCTCGCTCGCGCCAGCGCGCGAGGATCTCGCGCTCCAGCTCGGGGAACGACGGCGGGATGAGGACCGCGCGGGGCATGGACGACGGATTCTCGCAAGCTGCCAAACCCGCGACGTGCGCGTTGCAAAGCCCGCGCAAGATCTCCATGATGCCGCCGGGCACCGCCCGATGAAGACCCGCGCAGCCGCCGACCATTTATTCCTCTCGAGCACGCTCGTGCTGATCGCGCTGGCGCTGGTCGCCACGGCGTGCGGAGGCCAGTCGATCCCCCCATTGCCGGCCGCCTGTGAAGAGGGACAGGCGGCGGTCATCGCCGCGCTCGCCAGGGCGCCGGGTCGTGTGGCTCTCAACGACGGCAGCACCCTCTCCAGCTGCGCCCGTCGCGCTGTCAACGAAGCCGACTTCGAGTCGGTGGGGGCGATCTTCGTCGCGGTCGCGGACACGCTCGCAGGGCAGCTGCCACACAGCGACCTGGCGGCCCTTCGGCTCGGCTACCTCGTCGGCGCCGTGCGCAAGGGCGTGGCCGGCGACAATGGGGTTGACTCCGAACTCATTCACCGGCTCGAGGAGGCCGTGGGACCGGGCGGTCCGCCGCCCAATCGCGGCGCTGCCTACGCCGCGGGCTTGGCCGCAGGCGCGCACGATGGCTGACGATCATGAAGCTCCGCCTCTATCACCACGCCGACGGCGCGCGGATCGCCTACCGCCAGGCTGGCACCGGCCCGGGGCTCGTGCTGCTGCACTCCTCCGGGCTCTCCTACCGTGAGTGGGAGCCCGTCGTCGAGCACCTCGCCCACCGCTTCCGGCTCGTGCTCCCAGACCTGCCGGGGCACGGGGACTCCGAGGATCGCCCGCGCCATCCCTACACGCCCGACTGGCTCGCCGAGGTGATCGCCGGGTTCTGCACGGAGACGGCGGGGCCGCACCCGCTGGTTGCCGGTCACGCGGGGGGGGCCGAGCTGCTCTTGCGAGCGGTCGTCAACGGTCAGCTCGCACCCGCGCGCATGGTGCTGATGTCCAACCGACTGCACGCCTCCGCGCAGCACCCGCTGTCGGTCAAGCTCGGACGGATGGGAGCCCGCGCCGCCGCGATCCCGGGCGTGGATCGCGCGGTCTCGCACCTCGCCCCATGGCTGATCCGCCCGAAGCGCGGCCCGAGACTGTCGGCACGCGGCGAGCCCGCGGCGTCTGATCTGATCCGCCACGCCTACGCCGACGCCCCCGGCAACGCCAACCGGGCGCGGACGTGGGCCAAGATCGTGCGCGCGTGGCCACGGGGCGCGCAGCCCGAGCTGCTGGCCGCCTACCCCCAGCTGCAGATGCCCGTGCTGCTGCTGTGGGCCGACAGCGATCGCATCCACCCCCTCGGCCCGGCGGAGGAGGCGCTCGCACGGCTGCCGCGCGGCCAGCTGCGGGTGCTGCCCGATACGGGGTTCCTGATCGCCTACGACGACCCGGTCGGTGTGGCGCGCGAGCTGTCGGCGTTCTGTGGTGCGCGCGGATGACACGATGATGGGATGACCACGAGCAAGGGGATGACGGCGACGGCGCGGGCGACCGGCGTGGCGGTGCTGGCGCTCGCGCTGCTCGCAGCGGCGCTTGCGGGAGGCTCGCGGGCGGGCGCGGCCAGCGATCCCCTCTGCCTGGGCGAGTTGCCGGGCGCCCAGCCGCCGGTGCTCGCCGCGCCGCCGTTGCGCTTCGGCATCAACCCCGGCGTCCAGACAGGGCAGCTGCTCGGACCGCCGCTGCCGGCGAGGCCAGACCAGCCGGCCAGCACGCTCGCCGCGCTGGCGCAGCTGCGACCGCCCGGACGGCCTTTCGTGCTGCGCCTCAGCCGCCTGTTCTGGTCGGACGGAGAGAGCGGGATCGAGCGCAACCTGACGCTGGCGCGGCGCTACACAACTGCCGGCTTCGAGGTCGAGCTGCAGGTCCGCTACTCGCCTCCCCCGGGCCATCAGGGAGACATCGCGGGCTGGGTGACCTTCGTGCGCGAGGTGATCAGGCGCTTCGGCCCGATCCCAGGGGTGATCGGGATGCAGATAACCAACGAGGTCAACGTCACCTTCTCGCCCGACTCCTCCGACGGCGCCAACACCGGTGCCCAGGACGCGCTGATCCAGGGGATCCTCGCCGCCCACAACGAGGCCCGCGCCGACGACTTCGCGGCGCTGCGCTTCGGCTTCAGCTGGGCCTACCGCAGCGACCCGGCCTCCGACCTGGGGTTCTGGCAGTACCTTGCTGCACACGGCGGCGCGCAATTCGTGGGCGACGTCGATTGGGTGGGCCTCGACGCCTATCCGGGCACATTCTTTCCACCGGCCGAGCTGCCCGGCGGTGAGCGCGACGGGATGATCAACGCGCTCTCCACGCTGCGCTGTCTGATGGCGATCGCCGGGCTGGGGCCGGCCAAGCCAATCTACGTCGAGGAGAACGGCTACCCGACCGGGCCGGGACGCAGCGACGCGACCCAGGTCGCCTACCTGCAGACGATGGTCAGCACCGTCGACCGCTACCGCGGCACCTACGGAGTCAGCGACTACCGCTGGTTTGACCTCCGCGACGCCGACTCGAGCTCGAGCGCGCTGGGCCAGCACTACGGCCTGCTGTTCGACGACTACAGCCCCAAGCCGGCCTTCGCGGCCTACCGCGCGCTGGTCGCGATGCTCGCCGGAGCGCCGCTGCCGGTCGTTGCGCCCGCGGCGGGCGCGCCACCTCGTCGCGGGCCGCGAAGGTGTGCGCGAGCCCCGCTACGGCCAGCTCGACACCACCGCTGCCACCGCAGCCGCCGCGTTCCCAGCTCCGCCGCCGCAGCGCGCGGAGCGCGCCATCATCCCCGCCCCCCGGGCTCTGCGCTGCGGGTCGGGTAGCGTTCAGCGCGGCCCAACACGCCATACCCGACCGCGAGGAGGCCGATGACCGTCGAGCAGACCGACCGCCAGCTCTGGGGCGCTGAGACGGCCAAGGCAGTCGCGAACTTCCCGATCTCCGGTGCCCCGATCCCGGCCGAGCTGATCCACTGGCTCGGACGGATCAAGGGCGCCGCCGCGCTTGTCAACGGCGAGCTGGAGCTGCTCGACGACGACCTTGCCGCGCGCATCGCCGCAGCTGCAGCCGAGGTCGCGGCCGGCGGCCACGACGGCCAGTTCCCGATCGACGTCTTTCAGACCGGGTCGGGGACGTCGTCGAACACGAACGCCAACGAGGTCATCGCCGCGCTTGCGGGAGAGGGCGCCCATCCCAACGACCACGTGAACATGGGCCAGTCCTCCAACGACGTCTTCCCCTCGGCGGTCCACCTGGCCGCGCTGGAGCTGGCGACCCAGGCGCTGCTGCCCGCGCTCAACCGCCTCGAGCGCGCGCTCGCCGCCAAGGCGCGCGAGCTCGCCGACGTCGTCAAGTCGGGGCGCACCCACCTGATGGACGCCGTCCCCGTGACGCTGGGTCAGGAGTTCGGCGGCTACGCCGCGCAGATCCGCCTGGGTGGGGCGCGGATTCGCGACGCGCTCGGGCGCGTGGCGCAGATCCCGCTCGGGGGAACCGCGACCGGGACCGGGCTCAACACCCACATCGAGTTCGCCGCGCGCGTGCGGACGCGGCTGAGCGAGGAGTCTGGCCTCGAGATCCGTGCGCCCGAGGATCCCTTCGAGGCTCAGGCCAACCGTGACGCGCTGGTCGAGCTGTCGGGCGCGCTGAAGGTGCTCGCCGTGTCGCTGACGAAGATCGCCCAGGACCTCGCGCTGATGGGCTCGGGTCCGCGCGCCGGTTTCGGCGAGCTGCTGCTGCCCGAGCTGCAGAAGGGCTCATCGATCATGCCCGGCAAGGTCAACCCTGTGATCCCCGAGGTCGTGATGCAGGTCGCCGCACAGGTGATCGGCAACGACGCGGCGATCACGCTCGCCGGCTCGCAGGGGAACTTCGAGCTCAACGTCCGCGTTCCGTTGATCGCGCGCAACCTGCTCGAGTCGATCCGCCTGCTCGCCTCGACGGCCGCCGCGTTCCGCGAGAAGTGCATCGAGGGCATCGAGGCCAACCTCGAGGGGACCGCACGCTCGGCCGAGGCGACGCTCGCGGTCGCCACCGCGCTGAACCCGCATATCGGTTATGACCGCGCCACCGAGATCGTCAAGGCCGCGGCCGAGTCAGGCAGGACGCTGCGCGAGGTCGCGCGCGAGCACGGCGTCGAGGAGTCGGTGCTCGAGCAGGCGCTCGATCTGCGGCGGATCGCGGCGGGGAACCGGGAGGAGTAAGCCGGCAAGGGCGGGGCGCTTCGCCGGCTGCCGGCGGGGGCACGGGGCGTATCCCGCACGAGGCCGGCGCCGGGGGCGCGGGGGCCGGGGTGTGGTCGGTTGACGACAACTATTGGCGTCAAGTCGACACACCCCCTTGGATCCCGCTGCGGCGGCCAGGGGCGGGCGCGCCCTCGTAGTTGCGGTGATCGGCTCCGGGCCGCGAGCTCCCATGCATGCCGCCGACGCGCGGCGTACGGTCGGTGCGGTGATGTTGCGCGCCGACTCGACAATCGATTTCGCCAAGACACGCTGGAGCCTTGGCGGCCTGCTGTTTGGGCGCTGGGCGCTCGCGCGTGGGCGCACGGTCTACAAGCCGCGCTGGCGCAGCGGGCGCATGGCGGCGCTGCTGGCGGCCCAGCTGCATCGCCCGCTCGCGGTCCTGGAGCTCGACAGGCGGTTGCTGTGGGTCTACCGCGATCGCTTCTACTGGGACGACGAGTGCCTTGGTGAGCGCGACGTCGAGGCGTTGGTGGCCGACCGCGAGCGACGCTCCCGGCGCCGGCTGGAGCGCGCGCACGCGCTGCTCGCCGCCGAGTCGGGCGGCGCGGAAAGCGCTGCGGCTGGGCGCGAGGGGATCGTGCTTGAGGTCAAGCGACGCGTGTGGGAGCGCTGCAGCGGGCGCTGCGTCGAATGCGGGAGCGACCGCCTGCTCGAGTTCGATCACGTGATCCCGCTGGCCCTGGGAGGCAGTAACGGCGAGCGCAACCTCCAGCTGCTGTGCGCGGAGTGCAATCGAGCAAAGGGCGACGGGCTGTGAGCCTCAAGGCCGCACGCGCGCACAACCTTGGCGCTGGAGAGGGGTTGTAACCTCTTGAGACCGCGCGCCAAACCAAGGAGGTCGGCAGCATGAAGGTATTCAGAGTCGTCCCTGTTCTCGCAGTCCTGGGGATGCTTCTGCTGGTTCCCGCGGCCGCGATTGCCACGAGTGCCGGCGGGCCACCGATCGCCACGACGGAGCCTGCGACCGCGATCACGCTCACCAGCGCGACGCTCAATGGGACCGTAAGCCCGAACAAGCAGAGCACGACATTTGTCTTCGACTACGGGACGACGAAGAGCTACGGGTTGACAGCCGGCCAGGGAACGGCGAGCGGCAACGCCGGAAAGCCGGCTATGGCCACAATCGGCGCTTTGACGCCGAACACCCTCTATCACTTCCGCCTGGTCGCGAAGAACGCGTCAGGCACAAGCACTGGGCAGGACATGACGTTCACGACGCTCCCCATTGGAGTGCCTCCACTGCCCGCAAAGGACGCGGTCAGCATCGCCGTGGCCCCAGGCATGGTGACCTTTGGCCACTCGGCGGTGATCTCGGGTCGCGTGACCGGGCCCAAGAGCGGGGGTGTCCAGGTCGTGCTCCAAGCGCAGCCCTTCCCCTTCACCGGCCCCTTCAAGGCCACCGGCACGGTGACGACGGCTGGCCCTGACGGGCGATACAGCTTTGCTGTCGCGCCTCGCCTGCTCACGCATTACCTGGTGGTGGCCAAGACAGCGCCGCCGGTGACCAGCACGCCCGTCGCCGTCAAGGTGCGCTATGCGGTCAGCTTCTTCGTGAGCTCTTCGCTAGTGAATCGCGGCACGCTCGTGCGGTTCTTCGGCTCGGTCCGCCCGGCTCACAACGGGCGCACGGTGTTCATCCAGCGACGCTCGAGCACCGGCGTCTACCACACGGTGGCGACGACCGTGCTGCGGAGCACGACGAGCAGTACCCGCTCGTCCTACAGCAAGCGGCTGCGCATCTTCGGCTCCGGCGTCTACCGCGTCCGCATCCTGCACGACGCCGACCACGCCACGAACAACAGCCGCGCACGGAGGATCACCGTCCGCTGACTCAAGCCCTGAACACAACGTGAGCTCGGCCGGGGGCCCTGTCTAACCGCGGGTCTCCGGCCGATGGCCTGCGCCGAGCACGTCCGCGCCGCTCCCCCTGGTGGGATACTCAACCGATGCAGGACGACGTCGGCGACCCCATCTCCTACCTCGTGCTTGCCCCCGGAACGCCGGTGTACGCCGAGGGCGGCAGGGCGGTGGGGAAGGTCAAGCGGGTGCTCGCCGTCGAGGAGAAGGACATCTTCGATGGGATCGTCATCCACACCCACCACGGCGAGCGCTTCGTCGACGCCGATCGCGTGGGCGCGATCCATGAACGCGCCGTGGCGCTTCGGCTCAGCGAGGAGGCCTGCGCGCAGCTGCCGGAGCCCGAGGCGAATCCCGGCGTCATGCGCGATGACCCGGCCGCGGGCTCCGAGACGACCCTCGACGAGCTGGGCCACCTCACCCGGCGGGCGTGGAACCGGCTGTCGGGGAAGTACTGACGCTCGCGCTGCGACCGGCCGCGTCGTCATCGACTGACCTAAGCAAGAGCAGTGATGTCCGCGAATCCTTCGCCACTCGATCCTGCTCGCGAGACGCCGGGCCACCCCCCTACAGAGGACGTCGATGTGCTCGTGCTCGGTGCTGGACTCGGCGGCCTCGCAGTAGCGGCTGAGCTGGGAGAGCAGGCGGTCGTACTCGAGCGCGAAGAGCGTCCTGGTGGAATAGTGAAAACGGAGTCTTTGGGGGGTTTTGGTTCGACCATGTGATCCACGTCCTGTATTTCCCGGACGCCAGGACGGAACGACGAGTCCGCGACCTGGCGGGTGATGAACTAGTGCCACTTGCTCCGCGCGCTTGGGTCGAGACACGAGCTGGTCGCACCCCTTTTCCGCTCCAGCTGCACCTTGGGGACCTGCAGCCCCGAGGTGGCGCTGCGCTGCGCTGAGGGTTTTGTGCGCGCGGCCCTCGGATCAGGTCAAAACCCTCCGGCCAACTACGAAGAGATGTTGCTCCAGAGCTTCGGTCAGGGCCTGTGCGAGACGTTCTTTTTTCCCTACAACCGGAAGATGTGGAAGCGACCGTTGCGAGAGCTCGCCCCCTCGGGTTTCCACTGGAACATCGCGCGTCCCAGTCTTGCCGAAGTCTTGCGCGGGCTCGCGGAGCCCCAGACGGCCAGCCTAAATTATAATTCCGCGGGGTGGTATCCGCGTCCGTGCGAGGGCGCGCCACAGCGGGGTATGGAGTGTCTGACCGGGGGGCTCGCGGCACGGGCGTCGGACGTACGTCTAGACCACGAGGTGGAATCGATCGACCTTGCTGCCCGCGTAGTGACAGCACGTCACCGCGGCCGGGAGGTGCGGTTCCGATTTCGCACGGCCTGCTGCAGCACCCTGCCCTTGACCCGGCTGGTGGAGATGTGCACTGATGCGCCGCCAGAACTCAAGCGGCGCATGGCATCGCTGGCGAGCAACCGAGTTCTCTCAGTTGGATTGAGCGTCTTGGGTCCCGCCCGCCGGACCGCGGGCATTGGCACTACTACGCCGACGAGTCACTCGTGTTCACGCGGCTCGTGCATCTCGACTTGTTCGATCCCGCGCTCGCTCCGGCGTCCGGGTGGCCACTGCTGGCCGAAGTAACGCAAACGGGCGGAGGACGAGCCGCCAGACGCAGAGCGGCTCGGTGGCCGCGTGGTCGAAGACGTCCTCCGTAGTGGCGCGCTCCCATCTGGATGCCGCGTCGTGGCCGCCAACGTGATGGCGATTGAGCCAGCCTACGTGGTCTTCTCGCTCGGAACCCAGCCGATGATCGCCGAAGCTCAGCGGTTCCTCCGTGAATGGGGAGTCGAGCCACTAGGCCGCTACGGTCGCTGGGAGTACTCCTCGATGGGCCAGGTAATGAGGGACGCTCTCAATTGGGCGAGCGATCTGCGCTCCAGCATGAGGATGTCACGCGGGGTGGTGGAGCTGGGGAACATTGAGCGCGGACAGTAAGCGCGCGGTAGCCGTGAGACGAACGTCAACAACGACACTGAGCGGGTAGCGTCCGAGTGTTCCGGTCAGCAGCTTGCTAGGACGGAGTCGGCGAAGGCTTGGAAGGTCGCGGGTGAGCGACCGGCTTGTGCGCACCGCCGACTTCGAGCACGACAGAACGAAGAACTCGAAGGACGGGGGTGATCGCCACGCCGATCCCGGTCCCGCCTCGGGCACGTGCCAGCTCATCCACGCAGCGCGGTTACCCCATCAAGACGCTTGAGGACTTCGACGGCTGGGTGGTGCCTGATGCGTCCGTGGTTGGCGCGTAGAGCTACGGTCTGCTCGCGATCTGACGGAGCGACGCTGACGATGGGTGAAGCCGTGGCGGTTGACACCCCCAATGATCCACCGATCCGGGTTGACCGTATGAACCATCACGCCCAAACCCTTAGGTCCAAGCCTTGGGGAATCTCACAGCCGACTCTCGCCCCGAAAGAGGACAGAATGGATTCTAACCCTGCAGGTTCTCATCGAGTCAACCCACTTGGCAACGAGGCGGTGGGCTGGCGTGGGCGTCGGCACGGTCGGGCTCATGCGGCGGGGCTGGTGATGGTTGCGTTGCTTGTCATGACGCCGCTCGCGTCGAGCGTCCAGGCCGCCTCGGCACCAAGCGCCAAGTCTGCTCCGAGCACCCAGTCTATGCCGAGTACTGCTGCTCCGAGCACCCAGTCCGTGTCGAGCACCCACTCAACGTCGAGCGCTGCGCCTCCGAGCACCCAGTCCGTGCCGAGTACCTCAACGCCGAGCAAGTCTGCTCCGAGCACCCAGTCCGTGCCAAGCACCCACTCAACGCCGAGCGCTGCGCCTCCGAGCACCCAGTCCGTATCGAGCACCGACTCAACGCCGAGCGCTGCGCCTTCGAGCACCCAGTCCGTGCCGAGCACCCACTCAAGCAGTGCCGCATCGAGCAGTGCCACGTCGCACGTTCCGAGCACCGCCACGCCGAGCGCCAAGCCCGCCGCGAGCAGCGTTGCGCCGAGCTTCGCCGCGTCGCGCACCAAGTCCGTGGGTACCCCCGTGGCGTCCACTCCCCAGGGTCCCTTGACGGTCAAGGCGGCTGCGACGATCGCTGCCGCCTCGACGGGTGGCACCGTTGATCAGTGCAACAACACGGGCTCTACCGGCGGCGACACGATCACCTGCACAGTCACGATCACCAACAACTTCACGTTCAACGCAGCGACGCCCGCCCAGCCGACCGGCTTGGCCACGATCGTCACGACCATCTCCTGCACCGGGTCGGCGGTATGCCCCACCGGGGGCACCACGACCTCCACCACGCCGGTTGCCACGATCACTCAGTGCAACAACGCCGGCCTGGGCGGAGCCAGCACGGTGACCTGCACCATCACGGTCACCAACAACCTCACCGGCTACCCGGTCGGCGCTGCGATCGACTCCACGGTCATGCAATGCCAAAGCCCTAGCAAGGTGAGCACGCTGACCTGCGTCGCCACTCCGCCGGGCAACAACCGCACCGGTACCGCGGGCCCTGGCGGCCAGAGCGTCAGCCAGTGCAACAGCTCCGGCGGCGCAGGCGGAACGCTGACCTGCACCGTCACGGCCCCTCCGTCGCAGACCACTGGGCTGCCGACCACGATCAACCAATGCGACGCTTCGGGCACCACTGGCGCCAGCACGGTGACCTGCACCGCGACGATCACCAATAACTTCTTCAACAGCATCTCCGGTGGCACCACGGGCGGCGGCGGGGGCACCACGGGAGG
>QHBW01000047.1 GCA_003244205.1 Solirubrobacterales bacterium | reverse complement strand
GCGCCGCCGCCGGCACGCCGCGCGAAGACGACCAGCAGCCCGATGATCAGCAGCGCCGGACCGAAGCCGAGCAGCAGATTGACCAGCAGCGACGGCCCCGTGCTGGGCGGAGAGGCGTTGATCACGACGTTGTGCTGCTGGAGCAGTTGGCTCAACGCGTTGGTGTCCGCGAAGGCCGGCACCTCGGTGGAGAAGCGCGTGGTCGCGGTCGAGTTCGGGCGGGGATAGTGGAGTCCCTTGACGAAGTCACCCTGGATCCCGGTCCCCTGTGCGGCGATGTCGCGGACGTTGTTGGTCTGGACCTGATCAAGGAAGAAGGGGCTGTAGGGAACTCGCACGCGCGGATTCGTGCTGGGCGCGAAGAGCGCCACCGAGGCGTAGTTGACAATCAACAGCGCCAGCACGGCGAGACCGATCCGCCAGCTCATCCGCGGCCGTGGTGCAGCTGGCGGCGCGCCGCGGCCGTCGGGCGCCGGCTCGACGTTCCAGCCGCGCTGATCGCGACGAATCGGTGGCTTGGGCTGATCGGGCACCGCCGGGACCCGCTGCTGGGGATCAGGCACGGTAAGGGAGACAAAGTAGCGCCCGCGGGCTGACCGTTAGCGTCCAGGCGCTGTGACGGCATGATTCAGACCGACCACAAAGCTGAGCGCATAGGCGATCGAGCCGATCATCAGGACCGCGATCCCGAGGTAGTTCCAGCGCCCAAGCTCGCGCGGACGCACCGTCAGGACGAGGGCCAGTAGCGCGTAAGGGTCGTAGTACTTCTGATAGCCCAGCCGAGTCGACAGCGCCACCAGCAGGAGGGCTCCGAGGAACAGCGGGCCGAGCCAATCACGCGGGGCGGCCCGCCAGCGCACGACCAGCGCCGCGGCACCCACCGGTACGAGGATCCAAAAGACCCCGGCGTTCCCGAGCAGAACCGGCGCGTGGTCGGCCACCCGCCAGAGCCAGCCGGCGTCGCCGACGTGCCCGCGCAGCGGCTCCACCACCAGCAGCACGACGGCCACCGCCGCGCCAGCGGCGGCGAGCCGCAGCGCCAGTCGCAGTCGCGCACGGACCAACGGCCGACCCACAACCGCGCCCAGCGCACCGCCCGGCGCTCGCCGGCGCATGCCCGCCACCAACGCCGGCGCGAAGAGCACGATCGCGTACACCCCGACCACGGCGAGCGTGAAGCTCACCGATCGCAGGAAGAGCCCGGCGCCCGCCTGATCGACGCGGCCCGCTGCGGTGGCGCACAGCCCGCAGGAGCTGGTGTCAGCGCCGATCGGCACGAATCCCCCCCACGCCAGCGCGAGCAGCGCCATCGGCAGGGCTGCCAGCACCGGCAGGCCGAGCGACACGAGCCGCGCCGGCCAGTCGATTGCTCGCCAGCTCAGCAGCAGGTATCCGCAGACGACGACGAAGACGAACCCCGCGCTCTGTCGCGTCAGCACCGCCGCGCACGCCGCCAGCGCAGCGAGCGCGAAGGGCACGACGCGCGGGCGCTCGCGAAAGCGCTCGAGCTGGTCGAGGGTGACGATGATGAGACCGAGCGCAGCATTGTCGGTGAGCAGCAGAAACGACTCGGCGAAGACATACGGGGAGATGACGACCAGCGACGTCAGCGCCAATGCCGCCGGCGGCTCGAGCCGCCGGCGGCGGCGCAGCATGCGGTAGAGCACGAGCGCGGCGCCGTAGGAGATCAGCGCGTCCAGCAGCCGCAACCTCCAGACCTCGAGCCCGACCAGCTGGCTCAGCGTCGCCATCACGACGTGCAGCAGCGGCGTCTGCGCCGCCGGGTAGTGGACCAGGTCGATGCCCGGCCACTGGTGGGCGAAGCGCACGATCGTCGGGTAGTGGTAGACGGTCTCGTCGCCGCCGTGGAACGTGGGGACCGTCACGGTCAGCCCGCGCGCGGCCGCGATCACGACGAGGAACGGAACGGCGAGCACGACCGGGACGAGCCAGCGCGGCCGCTCGGCCTCGAGCGCGCGGGTGAAGGCTTCCAGCGCGCTGCGCCCGGTGCGTCTCCGATCGCCTCTTCTCATACCACTGCGCCGGCTGCAAACGCCGCGGCAAAGGCGATCGAGCCCGCCACCAGGATGGCGACGCCCGCGTGGTGGACGCGCCTGAATTCCCCGGGGCGCACGCTCACGATCAGTGCTAGCAGGGCGTAGGGGTCGTAGTACTTCTGAAAGCCGAGCCGGGTGGCGCGCGCCGGCAACAGGAACGCCCCGATGAACAGTGGCCCCAGCCCGTCGCGCGGCCCCGCGATCATCGCGACGAATGGGACGGCGAGCAATGCCGGCGCCAGCCAGCGCCGCCTTTCGCCTCCGTCGCAGGTGGCGCTGATCGCGCGCAGGCGGGTCAGGCTACGTCGCGGAGCTTCTGTGCCTCGGCCAGGCTCTGGAGCTTCTTGAGCGACTGGTTTTCGATCTGGCGGATGCGCTCGCGCGTGACGTTGAACGTGCGGCCGACCTCGTCGAGGGTTCGTGGGTGCTCGCCGCC
Source organism: Solirubrobacterales bacterium (assembly GCA_003244205.1). Taxonomy (GTDB): domain Bacteria; phylum Actinomycetota; class Thermoleophilia; order Solirubrobacterales; family Solirubrobacteraceae; genus QHBW01. The sequence continues at coordinate 15,060 of QHBW01000047.1, read as the reverse complement.
GAGCCCGTAACGCAGCTCGAGCACGCGGCGTTCGCGGTAGGAGAGGTTCTCCAGGGCTTCACGCAGGGCTTCCTTGGTCAAGATCTCCGCGGCGCGCTCGTAGGGAGACTCGGCACGCTCGTCGGCGATGAACTGCCCGAACTCCGACTCCTCCTCGTCACCGACCGGCTTCTCCAGCGACACCGGAGCCTGCGCCGAGCGCTTGATCGAGTCCACCTCCTCGGGATCGATCCCCGTGACATCGGCGATCTCTTCGGCGGTGGGCTCGCGACCCAGCTCGGTGACGAGCTTGCGCTCGGCGCGACCGATCTTGTTGAGCTTCTCCACGACGTGAACCGGGATGCGGATGGTGCGCGCCTTGTCGGCCAGCGCGCGGGCGATCGCCTGGCGAATCCACCAGGTTGCGTAAGTCGAAAACTTGAATCCCTTGCGGTAGTCGAACTTCTCGGCTGCGCGCACCAGACCGAGCGTGCCCTCCTGGATCAGGTCGAGGAATGGCAGCCCCTGGTTGCGGTAGTTCTTCGCGATCGAGACCACCAGGCGCAGGTTTGACTCCACCATCTTCTGCTTGGCGTCGAGGTCGCCGCGCTCGATGCGCTTGGCCAGATCGACCTCCTCCTGAGCGGTCAGCAGCCGCACCTTCCCGATGTCCTTGAGGAAGAGCTGCAGCGAGTCCGTCGTCATGTCCGGCTTCAAGTCAAGCGCCGTCTTCGGCTTGCGCCGCCCGCGCTTGTCGGGAGCGCGCTCGACGTCGTTGGCGGCGATCGCCGGGTCGACCTCTTCGACCAGCTCGATCTCCGACTTCTCGAGGAAGGTGTGCAGCTCCTCGACGTCTGACTCGTCGAGGTCGAGCTCGGAGACCGCGCTGGCGATCTCGCCGAAGGTGAGTACACCCAGCTGCTGGCCCTTGCCGATCAGGCCCTTGATCTCTTCGAGCTCCTGCAGATCCGCTACAGACATATGTATCCAGTTTTCCGTTTCACGGGGCTTCCCTGCCGGGGGCGCGTGTCAGCCTGGGGGATGCGCCGCTTGTTGTACCCGGGGTGGCGCCCGGCGCGGCGGCGGTCAGTGTAGTCGCTCCTCCCAACGCCACTCGCACCCTTCGGCTTTGTCTGTGACCACGGCGCGCGGTGCACGTTCGGTGCGCGATGATGTTGGCGATGACCCGACTCCCAACCCCGTGACGACACCGACGCCCGACGATCCCGGCGTGCTCGGAGGGCTGCCCCGAACCCGCCCGCACCGTCGCAGCGACCGTCGCCCGAAGCCGGCGAAGCCAGCGGCCCGACGAACGAGTTCTCAGGCCACGTCCTCGCGGCCGAAGTCCACAGGCTCGCGGCCGAAGCCCACACCCTCGCGGCCCAAGCCCACACCCTCGCGGCCCAAGCCCANCCCGCATCCCCACCCGGTTCCGCCGCTGCCGCCCGACGCCGCGCCCCGACCCCCGGCGCACGAAGGTGGCGACCTCGCGTCGTCAGCTCTGACCGCCGCGGGCGAGGTCGCCCAGCTCGGCCTCACGCTCGGCGTCAGGGCGTTGCGCGGCGTGGTGTCTCGCCTGCCCCGCCCGTAGCGCCGTGCTGAGCGTCGCCGAGGCCCGCGCCCAGATCCTCGCGGCGGCACGCTCGCCGGGAGACCCTGAGATGGTGGCGCTCGCCGACGCGGCAACGCGCACGCTGGCCGAGCCGATTGTCGCCCGTGCCGACATCCCGCCGTTCGCCAACTCCGCGATGGACGGGTTCGTCGTGGCGCCCGGTCCCGCGGAGCGACGGCTGCGCATCGCGGGCGAGGCGCGCGCGGGTCATCCGCTGGCGGCGCCTGCGCATCTGGGCGAGGCGATCCGCATCTCGACGGGAGCTCCGGTGCCCGCGGGCGGCGAGGCCGTGGTCCCGATCGAGCGCGTGCGCGAGGACGATGGTTGGATCACCCTGACCGCGACGGTCGCCGCCGGCGACCACGTCCGCGGCGCGGGAGAAGACGTGTGCGCGGGCGCGACCGCGGCCGCCCCGGGCACAGTGTTGGGAGCCGTCGAGCTAGGGATCGCCGCCGCCAGCGGCAACGCGCAGTTGGCCTGCGCCCCCCGCCCGCGAGTAGCGGTCGTCGTCACCGGGGACGAGCTGATCGGGGCGGGAGAGCCGCTGGGCCCCGGCCAGATTCACGACTCCAACGCGATCATGCTCGCGACCGCCGCCCGCCGCGCCGGTGCCGATGCCAGTCGTCTGGCCACGATCGGCGACGACCGCAAAGCGACCGAGCAGGGACTGGCGGAGGCCCTCGAGGGCGCCGACGTCCTCGTCGTCTCGGGTGGCGTCTCCGTGGGCCCCCACGACCACGTCAAGGGCGCGCTGGCGCAGCTCGACGTGGAGGAGCGCTTCTGGCGCGTCGCGTTGAAACCGGGCAAGCCGACGTGGTTCGGGACTCGCGGAGCCCAGCTCGTATTTGGGCTACCGGGCAACCCGGTGTCCGCCTACGTCTGCTTCGCGCTCTTCGTCGCGCCCGCGCTGCGGGCGATGCTTGGTCGCAGCGCTCTGCCGCAGCGCGGTCTTGCACGGCTTGGCGCGGCGGTCGCAGCGGCGCCCGCGCGCGAGCAGGCGATCGGCGCGCGCATCGAGCACGGCCCAACTGGCACAACGGCATGGCCGGTCGGCCAGCAGGGATCACACCGGCTCAGCTCGCTGCTCGGCGCGGAGGTGCTCGTCTCCCTGCCCGCCTCGGCTCGCGAGACCGCCGCCGGCGCGGAGGTCGAGTTCGAACCGCTGCCCCGCTGATCGCTTGTGCGCTTTGCCATGCTCTCGTCGATGAGCGGGTCCCGCTTGCTGCGCAGGGGGCTGGTGCTTGCCGGTCTCGGCGCGCTGGCCGTCGCGGCGTGGAACCTGGCGGCCGTGCTCGTCCGTCACGTGCGTCATCCGCGCGTGGCACGGGCCGTGATCGACGACCCCGAGCATTCGCTCAGCATCAGCGGCGCCGTGCGCTCGGTGCAAGCCGCCAACCTGACGATGCCCGCCGCCGAGCTCGACCGCATCTGGGATCTGACCCATCTCGAGCAGCTGGCTCGCACCTACTGGCGCTTCCTCACGCGCGTGACCCTCGGCCTGATCCGCGTCGTGTACGTGCCCCACGGTCGCCAGATCGTGCTCATCGCCCGGCCCTTTGTGCTGCTCTCCTTTCACGAGCCCGAGTACGAGATGGACCCCAGCAACGGCTTCGTGCGCTGGTCGATCGAGCGCGGCGTGCTGGTGTCACGCAGCGGCCGCGGAGCCGGCTATCTGCGGATCGACGTGAGCCGCGACGATCGCGCTGACGTGCGCGGATATGCGGTGCTCCACGTCGAGTTGGAGGTGGCCAACTTCTATCCGGCGATCGCCGCGGGCGTCGGCCAATGGTTCTATCGCGAGACGCAGTCCCGCATCCACGTGCTCGTCACCCACGCCTTCCTACGCTCGCTCGCACGGCTCGATCTGGCCGAGTCGGTCACCGGTCGCTTCGCCCAGCGCGTGGATGCCGCCGCCGAGGCGGCCGCGACGCGCGGGGTCAGCGCTGCCTCGCGCGGGGCGAGTGCAGCTTCGCGCGGGGCGAGCCGCTTGCGCCACGCGCGCTCAGCCGAGGGCGCGCGCCAGGACGGCGCGCGCCAGGACGGTCGCGCCACCAACAACGCCGGAGCGGGGTCCGTCTCCGGCGGTGACTCCGCGCAGCGGACGGCGCCGCGGTGAGGTGTTTGTCGCCAGCGGTTCCGGCAGAAGCCCCCGCAGGTCTCTAGAACTGCGATCCCGGTTTGATCGTCATCAAGAAGATCGCCACCAATATGAGCAGGTTCGCGGCTGACCCGACGATTGCGATCCGCTTGGCGACCGCGTCGTACTCGGCGCTGAAGACCACATCACCGCCGGGTGGCGCAGCGGCGACGTCGCGCTCGGCGAGCTGCGCCGCGCGGCGCTCGTGCGGGGCGAAGAACGCGCCACCAAGCCCCAGCAGCACAACGATGATGATGATCCCAGCTCCGATCCACGTCGAGCCGAACTTGTACGGTCCCTGCGCGCCTAAGTAGATCCCGGCAACCAGCAGTACGGTCGCCGCAGGCGTGATCAGCAGCTGGCCGAGACGTGCCTGGATGCGATGCTGGGTGGGCAGCATCCGCGGCTCTTTGCGCGTCACGTAGATCCCGATCAGCGGATAGGCGAAGGTCACCCCGAAGGCGATCACCGCCGCGGAGATGTGAATGAAGAGGACGACGTTGTAGAAGCTCAAGTTGGCCAGCGGCATGGGCCCGCACGCTATCCAACCGTGCCGATGTCGGCCCCTCAGCCGAAGCGCACACCGTCGAGCTCCCGCAGCTTCGCGCGGTCGTGCACCGCGGTGATGCGTCGCACGGTCTTCGAGCGGGAGCGCATCACGAGTGACTCTGTGGTCGCGCTGCGCGCCCGGAAGCGAACGCCCTGGAGCACGTCGCCGTCGGTGATCCCCGTGGCCGAGAAGAAGCAGTCCTGGCCGGCTACGAGATCCTCCTCGGTCAGCTGACGGTCGAGGTCGTAGCCGGCGTCGACCGCGGCTTGGCGCTCGTCGTCGTTGCGCGGCCACAGTCGTCCCACCAAGCGTCCGCCCGTGCACTTGATCGCCGCGGCGGAGATCACACCCTCGGGCGTGCCGCCGATCCCCCACAGCAGATCGACTGGCGCGTCCGGCGAGCTCGCCAGCAGCGAGGCGGAGACGTCGCCGTGGAGGATGAAGCGCACGCGTGCACCCGCCTCGCGGATGGCGCTGACCTGGCGCTCGTGGCGAGGCCGTTCGAGCACAACGACGGTGATGTCACCAATGCCGACGCCCCGCCGCTCGGCCACCAGCCGCAGTGTCTCGGGCAGGGGGCGGTCGAGGTCGAGCAGGTCAGCGATGTCCTCGCCGCCGGCGAGCTTCTCCATGTACACGCAGGGCCCCGGGTCGAACATCGTGTCACGCTGGGAGACCGCCATCACCGAGAGCGCGCTCGGCATGCCGTTCGCCGCCAGCGTGGTGCCCTCGAGCGGATCGACGGCGACGTCGACCTTGGGCAGCGACCCGTCGCCGACGTTCTCCCCGTTGTAGAGCATCGGAGCCTCGTCCTTCTCGCCCTCGCCGATCACGACCACCCCATCCATGTGCACGGTGTCGAGCATCCCCCGCATGGCGTCCACAGCCGCTTGATCGGCTCCTTCCTTGTCTCCCTTGCCGACCATGCGCGCAGAAGCGAGCGCGCCCGCCTCGGTCACCCGGACCAGCTCGAGCGCGAGGTTGCGATCGGGTCGCGAGCCGTCGCTGGCGGGCATCAGATAACGCCGGGGGGCTTGCGCGCGGGCGCCTCCCGCTCGCTGCGCCTCGCGGCCCCGTAGAGCATCGCGAGCGCCCCCACCAAGGCTACGTACCACCCGGGCTGCAGCGACGTCTCGGCGCGCAGCGTGCCCGGCCGGCTGATCAGGCCGAAGTACCCGATCAGAAACAGCGCGATGATCGCGACGATGCCAGTGAGCTCACCCCGCGGCCAGGACAGCGCGTGGTCGCGCGCGATGATCCAAGCCAGCACCAGCGGCGCGATCGCGGAGGCCAGGAGCAGGTAGCGCACGATCGCCTGCGCCTGCCACTCGCTCAGGCTCGCTGGCCCGCTGTGCCCATTCAGATGAGCGTTTGCCGTGTTGAGGTGAAACCACGGGAGGAAGACGGCGACGACAAGGATGACGCCACCGATTGTCGCGATGATCTCCCCCCGGCTCAGCTTGGAAAGATCCAAAGCCATGGGAGAGGAACATACCGCGCTCCCAAGCGCCTACGCGGCGTCCCCCATCCCGCAGCGAGGAACTTCTCGGCGCCCGATAGGCTCGGATTGTGGGCAGCACTTTGCGGCGCCTTGGTCCGATCGGCCAGCCCCTCGAGGTGCCAGCCGCCTACGAGGGGCTCGAGCTGGGCTCGCGCGCCCCTCGCAGTCGGCCCTATGTCGTGGCCAACATGGTCGCCGCGCTCGACGGCCGGGCAACTGTTCGCGGTCGTAGCTCGGGACTTTCGAGCGCGGAGGACCAGGTGCTCTTCGGCACGCTGCGCTCGCAGGTCGACGCCGTCATGGTTGGCACCGCAACGCTGCGCATCGAGCGCTACGGACCGCTCGTGCGCGCGCCCGAGGCGCGCGCACGCCGGCGCCAGGCGGGGCTCAGCGAGCGCCCACCGTGCGTGATCCTCTCGCGCACGCTCGAGCTGCCGCTCGAGATCCCGCTGTTCCAGGACGCAGGCTCAGATGTCGTGGTGATCACCCCGAGCACGCGCGAGCTTGCGCCGTGTCCGGCGCGCGTTGAGGTCATCCGCCTAGCGGTCAGCGACTTCGGCCCCGCGGCCGCGCTGCGCCGCCTGCGGGAGCAGCGCCAGCTGCGCAGCGTGCTCTGCGAGGGCGGACCTCGCCTGCTCGGCACGCTGATCGCCGACGACGTGCTCGACGAGCTCTTCCTCACCCTCTCGCCGCTGCTGGTGGGTGGCAGCGGCCCGACGATCGTCACAGCTGCGGAGCTCTCTGGCGGGCGCCGGCTCGAGCTCGTGAGCGCGCTTCACCACGAAGCAGGCCTCTTCCTGCGCTATCGCGTGCTGCGCTGAGCCGGATAGGGTTCGGGCATGCGAATCGAGGGCAGCGCGGCGCTCGTCGTCGGGGGTGCCTCCGGTCTTGGCGAGGCCACCGTCCGGCGCCTCCACGGCGACGGCGCCGATGTCACGATCGCCGATGTCCAGGAGGAGCGCGGCCAGACACTCGCGGGCGAGCTCGGCGACCGCGCCCACTTCGTGCGCGCCGACGTCACGCGCCCCGAGCAGGTCGAGTCCGCCGTCGCGCACGCCGCCGAGCATCCCGGCGGGCTGCGCATCTCGGTGTCCTGCGCCGGCATCGGCTGGGCCCAGAAGACGGCGGGACGCGGGGGCGCCCACGCGCTCGAGCCCTTTCAGCTGCTGCTGGAGGTCAACCTGATCGGAACCTTCAACGTGTTGCGCCTGGCGGCGACGGCGATGCTCGCGAACGACCCCGACGACAACGGAGAGTGCGGGGTCTGCGTCAACACGGCCTCGATCGCCGCCTTCGACGGCCAGGTCGGCCAGATCGCCTACGCCGCCTCCAAGGGAGGCGTCGTTGGCATGACCCTCCCCGCGGCACGCGATCTCTCCAGCGCGAGCGTGCGCGTCTGCACGATCGCGCCCGGGCTGTTCGACACTCCGCTGCTGGCCGCGCTCCCCCAACCGGCGCGCGACGCCTTGGGAGCCTCGGTGCCGTTCCCTCAGCGATTGGGCCGCCCGGAGGAGTACGCCGACCTCGTGGCCCACATCGTCGGCAACCAGATGCTCAACGGCGAGGTAGTCCGTCTCGATGGCGCGCTGCGGATGGCGCCGCGCTGAGCGTGAGCGCCGGCGCGGTGGCCGAGCCCCTCTCCGCCGCCGATCGCGCATCGCTGGCCGCCGAGACGGGTGCGGTGAACATGGCCGTCGGGGCGCTGCTGATCTTCGACGGGACCGGCGGCCTGGACCACGAGCGCGTGCTGACGCGGCTCGATCAGCGCCTGCACCTGATCCCGCGCTACCGCCAGCGGGTTGAGTCGCCGCCCCTCGGCCTGGCCAACCCGGTGTGGGTGGACGACGAGCACTTCGACCTGCGCTGGCACGTCCGCGCCGCCCGCCTGCCGGCCCCCGGCGGCGATGACGAGCTGGCCGACTACGTCGCGCTGCAGCTCTCCAGCCGCCTCGACCGCAGCCGCCCCCTCTGGCAGCTGCACGTAATCGAGGGGCTGGCCGGGGGGAGGGTCGCGCTGATGCCGAAGATGCACCATGCGCTGGTCGACGGAGTGGCGGCGGTTGACGTCGGCACGGTAGTGCTGGATCCCACCCCCGAGCCGCTGGCGATCGATCCGCCGCCCGAGCCGTGGCAGCCCCGCCCCTATGCGCTGCGCCGCCACCTCGGCCGGCTCGCGGCGGCGCCCGTCTCCCGAGCCCAGCGCGTCGTCCTCGAAGGCGCCCAGCGGGCGCTGGACACGAGCCCCCGTCGAGCGGCCGAGGATCTGCGCCGGGGCGCCGAGCTCGTGGGCGAGCTGGCGCGCACGCGTCCCCAGGCTCCGGCGACACCGCTCAACGCGCCGCTGGGCCCCAACCGGCGCTTTGCGCTGCAGCGTGCCCGCCTCGAGGACCTCAAGCGCGCCGGCCGCGCTGGCGGCGGAACCATCAACGATGCGTTGCTCGCGGCGGTCGCGGGAATGCTCCGGCGCTACCTCGAGGCCGCCGGAGCGCCTGTCGGCGAGCACGCCCGCGCGCCGGTCGCGCTCGTGCCGGTGAGCGTGCGCCGCGAGGGCGAGGAGGGCGGCAACCGCATCTCGACCGTGTTCGTCGACCTTCCGGTTGGCGAGGACGACCCGATTGCGCGCGTCGCCGCGGTCGCGGGGGCGATGCGCGCGCTCAAGGACTCCGCCGCTGTGCGTGCCGGAGCTGTGCTCGTCGGCGCCACCGGGTGGGCGCCGCCGGTGGTCTCCTCGATCCTGATGCGAACCATCAGCGGCGTGCGCGCCTTCAACCTCGTGGTCTCAAACGTACCGGGACCCCAGCAGCCGTTCTACCTCGACGGTGCGCGCCTGCTCGAAGCGTTCCCGGTGGTACCACTCAACCCCGCCCACCAGCGCCTGTCGCTGGGCATCCTCTCCTATGACGGCGGCATCTTCGTCGGGCTGCTGGCCGACCGCAACCTCGACCCGGCTGTCACGGTGGCCGCCGAAGCGCTCCAAGCCGCGATCGCCGAGTTGGTGGCGGCGACCTAGACACTTGTTCGAGTCGATCGTCGAGGACTCACGGCCGGGGGGGTCGCTGCCGACACCCGTTGTGGTGCAGGGCATCTCCGCGATCTTGGTTCCCCGACAACTCCTCAGCTCGTCGCTGGCGGCGCTCGCCGTCGCGCTCACCGTTGCGCTGCTTGGCGCTACGCCGGCGCTCGCCGACCAGTGCGCCGAGGCCAACCTGATCCCGACATCGTCGAATGCGCCGCAGATAAACGCAGCCATGCTGTGCCTGCTCAACCGGCAACGCAGCGAACATGGGCTCGGCGCGCTGAGCGACAGCCGGACGCTCGACCAAGTGGCGTTGCAGCACACGCGGGACATGGTCACCAACGGATACTTCGCCCACAGCTCACCCGTCTTCGGGGACCTCATCCATCGCCTGACCGCGGCGGGCTATATCAGCAGATCCACGTCCTACAGTGTGGGTGAGAACATCGGTTGGGGTATCGGCGGCCTCGCCGCCCCGGATGAGGTGGTGAACGCCTGGATGAGCTCCCCGGATCACCGAGCGAACGTCCTCAATGGCTCGTACACCGATGTCGGTCTCGCCGTCGTCTCCGGTGTCCCGTTCCTGAACACGGGCGGGCGCCCGGCAGCCACCTACACCGGCGACTTCGGCGAGCGCTCGGGTCCCGTCGCAGCACCCGCGAAGTCACGCCACAAGAGAAGGTCCGCCGCGAAGCACCACCGCCGCGCGCGTCACGCACATCGCGTACGCCACGGCTGAGCTCAGCTGAGACGCTCCACGATCATCGCCTGACCCTGGCCGCCCGCCACGCACATCGTCTCGAGGCCGATGCTGGCATCGAGCGTGTCGAGGTCGTTGAGCAACGTGGTCATGATCCGCGCTCCGGTCATCCCGAACGGGTGACCGAGGGCGATCGCGCCGCCGTGCGGGTTGAGCTTCTCAGGATCGATGCCCCACTCGTCGCGGCACGGCACGACCTGTGCGGCGAATGCCTCGTTGAGCTCGATCACATCGATGTCGTCGATCGTCATTCCCGCCTGCGCGAGCACGAGCTTCACCGCCGGGATCGGGCCGAGGCCCATGATCTCGGGACGAATCGCCGCCACCGAGGAGGCCACGATGCGTGCACGCGGCGTGAGCCCGAGCTCGGCTGCCTTCTCCGCCGAGGTCACGAGCACCGCCGCGGCGCCGTCGTTGAGCGGGCATGCGTTGCCTGCGGTCACCGTTCCGTCTGGCTTGAACACCGGCGAAAGCGCCGCGAGCTTCTCCATCGTGGTGCCTGGACGGGGCCCGTCGTCCTTGCTCACGACGGTCCCGTCCGGGGTCGTCACCGGGACGATCTCCCTGTCGAAGTGGCCGGACTCTTGCGCGGCGACCGCGCGCGTTTGCGAGATCACTGCCCACTCGTCCTGCTGCTCGCGCGTGACGTGACAGCGCTCGGCAACGTTCTCAGCGGTCAGGCCCATCGGGATGTACACGTTGTAGATCGACCCATCCGAGCCGTCGAGCTGCGGGTGGAAGGGGACGTCGGATCCGCCCCCGGCGCGCGACACGGCCTCCACGCCTGCCGCGATGTAGACGTCGCCCTCGCCTGCCGAGATCGCGTGGAAGGCCATACGCAGCGTCTGCAACGAAGACGCGCAGAAGCGGTTGAGCGTGCAGGCCGGCACGTGGTGGTCGATCCCCGACAGCAGGGCGGCGTTGCGCCCGACGTTGTAGCCCTGTTCACCTTCGCCGAAGGCGGCTCCCATCATGATGTCGGTGACGGTCGAGAAGTCGACATCGGGGTTGCGCTCCTGCAGGGCGCTGAGCGGAACGGCGGCGAGGTCGTCGGCGCGAACGTCCTTGAGCGAACCCTTCACGGCTCGCCCGATCGGGGTGCGGACGGCATCGACGATGACGGCTTCGGACATCTGATCGGTCTCCTTGGCTGCGATTCGTGGCGGCCATCCTATGCGTGGTGGCGCTCAGCGCCGAAGCTCACTGGCCTCGAATCCCGCCAGCAGGCGCTCGATCGACGGCGGTCCGTGCTCGCCCACGGCGATGCATGTGCCCGGCCAGTAGGGGTTCTCGGGCCCGGAGTGCCCTACCAGCAGCGGCTCGTAGACCCACGAGCCGGAGTTGTGCATCGCGGTTCCGGTCGCGGTCACCCAGTCATCGAGCGGGTCGTCGGCGAGTGGTCCGCTGCGATGAATGTGGCCGAAGATCACGTGCGCGGCGTCGATCTCCAGGCGCGCGATCACCTCTGCCATCGCGCGCAGGCCGGCGCGGCGAAGCTGGAGCCCCAGCGCCTCTGCTCCCAGCGGCGCGAGCGCCGAGTTGGGCAGCGCGGCGGCCAGCGGTCCAGCGACGCCGCTCAACGTCGAACCGCGGACTCCCACCACGAGGTCGGCGAGCCAGGCGGGCAGGCTGACGTCGCGCGCCGCCCGGAAGGCCGCGTAGGCGGGTGCGAGCGCGCGCTCGTAGTCGGCCGGAGCGAACTCGTCGCCGCGCAGCGGGGCGCGCAAAAAGTCGCGCAGCGCGTTGGGCATCGCGGCCTCGAGTGCAGGGGGCAGCGTGATATGGCGATCGAGGTAGTGCCCGTGGGTCGCGTAGACATCGTCGCGCAGCCAGACGCCCGGATAGGCGACCACCAGCTCAGCTGGAGCAACGAGCTCGGCGATCGCGGCCAGCGCTGGGTCGCTGGAGGGCTCGATCCAGTCGGCGAGCCCGAGCGGCTCGCGTTGCGCCCCAAGGTGTCCAGCGATGAAGCGCGTGAAGAGCGCATGGTCGTGGTTGCCGCCCACGAGCACGATCTGCCCGTGGGCGCCGACCGCGGCGCCGAGCGAGCTCAGCAGCGGCCGCGCCAGCGCGAGCGCTTCGGGGACCTCGATGTCGAACAGCTCAAAGACGTCGCCCAGCAGCACCAGGCGCTCGACCTCGCGCACACGTGCAATCAGCGGCGCACGCAACGTCGCGAGGCCGAGCACGTCACGCAGACGTCGGGAGCCGAGGTGCAGATCGGATAGGACGAGCGTGCTCGCGCCGGCGCGGGCGGCCACTACGCGAGCACGCGACCGGCGATCGCGGCGTGTGCGCCAACACGCTTTGCGAACGCCGCGAAGTCGCGCCCGTATACCGCCTGGGGCCCGTCGCAAAGCGCCGCCTCGGGATCCTCGTGGACCTCCACGATGACACCGTCGGCGCCGGCCGCCGCGGCGGCACACGCGGCCGGCTCCACCAGCCGGCGGTCTCCCGCCGCGTGGCTGGGGTCGACGATCACGGGCAGGTGGGTGTGAAGCTTGAGCCAGGGGACGGCGAGGATGTCGAGCGTGAAGCGGGTGGCGACCTCGAACGTGCGGATACCGCGCTCGCACAGCATCACGGCCTCGTTGCCCTCCTTCAGTACGTAGTCGGCCGCCATCAGCAGCTCGTCGACGGTCGAGGACAGTCCGCGCTTGAGCAGCACAGGCTTGCCGAGCTGGCCCGCGATCTCCAGCAGGGCGTAGTTCTGCATGTTGCGCGCGCCGATCTGGATCACGTCGGCGTGCTCTCCCACAACGTCAGCGTCTGCGACATCGAGCAGCTCCGTGACGACGGGGAGGCCGGTTTCGGCGCGGGCCTCGGCGAGCACCTTCAGTCCCTCCAGGCCGAGACCCTTGAACGCGAAGGGGGACGTGCGCGGCTTGAAGGCGCCGCCTCGCAGCATCGATGCACCGGCCTTGCGCACGGTCCAGGCCACGGCAAGCGTCTGCTCGCGCGACTCGACCGTGCAGGGCCCGGCGATCAGGCAGAACGTGTCACCGCCACCCACCCGTCGTCCCGCGATCTCGAGCCGCGTCGGCTCGTGGTGGGCGAGCTCGGAGGAGGCGAGCTTGTATGGCCGGGAGATCGGCACGACCCGATCGACGCCCGCCATACCCTCCAGGCCGAGTTCGAGCACGCGCTCGGGGTCCCCGATGGCACCGATCGCGGTAGTCAGCTTGCCCGGCATCACGAGCACGTGCACCCCGGTCGTCTCCAGCTTGCTGACGACAGCTTGGATCTGGGACTCGCCGGCCCCGGGTGTCATCACGACCATCACGGCGCGCTCATCCTATGAGCCCGTCATCGACTAGCCGTCGCAACGGGTCAGTCACAAGCCGAGTCCGCGCACTCCCAGCTCGTCGAAGCCAACGTGGTGGGCGAGCTCATGGCGCACGGTGCGCAGCACCTGCCCGCGCAACGCCGCTGGATCGTGGCCGAAGTCGCGCAAGAGCGTGTCGCGGTAGATCACGATGCGGTCTGCAACGTTGTCGCGGGCGAGGCCGTCGCCGTGGTAGAGCCCGTACGCGCGACGCCGGCGGCCTCCGTCGGAGATCACGACCGCAACGTTGTGCTCGAGCGCCCGTCGCAGCTCCGGCGGCAGATCGTCGAGCGCGTCGGAGACGAGCTCCTCGAAGTCCGCGGGCGCATACGGGTCGAGCTCGAGGAAGTCGCGCTCGTCGGGATCGGCCGCCAAGCCCTCGCGGGCCAGGCGCTCGGAGCGCAGCACGACGCGCTCGAATTCCTCCTCGCCCTGCTGCCAGCCGGCCAGATGGGATCCCACGGCGAACATCAGGACTGCTAGCACGACCGCGCCAGCGACGCAGACGGCGAGCAGCTCGAGCACCCGCGCCGGTCCCGAAGGACTGAACCCGGCCAGCAGCACCACGGCCACCAACCCGACGGACAGGGCTGCCCCGGCCGCGGCCAGGACGCGCCGCGAGCCCATCTCAACCCAGGGTACGGGCGATCACCAGACGCTGGATCTCGTTCGTGCCCTCGTAGATCTGTGTGATCTTCGCGTCGCGCATCATGCGTTCGACGGGATACTCCTTGACGTAGCCGTAGCCGCCCAGCACCTGCACCGCCTCGACCGTCACCGCCATCGCCGTGTCGGAGCAGAAGAGCTTGGCCATCGCGGAGTACTTGCCCATGTCGGCGTCGCCCCGATCCACCTTCGCGCATCCCTTGTAGAGCAGTTCACGGGCGGCGGCGGTGCGTGTCTCCATGTCGGCGAGCTTGAAGGCGATCCCCTGGAAGCTCGAGATCGGGCGTCCGAACTGCTGGCGCTCGGTCGCGTAGGTGGCCGCGTAGTCGGTCGCGCCTTGCGAGATCCCGACCGCCTGGGCGGCGACGCCGAGCCTGGAGTGGTCGAGCGTCGCCAGCGCGACCTTGAAGCCTTGGTGCAACTCGCCGACAAGGTTGTCGGCGGGCACGCGCACGTCCTCGAAGATCGGCGAGCCGGTGGGCGACCCGCGGATGCCGAGCTTGTGCTCGAGCTTGCCGACCGAGAAGCCTGGCCGGTCGGACTCCACGATGAATGCCGAGATGCCATGGGCCCGGCGCGCGTCGGGATCGGTGCGGGCGAAGAGGATGTAGAAGTCGGCGATGCCGAGGTTGGTGATCCAGTTCTTGGTCCCGTTGATCACCCAGTCGTCCCCGTCGCGGACCGCGCTGGTGCGCGTACCACCGGCGTCCGACCCGGCCTCTGGCTCGGACAGCGCGAACGCGGGGCTCCACTCGCCGCTGGCGCAGCGCGGAAGCAGGCGCTGCTTCTGCTCATCGCTGCCGAACAGCCTGATCGGCAGCGTGCCCAGCTCCTGAACCATCAGCATCAGGGCGCTCGAGGCGCACGCCCGCGCGATCTCCTCGATCGCGATGTTGAGCATCAGCGTCCCGGTCCCGGTCCCCCCGTAGTCGCTGTCGAAGGCCAGCCCGAAGAGGTCGTGCTCTGCGAATAGCGCCCGCAGGTCGTGCGGGTACTCCGCCTGCTCGTCGATCGCCGCAGCCCTCGGCGCAACGCGCTCGGTGGCAATCTGGCGGATCGTCTCGCGCAGGTCGGCGAACTCCTGGGGGAGCGCGTAGACGTCTGCCACGGCCTCCATCAGGCCATCCTACCCAGGGCTGGCCGGGCGCCCGCGCGGCCACGCGCCGCAGGGCTCAGACGATCGGACCCGATCCCGGCTGCGCGTTCGGTTGGCTGGATCCGGGCGGCAGCGCGGGTGTGCCGTCGCCGGAGGTGGACGGCAGACGCAGGCGGCTGAGATCGTCGGGCGCGCGCAGCCAGGCGGCGATCAAACCGTCACGGACAATGAACGCGACATTGCCGATGCCCGAGCACGCGGCCCCCCCGCGGCGGGCGAACAGCCGAAAGCTCACCACCGTGTAGGCCGAGACCGCGACCGACCGCAGCGGCACCGCGGCGCAGGGCAGCCCGGCGTTGAAGTTGACGACGTCTGAGCGATGCGCAGCGCGCTCCACGCTCACCTGCCCACCGTTCAC
>QHBW01000045.1 GCA_003244205.1 Solirubrobacterales bacterium | reverse complement strand
GTGCGCAGGCATCCGTCCGGCTCGATGCACAGGTCGACGCGTGCAACGTGACCTTGAAGGCGCAGATCGACGCCCACGTGCGTGGAGTCGGACGAGCTCCAGGTGGAGTCGGGCCCGACCAACGCGGTCGGCAGCCACAGCGACTCGATCTGGACGCGGCCGAGCGCCGCGCGCGAGATGTCCGGCCCGTCGGCGGTGAGCATCGGAATCAAGCCGAGCAGCTTCCATCGCATGGCGCCCTTGCCGTCGATCCACCGATCGGACCCGTACACGGGAAGCCCTCTCATCTTCACGCGCGCCTTCCAGACGAAGCCACGCGTCCAGCGGATCACCTGGTCGGCCTCGAACGGGTACCATTTGCCCTTCAGCTTGATCGTGCCGTGCATCCGCACTCGAACGGCGGTCGCGACCAGAGCACCGGGCGCGACGGCGTGCACCAGGTATCGCTGTGCGGGCTCCGGTAGGCCGGCGACTTCGGCGGGATCGAAGCGCGCAGTCGCAGTCGACGAGCGTTCGCTCCAGAGCTCGTCGAACTCCTGGTCGTGGGTTGGATGGGCCTTCTGTTCGCTCACGGTCGAATACAAAACAGGTGTGACAGGCCTGATCCCGGTCAACGTATCTGGCGTGGCCATATCAACCCCTCCGTTTCAGCGCCTTGGATTTCGGCGCAGACCTACGACTTGCCACAATGCTTCCAGCGAGTGAGGACATGGGAGTCGAGGAGCATGTGACTTCCACTCGCCAACGTAACCACGATCCGCTCACTTGGTTGCCTGCACTCATGCACCGCTGCATTGACCAGTGCGCGGAGCCTGTCAACAAGTTTGAGACACCGGATTTCAGAGTTTAGAGTCGAACCTCCTCTGTCCCAACCGCGGCGGGGACGGCTTCGCCTTTCCCTGTGGACAGCAAAGTGCTGCTGCCCACAGGGAAGCCCCCGCCGCGTGAGTCGGCCGCCGCCGGCTTTGCGCCGGGTGGGAGCAGAGGGGAAGCAGGCTTGTTGATCCAGACGGCCGTGGGCAGCGGCGCAGGCGTGGGGACGCCGCGCAGGAAGCGCTCAGGATGAGCGCGATGCGCGGCGGCCAGGACCACGGCACGGGCCTCGCGGCGAGCGGCGGCGAGGCCGTAGTGCACGTCGTGGGGCGTGAGCAGGCCGAGGCCGCTGTGGTGATGCTCGGTGTTGTACCAGCGGAAGAAGTCGACGCAGAAGGCACGCGCGTCCTCGATGCAGCCGAAGCGCGCGGGAAAATCGGGGCGGTACTTGAGGGTCTTGAAGTGCGCCTCGGAGAACGGATTGTCGTCGGAGACGTGAGGCCGCGAGTGCGTCTTGGTGACACCGAGATCCGCGAGCAGAAACGCGACGAGTTTGGACTTCATCGACGAGCCGCGGTCGGCGTGGAGCGTGAGCTGGCCGGGCTGAATATTCTGCCGCATGCAGGTGTCGTCGATGAGCCTCTTGGCGAGCGCATCGGATTCGCAGTCGGCGACCATCCAGCCGACGACGTGGCGGCTGAACACGTCGAGGATCACGTACAGGTAAAAGTACGTCCACTTCTCCGGGCCGAGGAGCTTGGTGATGTCCCAACTCCAGAGCTGGTTCGGCGCGGTCGCCAGCAGCTCGGGCTTGGCGTACGCGGGGTGAGCGATCTGGTCGCGCCGCTCACGCACCTCGCCGCTCTGGGCGAGCACGCGGTACATCGTGCGCTCCGAGCACAGGTACGTTTTCTCGTCGAGCAGCGTCGAGTAGACCTCCGCCGGCGCCAGGTCGACGAAGCGCGGCTGGTGCAGGGCCGCCAATACCTCATCCCGCTCCACCGACGAGAGCGCCCGCGGCGATGCCCGCCGGCAGGTGTGAACCTTCGCCAGTCGCCGCCGGTAGAACGTCGCGCGCGCCAGCGCCAGCGCCATGCAGATCGCCAGCACGCCGAGGCGCGGTCCGTGCTCTTCCACCGCGCGCATCACGACTTCTCCGTCGAGCTTTTGGGGTCGCGCGGGTCCGGCGGCATCTCCACCCCGAGCAGCTTGCCAAGTTTTTTTTGGATCTCGATGATGAGATCGGCCCGCTCCAGACGCTCCTCAGTGCGCGCGAGCTGCCGCTTGAGGTCGACGATCACGCGGTCACGCTCGTCGGCCACTCGCGCCTTTGGGCCGCGCTTCTTGGGCGTCAAACCGGCCAGCTCGCCGCGCTCCCGCAACAAACGCCACGACGTCAGGTGCGACGAGTACAACCCTTCACGCCGAAGCAGCGCCGCGATCTCGCCCGACTTCGTGCAGGCGTCTGCCTCCTGCAGCACCTTGCGCTTGTACTCGGCGGTGAACCGCCGTCGCTGCGCCTTCGCCGACACCTCGACCTCCGGAACCTCTACTAACGCGCTCATGGTCTTCCATTCCTTGGTCGCCCTCTACACTAAACTTCGGGGGACAAGGTGTCTCACGCATGTTGGCAGAGAGGGGCGCCGATTACAGCGATCCGCGCATCATCGATCGTGACGACGATTCTGATTCCGACGCCGACGCGATGTACGACGCGGCCGATCTACTCGGCGTGCGTGTTGATGCTTCCCCAGACGAAGTGCGCGCTGCGTTTCGGCGCTGCGTGAAAGCGGCGCTGGCGACTGACATCGGCTTTCACGATCACGGTGGCGACGATACCGATCCGCGCGCGCAGCGCCTGATCGCCGCCAAGAATCTTTTGATCGAGCGCGCGCGAGAGGAGCAGGCACATGCGGCGTGAATGGATGACTACCGAGCAACAGGAATATTGGTCTATTCGCGATCGCATCGAGAGTGAGGGACGGTGCTGCGACAAGGGCAGACGCGTTCACTGCGTGTGT
>QHBW01000043.1 GCA_003244205.1 Solirubrobacterales bacterium | reverse complement strand
CGCCGGCGCCACCGCGACCCGCCACCCGACCCCCCCTGCCCGAGCTACGCGGCAGCGGCCACCGACCGCGCATCGCCCTCCCCGCACCACTGCTCGACCGGGAGCCGCGCGGCCTCCGCAGCGTCCGCCAAGCACCCAGGCGACGGGTCCACGACCCACGGAAGCTCATAGACATCGACATCGCCGAACGCGGCGATCGTCTCGCGATTGGAGCACTCGAGCACGCCTGGTCGCGCCGGCCAGGGGGTGAGCACGACGCCCACCACGTGAAGCCCCACGGCGCGCGCGCACTCCAGCGTCAGCAGCGTGTGGTTGATCGTGCCGAGATCGGGGACGGCTGCGATCACCAGCGGCAGCCCGAGCGCGCACCCGAGATCGCGGACCAGGAAGTCTTCCACCAGCGGGACCATCAGCCCGCCCACCCCCTCGACGACCAGTGCCTGCGCACCGGCAGTGTCCCGCGATCGCCAGGCGCCCTCGACCAGCTCGTGCCGATCGAGCCGCAGCTCGGCCAAGGCAGCGGCGAGGTGGGGCGAGAGTGCGGGGCCAAAGCGCCAAGGCGCGACGACGTGCGGTTCGAGCCCGCCGGCCGCCGCGGCGAGCAGCTCGTGATCGGGCGGCCACCCCGACTCGGCCGGCTCCTCCAAACCGGTCAGCACCGGCTTGAACGCCGCGACTCGCACCCCGAGCCGCCCCAGCAGCGAAGCGATCGCCCCCGTCACCGCCGTCTTGCCGACCCCGGTGCCCGTCCCGGTGACGAAGACGCCATGCCCTGGCTGGCCAGCCACCTCAGGCCGCGCGGCGCGCCGGCTCGGGCGCCTCGACATCAAACGGCCGACCGAGGCCTGCTCGCGTCGACTGCACGGCCGCAAGCGGGGCGACGGCCGCCGGGCGCACCCCGACCTTGAGCGCGGCCCGGGCGAGCACCCGCGCGGCCTGGCGCAGCTCGTCGCGTCCATGGGTGGCCATCACGGCCACCCGCAGCCGCGACGTGCCTTCGGCCACGGTCGGCGGACGGATCGCTTGGGCGAAGACCCCGCGGTCGATCGCCGCCTCCGCCATGCGCACGGCGAGCTCGGCGTCGCCAACGATCAGCGGCATGATGTGGGTGCTCGACCCCGCGGTGTCCCAGCCCTCGCGCGCGAGCTCGTCGCGCAGCACGCGGGCGTTGCGCTGGAGGCGCTCGACGCGACGCGGCTCCTCCGCGAGCAACTCCAGCGCGGCAAGTGCCCCCGCCATCGCCGGTGGTGGCGGAGCCGTCGAATAGATCAGCGTACGTGCCGCGTTGGTCAGCCAGGCGACGAGCTCAGCCGAGCAGCAGGCGTAGGCGCCGTAGGAACCGAGCGCCTTGCCGAGCGTGCCCACGATCACGTCGACCTCGTCGCCGACGCCGGCCTCGGCTACCGCGCCGCGGCCCGCTGGACCAACGGTCCCGGTGCCGTGCGCCTCGTCCACCATCACGCGTACGTCGTAGCGGCGGGCGAGCTCGACGATCTCGGCGAGCGGCGCCACGTCGCCGTCCATCGAGAAGACGCCGTCGGTCACGATCAGCGCGCCGCGCCCGTGCGCCTGGCTCAAGCCCCATTCCAGGTGGTCGACGTCGCCGTGGTCATAGACGAAGACCTCGGCGCGCGCGAGCCGGCAGCCGTCGACGATCGACGCGTGGTTGAGCTCGTCGGAGAACACCACCTCATCGCGGCCGGCCAACGCGCCGACGATGCCGGCGTTGGCGAGGTAGCCCGACCCGAACAGCAGGCAAGCCTCCGAGCCCTTGAATTCCGCCAACCGCTCCTCGAGGCGTCGGTGGATCGTCATCGTCCCCGACACCAGCCGTGAGGCCCCGCTGCCGACCCCCCAGCGCATCGCCGCGTCGGCCGCGGCCTCGCGCACGCGCGGGTGGTCTGCCAGCCCGAGGTAGTTGTTGGAGCACAGCAGCAGCACCGGCTTGCCGTCGAGCACCACGCGTGGACCCTGGGGGCCGGAGACCATCCGCATGCGGCGGTGCAGGCCGAGCTGCTTGAGCTCATCGAGGCGCGCATGCAGGTCTGTCATCGGGGTCCTTTCAGGAGGGGATGGCGTCCGTGGGCCGCAAGTCCGGCGAGTGAGACGAGAAGGCTCCAGCGCGCGCTCGGTTGGGAGCCCCGTCGGGCCGTGGCGGCGCGGAGCGCGTCCGCCGGAAGCGCAGCTGCGTGGAGGGATCCCAAAGACGGACCTCGATCGATTCGAGCGGGCGCTCCGCGGCCAGCAGCTCGTTGACGACATCGGGGGTCTCGCCCTCGAGCCAGCCCGAGCGGTTGTCGGGCCGGGGGTTGGCGCCGTTGTCGGCTTGGGGGGCGACGTTCAACCCCAGCTCCTCGAACATCGCCCGATCCTCCTCGGGGGTGTTGCCCAGGGTCGTGAGGAAGTTGCCCATCATCACGCCATTGACGCCCGCCCTGACAGCGAGCGTTTGCAGCTCGGCAATGTTCTCCACGCGCCCGCCGCAGAGCCGGAAGAGCGCCTCGGGCAGGATCAGCCGGAAGATCGCGATCCACTTCACCGCCTCCCATGGGTCCATGTAGTCGCGGTCGCCGAACTTCGTGCCCGGGCGGGGGTTGAGCAGGTTGATCGGTACCGACGTTGGGTCGATCTCAGCGAGCTGAAAGGCCATCTCGACGCGCTGCTCGCGGCTCTCGCCGAGGTTGAGGATGCCGCCAACGCACGTCTCCAAGCCGGCGTCGCGGACGGCCTCGATCGTGCGCAGGCGTCCGGCGTAGCGCACCGTTGTGGAGACCTCGTCGTAGTAGCTCTCGGCGGTCTCGACGTTGTGATGCACGCGCTGGACTCCGGCCTCGCGCAGCGCCTTCGCGCGATCCGCGGACATGTGCCCGATCGACGCGCAGCGCTTGAGGTTGGTGTGCTCGGCGACGAGCCGCGCGCCGGCCAGCACCTTGTCGAAGTCGCGCCGTGAGAGCCCCTGTCCCTGGGTCACCATGCAGAAGCGGTGCGCGCCGGCCGCCTCGGCAGCGCGGGCGTGCTCGAGGATCTGCTCGGGGTCCATCATCGCGTGCAGCGGCGTGTCGGCCTCGGCGTAACGCGACTGGGCGCAGAAGCCGCAGTCCTCGGCGCACCCGCCCGACTTGGCGTTGACCAGCGAGCACATGTCCGTGCTGTCGCCGAAGCGCTCGACGCGCGCCCTCCAGGCGCGCTCGATCAGGTCCTCGATCGCGGCGTGGTCGGAGAGCTCGCCGAGCACGAGCGCCTCCTCGCGGCTGATCAGGGGCGCCATCGGGAGCGGACGCTAGGCGAGCGCTCGGACGGCAGCCCCGCCGTCAGCGCCCCTGCCACCGCGGGGGGCGCTTCTCCCCGAACGCGCGCACCCCCTCACGGAAGTCTTCGGAGACGAAGCACGCTCGCCGCAGCTCGATCAGCTCGGCCTCGATCGCCGGATCGAGCCTCCCCCCGCCGCGCACGAGCTCGCCGATCACGCGCTTGTTCCCCGACAGCGACAGCGGCGCGTTGGCCGCGATCTCGACAGCGAGCGCAAGCGTCGCGGACTCGAGCTCGTCAGCCGGCACCAATCGGTTGACCAGCCCCCATCCAAGCGCCACCTCCGCGTCGATGTTGACCCCCACCAGGAACAGCTCTCGCGTGCGCGCCGCCCCGATCGTCTCGATGAATTTCTGCAACCCGGTGTGCGAATACACGAGCCCGAGCTTGGCCGGCGGCATCCCGAGCTTCACGCCTGCTGCGGCGATCCGCAGGTCGCAGCTCAGCGCCACCTCGAGCCCGCCGCCGATCGCGTGACCGCCGAGTGCCGCGAGCGTGGGGTACGGGAACGCCTCCAACGCCTCGATCGCGGCCATGAACGGGTGGGCGACGAGCTTCTCGGCCTCCTGCGCGAAAACCTCATCGGGGATGTCGCCGATGTCGTAGCCGGCCGAGAACATGCGCTGCGACCCGGTCAGGATCAGGCAGTGGTGGTCGTCGAGCCGCGGCACGGTCGCGGCGATCGAATCGAGGATTGCGTGGTCCAGCGCGTTGCGCTTGGCCGGGTTGGCGATCGTAAGGCGCGCCACCCGGGGCGCGGGGTGGTCGAGCTGGAGCTTGCCGTCCGCCAGCGCCTGCGGGCTACTCGAGGACAACGAGCGTGTCGCCCTCGTTGACCGCCTGGCCCTCCTCGCAGAGGACCTCCTTGACGGTACCGGCATCCTCGGCCTCGACCGGCATCTCCATCTTCATCGACTCAAGGATGGCGATGGTGTCGCCTTCGTTGACAGCGTCGCCCACGGCGACCTCGATCTTCCACACGGTTCCTGTGATGTGCGCCTCGACGTCGGGCACGGCGGGGCTCCTCTCGCGCTGGCGGTGACGGTCGCGAGCATAAAGCGCGCCTCCGACGTTCGACCGCCGGTCGACGCGCACCCGCTGATCCTCGGACCGGCGGTCGATGGTCAAAGCCGCCGCAGCCTGGCAGTCTTGAGCTCGCAATCGGACGAGCGCCGGTACCTCCCTCTCCTCCCGTGAGGAATCTCCGCTGCTCGCAACCGGTTGCAGGGCTCGTGGCGGGCCTCGATCCTCCTGTCGCGGCCCATGACGGACGCGCGGTACGCCGCGCGTGAGGCGACGAGGACATGCATGCGCCGGCCGGAGCTCCAAGGCTCTGCAGGTGGGCACGGGACAGCCCCACCCGCGGGTGGGGCTCTGGCCGCGTGCAGTCCATAGGCTGCGCGCGCAGTGATCCTCGCGATCGACCAGGGCACGACCTCGACGACGTGCATCGTCTTCGACGAAAGCGCGGAGCCGCTGGGGCGGGCGACGATCGAGTTCGCCCAGCACTTCCCGCGCCCGGGCCACGTCGAGCACGACCTCAACGAGGTCTGGGCCTCCGTCGAGGCGGCCGTGCGCGAGTCACTGCGCAGCGCCGGGGCCGAGCCGGCGGATCTGCGGGCGATTGGCATCACCAACCAGCGCGAGACGGTGTGCGCTTGGGATCCGCTTAGCGCCGCGCCGCTGCACCGAGCGCTTGTGTGGCAGGACCGCCGCACGGCCCGACGCTGCGATGAGCTGCGCGACGCCGGCCACGAGCCGCTCGTGCGCGAGCGCACCGGGCTCGTGCTCGACCCGTATTTCTCGGCCACGAAGATGGAATGGCTGCTGGACAACGTCGACGGCCTGCGCGCGCGGGCGCAGGATGGCCGCGCCGCGCTGGGTACCGTCGATGCTTGGCTGCTGCAGCGGCTCACCGGGGAGCACGCGACCGACGCCTCGAACGCTTCGCGCACGCTGCTCTACGACCTCCAGAGCGGCGCCTGGGACGCCGACTTGCTGACCCTCTTCTCCGATCTGCCCGAGCGCGCTCTGCCGCGGATCGTGCCCAGCAGCGGCGTCATCGGCACCACGCGCGGCGACCTCTTCGAGGGCGCCGAGATCCCCGTGGCTGGGGTGGCCGGCGATCAGCAGGCTGCTCTCTTCGGCCAGGCTTGCCTGGAGCCCGGGAGCGGCAAGGCGACGTACGGCACCGGCTCCTTCGTGCTCGTCAACGTCGGCACCGCGGTGCCTGCGCCGGTGGAAGGCCTGCTCTCGACGGTGGCCTGGGGAGTGGGGCGTCGTCGCGACTACGCGCTCGAGGCGTCGATCTTCGTCACGGGGGCGGCGGTGCAGTGGCTGCGCGACGGCCTGGGCATGATCGAGCACGCGGAGGAGACCGCTGAGCTGGCGGGCTCGCTGG
The DNA here is from genome assembly GCA_003244205.1 of Solirubrobacterales bacterium. Classification (GTDB taxonomy): domain Bacteria; phylum Actinomycetota; class Thermoleophilia; order Solirubrobacterales; family Solirubrobacteraceae; genus QHBW01. The sequence continues at coordinate 47,370 of QHBW01000043.1, read as the reverse complement.
AGTCCAACGACGGCGTCTATTTCGTTCCCGCCCTGACCGGGCTGGGCTCCCCGCACTGGGATCCCTACGCGCGCGGGACGATCGTCGGGCTAACGCGCGGCGCCACGCGCGCTCATTTCGCGCGCGCGACTCTGGAGGCGATCGCCTATCAGACGGTCGACGCGGTGCGCGCGATCGAGGCGGCGGGGGTGGCGCCGCTGGCGGAGTTGCGTGCCGACGGCGGCGCGACGGTGAACCCGTGGCTGATGCAGTTCCAGGCCGACGTCCTCGGTGTCCCCGTGGTCGTGCCCGAGGTCGCTGAGACGACCGCGCTCGGCGCCGGCTATCTCGCCGGCGTCGGCGTCGGGCTGTGGACCCTGGACGAGGTCGGGCGCAGCCGGCGCGAGCGTGCGCGCTATCAGCCGCAGATGGCCGAGGACCTCAGAGCCGAGCTGCTCGACGGATGGGCGCGCGCGCTCGCGTGCTGTCGCGGCTCTGCGACCCGGTAACCGCACCCGCCAGAGCGGGTAGCAAGCATGAGCATGAGCGAGGAGCTGGCCCCGATGAAGCAGCAGGTCTACAAGGACCCGCGCCCCAAGGAGTACTTCGACCGCTTCCACGCGCGCGGACGCACGCGCGACCCCGACTGGGCCTACCAGCTCGTGCGCACGGTGGTGACTTTTTATTCATTGATCTTCTTCCGGCTGCGCGGGATCGCTTCAGACAACGTGCCGCTCACTGGCCAGGTGATCCTCGCCCCCAACCACTTCTCCTTCATGGACCACTTCTTCATCGGGGTCTACCTGCGTCGCAAGATTCGCTTCATGGCGAAGTCGCAGCTCTTTACGCGCCCGGCGCAGTTCATCTTCAGCCACGGCGGCGTGTTCCCGGTGCGCCGTGGTGCACACGACGACGACGCCTTCATCACCGCGGAGACGATCCTCGGGCGTGGCGGGTGCGTCGCGATGTACTGCGAGGGAGGACGCTCGCGCACCGGCAAGCTGTCAGAGAACGTCAAGCCAGGGATCGGGCGCCTGGCGCTGGAGACCGGCGCGTGGGTGGTGCCGACGGCCATCTACGGGTCCTCCAGGGTGCGCAACTGGAAGAAGCTTCAGTTTCCCCTCGTCACCGTGCAATACGGCGAGCCGATCCGCTTCGAGAAGGTCGAGTCTCCGACGCGCGAGCAGGAGCAGGCGGTGGCCGAGGAGATCTTCGAGGCGATACGCGTGCTCTACGGCGCGCTGGAGCAGCTGGGGCGCCGCGGGATGGCCCGCCGCGTCCGCGCCGAGCGGCGCGCGGCTCGCAGCCGGACCGCCGCCGCGGCGTGAGCGCGCCGACCGGGACGCTCTTTCGCTCGGGGCTGCTGGCCGGCGTCAACGTGGCCCTCGTTCCCGGCGGCAGCCACGCGGGCGAGCTCAGCGGGGCGGTCGCGGGAGCGGCCGGGGCGCTGGCGGCGTCGCTCGTCGAGCTGGCGCTGGATGGCTTCGAAGATGAAGAAGAAAGGGCCGGGCAGACGGTCCGGGACGCTGTCGGCACTCGCGAGCTGGACGCGCTCGTGGTGGACGCGGCCGACCTCTTCGCCGGCGCCTCGGCGGGGATCGATGGCGAGGCCGCGTTCGCGCCCCTGCGCAACTGCCTGGATCGATCCTGGGACGTCGTGCGGACCGTGGCCAACGCCACTCTGATTCCCCAGGGTCGGGGGAAGGTGGTGCTGCTCGCGCCCCGGATGGACGCGGGGCCACACGCGTCTGCGGCGCGCGCCGGGCTCGAGAACCTTGCGCGCACGCTCTCGATCGAGTGGGCACGCTACGGGATCACCCCGACGACGATCGCGCCGGGGCCACGGACCAGCCCCGATGAGGTCGCCGCGATTACGTGCTACTTGGTCTCGCAGGCGGGAGAATTCTTCTCAGGCTGCCTGCTGGAGCTCGGCGCGGTCTAGCCAGACTCGATTTCCAGCAGCCCGCCACGCGGGCGATGATCCACCTGCAGCGTCGTGTGGCGCAGGCCGAACTGCTCATCGAGCGTCCGGTGCAGCTCGCGGCGGATCGCGTGACAGTCCGCGCCGGAATCGACCAGCACGTGCGCAGCCAGCGCGCTGAAACCGGTCGTCACCTCCCAGACGTGCAGATCGTGGACCTCAACGACCCCGGGCACCTCGGCGAGGACGCGTCCGATCGCGCCCGGGTCGACCCCCTCCGGGGCGGCCTCCATGAACACGCGCCCCGCGGATCTCAGCAGCCCGTACGCAGAGTGCACCATCACCGCGCAGACCACCAGCGAGGCGATCGGGTCGGCGCGCTGGAAGCCGCTGGCGAGGATCACCAGGGCCGCGACGCCGGCTGCCGCGAATCCGACCAGGTCGGTGAGGATGTGCTTGTAGGCGCCCTCGATGTTAATGCTTTGGCGGTCGCTGCTCGCGAGCGTGCGCGTTGCGAGGAGGTTGACGACGACGCCAACGGCGGCGACGACCAACACCAGCTTCGCGTCGACGTTGGGGGGATGGACGAGGCGCATCACGGCGGCGATCGCCACGAGGATGGCGAGCAGGCCGAGCGTGAGGCCGTTGACCTGGGCGCTGAGGATCTCAGCGCGACCGAGCCCGAAGGTCATCGCTCCCTTGGCGGGGCGCGTCGCGAGTCTCGCCGCCACGAGCGCCAGAGCGAGGGCGGCGGCATCGGTGAGCAGGTGGGCGGCGTCGGAGAGCAGCGCCAGCGACGAGGCCACGATTCCCGCGGTCACCTCTCCGCCCATCAAGGCCAAAATCAGCGCCAGCGCGATCCCGAGCGCCCGGCGATCCGTGCTCCGCTCCCGCACGGAGCCGGCATCGCCGGGGGCCCTGTGGCCTTGGCCGTGGGCATGCGCGTGCACCACGTCCAGCGTAGCCTTCGCAGGCCCTACGTCGTCATGCCGGTGAACTGCCCGCCGGTAACGTTGAGCGTCTGTCCGTGGACGTAGTTGGACCACGGCGAGCACAGGAAGAAGACGCCGCCGGCGGCCTCCTCGGGGGTTCCGGGGCGCCCGAGGGGAATCAGCATCGCGGCCATGCCACGCAGCTGATCGGGGATCCCGAGCTGGACCTTCTCGCCGCCGATCTCCATCGTGTTGGACTCCTCCTTGGAGGCCGTCAGACGCGTCTCGATGTACCCGAAGGCGACAGCGTTGACGTTGATCTTGAACTGGCCCCATTCCTTGGCGAGTGTCTTGGTGAGCCCGACCACGGCGGCCTTGCCGGCGGAATAGTTGGCCTGGCCGGCGTTGCCCATCGTCCCCGAGATCGAGGAGACGTTGACGACCTTGCGGAAGACCTCGCGGCCCTCGTCGCGCTCCTGCTTGGCCGGCTCGCGCAGGTGGGGGGCCGCGGCGCGCAGCACGCGGAAGGGGACGATCGTGTGGATGTCGAGCATGCGCTGGAACCACTCGTCGCTCATCTTGTGGATCGGCGCGTCGAGCGTGTAGCCGGCGTTGTTGACCACGATGTCGAGCCGGCCCCAGGCGTCGACCGCCCGGGAGACGAGCTCGTCGGGGACGCCCGGCTCGGTCAGGTCTCCGCCGAACGCCACGGTCTCTCCTTCGATCTCCTTGGCCGACTGCTCGGCCAGATCGCCGTCGAGATCGTTGATCAGCACTCTGGCGCCCTCGGAGGCCAACAGCTCAGCCGTCGCGCGCCCGATCCCGCGCGCCGAGCCGGTCACGATCGCCACCTTGTCGTCGAGTACTCCCATGTTCGTGTCTCCTCGTCGTCGTTTTCAAGCGAGCCATTATCGCGAAGCGCCGACCGTGCCACCGTGCGCTCGCCGCCTCCTAGGATGGAGGCCATGCGCATCCTGGTGGTCGAGGACGAGCCGGCGATCGCCGACTTCATCGAGCGCGGCCTGAGCGCCGAGGGTCATACGGTGAGCTCCGCCCTCGACGGCATCGAGGGCGAGCGCCGCGCGCTCCTCGAGGACGTCGATCTCGTGGTCCTCGACGTGATGCTGCCCGGCCGCGATGGTCTCAGCGTGCTGCGCTCGCTGCGCGACGCCAAGCCATCGCTGCCGGTGATCTTGCTGAGCGCCCGCAGCGAGGTCACCGACCGCGTTGCGGGCCTCGATCACGGCGCGACCGACTACGTCACAAAGCCGTTTGCCTTCGACGAGCTCGCTGCTCGCGTGCGCGCGCACCTGCGCGGTCCCGAGCAGGTGCAGTCGACCGTGCTCGAGGCCGCCGGGATCCGCCTCGACCTGCTCACGCGCCGTGTGGAGCGCGATGGGACTCAGATCCACCTGTCGGCCAAGGAGTTCGAGCTGCTCGCGTTCCTGTTGCGCCATCCCGGCAAGGCTTTGTCGCGCAGCCAGATGCTGAGCGCCGTGTGGGGCATGGACTTCGATCCCGGGACCAACATCGTCGAGGTCTACGTCGGCTACCTGCGCCGCAAGCTGGCTACGAGCGGACGTCCGGCACCGATCGAGACGGTGCGCTCGGTGGGCTACCGCCTGCGTGATGACTGAGCGCCGCGCTTGGGGCCTGCGTGCCCGTCTCACGGTCTCGATGGGGGTGATCTTGGCGATCGCCTTCGCGATCACCTTCATCGCCACCTACGAGGGGACGGGCTCGCAGGTGCGCCGGCAGATCGACCACGACCTGCGCCAGGACACCTCCGATCTGCTGCGCTCGGGGCTTGCCGGCGAGGAGGACAACCCGGCCGACGTGGCCCGTGCCGCGCGCGCCTACGTGACCGGGCTGCCGTCTTTCGGCGGGTCGGCGCGCCTCGTGTTGATGCGCTTCTCCAACGGCCAGGTCATCACCAACGAGCCCGACCTGCTCGGCCTGGGCCCGGATCGCAACGAGCCGCGCGAGGCACCGGACATGAAGGCGGCAGAGCGCCAGCAGGGCAACACCCTGCTGGCCGCAGCACCGGGGCTGCACAACTATCGCCTGCGCGACGTCGGAGGTGTTCGGGTGCAAGTCACCCCCGTCTCCAGACGCGGTCACATCCTCGCCACGGCTGTGATCGGCGAGCCGCTGTCGGCGGTCGAGCGCGCCCAGGACGGGGTGGCCACGACATTCTTGCTGGTGGGCAGCCTGACCCTGCTGGTGGCGATCGGCGCCGCCTACCTGCTCGCCGCTCGCACAGCCGCCCCGCTGCGCAGGATGGCGCGTACAGCCGCCCAGGTCGATGCCGGAGACCTCGCGCCGCGGATCGCCTCGCGCGGCCCGCGCGACGAGATCCGCGTGCTCGCCGACGCCTTCGATCACATGCTCGACCGGCTCGCGGACGCCTTCTCCCGTCAGCAGGCCTTCGTCGCCGACGCTTCCCACGAGTTGCGCACGCCGCTGACGGTGATCCGCGGTCAGCTCGAGGTTCTGGCCGCCCAGCGGGATGTCAGCCGCGCCGATGTCGATCGGGTCGAGGGGATGGTGCGCACGGAGATCCTGCGCATGCAGCGCCTGATCGATGAGCTGCTGCTGCTCACGCGCGCCGATCACCAGGAGCTGCTGCGCACCCAGCAGCTCGATCTAGAGGTCTACCTTGACTCGCTCTATGAGAGCCTGACAATGCTCGGCGACCGCGTGTTCAAGCTGGCTCCGGTGCCGAGGGGGACGTTGCGGGCCGATCCCGATCGCCTCGCCCAGGTCCTGCGCAATCTCGTGCTCAACGCCGTCGAGCACACAGCGGCGGGCGGAAGGGTGGAGGTCGCAGCCCGGGCCGCCCGCGGCGAGCTCGAGTTCACCGTCGACGACGACGGCCCCGGGATTGCAGCCGAGCAGCGCGACCGTATCTTTGACCGCTTCGCTCGCACCGACTCGGCCCGCGCCCGGCCCGCAGGCGGAACAGGGCTCGGCCTGGCGATCGCGCGCGCGATCGTGCAGGCGCATGGCGGCACGATCCAGGCGGAGGCCTCACCGCTCGGGGGTGCCCGCATCCGTCTGACTCTGCCGGGCTATGAGCGCTCGGTCCGGCAGTCGGTGAGCGCCGGCGACCCCGCCCCCGCGTCGAGCGGGCTCTAGCCTCACAGACCCAGGGTCTTGCCCAGGATCTCCTTCATGATCTCATCGGTGCCGCCGCCGATCGGGCCCAGGCGCGCGTCGCGCAGGTGACGCTCGAGCAGGTGGGTGTCGGTCCCTGGGTCGAGTCCGACGATCTCCAGGCAGCGCGCGGCGGTGTCGCATGCGGCGCGCTGCGTGGCGAGCTTGGCCATCGTCACCTCGGCGACCGCGTCGATCCCCGCGTGGAAGAGGCGCAGCGCGTGGTAGGTGAGCGCGCGGCCAACCTCGATCGTGGTCGCGACCTCGGCCAAGGCGTGGCGAGTGGTCTGCCCCACGCTTCGAGAGCCCACCAGCTCCAGCGTCAGCTCGAAGCCCGCCTGCATGCCGGCGACCGAACCGAGCGCCATCAGCAGGCGCTCCCACTGGAAGTTGGCCATGATCAGATAGAAGCCGCGGTCACGCTCCCCGAGCAGGTTCTCGGCCGGCACCTCGGCGTCCTCGAAGGCGATCTCGGCGGTGTCGGAGGCGTGCCAGCCGAGCTTGTCGAGCTTGGTCGAGCGGACGCCCTGACCGCGTTCGATGATCAGGAACGAGAGCCCGTGATGGCCGCCCTCGCCGCTCGTCTTCACAGCGGTCACGAGGAAGTCCGCGCGCACCCCGTTGGTGATGTAGAGCTTGGCGCCGTTGACGAGGAAGCCACCGTCCACCTCGCGCGCAAAGGTGCGGATCGAGGCAACATCGGAGCCCGCGTCGGGTTCGGTGATCGCCAACGCGGCGATTCGCTCGCCGCGGATCGCTGGCTCGAGATAGTCGCGCTTCTGCTGGTCTGAGCCGAACTTCCAGATCGGCGGTGTGGCGATCCCGATGTGCGCGCCGATGCCCGCGGCTACGCCACCGGAGGCGCACCCCGCGAGCTCCTCCGCCAGGACGGCATCGTCCAGATAATCGCCCCCCGCCCCGCCATGCGAACGCGGGTATTTCAATCCCAAGTACCCCCGCTGCGCAAACCACCCGAAGAGCTCATCGGGAAACCAACGATCACGCTCCCATTCGTCGGCGTGGGGCCGGACCTCCGAGCGAATGAACTCCCGAATCTCTCTCCTCAAGCCGTCGTGCGAAGCAGTGAACGGCGGGATCGGCACCCGAGACAGGGTGGCGCCGCCGCCTCGGGGCGCGGCCGCTGTGGGACGGACGCGCCAACGCCCGCCTTCCTCGCGCAGCGAGCCGGCGGGCGGTGGCGGGTCCGTCCCAACGGCGCCGCCGGCACTGCGATCCGAAACGCTCAACGGCTCAAAGGCCGTAGGACCGACCGATCACGTCGAGCATGATCTCGTCGGTCCCTGCGCCGATCCGGTTCAGGCGCATGTCGCGCCACACGCGCTCAACGCCGTACTCCTTCATGTAGCCCGCGCCGCCGTGAATCTGGATGCACTCGTCGGCGACCTCGACGGCGATGCGCGAGGCGTGCAGCTTGGCCATCGAGATCTCGCGCACGGGGTACTCACCGTTGTTGAAGCGCCAGGCGGTCGTGTAGACCATCTGACGCGCCGACTCGATCTTCGTCGCCATCTCGGCGAACTTGTGGCGGATCACCTGGAAGTGGCCGATCGAGCGCCCGAACGCCTTGCGCTCCATCGCGTACTGCAGCGTGCGATCGAAGCAGCGCTGCGCGCCGGCGACGCAGCCGGCGGCGCCGATCAGGCGTTCGCCCTGGAGCTCCCACATGATGTGGTAGAAGCCCTTGCCGACCTCGCCGAGCACGGCGTTGGCCGAGACGCGCATGTCGTTGAAGGCGAGCAGCGCGGTGTCGGAGGCGTGCATGCCGAGCTTGACGAGCTTCTTCTCGCGAATGAAGCCGGGCGTGTCGGTGTCCACCAGGAACAGCGTGAAGCCGTCATAGCCGGCGTCGGGGTCGGTCTTGGTCACCAGCACGATGAAGTCTGCGCGATGCCCGTTTGTGATGTAGGTCTTGGAGCCGTTGATCACGTATTCGTCGCCGTCGCGAACGGCGCGCGTGCGGATCCCGGCGACGTCGGAGCCAGCGTCGGGCTCGGTGATGCCCAGGCAGGAGATCTTCTCGCCGCGGATCGCGGGGACGAGGTAGCGCTGCTTCTGCTCCTCGCTGCCAAAGAGCTTGACCGGCGGGGTGGCCATGTCGGTATGGACGGCGATCCCCATCGCCAGGCCGCCGGAGTTGGACTTCGTGATCTCCTCGGCGAGCACGAGGTTGCAGAAGTAGTCGCCGCCCTGGCCGCCGTACTCCTCCGGCATCGAGAGCCCGAGGAAGCCGAGCTCGCCCATCCGCTTGAACACAGAGTCTGGGAAGGTGGTCTCCTCCCACTCCTCGGCGTGCGGCGCCAGCTCCTTCTCGACGAAGCGCCCGATCGACTCGCGCAGCTGATCGTGGTGCTCGTTGAAGATGAAGTGCTTGCGCTGAGCGGCGAAGTCCGGCTTGATCACCGCGTCGCTGGTCGTGGCAGTGCTCATTCGGTGGGCTCCTGGTCGGGTGAGGGCGGCGCGGGACGCTACCGCAGGACTGCGACAAAGTAAACAGTAGTACTTCCTACTTTCCACCATGACGATCGCCATCATCCGGACTCAAAAGACCTTGCGTAGCTGTGCACGCGCGGTCTTCGTGCTGGCGGCGACCGTCGGCGTGGCCGCGACGTTCGCGGCCGCCGTGGGGATCGCCGGCTGCGGTGGACACACGGGCCCTCGCCTGCCCCCGGCGGCAGCGCAGCCAGCACGCTCGCCCGCTCCCTCGGCGCCACCGGCGGGTCGGGTCCTGCGCCTGGGGCGGGAGGCCGAGGGTGTAGTCGTCGACCCGCGCACCGGGGTGGTCGCCGTCGGGGTACGCCACCCCGATGGCATCGTGCTCGTCGATGGGCGCAGCGGCGCGCTGATCCGGCGAGTCGCGGTCCCGGCGCCGCGCCACATCGCGCTGGCCGCCCCAGGCGGCCCGCTGCTCGATCCTGCCGAGCACGCCAACCGCCTGATCGAGATCTCGCTTCCCGACGGCGACGTGCTCGAGCGCATCCGCGTTGGATCGTTCCCGCATGCTGCGCTGGCGGTGGGGGGGCACACCTATGTCGTCAACGAGATCGGCCACACGCTCAGCGTGCTCGCGGGCGATCTCCCCGTGCAGACCGTCCCGCTGCCGCTGGCGCCCAGCGACGTCGGCGAGGCCGCCGGGCGCATCGGCGTCGTCGACGCCCGCGCCCGCGAGCTGGTCGTCTTCGACCTCACGACGCTGAGCCCCGTGGCCACGCTGCCCGCCGGCCTCGGGCCGACCCACGCGGTCGCATCGCCGGACGGCCTGATGTACGTGCTCGACACCGCCGGTGGCGCGCTGGAGGCCTTCGACCTCGACTACCAGCCGGCGCTGCAGCTGATCGTCCCGATCGGCGGGCGGCCATACGGGATCGCGCTCGACGGCCCGCGCGACAGGCTGTGGGTCACCGACACCGCCAGCGACCGCCTGATCGGCTTCCATCTCTCGACGCTCTCACCACGTCCCTTCGTCAGCCTGCCGACGGTGCGCCAGCCCAACAGCGTCGCCGTGGATCAGAGCAGCGGTCGGGTGTTCGTCGCTGGGCGTGCCAACGGCGAGCTGCAGCTTGTAGATCCGCCGCGGGGGTGAGGGGGCCGTCGTAGTACGGTCCGCCCGGCGATGGCCCAGCAGCCCAGCTTCGACACCGTTCGCTACACGGTCTCAGACCACATCGCGACGATCGCGATGGACCAGCCCGAGAGTCGCAACGCCCTCTCCGACGCGCTGCTCGGCGACCTGATCGCGGCCTTCGAGGTCGCCCGCGACGACAGCGATGTGCGCTGCGTCGTGCTCACCTCGACGCACGAGAAGGTCTTCTCGGCGGGCGGGAACCTCGCGGGCTTCGCGGCCGACGCGGCGCTCGTGCACAAGCACCTCGCCAGCGAGCGCTTCCCCCGCCTGTTCGCGCTGATCGGCGAGCTCGGCAAGCCGACGCTGTGTCGCGCAAACGGTCACGTGCTCGCCGGTGCGCTTGGGCTCGCGCTGGCCTGCGACCTGATCATCGCCGCCGACAGCGCGGGCTTCGGCACGCCCGAGATCAACGTCGGCGTCTTCCCTTTCATGATCATGGCGCTGATCTACCGCAACGTCCCGCGCAAGAAGGCTTCCGAGCTGTTGCTGCTCGGCGAGCGCCTGAGCGCCCAGCAGGCGCTCGAGGCGGGGATCGTCAACCGCGTCGTCGCAGCCGCACAGCTCGACGAGGCCGTCGCCGACTGGGCCGGCAAGCTGGCCGCCAAGTCGCCGCTGCTGATGCGCCTGGGCAAGGACGCGATGTGGCGTCAGCTCGACATGCCGCTGCTCGACGCGCTCGACTACCTGCGAGCGCAGCTGTCGCTGGCGCTCTCCACCGAGGACATCGTCGAGGGCGTGAGCGCTTTTTTCGAGCAGCGGGAGCCGGTGTGGAAGGGTCGCTGAGCAGCGTCGACGACGCTGCCCCTGCCGGCGGCGCTGCGACCACGGCGAGCGCCGGCGTGGTCGGCAGCGCTGGCACCGTGGCGAGCGCCGGCGTCACCGGGAGCGCGGGGACCGTGGCGATCGGCAGCGCCGGGGTGCTCGGCAGCGCCGGCATCGTCGGGAGCGCCGCGATCGTGGGCGGGATAGGCAACGCCGGCTGCCTCGGCTGCGTCGGCTGTGTGGGCTGCATGGGGTGCGTCGGCTGCATCGGCTGCGTGGGGCTGCGCGGGGCGGTGGGTGCCGTCGGCCGATCCGCGTGAGGGGCGCTGGCGGCCCTGCTGAGCGTGATTTACACCTGGGGCTCAACCGCGGCCGAGCGCGCTGACGCCTACCCCTGCGACGCGCTGCTGGAGCGCGCCGACGTGACCGTCTTTCGCGCCGTCGACGTCGAGGCTTCGGCGGACTTTGCCTTTAGGTGGATCTGTCAGCTGCGGGTCGCGCCCTACAGCTACGACCTGATCGACAACCTGGGCCGCCGCAGCCCCCAGCAGCTGACCCCCGACGTCGATCGGTTGGCGATCGGACAGCGGTTCATGACGATCTTTCGCCTCAGCGGATTCGAGCCAGGGCGTTCCATCACGCTGTTGCACCGCGGTCGCCTGTTCGGGCGCGTGGCGGTCACGTATCGCGTGGCCCCCGCGGGCGCAGGGCGCTCGCGCCTGGTCGCCAAGCTGCTGGCGCGCAGCGAGCATCGCCGGCTCGCGCGGGCGTTCGGTCCACTGCTCGCGACCGGCGACCTGGTGATGATGCGCCGCCAGCTGCTCAACCTCAAGGCGCTGGCCGAGCGCGAGTAGGCTGCGCACGCACGATGCCGCCAGAAGCCTCGACCTCCGCCGCCCCGTCGCTGCTGCGCCCGCTCGCCGAGGAGCTCGCCGAGCGTCGCGCGAAGGCGCTGCTGGGAGGCGGTCAGGAGCGCATCGACCGCCAGCACGCCGCCGACAAGCTCACCGCTCGCGAGCGGCTGGAGCTGCTGATCGACGAGGGCACGTTCACCGAGCTGGGCATCCACGCGCGCCCGCACTTCTCCCAGCGGGCGATGGAAGGGATCGACGCGCCGGCAGACGGCGTGATCACCGGATACGGCCGCATCGACGGCCGGATGGCGGCTGTGTGCGCCTACGACTTCACGGTGATGGCGGGGTCGATGGGGATGACCGGCGAGTTCAAGGTCACGCGCCTGCGCGAGCTGGCGCTGACGAAGCGGATCCCCTTCATCTGGCTGCTGGATTCCGCCGGCGCGCGCATCCAGGAGGCGGTCGGCTCGCTGTTTGCCGGCTCGGGGCATCTCTTCCGCGAGGAGGTCGTGATGAGCGGGGTGATCCCCCAGGTCGCCGCGCTGCTGGGACCGTGCGCGGCTGGCACCGCCTACATCCCGGGGCTGGCCGACTTCGTGCCGATGGTGAAGGGTCGCGGCTCGATGGCGCTGGCGGGTCCCCATCTCGTGCGTGCCGCCGTTGGCGAGGACGTCACCCAGGAGGAGCTCGGCGGATCGCGTGTGCACTGCCGCAAGTCGGGTGTCGGCGACCTCGAGGTCACTGACGACGAGGACTGCATCGCGCGCGTCAAGGAGTACCTCTCTTTCTTCCCTCCCAACTGTGAGGAGCCCCCCCCGCGGCGCAGCACCACCGACCCCGTCGAGCGCATGGACGAGGAGCTGCTCGACGTGCTCCCCGAGTCCAATCGCAAGCCCTACGACATGTACGACGTGATACGCCGCATCGTCGACGACGGCGAGTGGTTCGACCTCAAGCCGCAGTGGGCAAAGACGATCATCACTGCGCTCGCACGCATGGGCGGCAGGCCCGTGGGAATCGTGGCCAACCAACCGCGCCAGCTCGGCGGGATCCTCGACAACGACTCGGCCGACAAGGCCGCTCGCTTTGTGAACCTCTGCAACGCGTTCGGCATTCCGCTCGTCTTCCTCCAGGACGTCCCCGGCTTCATGGTTGGCACCAAGGTCGAGCAGGCGGGGATCATCCGTCACGGGGCCAAGATGCTCTACGCCGTCGCCAACGCGACCGTGCCGAAGATCACGGTCGTGATTCGCAAGGCCTATGGCGCGGGCTACTACGTGATGTGCGGACGCGCCTACGAGCCAGACCTGATTGTCGCGTGGCCGAGCGCGGAGATCAGCGTGATGGGCGCCGAGGGGGCGGTCGAGATCATTTTCCGCAAGCAGGTGGAGGCAGCGGAGGACCCGGCCGCCAAGCGCGCCGAGCTGATCGAGAACTTCCGCAAGATCATCGATGTCTACGTCGCCGCCGGCAACGACATGATCGACGATGTCATCGATCCCCGCGAGACGCGTCCGACGATCATCCGCGCGCTGGAGATGGCCGAGCACAAACGCGTCGAGCGCCCTTTCAGGCGTTCGGGCGTGGTCCCAGTCTGAACTCGTTTGGGGCACGCCTTGACGGGAAGGGCGTCCTGCGGCAGAGTAGGAAGTAGCACGTCCCACTTTCTGCCCACCGTCGACACGCACCGAGGAGGCCGCTTCAGCCGTGAGCGTCGAGGATCCCGTCGTTATCACCTGTTCGATCTCGGGCTCGCTCGCCAACCGCGAGCAGTGCCCCGCGATCCCCTACGCGCCCGCCGAGTACGCGGCCGAGGCGCGACGCATCGTCGACGAGGGCGGGGTGATGATCCACATCCACGCGCGCACGCCCGACGGCGCGCCCTCCTATGAGGTCGAGGACTTCGCCGCGATCACCGACGCCATCCGCACGGAGGTGGGCGCGGAGGTGATCATCAACTACTCGACCGGCGCGATGGGCGTCTCGGTCTCCAAGCGCATCGCCTACCTGCGCCAGCTTCGTCCCGAGGTGGCGGCGCTGAACATGGGGTCGATGAACTACGCCAAGTACTCCGCCAAGCGCAAGGACTTCGTCTTCGAGGCGGTGTTCGCCAATCCCTTCTCGGAGATCATCGAGTTCCTCGGGGCGATGAACGAGCTGGCGATCAAGCCCGAGCACGAGTGCTTCGACATCGGCCACGTCGGCTCGCTGGCGCCGCTAGTCGACATGGGCGTGCTGCACCCACCGCTGCACGTGGATCTCGTCATGGGGGTCACGGGCGGCATCCCGCCGACCGCGCGCAACCTCGCTCACATGGCCGAGAACGTGCCGCAGGGCTCGCATTGGGGTGTGATCGGGATCTCGCGCAACCAGTGGCTGCTTGTCGCCGCCGCGCTCACGCTGGGCGGGTCGGTCAGGGTGGGGCTAGAGGACAACTTCTACCTCCCCAGCGGGGAGATGGCGCGCTCCAACGGCGAGTTGATCGCGAAGGCTCGCCAGCTCACCGAGGACGTCGGCAGGCGCCCGGCGACCGTGGCCGAGGCGCGCGAGATCCTCGGCGTGCGGGTCGCCGAGCCCGCCGCAGCTGGGGGTGCGCGATGAGCGCCGGCGCACTCGAGGGCATCCGCATCCTCGATCTCTCGCGCCTGCTGCCCGGTGGCTTCTGCTCGCTTCTGCTCGCTGACCTCGGGGCCGACGTGCTCAAGGTCGAGGACACCGGGGCGGGCGACTACGTGCGCTGGGCGACGCCTGGGTATGAGGGGGTACCCGATTCGGCCAAGTCGGCGCTCTTCCTCGCGCTCAACCGCAACAAGCGCTCGATCCGCATCGACCTCAAGCGCCCCGAGGGTCGAGACGTCCTCCTGCGCCTGGCGAGCGAGCACGACGTCCTGCTTGAGTCCTTCCGCCCGGGGGTGCTCGATCGCCTCGGCGTCGGCTATCGGCGTCTGCGCGAGGAGAACCCCGCGCTCGTCTACTGCGCGATCACCGGGTACGGCCAGGCCGGACCCTTCCGCGACCGCTCGGGCCACGACCTCAACTACCTCGGGCTGATCGGCTTGCTCGCTCTGAGCGGCGACGCCGACGGTCCCCCTGTCCAATCCTCGGGACAGATCGCCGACCTCGGCGGGGGCGCGCTGATGGCGGCGGTCGGAATTCTTGCCGCCCTGCGCGAGCGCGAGCGCTCCGGGGAAGGCCAGCTCGTGGACATCTCGATGGCCGATGGAGCGCTGTCGTGGCTGGCGCTCGTGGCGGCGCGCTCCTTCGCGGGCGGGGCGGCTCCGCGCCGTGGCGAGTACGAGCTCGGCGGGTCGCTCATCTGCTACCGGCCCTACCGCTGTGCCGACGGCTGGGTCACCCTCGGGGCGCTCGAGCCGAAGTTCTGGCAGGCGTTCTGTCGCGGCGTCGAGCGCGAGGAGCTGACCGAGCGCCAGTTCGAAGGGCCGGGCTCCGAGGCTCATCGAGAAGTGGAGGCGATCTTCGCCGGTCGCACCCGTGCGGCGTGGCAGGCGTTCGCCTCCGCGCACGACTGCTGCCTGGAGCCTGTGCTCGACCTCGACGAGGCGCTCGCGTCCGAGCTCGTGCGCGAGCGCGAGATGGTCGTCGAGTTCGAGCAGCCCGGCGCGCGGGATCCGGTGCGCGGACTCGGGGTGCCGATCAAGCTCAGCCGCACGCCCGGAAGCGTGCGCGCACCAGCACCCGTGTTGGGCGAGCACACCGACGACGTGCTCGCCTCGGCCGGCTATTCGAGCGAGGAGATCGAGGCGCTCAAGGGCGGCGGTGCGGTCGCGGGGCCAGCTGAGCAGCCGCTGGGCAGCTTCCTCACGTGAGCGGTCGGTTGCCCGGGAGGAGCGTCGCCGCTTGAACGCCAACGGCATGAAGATGTCCGAGCTGGCGCAGGCGTCCGGAGTGAGCTCGGGCACGATCAAGCACTACCTGCGCGAGGGGCTGCTCGGAGCGCGCGAGGGCATCGTGCGCACGTCGCGCAACATGGCCTACTACCCGCCGGAGTTCGTGGACCGCATCCGCTTGATCAAGCGACTGCAGGAGGAGCGCTTCATGCCGCTGGCGCTGATCAAGAAGACGATGGACGCCGACCCCGATCGCGCCCGCGCGATCGTTGAGCTCGAGGACCGCATCCTCGAGTCCGCGATCCGGGCGCGCGAGAGCGGGCGTGTCTCGCGAGCCGAGATTCGCAGGCGCTACGCGATCCCGAGCAACGTGCTCGACCGCCTCGAGCAGCTCGGTGTGCTCACCCCCAACACACGCGGCTACGACGAGGACGATGTCGCGATCATCGAGGCGCTGGGGCGCTTTCGCGCGGGCGGCTACGACGAACGTCTCGGGTTCACCGTCTACGACACGATCCGCTACCGCGAGGCGCTGGAGCCCTTGGTCGCCGAGGAGGTCAGCGTGCTGCTCGATCGGCTTGCCGGCGAGGTCGAGCCCGATCGCGCGGTCGAGATCATCGCCTCGGGCGCCGAGCCGCTGCGCGACCTGATCGGCGCGATGCACTCCAAGCTGCTGCTCGGCCAGCTGCGGCGCGTGCGTGGCTAGCGCCTCAACCTGGTTCACTGCGGCCGAGCCTCAACCCGGGTCACTGCGGCCGAGCCTCAACCTGGTTCACTGCGGCCGAGCCTCAACCCGGGTCACTGCGGCCGAGCTGAGTCCTTGGCGCTGGATCGCGGCGCCGAGGGTGGTCAGGACCCAGCAGGCGCGGCGTTGCACGTCGGTACCCGAGAAACGCACGACCGCGTGGCCAGCGGCGCGCAGAGCGCGATCGCGCCGCGCGTCCTCGCGTCGGGTGCTGGGCCGATCGTGGCCGGGGCCGTCGATCTCCACGCAAAGTTGGATCTCCGGCCAGTGGAAGTCGACCTCGAGACCGCTCGCGCCAGCCTGAACCGTCACGTTCACGAGCGGCTCCGGCAGGCCGGAGGATCGAACGAGCCCGAGGAAGGAGTCCTCCAACGCACTGCGGGTGCCCGCGCTGCCCGCGGCGTGCGCGGCGAGCGCGCGATCGAGCACTGTCAGGTTGCGGCGACCGCTCGCACGTGCCGACGCCTGGAGGGTCGCGGCCGCGCTGAACCGCCGGCGGAAGGACGCCTCGTGGATGACGTTGGCGAGCTGGTGAGCGTCGAGCACGTCGCTGAGGTCGACGAGCGTGCGGGCGACCGTGGTGACGGGGATGTCGTGGACGACGGTGACGTCACGGCGGTCGAGCCGGCGACAGCGGTGCACGCGAAACCCGCGTATTGCGCGTGGCCGCGCCAGTGCAATGACGTCGGTTGTGTCGACCCTTCCGCGCCAGATCTGCCAGAGAACGGCGGCCGACAGATGGCTGAGCGCTGCTCCATCGCCCGCGGCGAGCACTGCCGCCATCCAGCGTCCCTCACGGGAGAGTCGCTTGTGCCCGACGGCATAGACACCGCGATGGATGCGATGGAGCCGGTGTCCCGTCACACGCCTGCTCACGCCACTGTGGCTGAGCCCCAGGTCGAGCAATTGCCCGATGGCTATGACGCCGTGTTGGCGCGCGGCCGCTGCCGCCACCGCGGCCTCTACTGAGGGGGGTGGGTTACAGGACTTGCGCGCTGGGAAAGTCTCGTAACCCGCCCCCCGATGGTGCCTTGGTTTGAGTCACACGTGGGTGTCGAGCTGTCCCAACCGCGCGCCGAATCCGCGACAACTCGGTCGAGTCACCGTGGTGGCTCGACGCCCTCGATCGCGAGCAGCGCGCGCTTGCGCTCCACCCCGCCCGTGTAGCCACCGAGCGCCCCCCCGCCGCGCAGCACGCGGTGGCAGGGGATGACGATCGGAATCGGGTTGGAGCCGAGGGCGTTGCCGGCCGCGCGGGCGCCCCGCGGGCTGCCGGCGGCGGCGGCGATCTGGCCGTAGGTGAGACAGTCACCGAAAGGGATCGCCGCCGTCGAGCGCAGCACGCGCTCGGCGAAGGGGCCCGTCAAGCGCCAGTCGATCGCGAGATCGAACGCCTGGCGGCGGCCGGCGAAGTACTCGTCGAGCTCGCGCCGGGCGGAGTCGAGCCTCGCTGGGCGCTCGAGAATACGCGGCGAGATGCGGGCCGCGAGCTGTTGCAGCACGCCGCCCTCGCCGCCCTCGGCGGTGTAGGCGACGCGCACGAGCCCGTTCTGAGTGGACGCCAGCAAGAGCGGACCTACGGGCGAGTCGGCGGTGGCGTAGGCGACATCGACCAGTCCGCTGGCGTCCGCGCGCTCGGTGAAGCGCGCGATGGAGCGCGAGCGCAGGGCGCTCGCCGCCGCCGCGGGCTCGGCAAGCCGCGCCAGGCGAGCACGAATATCGGTGGATGGGCTTTTGCTGGGGGTCATGACCATGTCTCCTTGAGCTTCTTTAGTCCTTCGTGGGCGTTGCGGCGAGCCGCTGCTTCAGAGCAGTCCAGCGCCTCGCCGATCTCCCGATGGGGAAGGTCGGCGACGTAGCGCAGGAAAATTGCGCCGCGCTGCTTGTCGGGCAGTGCGCGGATGGCACGCCAAAGATCAGGATCGGCGGTGGACGGCGATGGCATCGGTGCTGACGCCCGGGGAGCCCACGGCCCATCCTCAGTGTCCGCGACCGGGTCTGGACGGCGGCCCCTTGCACGGAAGGCGTCGATCGCCTTGTGACGGGCGATCGTCAACACCCAGGCACGCAGGTTGGTATCGCGGTCCGCATCCGGGTAGGCGCGCAGCGCCGCGAGGAAGGTCTCCTGGAAGCAGTCCTCAGCTTCCTGCGGGCCGACCAGCGAGACGAGGAAGCCGAGCACCACACCGGCGTGCGCATCGAAGAAGGATTGGAATGCAACGGGCATCTGCCCAGATAGACGACGGGACCCGCGGGAACGTGAGATCGCGCCCGGAGCCATCGCTCACCAGTGAGCGTCGTGGTGCTCCATCACGCCGAAGCCCTCGGTCAGCTCGAGGCCTCCCGGCAGCTCGCCGGAGAAGGTCCCGAACGGCGCGCGGTAGGAGCTGCGCAGGAGCAGCAGGTTCTGCTCGTGGACGCGCTCGGCCTCGGGGGCGAATCTCAGCCTCGCCCCGTCATCGAAGCTGACGGTGCTGAGATCGCTGGCGAACCGCGCGGGTGGGGCCTCGCTTGCGATGCCGGCGCGCCAGATCGTGCGTTCGCTACCGCTGGGGGGATCGTTGACCCCTTCAACGAGGTTCCAGGCCAGCGACACGCCCTCGGCGAGCCGACCGATGCCGGCGCTCCAGCTCCAGCGAGTGTGGCGCCGGTGATAGCCGGCGGTGTCGTCGAGCGCGGCCTCGAGGCTCACGGGCCGCCGATGACCATCGATCGCGACCTGTCCGCGTGCCGCGATGCCGGCGTGCTTGCGCGTCCAGACGAACCCCGGGCCGCCGTCGCCCAGCAGGGTCTCCACAGCACCGTCCGGCTCGTCGAGCTCGAGCTCGACCGCGACCGCCCCGTCGCGGATCGACACGAGTCCGCCGGGCGCGAAGCGCACGCTGGCGCCGACGCGCCCGACGGCGGCGCCTTCGTGCAGTCGCCCGGTTCGCCGGTCGAGAACCGCCCAGAACGCCTGGCGTGCGGGGCCGACGCGGGCGATGCAGGCACACATCATGAGCTCGGAGCCAAACGCCCCCACCCAGCGCCAGCGCTTGAGCGGCCGTCCCCGCCACAGGGGTGGCATCCGTCCGCGGCGGAGGGGAAGGCCGGCGGCTGCAACAGGGCCCGGGCCGCGGTACGCAACGAGCGGCACCGGTTCGCGAGCAGGCCGCGGGAGCACGCTACGCTTGCCTGGAAACGGCGCTGATTGACGAGTCGATCAACGACGGGACACGCCAGGAGGAGACAAATTTGCTCGCGGCCGCGGTGCAGCTCAACTCGACGGAGGATAGGGACCGCAACCTCGGTGCGGCCGATCGTCTCGTGCGCTTGGCTGCGGCACGCGGAGCACGTCTCGTCGTGCTCCCCGAGAAGTTCAATCGCCTCTGCGAGGACGACGTCATGGCGGCCGGGGCCGAGGCTCTGGATGGACCCACCGCCAGATGGGGATCAGCGCTCGCGGCGGACCTCGGCATCGACCTGGTGGCGGGCTCGTTTGTCGAGCTGGCCGACGATGATCGTCGCTTCAACACCTCGATCCACTTCGGCCCCGACGGTGAGCGCCGCGCGGTTTACCGCAAGCTGCACCTCTTCGACGTCGAGGTCGGGGGCACGGTGTATCGCGAGTCGTCCACGATCACCCCTGGCGAAAAGATCGCCTCCTCAGAGCTCGCCGACGGGCACGGTCTCGGCCTCTCGGTCTGTTACGACCTGCGCTTCCCAGAGCTGTATCGCATTCTCGCCCTCCACGATGCCCACGTCGTCAGCGTGCCGGCCGCCTTCACCTTGACCACCACGCGCGACCACTGGGAGGTCCTCCTGCGCGCGCGGGCCGTGGAGAACGCATGCTTCATCGTGGCTGCCAACCAGATCGGTGTGCATCCTCCGGGCAACCGCTCGGGCGGGCGTTCGATGATCGTCGATCCCTGGGGGCTCGTAGTGGCGCAGACCTCCGATCGCTTGGACGGACTAGCGATCGCAGACCTGGACTGGGAGCGCTTGGCGCAGGTGCGCGCGAGCCTGCCGGCGCTCCAGCATCGCCACGCGCGAGCCTACCGCTGGCCGCAGGAGGCTCTGACATGAGCGCCCGTGCGGCGGCGGTCGACAAGCGCCGACTGATCCTCGACGCGGCCGTGCGCGTGTTCGCCCAGCAAGGATTCCATTCCTGCCGCGTGTCGGACGTCGCCGACGAGGCGGGCGTCGCCTACGGGCTCGTCTACCACTACTTCGCCTCGAAGTCCGAGATGCTCGACACGCTGTTCCTCGAGCGCTGGGACGTCTTGTTGCGGCTGATCCACGATGTCGACGAGGGCGACCTCGAGCCCCGCGCGAAGCTGCAGGCGATCGCCGGCTTCATCATCGATTCCTACCGCCACGACCCCGACCTGATGAAGGTGATCATCGTCGAGGTCACGCGTGCTGCCAACTCGTTCGGACTGACCCACTTGGAGAAGATCCAGGAGGCGTTCAAGGGCATCGAGGCGATCGTCGAGCGCGCCCAGAACGAGGGGGTCTTCAGCTCGGCGGTGCCGGCGCAGTTCGCCTCGCTGGCCTTCTACGGCGTGATCGAGCAAGCCCTCACCGGCTGGATCTTCGGCGTGCTGGCCGCAGGCGACGAGGAGTTCGAGGAGGCCAAGCGTTCAGTCGTCGAGACCGTGTGTGGTGGGCTGGAAGCGCCGGCCGGCCGGTCAGCATCCGCCGGAACGCTCTGATTGACTACCCCTGGTGCCCCCGCAGAACGACATGGTCAAGCGACTGCTGTGGTCCGCACTGCTGGCCGGCCTGGGCGCGCTCGCGAGCATCGCCACGACGCGCGGCGCCACCTTCGTCTGGCGGCAGGTGTACGGCGAGGATCCACCCGAATGAACGAGCAGCCGACTGCACCCGAGCACGCAGCCACGGACGTCGAGGCGACCGCGCCCGAGGTCGCCATTCCCCAGCCGGCTGCCACGCAGCCCGACAATATCCCGCCCGCACCTTCGCTGGCGCCTGCGCCGCTGGCACCCCCAATCGAGCCGGGCCCGCCTGAGCCTCCGGTGAGCGATTCCCCCTTTGCCGATCGAGCTGTCGAGACGGGTACGGGATTCTCGCCGGGCGCGGACGCCGGCCTGATTGCGTCGCATCCCGAGATCCTCGCCGGGGCCGGATTCGCGCTCGGCTTCGGCCTCGCCGTGGCTGTGAGGCGCCTTGGCCGCTGACAACGGCTCGGTGGAGGGCATGGGCGCTGCGATTGCGGAGGTCTCCGAGCGCCTGCAGTTGCTGGTGCGCGAGGAGATCGAGCTCGCGAAGGCCGAGGTCCAAACGAAGGTCACGCGCTTGCTCAAGGGCGTCGTCGTGGCTGCCGCCGCGGGCATCTTCGTCATCACGGCGCTGCTGTTCCTGCTGCACGGCTTCGCGTGGCTGGCGTGGTATGCGCTCCCGGTGGGCAACAGCGCGATCTTCTGGGGCTTCTTCGTCGTCGCCGGAATCCTGCTGCTGCTCGGAGCGCTCGCGGGCTATCTCGCGTTTCGCTTCATCCGCTCCAGTTCCCCGCCGACGCCAGAGCTGGCGATCGACGAGGCTCGCCTGATCCGCGAGACCCTGCGTCCGCCGGAGACGCCGGTGACCGTGCCGCCGGAGTCGTTTGTGGCCGCGCCGGTCGGGTCGCCGGTGACCGTGCCGCCGGAGCCGCCCGTGGCCGCGCCGCCGCCGGGGCAGCTCAGCGGAGATGGGCCTGCCTGATGCCCGTACGCACACCCGAGCAGATCCGTGCCTCGATCGAGGCCAACCGCGGCGAGCTCGCCGTCTCCCTCGTCAAGCTCCGCGGGGAGGTCGCCCAATTCACCGACTGGCGCGGCAAGCTGCGCGCCCACCGCCGGGAGGTCCTGATCGGCGCGGCTGTCGCGGGCTTCGTGCTGGGGGGCGGGTTCGCCGCACTCGGCGGCGCGATGTCGCGCCGGCGCGGCTGAGCGCGAGCCGGCGCGGCTGAGCGCGAGCCGGCACGGCGCGAACCCCTACAGGGTGGGTCTCACGAGCCGTAACGCGAAGCGGTCGCCGATCCGCGTCATCAGGATGAGCGGACGGACGAGTACGGAGATCAGACGCGCCCTGAACGGACTGCTTCGCTGCCCGAGTGCCGCGCCGAGCACGCTGGCAGCGACGGCGATCGCCGGCAGCGGCCGACAGAAGACGGTGAGCTCGTAAATCTTGCCGTCCTCGTCTAGTCGCATGTGATCGGCGATCTCGACGTCGGTGCCGTCCACGCGCGCGGACGCCAGCAGCACCGCCGTCTCGTCGCCGCGCAGCTCGTCGGTGTAGTGGAAGTCGTCGAAGACGTCGAGAATCACGCGGAACACGGCGCCGATCTGCTCGTGGCCTGCGAAGGTCAAGGCGCCAGTGATCGGGGAGCGAATCACCGCGTTGGCGGCGAACGCGTCCACCACAGCGGCGTGGTCACGCTGCTCGATCGCGGCGCGAAGCGGCAGCGTCGTCGATCTCTCTTCCAACGCGGACATGGACTGTCCGATCGTATCGGCACGCCGCTTCAGGCACGGGCACCTGAACGGCCATCGAGCAGCAGCTCGCTTAGTAGGGTGAGCGCGGATGCCCCGGCTCAGCTCATCGCTCGTCGCCCTTCTCGGCTGCTGTCTTGTCCTCGGTGTGACGACCCCGCTCGCTTCGGCGCAGATGAGCCTCGCCAACCCGCCCCCGGGCGCCAACGACTTCTCCTGCAGGCCTTCGGCGGCGCATCCCGACCCGGTCGTGCTCGTCCACGGTCTCGGTGCGACGATGGGTGAGAACTGGGGCTATCTCTCGCCGCTGCTGGCGGCGCGCGGCTACTGCGTCTTTGCGCTGACCTACGGGAGCGATCCGCGCTTCCCCTTCGCCGGCGGCGTGATCCCGATCCAGCAGAGCGCGCCAGAGCTTGGCGCCTTCGTCGACCGGGTGCTCGCCGCGACGAAGGCCGCGAAGGTCGACCTCGTAGGGCACTCGGAGGGAACCTTCATGCCGGAGTACTGGCTGAAGTACCTCGGCGGAGCAAGCAAGGTCAACCGATACATTGCGATGACGCCGCTCTACCAGGGCACCAACCTGCTCGGACTCGCGATGCTCCGCGACTTTGGCCAGTCCCTCGGCGTCTCCCCGCTGCTGCTCAACCTCGTTGGGGGCTTCTGCGGGTCCTGCTCGCAGTTTCTCGCCGGCTCTGAGATGGTCAAGGCGCTCAACCAGGGCGGCCCCGCCGTAGCAGGCGTGCAGTACACGACGATCCCTACCCGCTACGACGAGCTCGTCGTCCCGTACACCAGCGGCATCCTCAACGCACCCAACGCCACCAACCACATTCTCCAGGACGTCTGTCCCAACGACTTCTCCGAACACGTCGCCGAGGCCTTCGACCCCGTGGTCGCACAGATCGTGTTCAACGCTCTAGACCCGGCGCACGCGAGAGCCGTCTCCTGCGCCGGCTTGCCGCCGCTGCTCGCACCCGCGCCGACAGGCGGGGCGGGTGCGAGCGCACCATCGCGGACTGGCGGTGCGGGCCATCGCGGCGCCCGTCGTCATCGCAGCCAGCGTCGTCGTCACAGCCACCGCAGATCTACGCGATCCACGCGGGCGCGTCGCGTGGCTCGCGCGGGCTGACAGCTGAGCGCGGTTGCGTGCCTCTCACCTGCCGGAAGTGGTGAGTTCACCCCCGATCTGCGCCCGGGCGAGCTGGCCGCGAAGCAGCACGACGTAGTCACGGCGAGCCAGAGCCGCTCCCCGGGACGGCTACTCCGGTGGCCCCAGCAGCGCAGGGCGAATACCGGCGACGCCGATCAGCCCAGGTCCGACATGCGTGCCGATCACGGGGCCGATCTCCGAGCAGAACTCGGGCTCCGTGCCGAACAGCTCGCGGCCGCGCTCGGCGATCCGCTCGATCCTTTCGGTCGCCTGGATGTGCTGGAGCGCCCAGCGCGTGGCACCGTCCTCCTTGCGCGACTCGAGGTACTCGACCATCCGCTCGAACGCGCGACCGCTCGTGCGCACGCGCTCGATCGGGGAGATCTCGCCGTCGACCGTGAGGATCGGCTTGATCTTCAGCGCTGAGCCCATCCACGCCTGCGCGGCGCCTATACGGCCGCCGCGGCGCAAGTACTCGAGCGTCTCGATGGCAAACCAGATGCGCGACTCCTCGGCCGCAGTCCGCGCTCGCTGTAGAGCCTCGGGCAGGCTGGCGCCGCCCTCGGCGGCGGCGGCCGCGGCGAGCGCGATCAGCCCCATCCCGCCGCACGCGCTGCGCGAGTCGAACACGTGGATTCGGTCGCCCAGCCCGCGGCCGCCGAGCTCGCCGGCCGCTTGCTCGGCGGAGCTCACGGTCCCCGAGATGCCGCCCGCCAGGTGGATCGAGAGGATGTCGTTACCCTCGGCGAGCAGTGGCTCGTAGACCGCGAGGAAGTCGCCTACCGAGGGCTGCGAGGTGGTCGGCAGCGTGGGGCTCGTGCGCAGATGCTCGTAGAACTCGTCGAAGTCCGCGAGGTCGGCCTCGCGCTCGTGGCGGCCGTCCCAGTGGACGTAGAGCGAGACCTCGTGGAGCCCATGTCGATGGACCAGCTCCCTGGGGAGATAGTGGGTCGTGTCGGTGACGATGGCGACCCGGGCCATGGGTCCGGCACCCTAGCCAACCGCGCGCTGACGCGTCCGTAGACTGCCGCCGGGTGGGGAGGACGCTGCTGACCGGCGCAACTGGCCTGATCGGCTCGCGGCTCGCGGCCGCGCTGGTCGCGCGCGGGGACGAGCTGCGCATCACGGTCCGTGAGCGCTCCCGGCTGGAGCGCCTGGAAGGACTCGACTACCAGGCTGTGACGTGCGACGTCCGCGACCGTCGCGCCGTGCGCCGGGCGATGCGCGGCATCGATCGCGTCTTCCACAGCGCCGGCTCGACCAGCCTGCGAGCGCCGCTCGAGCGGATGCTCGACGTCAACGTCGAGGGGACCCGGGTCGTGCTCGAAGAGGCGCTGCGCGCTGGGGTCCAGCGGGCGACGATGACGTCGTCGGTCGCCGCCGTCGGTCCCGCAGAGGCGAACTCCACCACCGACGAGAACCAGTCCTATCCGGGCGCCTTCGGGATCCCCTACGTCGTCTCCAAGCGCGAGGCCGAGGTTGTCGCCCTGCGTCTGGCGGCCCGAGGGCTACCGCTCGTGCTCGTCTGTCCCACCACCGTCTTCGGGCCGGGGGACGTCCGTCGCTCTTCGACGGACGTCGTCCGTCGCTTCATGCTGCGCCGGCTTCCGGCCTACGTCGATGGTGGCCTCAACATCGTCGATGTCGAGGACGTTGCGCGCGGACATCTGCTCGCCGATGAGATCGGCACGGTCGGCGAACGCTACATCCTGGGAAACCGCAACTTCACCTGGGACCGGCTCTTCGCCGACCTCGGGCGCCTCTCCGGCGTCGAGCCTCCGGCGATCAAGCTGCCGGTCACCGCGGGGCTCGCGCTGGCGCGCGCGTTCGAGGCCCTGCCGGGGCCCACGCCGGTCACCCAGGTCGAGGTCCGGATCGCCTCGCTGTGGTGGACCTACCGCAATACCAAGGCAAGGCGCGAGCTCGGCTTCCGCCCGTCCCCGCACGAGGAGACGCTCGAGAGCACGGTGCAGTGGTACCTCGAGCGCGAGCGGTCGCGGCTGGCTCACTCCGGCATGCGGCAGCCTCTTGGGCTGCGGATTGCCGGTGGGGCCACGCGCCGCGTGGGCGAGGTCGTAGGTTGGGTGCGACGCTGATGGCGACCCTCTACCGCTGCCCGACTCCGACCGACTGGCTGTGCCCCTGCGGCACAGTGGCGCGCGCGCTCAGCCGGGAGGAGATCGGCTACCAGGAGGTGAGGGTGCCCTATCGCAAGCGCGATCGCGACGACGTGGTCGCCCTCAGTGGGCAGCGCCACGTACCGCTGCTGGTGATCGACGGCGAGGCGATCTGCGACTCGCGGCGGATCCGCGAGCACCTTCGCTGGCGCCGTGAGGCGCGCAACCGGGCATCGGTCGACGTGGCGCGTTAGCCTCCCGACCGGCCACCCCATCCCCTCCGACGCGAGGACGATTGCCTTGTCGACACCCGAGCCGACCACCCATCCCACCCTGCGTCCGCTGCGCATCGGTGAGATCCTCGGCACCGCAATCCGGCTGACGTTGTCGAACGTCAGGACCCTGATCCCGCTGGTGGCGATCATCGTCGTTCCGCTCGCGATCATCGATGCGGTCCTGCTGCTCGCGACGCTCCACAACGGCTTCATCGTCGACAACAAGCTCTATCTCCAGACCACCGGGGGATACAACGGCGGACGCTACGCGATGCTCGCGTTGCGCTTCCTGGGCTCGGCGATCGCCGCCGGACTCGTCTTCCGCGCAGTCAGCACGATCTACCTCGGCGGCCAGCCATCTGTCGGCGAATCGGCACGGGCGGCGTTCTCGCGTGCTGGCACCCTCGTGATGACGGCGCTGGTGGTCACGATCGGCACGCTGATCGGGCTTGTGCTGCTCGTCCTCCCCGGCATCTGGTTCGCCGTCACGTGCGCGGTGGCGGTCCCCGCCGTGATGATGGAGGGGCGCGGGGCGTTCGAGGCGATCGGCCGCTCCCAAGAGCTCGTGCGGGGCCGGTGGTGGGCCACGTTCGGGGCGTTCCTGGTTGCCTACCTGCTGCTGGCCGTGGTCGAGTTCGTGCTCGGCCTGATCCTCGGCGCCGCGCTGCTCGGCGGCCACCACTCGCTGACAGCGCTCGGGGTCGAGCTCGTCGTTGTCTTCCTCGTCGCCCAGCTGATCACGATTCCGTTCATCGGCTCGGTGATCACCGTCATCTACTTCGACCTGCGCGTGCGCAAAGAGGGTCTCGACGTCGAGCACCATGCCCGCGAGGTCGGTCTGCTGCCCGGAGGAGCGGTCGCGACGCCGCCTCCGACGATCGCCACCGACGCTCCCGGGGGACTGCCCACGGGGTGACGTCGCCTCCCTAAGTGCGCTTGGCCATCGCGATGATCGAGTGCCCGAACGGCAGGCTGATCCTCGAGAGCAGGTGCCGCTCGCTGCTCACCGTCGCGGCCAGCAGCCGGTTCAATGGGGGGGCCTCGTGAGACAGGTTCGTAGTCTGATTGGACACTGACCTGCGCTCGACCATCTTCTTCAACAGCACGACCGGCAGGATGAGCGGGAACAACAGCGTGTTGAAGTAGGTGACCTTGATCGGATCGAGGCCGGCGGCGGCCAGCTTGTGGCGCAGCTGGCGCGCCGTATAGCGGCGCTGGTGATGGTCCAGCCGGTCGTTGTTGGCGTACAGGAACTGGTAGGCGGCCGAGAGGAACAGCATCCCGTCCGCAGTGAGCGCGTCGCGGCACTGCTCGAGCACTCGGCCGTCGTCTGCACCGTGCTCGATCGTGTCAAACAGCGTGATCAGGTCGACCGATCCGCCGGGCACCGGAAGCGCGCAGGCCGACCCGACGGAGACGCGCTCAAAGCCCCGTTCTCGGCAGTGGCGCACCAGCTCCTCCGAGGTGTCGATGCCCGCCACCTCGCCATATCTGGACAGCGGCCCGAGCATACGGCCAGCGCCGCAGCCGACATCGAGCACGCTCAACTGCGAGCTCCCGCCGAGCTCGGAGTCGAGCAGGTGCATGAAGATCCTGCGCCGTCCGATGAACCAAACCGATTGGGGGTAGCTGCCGTGGTCTGCAACCGCGACCGCGTGGCGGTCGTAGTCATTGGTCGTCGGTGCCTGGAGTGAAGTGCGGCGTGGCTGCGACCGCCAACAGTCGCACCACCAGCGCCAACGCGAGTACCGCCAGCAGGCCCCGCCTGAACGTGATGCTCCGGCCGGCTAGGTGGATGGTGGCTGGCGAGGCAGCGGTGTCCGCGCTCGCGCTCAGCGCGGAGTGGACTCGATCCCCAGCAGCGGACCGTCACCGGCGACGCCCGCCGAGCCCGTGGCGTCCAAGGAGCCCGGGGAGCCAGCCGGCGGCTGCACTCCCAGCGCCCGCTGAAGCTCGCCCGTCTCGTACATCTCGGTGACGATGTCGCAGCCCCCGATCAGCTCGCCGTCGACGAAGAGCTGGGGGATCGTCGGCCAGTTGGAAAGCGCCGAGAGCTCCTGGCGGATGCGGGGGTCCGGAAGTACGTCCACGGCTGCGAACGGCGAGCCGAGCGCCTGCAGCGCCGCCGCCGTGCGCGCAGAGAAGCCGCACCCTGGCTGCTCGGGCGTCCCCTTCATGAAGAGGATCACCTTGTGCTCGCCGATCGCACGTTCGATCGCGTCGCGAACGGGGTTGGTCTCGGTCTCGTCGCTGCGAGTCTCGTCGCTCATGGCTGCCTCACTGGGTCGTCGTCTGCAGGGAAAGGGCATGAATCGGTCCGCCGACCTCGTCGCCGAAGACGGCATAGACGAGCCGGTGCTGCTCGATGCGGCTGCGACCGGCAAAGGCGTCGGACACCACCGTGGCGCGGAAGTGGTCACCGCCGCCGGTCAGGTCCTCGACGTCGGCGCGAGCGCCGGGGATCCCAGCCTCGATGCGGCGGGCGATGTCCTCTGCTGTCGGCATTTCCGCAGCCAAGCCTAGCGACGTTGTCCCGCGCCCACTGCCTCGCTACACTTTGGAAAGTGATGATCAATCTCACCGACAAGGGCGCCGAGAAGGTCCAGGAGTTCCTCGCTGGTCAGGAGCCGACAACGGTCGGAGGGCTGCGGGTCGGAGTGCGCGGTGGTGGCTGCTCGGGCTTTCAGTACATGCTCGCGTTCGATGAGCAGCGCGACGGGGACACGGTCGTCGAGCAGCAGGGCATCCGCCTGCTTGTCGACCAGGCCAGCCTTCCCTACGTCCAGGGTTCGACGGTCGACTATGTCGAAAACCTGCAGGGCGCCGGGTTCAAGGTGGACAACCCCAACGTCGTCGCCGCCTGCGGCTGCGGCTCCTCCTTCCGCGTAGCCGAGCAAGAAGAGGTCTCCGCCGTCTGAGGTGGACCGGGCGGGCCGTGGCGGCCTTCGCTGCCGCCGGCCTGTTGCTGGGCGCGGCCGTACTCGCCGCGACCGGCTGTGCCAGCCGTACCCGCACCCCGCAGCCAGCGCGTCCAGTGCTGCCATCCACGCCGGCAGCGGGGATGGCGATCGGGATCACCGAGTTCAACCCGAACCTGCTCTGGAGCCCCGCCGAGCGCAGCTCAGCTCCCGCCGGCTTGCAACGCTGGCGCGACGCGCTCGACGCGATCAACCCGGGCGTCTATCGGCTGCCGATCGACTGGGCCCAGGTACAGCCAGACCCCTCGCGGCCACCCAACTGGGAGCTGCCGCTAGCAGGCTGCGACCGCGATCTTGCGCCGTGCTGGCGCTGGAACGGCGTCCGCGACCAGCTCGACGCGATCCGCTCACGCCAGCGCCGGGGGGGCCTCGACGTGCTCGTCGTCCTCACCAGCCCGCCGCGCTGGGCGAGCCCAGCAGCGCCTGCCGGCTGCGAGCTGTCCTTCACAGCGCGAGCCGATCGCGGCGTGGCACCCCGGGCGCTCGGCGCCTACGCGGCGCTCGCACGCTCGCTGCTCGCGCTCGCCGCCCAGGAGGGCGTGCAGCTGCGCTTCTGGAGCCCCTGGAACGAGCCCAACGCGCCGCAGCGCATCTCGCCTCAGCGCGCGAGCTGCAGCGCCGCCTCGCCGTCGCTGGCGGCGGGACGCTACGCGCAGCTCGTGCGCGCGCTGCAAGCAGTGCTGAGCTCGGCCCCCGGCGATCATCAGCTCGTCCTCGGGGAGATCGCCGCTTACGGCGCCGCGACGCCGCGACGCACCGGTGCGCTCGAGTTCCTCCGCGACCTGCCCAGCGACGTCGTCTGCGCCGCCGACGTCTGGGCCCAGCACCTCTACATCAGCCCCGCAGCGGTCGGAGCTCAGGGACCGGCACTCGCCGCTGACGGCAGGGCGGGGCGGTTGGACGCCGGCGCGAGTGTTGGTCTTCTTCTTCAAATCCAGGCCATGCTCGGCGCCCGCGGATGCCGGCGGCAGTATTCGCTCTGGGTGACCGAAACCGGTGTGGGTGGGCCCGTCGCGGGTGGACCCAGGCCGCGCGACGAGGCCTCCGCGCGCGCGGCATGCCGGGCGCTGGCGGCAGCGCTGAGCGCCTGGGACGGGCTCGGCTTCGTGCGTGCGGCCGTGCAGTACACCTTTCGCGAGGACCCCTACTACCCGGTCGGGCTCGCGGACGCTCAGCTGACCAAGTCCTACCCGACGGAGGAGCTCTGGAAGGCGTGGGGCCAGCGGCGCCCGGGTGCGCCGCCGCCGCCGTTGCCGGCGAGCTGCCGCGACTAGCGCATCAGGCCGGCGTGGCGTCGAGCGCGCGCCAGAGATAGCGGCAGGCCAGCGTCCGCCACGGCCGCCAGGGCTCGCTGAGCGCCTCCAGCTGGACACAGCTGGGCAGCTCGTCGAGCTCCCACCATCGCTTCACGGCGGCGCGGATACCGAGATCCCCCCAGGCGAGCACGTCGGGCCGCTGCAGCTGGAAGATCAAGAACATGTGCACCGTCCACGTCCCAATTCCGCGCACCGCGACCAGCTCGGCCTCGATGTCCGCCTCGGCCATCGTGTCGAAGCGCTCGAGCTCGAGCTCGCCCTGCTCGACGTGCTCGGCGAGCGAGCGCAGGAACGACACCTTGGCGCGCGAAAGCCCAGCAGCGGCGCGCATCTGCTCAGGATCGGCGACCAGCAGCTCCGCCGGCGTCGGGGTCCGGCCACCGAAGAATTCGGTCAGCCGCAAGTAAATCGCGCTGGCCGCCTTCGTCGACAGCTGCTGGCCCACGATCGAGCGCACCAGCGCGCCGTAGTGGTCGGGCGGATGGGGTCTCTGATGGGATTCGGCGCCGCTCGCCTCGACGGCGTCGATCACCTCGCGCAGCACGGGGTCGGCCGCACGCAAGTGCGCGACCGCGCCCTCGGGGAAGCTGTCAGCGATGCGACATCGCCGGCTCAGGCCTGGCCCTCGACCGCCCCCGGGACGCCGGTGTTGGTCGAGTACTTGGGTTGCAGCTTCATCTCCGGGCGGATCGAATGTACAGCCTGGGCCACGGCGATCGCCGCCTCGCCGAAGCCGGTGGCGATCAGCTTCAGCTTTGAGCTGTGGGTGGCAATGTCGCCGCACGCCCAGACGCCGTCCAGCGACGTCGCCATCGTCGCCCCATCGACGACGATCGCGCCCTTGGAGATCTCAAAGCCCCAGTCCTTCAAGGGCCCCAGCGCGGTCTTGAACCCGAGCTGGAGGAGCACGGCGTCACAGTCGATCTCGACGTCGTGGGAGCGATCCTGCTCGTGCTCGGAATGCAGCAGCGTCACACGTTCGATCGCGCCGTTGCCGGCGACCTGATGGATCTGATAGGGGACGCGGATGTCGACCACGCCGCGCGCGGCCGCGTCCATCACCTGGCCGACCGTCACCTCGTGGGCACGAAAGCCGTCGCGGCGGTGCACAAGCGTGATCTGCTCGGCGATGTCGAGCAGGTTGATGACCCAATCCATGGCCGAGTCGCCGCCGCCGACGATGACCACGCGCTTGCCTGCGAAGGCCGCCTTCTCGCTCACCAGGTAATGGGCGCCGCGCCCCTCCCACGGCGCCATGTCGTAGCCCGGCAGCGGCTTGGGCTCGAACGCCCCGTGACCGCCGGCCACGATCACCGTGCGCGAACGCAGCGCGCCGCGGTCGGTGTTGAGCACCACCAGCTTGCGCTCGGGATCCCTGGGGTCGGGCTCCGAGGAGATCGTCTCGGCAGTGGTCTCGAGGTGCACGGGGACGTCGAACTGCTCGAGCGCCTGGGCGCGCAGCTCATCGACGAGGTCGCGCGCCAGCACCTTGCTGTGGCCGGGAACATCGAAGATCCACTTCTCGGGATAGAGCGTCGTCAGCTGGCCACCGATGTCGGGCAGCGAGTCGATGATGCGCGAGCTGGCCTCGCGCATGCCGGCCCAGAACGCGGTGCTCAGGCCGACCGGGCCGGCACCGATCACAGTGATGTCGCGCACGGCGTCGAAGTCCGCGGCCAGTGCCTGGGGGTCGCTTCCGGGGCGGATCGCGGGCTTGACGGCGCCGCTTCCGTTACTCGCAGCCAAGTCGTCGCTCATCACGCCAGCGCCTCGTGGGTCGCGG
Source organism: Solirubrobacterales bacterium (assembly GCA_003244205.1). GTDB lineage: Bacteria > Actinomycetota > Thermoleophilia > Solirubrobacterales > Solirubrobacteraceae > QHBW01. The sequence goes on along the minus strand of QHBW01000043.1, from coordinate 15,438 downwards.
CGATCGCGAGCGCCTCGCCGTCGAGCGCGCCGAGCGCCCGCTCCACGCCGGTCTCGATGCAGGTGAAGGTTGGAGTGTCGCGCAGCGTGTACTCGCTGGACTCCGTCGTGCGCAACCGCTGGACGAGGTCGAGAAAGTCCTGCGGGCGATCGGTCTCAAAGGCGACCACGAACTCCTGGTCGTCGAGCCCGAAGGAGTAGCTCGTGTTGAGGTCGATGTCGGGGTATTCGCGGCCGATGCGAATGTGCTCGGCCATGATCCGCTGACGCTCCTCGGCGGGCAGGCGATACCACGCGCGCGTCTTGACGAAGGGGTAGACGAAGAGATAGCGCGAGTGCCCTGGACGGATCTCCAGACGCGACTCCTCGGAGTACTCCGATGGCTTGGTCATCGCCAAGTAGGAGTAGGGCGTGGTGGCCCACTTCATCAGGCCGCTCTGCCCCAGCACGACATGGAACTCGTGGATGCGGTCGAGGTTCTGGGCCTGGGAGAGCAGCAGCAGATCGCAGTCCCCGCGCGTTCCAACGAGCGAGAAGCAGCGCAGCAGGTGATCCTCGGCGAAGTCAGCGCACGCCGCGATGAACTCGCGCTTGTGGCCGGCGCGCTCGACCGCGTCGAGCCGCCGCCAGGCGGGATCGAGCTTCAGGAAGGTGTACTTGACGACGTGGCGGTGGGGCATGGCGGCTGCGACTCGCGTTGGCGCCGAGGGGCGGCTGGTGAACGACGATGATAGGCGGCCTGCGGCCGCCAGCGGCGAGCGCGGAGATGCTTTCGGCGCTGCTGTCGGGGCCTCAGCCCTGCTCGATCACGCGCAGCGCGGGATCGAGCGCGGCGTCGATCCGCCCCAGGACGTCGCCGTCGAGCTCGACGGAGCTGGCTGCCGCGTTGTCGTCGACCTGCTCGGGGCGAGACGCGCCGACGATCGCGCTCGCGACGTTGTCCTGGCGCAGGACCCATGCGAGCGCAAGCTGGGCCATGCTGATGGACAGCTCGTCGGCGATCGGGCGCAACGCCTGCACGGAGGCGAGCACCTCGTCGCGCATGAAGGCGCGCATGAAGTTGGCATCGCTCTCGTGCGCCGCGCGCGAGCCGCTCGGCGGCTGCTCGCCGGGCGCGTACTTGCCGCTGAGCACGCCCTGGGCGAGCGGTGACCACACGACCTGCCCGATGCCGAGCTGTTCGGAGATCGGGATCACCTCATGCTCGATCTTGCGCCACAGCATCGAGTACTGCGGCTGGTTGGAGACGAGCTTGTCGAGCAGCCGCCGGTCGGCGATCGCGTGAGCCTCCTCGAGCAGCTCGGCGCCCCACTCCGAGACCCCGACGTAGAGCACCTTGCCGGCGCGCACGAGGTCGTCGAGCGCCCGTAGCGTCTCCTCCAGCGGGACTTCGGGATCTGGGCGGTGACACTGGTAGAGGTCGACGTAGTCCATCCCCAGCCGGCGTAGCGACTGGTTGCACTGCTCGGTGATGTGCTTGCGCGAGAGACCGCGGTCGTTCGGTCCCTCACCCATCGGGAAGTAGACCTTCGTTGCGACCACGAGCGAGTCGCGGGGATAGCGAGCCAGAGCCCGGCCGAGCAGTTGCTCAGCGCCGCCGCGCCGGTAGGCGTTCGCGGTATCGAAGAGATTGATCCCGAGCTCGTAGGCTCGCTCGATGCACGCCTGTGCCGCCGAATCGGCGACCGAGCCGCCATAGGTCAGCCACGAGCCGAGGGCGATCTCCGACACCCTCAGCCCGCTTGCACCGAGCTGTCTGTAGCGCATCGCTGCGAGCCTACCCGGCATCCTCGCGCGACCTCGTGACCGTCTCTGGCAATCCGTTGGCAGAGCTCGTGACTCGGGTACCATGGGCAAGTGCGGATCGCGCTGGTCTCGCCCTATTCTTGGACGTACCCGGGGGGCGTGACACGACACATCGAGTCGCTCGCGACCGAGTTCCTCGACGGCGGCCACCACGTGCGCGTGCTCTCGCCCAGCGATCCTGACGATCGCATCGCGCGCCTCACCCATCGCGGCGCGCGACCCTCCGAGCGCGAGCATCCGGAGTGGCTGATCGAGCTCGGCCGCACGATCGCCTTCTCCGCCAACGGCGCGCTGTCGAACCTCGCCGTCACCCCGGGTCCCCTGAGGCGGATGAATCGCGCGCTGAGCGAGGGCAACTTCGACGTCGTGCACGTCCACGAGCCGATCGCCTTCCTGATCGGCTGGGACCTGCTGCTGCGCACGCGCGCTCCGCTCGTCGGCACTTTCCACGCCTACTCGGAGAATCGCGTCACCAACAACGTCGGCAACCTCTTCGGCGCGCGCTTGGTGCTCAACCACCTGCACGTGCGCATCGCGGTCTCGCACGCCGCCGAGTGGACCGGCCGCCGGTTCTTCGGTGGGCGCTATCGCGTCATCCCCAACGGCGTCACGCCGCCGGCGGGCGGTGTTGACGTTCCGAGCGCTGAGCTTGGCCGGCCAGGCGACACAGCGCTGAAGGTCCTCTTCGTCGGCCAGGCGGTCGAGCGCAAGGGGCTGCCGCTGCTGCTGCGTGCCTTCGAGGCGCTGCGCGAGCACATACCCGCCGAGCTCACGCTTGTGGGCATCGAGGACTCCGAGGCCGAGCACCTGATGCTCGACGACGGCCGCGGCGTGCGCGCGCTGGGCAAGGTCGATGACGCCACCAAAGCCAAGGAGCTCGCCGCCGCCGACGTCCTCTGTGCCCCCTCGCTCGGGGGCGAGAGCTTCGGCATGGTGCTGACCGAGGCCTTTGCCGCGGGGACTACGGTGGTGGCCTCCGACATCGCCGGGTACCGCGACGTCGTCAGCGACGGCCGCGACGGCGTGCTCGTGGCGCCCGGTGACGCAACCGCTCTGGCCGAGGCTCTGCGCGGGCTGTGGTACGAGCCCGAGCGCCGCATCGCGCTCGCCCGGGAAGCCGCCACCACCGTCGAGCGCTACGCCTGGCCGCACATTGCCGAGGAGGTGCTCGAGGCCTACGAGGACGCGCGCGCCGTCGGCAAGCCGGCTGGGCGCCTGGGGCGCGCGGCCGCACGCGTCGGCGTGCTCCCGGCGGACCTCAAGCCGCTGATCCCCGCGCGCCGGCTGCCCACCTTGGAGCCGGCCCCGGCCGCGACGGCTCCCGTGCGCCGTCCCGGGTTGGCGCTGGCTCGCCGTATCGCGGCGCCGATCGCCGCGCTGGTCGCCATCGGGCTGGCCGCGCTGGCGCTCCAGCGCATCGGTGTCGCCAACGTCGGTCGCAGCCTCGCGAGCTCGAGCCCGGGGCTCGTGTGTGCGGCGCTCGCGCTGATGTGCGCGTCGTTGTTCCTGCGCGCGGCGTCCTGGCACGCGATCCTGCGCGCAGCGCTTCCGAGCGCTCGCGTGCGCCGCCGCGACGCCCTCCAAGGCACCTCGATCGGGGTGCTGATGTCGGCCACGCTGCCCGCGCGCCTGGGAGAGCCTTCGCGCGCGTTCGTTGTCGCGCGCCGGCTCGGTCGCCTGCGCGAGCGCTTCCCGGTGGTGCTCGGGACGATCGTCTCCCAGACGCTGCTCAACCTGCTCGCGCTGGCCGCCCTCGGTGCGGTGATGTTCTCGACCGCCAGCGTCTTCGCGGGCCACGAGACGGCCCTGCTTGCCGTCGCCGCGCTGCCGGTCGTCGCGCTCGCGGTAGTGCTAACCGCGCCGATGTTGCTGCGCGGACGCCACGCGCGCGGCAAGCGCGCCAGCCTGCTTGTGCGCGCGCGGCGCTCGTTGAACCAGGTGCGCTCTGGGTTGCGGGTCTTCCGCGATCCTCGCCTGGGACCCCTGGCGGCAGTGGCTCAGCTCGCGGCATGGGCGCTGCAGTGGCTCTCGTGCCTCGTGCTGCTGCACGCTCTGGGCATCAGCACCCCCGTTGCCCCGGCCGCGGCGGCCGCGGTCCTCTTTGCGGTCAACGTGACTGCGGTCATCCCCGTCACGCCGTCGAACCTGGGCATCTTCCAGGCGGCCTGCGTGGCCGTGCTCGCCGGTGCCTATGGCGTCAGCTCAGCCAGCGCGCTGGGCTACGGGATCGTGCTGCAGGCGGTCGAGGTCTCCACGGCGGTGATCATGGGCGGTCCGGCGCTGCTCAAGGAAGGGCTCTCCTGGCGTGAGGTGCGCCTGCGCGCCCTGCACACCGCACCGGTGAAGCTGGCCCCCGAGCCGGAGTCGTCGAGGTCGCATCGAGGCTCGCACGGGGCGGGGGCCTAGGAGGCCAGGGCCGCGCCGCTCAGCGAGCGACCGCGCGGACGCCCGCGGGCGCCGCGAGCTCGGTGCCGGCGCGCGCGCTCGCGGCCTGGACGCGGAGGATCGCGTCGAGCTGGGTGCCGAAGAGGAAGACGATCGTCGAGGTGTAGATGTAGGCCATCGCAACGATCACAGAGGCGAGGCTGCCGAAGATCGAGTCATAGGACGCGATCGCCGTCAGATAGAAGTAAAAGGCGAGTGACACGATCACCCAGGTCACGATCACGATCGCGGTGCCGAGACTGGCCCATGGGAGCGGCTGAGGTGTAGCCGGAGCGACGTGGACCAGCAGGCCCACGGCGATCGACATCAGGCCGACCGTCAGCACGAAGCGCGCGACGAAGACGAAGATCGTCCATGCGGCGCCCGGATGTCGCACGGAGACGAAGGGCGCCAGCTGGAAGCAGAGAGTCGCCAGGATGAAGCACGCTCCAACGGCGATCGCGAGCGCAAAGGAGATCAGGTAACGCCTGACGAAGGGGCGCTCGTGGGACGCTTCGTAGATCCCATCCAGCGCGCCCATGACTGCGCGCACGGCGCCGGACACCTGCCACAGGGCCAACGCTCCACCGAGCGTCGCCCACAGCTCCTGCGTGCCGGCGAAGACCTTGTCTACGGCGTCTGAGATCACCGTGAAAACGGCGGGAGAGACCTGTGCCTGAACCTGCGGTGCGACGTGGTCTCGCCAAACGCTGTCGAGATGCAGCAGTCCCGCGAAGGCGACTACGAAGAGCGCGAACGGGATGATCGCCGTGAGGATCTGAAACGAGATCGCGCTCGCGTACGTCAGCAGGTCATTGCGCTTGAAGCCATCGAGCAGCGCCTTTCCCAGCTGCGCCGTGGCCGGTCGCACTCTGCGCGCGCGCTGTGAAGAGCTCGCCATCGCCAGGCACTATGGAGCGTTGGGGGCTGCGGTGCGGCGGCGGGGGTCGGGTGCGTGGGCCGTTGGCGGGCCGCGCGCGGCGGGCGGCGGGCCGTGGCGCGCGGCGGCGGGTCGTGGCGGGCGGCGGCGGGTCGTGGCGCGCGGCGGCGGGTCGTGGCGCGCGGCCGCGGAAACTGTCGCCGGATTGCCACCGCTGTGGGACGAGACACGCTTCCGCCGTCCACGGCGAGACCCGTCACCGCGATCCTGCCAGGGGTGTGCGATGAAGACCCAAATAGTTATCGACCACATCGCACACCCCTTCGGCGGGACTCGCGGGATGCGCGCGGCGACGCGACCGGCGAGGCGCCGGTGGATCACCGCTTGGGTCAGCGCGCCCGATCGCAGCATGGCCTGCTGACCCACGCTCAACTGTTGGAAGCCGGTCTCGGCACGGCCGCCATCAGCTACCGCATCAAGGTCGGGCGTCTGCACAGGGTCCATCGGCAGGTCTATGCGATCGGTCATCGTCCCGTCTCTGCGCACGCTCGGGCAATGGCCGCAGTGCTCGCGTGCGGCCCTGGTGCCACGCTCAGCCATCGCTCCGCGGCAGAGCTGTGGGGCCACCCTGGCGTGGGCCGGTCGAGGTCAGCGCACCGAGCGACCGCCGTCACCCCCACGTGCGCGTTCATCGCACACGCACGCTGACAAGTCGGGATCGCAGGAGCCATCACGGGATCTCGATCACGTCACCGGCGCGCACACTGCTGGACCTCGCCGATGTGCTCGGCGACGCCGCGCTGGCTCGCGCGTTCAATGAGGCACGCGTTATGGGGCGGGTCACCCGCGCGGAGCTGGGAGCGCTCCTCGACCGCTCCCCGGGTCGCCGCGTGGGAGTGCTGCAACCACTCATCGCTCGGCCGGCAGCGGCGACGCGGTCGGCCTTTGAGGACGCCTTCCTGGCGTTTGTCGAGCGTTACGGCCTGCCGCGGCCCGAGGTCAACCGGCGGATCGCCGGCTACGAGGTCGACATGGTCTGGCTAGCGCAGCGCGTCATCATCGAGCTCGACGGACGGGCCTACCACGACGACTACCGCGCCTTTGAGCGCGACCGCGACAAAGACCTGGACCTTGCGTCCGCCGGCTTCGTCGTTGGGCGGATGACGTGGCGACGACTCCATCAGCAGCCGGAGCGCGAGGCGCAGCGATTGCTAGCCCTGCTGGAGCGGCGTCGAGCTGGCGCTTAGAAGAGGCGACGCGTGGCTTGCTGACGCCGTCAGGCGCTGACGCTCGCCTCGGCCTCGAGTACCTCGTCGGATGGCTCATCGTCGGGATGCTCGCCCTCGAAGACGAGCTCGCCGTCGGCGTCGACGTAGTGAGCGCCCTCGCCGCGGGGGCGCCGGGGGTCGTAGATGATCTCGTCGGGCGCTGGCAGCTCGCCGTCTCCGGCCAGCTCCTTGAGCCGGCCGGACTTCATCCCGAAGTAGATCGCCTGCGGGTGGTGGGCAACGATCGCGAGCGTGGACTGTTCCGGCTCGACGGCAAAGCCGTCGCTCAGGCGCAGACCGATCGCGGGCGCGTCGAGCAGCCGGAAGACCTTCTCGTGCTCGGACTGCTCGGGGCAGGCGGGGTAGCCCCATGAGTACCGCCGGCCTTGGGCAGGGCCGATGCCGAGCGCCGCTCGAACCTGGGAGTGCAGCCATTCGGCCATGCCCTCGGCCACCTGGACACCGAGCCCGTGAACGTAGAGCTGCTCTGAGAACTCGCCCTCGTCCTCGAGCCGCTTCATGACCTCGGTGATCTCCTCGCCCGCTGTCACTGCCTGAAGCGCGACGACGTCAACATCGCCGCTCTCGCGGGGGCGGTAGAAGTCGGCGAGGCAGATGTGGTCGTGACCGGGCTGGCGGGGGAACACGAGCCGCTCGAGCTCGCGCTCGCCCGGGGCCTGCGGGTCCCAAACGATCAGCTCGTTGCCTTCGCTGTTGACCGGGAAGTAGCCGAGCCGCGCACGCGGGTGCAGGAACGTCTGCTCGCGCCACAGCCGTCGCAGCGTCGGGTGAAACTCATCGGCCAGGAGCTGGCGCCAGGCATCGCCCTTGACCCCGCGCCCGCCCCAGTGCAGCTTGAAGAGGACGTGAAGGTCGAGGTGGGGGAAGACGTCGTCAAGCGACACCGCAATCTCGCGCGCACCCCAGAACGGCGGCTTCGGTACGGGTACGTCGGTGCGCGCGGGCGAGCGCACGCTAGCGTCGGAGGTGTCGGCGGGCTCGGGCTCGGGGCCGCGCTCGCGCAGCGCGCGCGCCTCCCTGTGCACCTTCTCCACGAGTGCGGTGCGCGCATCCTCGTCGACCAGCTGGTCCATCACCGCGAGACCCTCGAAGGCATCCTTGCAGTAGAAGACGCCGGGGTCGTAGATCTCCTCGGAGCCGGTCCCGCCCGGATAAAGGATGCGTCGGCCGAAGTTGCGATTGATCGCGGCGCCGCCGATCAGGACGGGCACCTCGGAGCCCTGCTGGTGGAGCTCGGCCACGCACAGCGGCATCTGCTTGGACGTCGAGACCAGCAGCGCGCTGAGGCCGATGGCGGTCGCGTCGTGCTCGCGGGCGGCCTCGAGGATCGTGCCGATTGGGACCTGCTTCCCCAGGTCCACAACCGTGTAGCCGTTGTTCGTGAGGATCGTGTTGACGAGCGACTTGCCGATGTCGTGCACGTCGCCGAACACGGTCGCGATTACCACCGTGCCCTTGGTGTAGCCCTCGATGCGGTCGAGGTAATTCTCCAGCCGGGCCACCGCGCGCTTCATCACGGTGGCGGACTGGAGCACGAAGGGGAGGATCAGCTCGCCGGCGCCGAACTTGTCGCCGACCTCCTTCATCGCGGGAAGGAGGACGTCGTTGAGGGTGGGGACGGCGCCGATCTTCTCCACCGCGCGGTCGATCCAGTCCTCGACACCCTCCTTGCGGCGGCGCAGGATGTGGAAGTGCAGCGCCTCTTCGGGCTCCATCCCGGCGGTCGGGTCGGCCGCCTCCTCGTCCTCCTCCTCGCCCTTGGACTCGAAGTGGTTGATGAAGAGCTCGAGCGCGTCCTCGCGACGGTTGAACACGAGGTCGTCGGCGAGTGCTCGTTCTAGCTCGGGGATCTCGGCATAGGGGGTCACCTCGGCGGGGTGCACCATCGCCAGGTCGAGCCCGGCGTCGACGGCGTGATGAAGGAAGACGGAGTTGAGCACCGCCCGGGCCGGGGGCGAGACGCCGAAGGACACGTTGGAGACTCCAAGCGAGCACTTCACGCCGGGCAGCGCCGCCTTGATCCGGCGGATGCCTTCGAGTGTCTCGATCGCGCTCGGGCGCCACTCCTCGTCGCCGGTCGTCAATGTGAACGTGAGCGCGTCGAAGATCAGCAGCTGGGGGTCGAGCCCGTGCTCCTCGCAGACGTACTGGTGAATGCGCTGGGCGATCTCGAGCTTGCGGGCGGAGGTCTTGCCCATCGACTGCTCGTCGATCGTCAGCGCGATCAGCGCGGCGCCGTGCTCGAGGCACAACGGGACGACGCGGTCGAGCTTGTCGCGCCCGGCCTCGAGGTTGACCGAGTTGACGATCGCGCGGCCGGGGATCTGCTCGAGCGCCGCCTGCATCACCTCGGGCTCGGTGGAGTCGACCTGGATCGGTGCCTCCAGCGACAGCGACACGCGCTCGACGAGCGCTCGCATCTGCTCGTCCTCGTCGCTGCGCTCGGTCAGCGCGACGCAGAGGTCGAGGATGTGGGCGCCGCCCTCCACCTGGCTCTCGGCGATCTGCAGCAGCCCGTCGTAGTCGTCTTGGAGCAGCAGTCGCTTCGCGCGCCGTGAGCCCTGCGAGTTGACGCGCTCGCCGACGATCGTCGGCGCCGGCTCCTGCGCCAGCGGCGTCGCTGCGATCATCGAGGAGACGTGGGGCGGCCGCGGCGCCGGGCGCTCGCCGGGAGCGCGCCCGGCGCAGCGCTCATGGATCGCGCGGATGTGCTCGGGCGTGGTCCCGCAGCAGCCGCCGACGATCGAGACGCTGAAGCGATCGACAAATTCACCCAGCGTCGCGGCGAGCGGCTCGGGCTCCTCGGGGAAGATCGTCTCGCCATCGGGCCCCTGGAGGGGGAGGCCGGCGTTGGGAATGCAGTGCACCGGCACCGAGGCAAATTCTCCGAGGAAGCGGATCGCATCGCGCATGTCCGCGGGGCCGGTCGAGCAGTTGAGTCCGATCACGTCCACGCGCAGCGCCTCGAGTGTGGCCAGCACCGCGGAGATGTCGGTCCCCAGGAGCATCTTTCCGCCGTTTGGCAGCAGCGACACGGATGCTTGGATGGGAAGTGAGCGGCCGGCCTCTTTGAAGGCCGCGCGCGCGCCAAAAATTGCCGCCTTGACCTCGAGGATGTCCTGAGCGGTCTCGATCATGATCAGATCGGCGCCGCCCGCCACGAGTCCCTCGGCCTGCTCGGCGAAGACGTCGACGAGCGCGCGGAAGCTGATCTGACCCAGCGTCGGGTCATCGGAAGCCGGCAGGAAGCCCGTCGGCCCGATCGAGCCGGCGACGAAGCGCTGCTCGCCGGCCGCGGCGCGAGCAATCTCGGCGGCGCGCCGGTTGATCTCGAGCGTGTGCTCGCCGAGCCCCCACTCCTCGAGCTTGAGCCGGGACCCCTGGAAGCTGTCGGTCTCAACGACCTCGGCGCCGGCGTCGAGCATCGACTCGTGCACCCCCTGGATCACGTCGGGGCGGTTCAGCACGAGCGCCTCGTGGCACTTGCCCGCCAATCCGCCGTAGTCCTCCTGCGTCAGCTCGAACTGCTCGAGCGTCGCGCCCATACCGCCGTCGAAGACGACGACGCGTGCTCGGATGGCCTCGAGATAGTCGCGCATGACGTGTGGCCGATGCTACCAACGGCCGCGAAACCTTGACACGGGCGTGAGAAGGTTTTTGAGCCTCCTCAGGCCGCCGATCGGGGTAGGGTGGGCGGGGATGGCCGATCACGCCAGCCGCGCGCTGACGCAGTCACCGAAGTCAGCCGACACGCTGATGGACGCGGGCTACGAGCTCGAGACGCATGCGGCGGAGGATCACCACTGGTGGTACCGCGGCCGCCGCCGCGTGCTGCGCCAGGTGCTCGCGTCGCTGCCCCTCAGCCCGGCGACCCGCATCCTCGACGCCGGCTGCGGCAGTGGACGCAACATGTTGATGCTGGGCGAGTTCGGGCAGGTGACAGGGCTCGAGCCCGCCGGAGCCTCGTTGTCGCGCGCGCGAGAGCGCGCTGCCGGCGCCGTCACGGCGGGCACGATCGAGGCGATGCCCTTCGCCGATGGCGCCTTCGAGCTCGCCGTCTGCCTCGACGTGATCGAGCATCTCGACGACGACCGCGCGGCGCTCACGGAGCTGCGCCGCGTCGTCGCACCCGGCGGGCGGCTGGTCGTGACCGTCCCCGCCTACCAATGGATCTGGAGCTCGCATGACGAGGTCAACCACCACCGCCGCCGCTACACGCGCAGGACGCTGCTCGCGGCCGCGAGTGACGCCGGCTGGGTGTGCGAGCGCAGCACGCACTTCAACGCCCTGCTGCTGCCCGCCGCGATCGCCTACCGCACGCTGGAGCGCGTGCGGCGCCCTTCCGGCCCACCGGTTTCCGATCTGCATCGCACCCCCGGCTGGCTCAACCGCACGCTCAGCCAGCCGCTGCACTTCGAGGCCTGGCTGATTCGTTCCGGACGCCGGATGCCCGTCGGGCTCTCGCTGCTCGCGGTACTGCGCTGAGCGGCTTAGCGCCCGGCCCAGCGACCGGGCGGCGCGCCCGGTCGCCTACTTGATAAACAGGATCTCGGAGTACTTCGGCAACGGCCAGAGGTCGTCGGCCACGATCTTCTCGAGCTTGTCGGCGATCGCCCGCACCTCCGCCATCGCGGCCAGCACCTCGTCGCGCATGTAGGCGGCGTGGTCGAGCGAGCCTTCCTCGCCCGCGTGAGCGGCATTTGTCTGCTCGAGCTTGCCGATAGCGGTCGAGAAGTCCTCGATCAGGCTGGCCACCACGCTGGCCAGCTGGGGCAGATCGGCGGCACGCAGCTCGGCGAGGTGACGAGCGCTGGCGGGCAGCAGCATCGTGCGGGCGATCGCAGCCGCGGTCTCGGCCTCGATGTTCACCTTGATGATGTACTGCTCCAGGAGCACGTCGTAGCGGGCGTGAAGCTCGCGCTCGGAGAGCACCTCGTAGCGACCGAAGGCTTCGAGCGTCTGCGGCTCGAGCAGCCAGGGCAGCGCCTCGGGAGTCGTACGCAGGTTCTGCAGTCCGCGCCGTTGCGCCTCGGCGTGCCACTCCTCGGCGTAGTTGTCGCCCTCGAAGACGATCTGCTTGTTCGCCGTCCAGCTCTCCTTGACGATCGCGCGGACAGCCTCCTCGAGCGGAGTGCCGGCCTCGGTCGCCGTCTCGAGCTTGGAGCTGAGATCGTCGAGCGCCTCGGCCACGATCGTGTTGAGCACCGTGTTGGGCAGCGACAGCGACATGCTCGAGCCGACCGCGCGGAACTCGAACTTGTTGCCGGTGAACGCGAACGGGCTCGTGCGGTTGCGGTCGCCGCCGTGCATCGGCAGCGGCGGCAGTACCGGTGTGCCGAGCCCGAGAAAGCCCTTCTCGCTGTCGCTGACGGGCTCGCCTGACTCCGCTGCCTCGAAGGCGCGCAGCAGCTCGGCGCCGAGGAAGATCGACATGATCGCCGGGGGAGCCTCGTTGGCCCCGAGCCGATGGTCCTGCCCGGCGGTCGCCACCGAGGCGCGCAGCAGCGCCTGGTGCTTGTTGACAGCTTGGATCACGGCGGCGCAGAAGAACATGAACTGGATGTTGTCCGCCGGTGTGTCGCCCGGATCGAGCAGGTTCATGCCCGTGTCGGTGCCCATCGACCAGTTGTTGTGCTTGCCCGAGCCGTTGACGCCGGCGAATGGCTTCTCGTGCAGCAGACAGACGAGCCCGTAGCGGCGGGCGACGGCCTGCAGCTGTTGCATCGCGAGCTGCTGGTGGTCGCAGCCGACGTTGGAGTTCTCAAAGACCGGCGCCACCTCGTACTGGTTGGGGGCAACCTCGTTGTGGCGGGTCTTGATCGGGACGCCGAGCTTGGCCAGCTCGCGCTCGACCTCCAGCATGCAGGCGAGGATGCGCTCCGGAATCGAGCCGAAGTAGTGATCGTCGAGCTCGTGTCCCTTCGGCGGCTTGGCGCCGAACAGCGTCCGCCCGGTGGTCACGAGGTCAGGGCGCTCGAAGTAGTACTGCTCGTCGATCAGGAAGTACTCCTGCTCGGGACCGACCGTCGTGAAGACGCGTTGGGCCTGCTCGTGGCCGAACAGCCGCAGGGCGCGAATCGCGGTGCCCGACAGCGCGTCCATCGAGCGCAGCAGCGGGATCTTGTTGTCCAGCGCCTCTCCGGTCCACGAGGCGAACGCGGTCGGGATGCAGAGGAACGCGCCGTTCGGGTTCTCGAGGATGAACGCGGGGCTCGTGGGGTCCCAAGCGGTGTAGCCGCGGGCCTCGAAGGTGGCGCGGATCCCGCCGGTCGGAAAGGAGGAGGCGTCGGGCTCGCCCTGGATCAGCTCCTTGCCGGAGAAGTCGGCGATCGCGGACCCGTCTCCGGTGGGGGCGTAGAAGGAATCGTGCTTCTCGGCGGTGGAGCCTGTCAGCGGTTGAAACCAGTGGGTGTAGTGGGTCGCGCCTCGCTCCATCGCCCAGTCCTTCATCGCCGAGGCGATCTGGTCGGCCAGCGACGTGTCCAGCGCCCCGCCGCGCGCGAGCGCCTCCTGGAGGGACTTGAAGACGGAGTGCGGCAGCCGCTGACGCTGTACGGCCGGGCTGAAGACGTTCTGACCGAAGACCTGGTTTGCCACGACCGTCAGGTCGGGCGAGCCGAGCGCAGCACCGTTGGCGCTCCACTGCGCGGCCATGACATTCTGCTGGCGGGATCGGGGCAAGGCTGGTCCTCCTGGGGGCGACGCGGGCGAGTCCCCGAGCCTAGCGGGCAGGAGGCTGTCGGAGCACTGTCCCGCTGTCCAAATTGGGAGCGGCGCGATTCGCCCTCGTGGAGCAGGCGATCGCGACGTCGTGGAGCACGCGATCGCTACGCCGGCCGGCCGCCTGTCTGGCCTGCGGGCGAAAGCGCCAACGCGATCTTTCGACACCCGGATAACGACCTGCGCGGCTGCGTAGCCGACGATTGCAGCGGATCCCGCCGAGGAGGTGCGCAGCGGCATGACCGAAGAGGTGCGCAGCGCGATGAAGATGGTGGTCGAGCCATCCGGGGATGGCACCCCTGCGATGCTCGTCGCGCGTCTGCGCGATGTCCATCTGCAGATGGTCGATGCGGTCCTCTCCGGCGACGGCCTGAAGGCGGTCGCCGGACTGGCCGCGGTGGCCTGCGGCGCGCCGGTGGCGGTCGCTGTGCCCAAGCTGGCTCGGGTCGTCGCCGCCCCGTCGGATGCAGCGATCGAGCTGGCGACCGTGCGGCGCTACGTAGCCGAGCGCATCAGGGATCGCCCGGCGCCCGTACCGCCGGGCCTGACCGCCGAGATCCCGATCGTCTCCGGCGACGACGTCCTCGGGGCAGTGCTGCTGTTCGGTGGCGACGAGGTCGATCCCGCCGCCCCCGAGTTCCTGCACCTCGCCGCGGTGGCGGCCCTCACGGAGGTTGCCGTCGAGCAGGCCAGGGTCGAGGTCGAGCACAACCTGCGTGGGTCGCTGCTCGAGGAGCTGCGTGCCCGCGGCCAGCTGGATCCCGACGACCTGATCCGGCGCGCAGCGCGGCTCGGGTGCTCGCTCGAGCGTGGGGCGGTCGTGCTCTGCGCCGAGCTGCGCTCCCAGCGCCCGCGCCATGTCGTGGCCACGGTGGCCGGCGAGTATCCGGGGGCGCTGGCCCAGCAGCTCGACGACCGCGTCTACGCCCTGCTGCCCGCGTGCGACCCCGCCGAGAGCGGGGGGATCGGGGACGCCACGCTGCGCGCGGCGCGGGCGCTTGCGACGCGGCTGCAGCGCCACGGCATCGTCGGGCTGTCGTCGTTCTACGCCGAGCCCGCGGACTTGGGGCGAGCGCTGCAGGAGGCCGAGCTCGTGCTCGATGTCCTGCGCCGCTCAGACGTCCCGATCGCCGACGAGATCGGCTCGGGCACCTATCGCCTGCTGTTCCGGGTGCTGGCATCGCACCCCGAGGAGGTGACGGCGTTCTACGACGACACCGTCGCGCCGCTGGTGCGCTATGACGACCAGTACCGGACCGACCTGATCGGCACGCTCGAGGCCTACCTCGAGCACGATTGCAACATGAACTCGACGGCGGCCGCCATCTTTGCCCATCGGCATACGGTCGCCTACCGCCTCGATCGCGTGCGCGAGCTGAGCGGGCTCGACCCGATGCGCTCGCAGGACCGCGAACGTCTTGGGCTCGGGCTCAAGGCCTACCGGATCATCGCGCCGCGCTTGCAGCGCTGAGGCACCGCTACGGGCGGTAGGGGATGGGCTTGCCGCTCGCGTCCAGGCGGCCGGGCGACGGGGTGCTGGTGATGTTGACCTTGAACTCGCCGGTGACCGGCTTGCCCGCGCTGTCGACGGCCTTGGCCTTGCCGTTGAGGCCAGCGGCGATGACGTAGGCGACCGTGTGGGTCCCGGGCTTGATCGCGGTCAGGTGCCAGACGAAGGTCGCGGTGTGTCCAGCCGGCAGTGCGCCCAGCGCCCACGTGTTGGTGTAGGCGGTGCCGGCGCCTGGAGGCCCGGTGTTCTCCTGGGTGGGGCTGAAGTCCGGGCCGCCGATGTTGGCGCCCGCCACGACGGGGTTGGGGTCGACGATCCAGATCGGTCGCGACGTGCTTGCCAGGCCGGGTTGGCTGATCGCGTCCGAGAACGCGCCTGCCGCGGTGTCCGCCACGCCCCTAGGGTGGTCCGGCGAGCCGATCGTCACGGCGACGTCGGGGATCGTCTTGTTGCCGGCGTTGCGCACGGCGATCGTCAGCTTCGATGCCTGTGCGAGGCTCTGCTTTAGCTGCCAGTGGGCTGCCACCACGTCCACGCGATAGTTGCCCGACGGCTCGTGGGCATCCTGGCGCGAGCCTCCGCACCCGGGGATCACGGCGGCAGCCGCCAGCGCAAGCGCCGCCAGGCCAGGTCTGCGACGGCTGCTCCGCCACCCCTCCACGGGCGCGAACATACCACGCCGAGCGCCCTCGTTTCGCAGCTCGCGGCGCTGCTCGTTGCCATTGCGGCGCACCATTGCGTAGTCTTCCTACGGGGCTCCCTCGCCGGGGGGCTTCCAGCTGAACCTCGAGGGAGGTGTTGTGTTGGTTC
>QHBW01000003.1 GCA_003244205.1 Solirubrobacterales bacterium | reverse complement strand
GATTCTGACGCCCAAATCGACCGGGCCGGCCATGCGCAGACTGTGCTGCACATGGAGGAGTCGGCGATCACGATGCTTCAGAACCACGGCGCACTTCCGCTTGACTCCCGTCGCGTCCACTCGATTGCGGTGATTGGCAAGCCCGCCACCACGTTCGTGACCGGCGGCGGCTCGGGGTCGGTGACACCCTTCGCGTTCGCCGACCCGCTGCACGCGATCGAACAGCGCGCTGGCTCCGGCGTCCGTGTCAGCTACGACGATGGCTCCAACGCGGCAAAGGCGACCACAGACGCGCGCGCCGCCGACGTGGCGATCGTGTTCGCCGACGACTATTACACCGAGGGCGCCGATCGCGCGTGTCTGACGTTGGAGTGCCCCAATCAGGGCAATCAGGACGGGCTCATCAGCGCGGTGGCGGCGGCTCAGCCCAGGACCGTCGTCGTGCTCGAGAGCGGTGGACCCGATCTGACGCCATGGCGCGACCGCGTCAACGCACTGCTCGAGGCGTGGTATCCCGGAGAGCAGGGCGGACCCGCGATCGCAAACGTGCTCTTCGGCGACACCGACCCGGGCGGTCGCCTGCCCGCCACCTTCCCGGGCAGTGCATCCGACCTCCCCACAGCCGGGGACGTCGAGAAATACCCAGGCGTCCTGGACGAGGTGACCTACAAGGAGGGCGTCTTCGTCGGCTACCGCTGGTTCGACGCCCACCAGATCACGCCGGCATTCCCCTTCGGCTTCGGGCTCTCCTACACCAAGTTCAGCTATTCCAAGCTCACGATCGCGTCTGCACCGGCGGGCTCAGGGGCCGCCGAAGGGGTCGGCGTCACGGTTACCAACAGCGGGTCGCGGGCGGGCTGGGCGGTGCCCCAGCTGTACGTAGGCCTGCCCGCCCTGCCGGGTGTTGCCGAGCCGCCGCGCCAGCTGCGCGGCTTCTCGAAGGTCTGGCTGGCCCCCGGTCGCAGCGCGACGCTGACGATGCCCCTCGACGATCGCGCCTTCTCCTACTGGGACAGCCGTACGCACGCGTGGCGGATCGCGCGCGGCTGCGACGCGATCGCCGTGGGCAGCTCCTCGCGGGACCTGCCGCTGTTGGGCTTCGTCTCCCAAGCAGGCGCGAGCTGTCCCGCCAGCCCGACCCCGGGCTGCCGGCGATCGCGGACCTTGAGGCTCGCGATCCACGCTGACAACGGTCCCGCGGTCCGCGTCGCGGTCTACGTCGGGCGCCGTCGCATAAAGCTCGTACGCAACGCGCGGATCACGCGCGTCACGATCGCGCGTCCGCGGTCTGCGAGCTTCACCTTGCGCGTGGTGGTGCGCACGGCGGGTGGCGTCACCGTCACGAGCATCCACCGCTACTCCGGCTGCAGCCACACGAGCGTTCGTACGCGTGCCCGTCATCCCCGCCGACGACGGGAGTAGCCGTGCGCTAAACGCGCGCGGTGTCGCCTCTGTAGGCGCGCGCGGCCAGCACGGCCATGACCAGCGTCCACGCGCCGATCACGATCCAGCCCTTGGCCGGCCAGCCGTGGCCACTGATCGACACGTGGCTCGCCTGCACGAGCCAGTAGGAGGGGAGCAGCTGGGCAATATCGTGCAGCACGCCGCTGCCGGTGATCGGAAACCAGGTGCCTCCGAGGAAGGCGAACAGCGCTGTACTACCGCCCATCGCCGGGCCGATCGAATCGGCGGTGAGTATGTGGCCAAAGAGGACACCCATCGCCGCAAACGGGATCAGCCCCACCAGGATCAGCGCCGTCATGCTTACCCAGCGGCTCAGCGGGAGCGATACCCCCAGCGAGATCCCGGACGCGTAGATGACGACGATCGTGGATCCCGCCATCAGGTAGCCGGTCAGCACCTTGGAGCGAAAATAGGCGCGCGCGGAGAGAGGCGTGAGCCGCAGCTGGCGGTTCCATCCTGCGCCGCGTTCGACGGCGATGCGTGCTCCGCTCGAGAGCACGGCATTCATCGTGCCGAAAGCAGTCAGCCCCACCATGTAGTAGAGCGGGGCCGCGATCCCCGACCCGCCGAGACTATGCACGTCTTTCTGGGGTCCTGCGATCACGAAGAAGAAGAGCAGCGGAAAGCCGATTGAGAAGAAGAAGAAGCGCCTGTTGCGAAACGTCCGCAACAGCTCGTAGCGCGTGTAGGTGAGCGCGAGGTTCACCGGATGGCCTCCTGCGGCGCGGCCGCGTCGTCGCGGTCGTCGGCGCTTGTCAGCTGGAGGAACGCCTCCTCAAGCCCGGCGCCGCTGATCTCGATGTCGCGGGCGTCGCCGTGGCGCTCGAGCAGGGCGCGGATAGCGGAGTCGGAGTCCGAGCATCGGAGGACGACCGCCTCGCCGTGCCGTTCGACGCCGAGGACGCCCGGCAGCCCGCGCAGGACTTCGAGATCGGCATTGGGAAGTGTCGCCCTGATCATCCGTCCACCGACCCTCGCCTTGATCTCCGTGGTGGGCCCGTCGGCTACCACCCGACCGTGGGCCATCAGCACCGCTCGGTCGGCGTAGGCGTCGGCCTCCTCGAGGTAGTGCGTGGCGAACACGACGGTCTTGCCTTCGGCCGCGAACTCACGCATCGTGGTCCAGAAGGCACGGCGACCCTCGACGTCCATCGCGACCGTGGGCTCGTCGAGCACGAGCAGGTCAGGGTTGCTGACGAGCGCAACGGCGAACCGAACCCGCTGGGTCTGACCACCGGAGAGCTTCTCCGTGCGGCGATCGGCGATGTCGGCGATGCGGGTCAGCTCGAGAACCTCGTTCACCCCGAGCGGCGACGGATAGAGCGAGGCCATCATGTCGATCAGCTCACGCACCGACAGGTCGCGGATCACCGAGCCGGTCTGGAGCATCGCGCCGATGGCCCCTGAGCGGATGGCCTCCGCCGGCGTCGCGCCGAACAGCGACACCGTGCCGGCATCGGGCTCCGTGAGGCCGAGGAGCATGTCGATCGTGGTCGACTTTCCCGCTCCGTTGGGTCCAAGCAGGGCGACCGTCTCCCCCCGCGACACGGAGATGTCGAGCGCGCGAACGGCGTGCACCGGCGGCCCGTGGGGGTTGCGGAACGACCTCACAAGCCCCTGGAGCTCGATTCCCGCCGAGTTGGTGGCGGCCATGGCGCGCCACTGTAATGGGGCGGGTCTGAGCATGCGGGCCTGCCAGAATCCGGTCGATGACGGGGCCCGGGATCGAAATCAGCGGTGCCTACACCACCTCGCTGACGCGGTCGATCCAGAGGCCGCACGGCGCGCGATCGCCGACATCGCCGTCCGCACGCCGACGTTCATCAGTGAGGAGCTCGTGCAGCGAGTCGGCGGGCCGGTGGCGCTGGAGGCCGAGGGTCTTCAGCACACGGGGGTCTTTCAAGCTCCGCGGCGCGCTGAACAAGATCTCGGCGCTCGGACAGCGGGCGTCCGGCGGGTTGGTCACGGCGAGCGCCGGCAACCACGGCCAGGCCGTCGCCTACGCGGCCCGGGTTCGCGGGGTCGGCTGAGGTTTTCATGCCCCGTGAGGCTTCGGTGTCAAAGGTGGCGGCGGTCGAGAAGCTGGGGGGCGCCGTGCGGTCTCTGGGCGACAACGTCGAGGAGGCTGTGGCCGCGGCCAAAGAGCGCGCAGAGATCCGACGCGACATTCATCCACCCCTTCGACGACCTCGACGTGATCGCCGGCCAGGCCACGGTCGGGCTCGAGCTGCTCGAGGACGTCGACGACCTGCGGCGGGTGATAGTCCCGCTGGGGGGCGGCGGCTTGGCCGCCGGCGTTGGGATCGCGATCAAGCGCGCGCTGCCGGATGTGCGGCTAGGCGGCGTCCAGGCGCAGGTATGTGCCCCGTATCTGAGCGCGCTCGGTCGAGCCGATCCATCGCTCGGGATCTCGACGGCGACGATCGCCGACGGCATTGCGATCAAGCAGCCGGGAGAAGTGACGCTGCCGCTGCTGCGCGAGCTGCTCGACGATATCTGCGTCGTCGACGAGGACGAGATCGCCGACGGTATGGTCTTCCTCGCCGAGCGCGCGAAGCTGGTCGCCGAAGGGGCCGGCGCAGCCGTTGCCGCGCTGCTCGCCGGCAAGGTTGCAAGCGGGGATGAGACTACCGTTGCAATCGTCTCGGGTGAGAACGTCGACAGTGGCCTGCTCGCTGCGCTCCTCCGCCGTCAGGAGACGGAGCTGGGGCGGCGGGTGCGCTTCTTCACCGCGTCCCCGACCGGCCGGGGGCTCTCGCCGCGCTGATCGACCTGGTCGCCCAGGAGCATGCGAACCTGCTCAGCATCGAGCACTTGCGCGAGGGGTTGCCACTGCACGTGCGCGAGAGCGCTGTCGAGCTGACACTCGAGACGCGCGGCCCGCACCACACCGGCGAGCTGCTGGAAGCGCTGCGCGCGGCTGGCTACGAGGTCGAGCTCGAGGCCTGAGCGGGTATCAATCAAAGTCACGACACCAATCCAGGGAGAAGAGAACGCATGGACTTCGGCGTGATGATGTTTCCGACCGACTATGCGGTCGCCCCCGACGAGCTGGCAACGATGGTCGAGGAGCGCGGGTTTGAGTCGCTGTTCTTCCCCGAGCACACGCACATCCCCGCGAGCCGCGAGACGCCTTACCCGGCGGGCGATCCGCTGCCGCAGGAGTACTGGCACACGCACGACCCGTTCGTCGCGCTGACGGCCGCGGCGGGTGCCACGGAGCGTCTCAAGCTGGCGACGGGCATCTGCCTGATAGTCGAGCGTGACCCGATCACGACCGCCAAGGCGGTCGCGTCGCTCGATGTGCTCTGCGGTGGGCGCTTCCTCTTCGGGGTAGGGGCCGGCTGGAACGTGGAGGAGATGGCCAACCACGGCACCGATGCCCACCGGCGCTTCAGCCTGATGCGCGAGCGCGTCGAGGCGATGAAGGCGATCTGGACTCAGGACGAGGCCTCATATCACGGCGACCGTGTCAACTTCGAGCGCATCTGGTCCTGGCCGAAGCCAGCCCAGAAGCCCCATCCCCCGGTGATCGTCGGCGGCAATGGCGCGCGCGTGCTGAGCCGCGTCGTCGCTTATGGCGATGAGTGGATGCCGAACGCGATCGAGCAGCCGCAGGACCTGCGCAAGCGGATCGACAGTCTTGGCGAGCTCGCTGAGCAGGCTGGACGGACGCGGCCACCGGTGAGTCTCTACGCCGCGCCGGCCAAGCCGGAGCTCGTTGAGGGATACCGCGAAGCGGGTGTCTCTCGCTACATCTTCTTCCTGCCGTCGGCCGGGCGCCAGGAGACCGAGAAGCGGCTAGACCAGCGCGCCGCGCTCGTCGAGCAGGCCGGCGCGGGCTAGCGCGTGAACTCCGCCAACGCGCGTGCGCTATTTGCCACCGCGCGGCTAGCGCGGCTGGCGAGCGCCAGTGCAGACGGGCGGCCCCACCTGGTGCCGGTGTGCTTCGCGCTCGAGCACGACACGCTGTATAGCGCCGTCGACCACAAGCCCAAGCGGAGCGCGACGCGGCTGCGACGGCTCGACAACATCGCCGCCAACCCATCCGTGACCGTGGTTGCCGACCACTACGAGGAGGACTGGTCGGCACTGTGGTGGGCGCGGGCCGACGGCAGCGCGAAGATCGTCGCAGCCGGCGAGCCGGAGCACGCACGCGCTGTCACGCTGCTGGCGGAGCGCTACGAGCAGTACCGCGCGCGAGCGCCTGGCGGCCCGGCGATCGTGGTGGCCGTGGAGCGCTGGAGCGGGTGGCGAGCGTCGGAAGACTCGGACATGAGGCTATAGTTGCATGTGCAATGAGTGACCTCTTCTCCTTTCCCAACCCCGTCAACGAGAAGGCCGCGCGTGTCGTTGCCGGGGTCGTGCTGCTGATCGCTGCGGCGGCGCTCGCCAGCTCTGCCTACTGGCTGCTGATCGTGCTCGCCTATGGCTTCGTCGCGCGCGTGTTGACCGGGCCGACGCTGAGCCCGCTCGGCCGCCTGGCAACGAGTGTCGTAGCTCCGCGGCTGGGCTCCCCAAAGCCCGTCCCTGGCCCCCCGAAGCGCTTCGCGCAAGGGATGGGGGCAGTCATCACGACGGTGGGCGCTGTCGCTGCGGTCGGCTTCGGTCTCAACGCTGTCGCGGATGTCGCGCTCGTGGCGATGATCGTCGCCGCCGGGCTNGAGTCGATCTTCGCNTACTGCCTCGGCTGCANGATCTTNGNCCTGCTGATGCGGGCGGGCTTGATTCCGGCGGCGGTCTGCGCNGAGTGCACNGACNTCTCGCTNCGGNCGGCTGCNTCNACGGGNCGGTANAGCGGTCTCGACCCGCGGTAGCTACNCGACGCTGGCACTATNGCCTCGTCGGCACCGGCGCAGCCTGCGGTCCGACGAAGACCTGCTCTGCGGCTGAAGGGATCAGCCCCTTCGACGTCTTCTCGTTGACGAACAGCAGGTATGGCCCTGGCGGTGCCACGTTGCCGTTGGGCGGGGCGGTTGCGTGGATCGTGTTGCCCGATACGGTGAAGGGCAGCTCGACGCTGCGCTGATCACCGTCGACGACGTGCGTGAGCGCCGTGTTGCGCACCAGCACGACGCTGGCCACGCCCGACGCCTGCGGCGCGAGCAAGGCGCCGACATTGATGGCCTGGCCGTAGGAGACGTCGCGGTTGGTGCCGAGCGGGCCGACCGAGGTGATCGTGGGCTGAGCGATGCCCCACTTCAGATAGGGCGGATCGTAGATCTGGAACGACGGGTCACGGAAGTCGTTGGAGAACCCGCCCGGCAAAGTGGTGTTGTAGGCATACAGCGTCGAGATCGGGGCATTGCCGCCGATCAGCACCTGTCCACTGGGCAGCAGCGCGGCTGTGTTGTGGTACGTGCGGGGATCGCCGGAGTTGGCGAGCGCCGTCCACTTGCCGGCCGCAGGGTCGAACATCTCCGCCTGGGTGACAGGGAAGCTCGTGCCCGGTCCGACGACATCATCACGGTTGGCGCCGTTGAACGCGATCGCCTGCCCGGTCGGCAACATCACCGTGGAGGAGAACCAGCGCGCGTTGACCAGCGGCGGCGTCGGGGCGGAGCTGAAGTGCTCTCCGCTGCCGTCGATGCGCACCGTGTCGATGATGCTCGAGCTGTTGGCGAGGTAGACCCCCGGGCTCGTGCCGAGCACGCCCCCCGCGTCGAGGAACGACGCGCTGTTGTAGGGCGGCTTGAGCGGGAGCATGACCGACGCAGCCGAGCCGCGGAAGCCGGCGGTGATCGCCGTGGAGAGGGGGCGGGCGAGGTCGAGCGAGACCCCCGCCGGGATACCCAGGTACTGCCAGCTCTGGCCCTTGGGGTCATAGGAGGCGGCGATGTTCCAGAGCGCCTCGTCGTAGGACTGGCCGGCCGGGTTGAACGTCTGGCCGCCGGCGTCGTAGTAGACATGACCGTCGGGGAGCAGGTGCAGGCGCGGGAAGAGCGGCAGCGTGTGCGTCGCACTCTGCGGGTTGGTCGTCCACTTGCCCGTCGCAGGGTCAAACGTCTCGGTCTGCTCGACGTTGGTCCCCGACAGCAGCGGGTTGGCGGTGTAGACCGGCTTGAGCAGCTTGGTCACGCCGCTGGCCACGAAGACCTTGCCGTTCGCGAGCGTGACGAGGCTCGGGTACCAGCGGCCGTACCGCATGTCTCCTGCCTGTGTCCAAGTGTTCGTCCGCGGGTTGTAGATCCGGGTGTTCGTCAGCCCCTGCAGCTCGGCGACGCCGAACGGGGTGCCCGGGATGCGCGGCTCGGCGTAGTAGTCCGTGCCGCCGGGGGAGAGGACCTCGCCGTTTGAGAGCAGCACCTGGTCCGAGCAGAAGAGCGCGCCCGATCCCGGCCCCTGGTCGTTGAAGACCGCCTTCAGCAGCGGGCCTGGAGCGTTTGGCAGCAGGTACATGGAGTGGCCCTTGGCGCCGCCATCGGGCGGGGCGGGCTTCGTCCAGCTCGGCGATCCCGCGGTCTTGAGGTCGAGCACACGGCTCTGGTCGTTGCCGGCGATGTCGCCGTACTCGATCACGATCGAGTACTTGATGTTCTCCTCACCCTCGAGCCCGTCCCAGTAGAGGAGCTTGCCATTGGGGAGCACGACCACGCTGACGCCGGCGGGCTTGCAGGCGATGTTGGCCTTGGTGACGCCGGTCGGGTTGCCCTGCGTCTCAAACGGGCAGTTGTTCCCGGGCTCGGCGAAGGGAGCGGAGAAGGCGCCGCCGACGGCGGGGTCGGTCACGGTGTTCTGCGGGTTGTTGGTGATCCCCTGGACGCCTGGGAGCCCAGGAACGGTCGAGAGGTCGGGGATCGCGCTGGCGCCCGGGAGCTGGCTGATCTGCGGGAGGTGGGGAAGATTGCCCGTGATCTGCTCGAGCTGACCCTGGAGCTGGCTCGTCAGCTGCCCGATGGGATCGGAGGCGGCCGCGGCTGAACCCGCCGACACGGTCGCCGCCAGCGTCGCCGCGGCTCCTACGAGTACGCCGAACCTGCGCCTTGCAGCTTTCATCACGCCTCCCGCGCCGGTGTGGGCGATGCATCCGCCCGGCCATCGATTTCCGTGCTGCTCCCTTGAGCACGGCACGTTAGCTCGCTCTTGACACGCTGTCAAACAAGAGCGCGAAGGGCTCTTCGTGACGCCTGCTCGCCGACTGAGCCAAAGCGCGGCGCTGAGGTCAGCGAGATCGGGTAGACCTTCTGATCATGAAGCGCGACGATTTTCGCCGCGAGCTCGGCCAGCAGCTGCGGGTGGACGCCATCCGCGCCAGCGACGCGGCCGGATCGGGACACCCGACCTCATCGATGTCGGCGGCCGATCTGCTCGCTGTGCTGCTGGACGGCCACTTCCACTACGACTTCGCCCACCCCGAGAATCCCAACAACGACCACCTGATCTTCTCCAAGGGCCATGCCTCGCCGCTTGTCTACGCGTATCTGAAGGCGGCGGGAGCGATCGAGGACGACGAGCTGCTCAGCTTCCGCAAGTTCGGCAGCCGCCTTCAGGGCCACCCCACGCCAGTGATCCCGTGGATCGACGTCGCCACCGGCTCGCTCGGCCAGGGCCTGCCGATCGGCGTCGGCGTCGCGCTCGCCGCCAAGCGCTTGGATCGCCTGCCGTATCGCGTGTGGGTGCTCTGTGGTGACAGCGAGATGGCCGAGGGGTCGATCTGGGAGGCCTTCGAGCACGCCGCCTTCGCGGGGCTCGACAATCTCGTGGCGATCCTCGACGTCAACCGCCTCGGACAGCGCGGCGAGACGATGCACGGCTGGGATCTCGAGAGCTACGTCGGGCGCGCCGAAGCCTTCGGCTGGGAGGCGATCGCGATCGACGGCCACGACGTCGGCGCGATCGAGGATGCCTACAGTCGCGCCGTGCAGGTGAGCGGCCGCCCGACGGTGATCGTGGCCCGGACGCTCAAAGGGCAAGGGGTCAAGGCGGTCGAGGATCAGGACGGTCAGCACGGCAAGCCCCTGCCCGATGGCGAGCAAGCGATCGCCGAGCTCGGCGGCGTACGCGACCTACGCGTCGAGGTCGATCACCCCGAGGGCGACGGAAAGCCCCATTCATTCGCTGCCACCGATGCCCAACGACCGGCTTACGAGGTGGGGACGAGCGAGGCCACGCGCAAGGCCTACGGAGCCGCCCTGGCGTGGGTCGGGGCGCGACACGGCGACGTGGTCGCGCTCGACGGCGAGGTCTCCAACTCGACCGGCGCGGACACTTTCGCCGAGGCCCATCCCGAGCGCTTCTTCGAGATGTACATCGCCGAGCAGCAGATGGTGGCCGCCGCCGTGGGGATGCAGGTCCGCGGCTGGGTCCCGTTCGCGTCGACCTTCGCCGCCTTTCTCAGCCGCGCCTACGACTTCGTGCGCATGGCCGCGATCTCGCAGGCCGACATCCGCCTGGTGGGCTCCCACGCGGGCGTGTCGATCGGCGAGGACGGGCCGTCGCAGATGGCGCTCGAGGATCTGGCGTCGCTGCGCGCCGTCGCTGGCAGCACCGTGCTCTATCCCTGTGACGCCAACCAGACGGTCGCGCTGGTGGAGGCGATGGCCGTGGCGCCGGGCATCTCCTACATGCGCACGACACGCGGCTCCACGCCGGTCCTCTATGGCCCCGAGGACAGCTTCGAGATCGGAGGCAGCAGGATCCTGCGCACCTCTGCGTCAGACGAGCTCGCGATCATCGCCGCCGGCATCACCGTGCCCGAGGCGCTCGCCGCGGCCGACCGCCTCGCTGAGGAGGGAATCGCCGTGCGCGTGATCGACCTCTACTCGGTCAAGCCGGTCGACGTCGAGACGGTGCGTGCCGCCGCTGCCGAGACCGGAGGGATCGTCACGGTCGAGGATCACTGGCCGGAGGGCGGCGTGGGCGACGCAGTACTCGACGCCCTCAGCGCGACGCGCGAGCAGTGCGGCGTGCGCAAGCTCGCAGTAACGCACCTGCCGGGATCGGGAACGTCGCAGGAGCTGATGCACGAAGTCCAGATCGATGCTGACGCGATCGTCGCCGCGGCGCGCGAGCTCGCGGCGGCACGGGTTCGATAGCACTCGACAAGGAGGCGTACGGATGACGAATCGACTGCATGAGATCGAGGCGCTCGGCCAGGCGGTGTGGATCGACAACATCAACCGCCAGCTGCTCGAGGACGGGGAGCTACGGCGGCTGGTGGAGGAGGACGGCATCAGCGGCGTCACGTCGAACCCCAGCATCTTCGAGAAGGCGATCGGGCACTCGGACCGCTACGACGACGCTCTCCAGCGCGCGGTGGAGGAGACGCAGGACGCGCGCGAGGTCTTCTTTGAGCTCGCCTTCGCCGACATCCGCGAGGCCGCTGACGTGTTGGCGCCGGTGTTCGATGCGACCGCGGGACAGGACGGCTACGTCTCCTTCGAGCTTCCGCCCGAGCTCTCCGCAGATGCTGAGGGCTCGATCGAGGCCGCCAAACGCTTTCGCGAGGAGATCGACCGCCCAAATATCTTCATCAAGGTGCCCGGGACCGCCGAAGGCGTCGTCGCCTTCGAGCAGCTGACCGCGGCTGGCGTGTCGGTCAACGTCACCCTGCTGTTCGCGGTCGAGCGCTACGAGGAGATAGCGCAGGCCTATTTGCGCGGACTCGAGCGGCGCGCACAGGGGGGCGAGCCGATCGACCGGATCGCGTCGGTCGCGAGCTTCTTCGTTTCGCGCGTGGACAGCAAGGTCGACGCCGCGCTCGAGCAGCTCGGCCAGCGCGAGCTGCGCGGAAAAGCGGCCGTCGCCAACGCAAGAGTCGCCTACGAGTCCTTCAGCCGGATCTTCTCCGGCGAGCGCTGGGAACAGCTGGCTGCGCAGGGGGCCAACGTACAGCGGCCGCTGTGGGCGTCGACATCGACGAAGGACCCCGACTACCCCGACACCCTCTACGTCGACGAGCTGATCGGCCCCGACACCGTCAACACGATGCCCGACGCGACGATCGCGGCCGCCCGCGATCATGCCACGCCCGCGCGCACGATCGATCGCGATGTCGAAGGTGCCCATGCGCTGCTCGCCCAGCTTCGCGACGTCGGCGTCGATGTCGAGGACATCGTCATGCGCCAGCTCGTCGAGGAGGGCGTCGAGGCTTTCGCGAAGGCGTTCGACGGCCTCATCGACACGATCGCGAGCAAGGTCTCAGAGCTCGCCCCCGCCGCCAAGTAGCCCTGGCGCTGCGCCGGGAGCTGCTCAACTTCCTCAAGCAACAGCCGCGCGGCGCTGCGGCTAAAATACTGAAACCCAATCCAGATTCGCTATATTCGGCCGGCTGGAGCCGGCCGAATCTCAGGCGAAGCCCAAAGGACGAGGAACGATGGAGCCATCCGCCACCGAGAACCGCACGAGCGGGCGCCGTGGGACGCTCGAGAATCCCGAGGTACTCGACGTTCCTGGTGAGGTCATCCCGGTCCTCGAGCGCGAGTTCGACGACTTCGACTCCGAGGCGGGGCGATTCCTCGACGATGAGCTCACCGAAGAGCAGTTCATCGGCTTCCGGCTCAAGCAGGGCGTCTACGGCCAGCGCCAGGCCGAGCGCCAGATGGTCCGCGTCAAGCTGCCCTTCGGCGGGATCAACCCCGAGCAGCTGGAGGCGTTCGCGTCGGTGGTCGAGAAGTACGTGCCGCTGCGCAAGGGGCACATCACGACGCGCCAGAACGTCCAGATGCACCACATCCCGCTGGCCGACGCGGCGAAGCTGATCCGCGAGCTCGGCGATGCCGGGCTCTCCTCACGCGAGGGCTGCGGCAACACTGTCCGCAACGTCACCGGCGATCCGTGGGCGGGCGTCTCCGAGGGCGAGCTCTTCGACCCGACGCCCTACGCCGGCGCGTACGTGCGCTACTTCGTCCGCCACCCGACGACGCAGCTGATGCCGAGGAAGGTCAAGACAGCGTTCACCGCGACCGACGAGGACCGCGCGATCACCGGCATCCACGACGTCGGCTTCATCCCGCGCGTGCGCGACGGTGTGCGCGGGTTTGAGATCCGCATCGGCGGCGGCACCTCGATCATGCCGCGGATCGCTCCGACGCTGTACGAGTTCGTCGGCGCCGACGACGGCGAGTACCTGAAGGTCACCGAGGCCGTCCTGCGCATCTACGACCGCCAGGACTGGCTGCGCCCCAACCGCGCCCGCGCTCGCATCAAGGTGTTCGTCGACAAGTACGGCATCGAGGAGCTGCGCCGCCAGGTCGAGGAGGAGCTCGAGGGCGACTGGGTCGCCGAGCGCGACTTCGATGTCGATCGGCTGGCCTTCATTGACGACGAGGAGGCAAACGCACCACCGGCCCCCGCCCACTTCTCAAGTCCCAACGGCGACCGCAGTGCCTTCGATCGCTTCCTGGAGGGCAACGTCACGCCCCAGCGCCAGCCCGGCTTCAGCACTGTCCAGGTCAAGATCACGCGCGGCGATCTCAGCCCCGAGCAGCTGCGCGGGCTTGCGGCGATCACGCGCGAGTACACGGGCGGCTACGCCCGCACAACGGTGCATCAGAACCTGCTACTGCGCTGGGTTCGCGACGATGCGGTCTACGAGGTCTGGCAGCGCCTGAGCGAGCTCGACCTCGGCGAGGCGGGCGCCGACGAGATCTCCGACGTCGTCAGCTGTCCGGGCACCGACAGCTGCAAGCTTGGCATCACGAGCTCGATGGGGCTCAACGCCGCTGTGCGGGAGCGGATCGAGGCGATGGCGATCAGCGACCCGTTGACGCGGGCGGTCCACATCAAGATGAGCGGCTGTCCCAACGGCTGCAGCCAGCACCACATCGCGAACATCGGTTTCTACGGCGCCTCGATCAAGGTTGGCGACAAGACGATCCCCGCCTACGTCGCCCACATCGGCGGCCGCTACGAGGGCGGAGAGGTCGCATACGGGCAGCGTCTCAAGATTCGCCTCCCCGCCAAGCGCGTCCCCGAAGCGATTGAGCGCTGGCTGCGTTTCTATGAGTCCGAGCGCAAGCGGGACGAGGAGTTCAACGATTTCGCCGCCCGCGTCGGCGCTGGCGCGTTCGAGGAGCAGGCTCGTGAGCTCGCGCTACCCGTGGAGTTCTCGCTCGAAACGATGTCGATGTTCATCGACTGGAGTCGCGACACCCCGTTCGAGGTCATTCGCGGCGAAGGCGAGTGCGCGGTCTGACGATCGCGCGAGGCGGGCTCTTCAGGAGCGCGCCCTGCATCGCCTGACGAGGTCTGCTCTAACCTGAGGTTGTCCGGCGGATTGCCCACTTGGCCAGGGCGCCTCGTGCGCCCAGTCGGGCTCCGCACCGGCCTCACGGTCGGTGGCCTGTCCCGACGGTCGGGAGTGTCAAGCCGCCCAGGCATCGACACCAAGTCCTGGGACGTAGGAGTTCAGCGGTGATCCATGTCCGGACCGGCCGGGCGAGCACGCCGAGTGCTCGCCCGGCCACCAGCTTCACTTCCCCCGCCTGACACCGATTACGCCCACAGCCACGCTTACCTTGAGAACTCCTTGAGCGAGGGCACGTCGATGACCCCCGATGGCCTGCACGCGCTGCGCCGCGAGGTCGAGCACCTCGAGACCGCCGCGCGGCGGGAGATGGCGGCGCGCATCAAGGCCGCGCGCGAGCTCGGCGACCTCAAAGAGAATGCCGAATACCACGACGCCAAGCATGACCAGGCGATGCTCGAGACAAAGATTCGACGCTTGCGTCGTCAGCTCAACGCCGCCGTGGCGGTCGAGCCCCAGGAGGGCGATATCGTCGGTTTTGGGTCGACGGTGCGGGTCCTCGACGAGACCAGTGGACGCGAGGCGACCTACACCTTCGTGGGGTCTGCCGAGGCCCGGCCGGGTGAGGGGAGGCTGTCGGCGGACTCGCCGATCGGCCAGGCGCTGGCGGGACGGCGGGCCGGCGACCGCGTCAGCGTGAGCACACCTGGCGGCGAGCGCGCGATGCGTATCGTCGCCGTGGGCGCCTAAGGTCAGCCCTCCGCTCGACCGAGCAGGGCGCTGGCTACTTCTAGGTCCTCGGGCCGGACCCGGCGCAGCTCGCGGACGGACTCGCCGAGGTCGACGAGCTCGATGTGGGTGGAGCGCAACGCTGACATCGTGCCCCAGCGCCCGGCGTCGGCCCCGAGTACCGCGGCGTGACCCAGTCGGGTGGCGAGCACGCGATCGAACGCGGTCGGCGTGCCCCCACGCTGCAGGTGCCCGAGCACGATCGCTCGCGTCTCGTAGCCGGTGCGCTGCTCGAGCGCGCGCTCGAGCTGCAGGCCGATTCCGCCGAGGCGGGCGTGGCCGAACTGGTCGGTGTCCGCGCCGGCGGTGGCCATCTCGCCCTCGCGCGGAACCGCGCCTTCGGCCACCACGATCAGCGAGAAGTAACGTCCGTGGCGGTGGCGGCGCTCGACGACCTCGACGACCTCCTCGAGCCCGAAGGGCTGTTCGGGGATCAGTATGCCGTCGGCTCCGCCGGCCAGCCCGGCGTGGAGCGCGATCCAGCCGGCGTGACGTCCCATCACCTCGACCACGATCGTGCGGTTGTGGCTCTCGGCCGTGGTGTGGAGGCGGTCGAGGGCGTCGGTGGCCACCTGCACCGCGGTATCGAAGCCGAACGTCATGTCGGTGCCGCCGAGGTCGTTGTCGATCGTCTTGGGGACGCCGACGACGGGGACTCCGCGCTCACTGAGGCGGTTGGCGACACCTAGCGTGTCCTCGCCGCCGATCACTATCAGCCCGTCGATCTGCTGCTCGCTCAGGGTGCGTTGCACCCGCTCGGGGCCGTCGTCGCTGCGGAAGGGGTTGGTGCGCGAGGAGCCAAGGATCGTGCCGCCGCGCGGCAGGATGCCGCGCGTCGAGTCGAGCGTGAGCGCTTCGCTGGCGCCATCCAGCGGACCGCGCCAGCCGTCGCGAAAGCCGACGATCTCGTGGCCCAGATCGTGGCTGGAGGTCCGCACGATCGCCCGGATGACGGCATTGAGCCCCGGACAGTCGCCTCCGCCGGTGAGTACGCCGATGCGCACTCCTGCTCAGTAAGAGGCTTGGCGGGAGAAGATCTCGCGCGGGTTGACCACCAGCATCTGGTCGATCTGCTGATCGGAGACACCGCGCTCCCGCAGCGCGGGCAGAACGTCGTCGTGGATGTGGTGGTAGTGCCAGTTCGGCAGGGCGACCGGGATTGCCGCCTGGGGTAGCCAGTCGATGAAGCAAGCCGCGTCATGTGAAAGGACGAGGCGTCCTGCGTGGCCGCGACGGCACATCTCGGCCACGGTCTCGACGCGATCCTCGAACGGGAGCTGGATGTCGATGCCGAAGCGATCCATCCCGATGTAGGAGCCGCGACTCACGAGCTTCTCGAGGTAGTCACAGTCGGTCGTGTCGCCGCAGTGCCCGATGACCACGCGCGAGAGATCGACACCCTCCTGCTCGAAGATGCGCTGCTGGTCGAGACCGCGCTCGGTGGTGGCGTGCGTGTGCGTGGAGATCGGCACCCCGGTGCGCTTGTGGGCGGCCGCAACCGCGCGCAGGACGCGCTCGACGTCGGGCGTCAAGCCGGGCTCGTCGGTGGCGCACTTGAGGATCCCGGCCTTGATCGTGGTGCCCTGGATGCCCTCCTCGATGTCGCGCGTGAAGAGCGAGATCATCAGCTCGTCGTCGCCTCCGAGCTCGGTGCCCGGCCCGCGGAAGTAGAACGCCTTGGGGAGGTCCTTGTAGGTGTAGATCCCGGTGGCCACGACGATCCGCAGTCCGGTCCCCTCAGCGGCGCGAGCAACCAGCGCGACGTCACGCCCGGTGCCGACCACGGAGAGGTCGACGATCGTGTCGACGCCGCGCTGCTTGAGCGCTGTCAGCTTCTCGCGAGCGTCGGCGACGCCGCGTTCGGGATCCCAGCCCTCAAAGCCAGGGTATGCGGTCTGCATCTCCGGGCTGAGGACGAAGACATGCTCGTGCATGAGCGTCGTGCCGAGCTCGTTCGCATCCACCACTCCATCCAGCGTGGCCACCTCAGTCATGGCTCTCCTCCAGCGCCGACCGCGTTGACGGGGGCAACCCTACTGCGCCGCTAGCCGCCGCAGGCGCGCGACAGCGGAGCCTGGCCCTCGAGCGCCTGGACTCCGCGCTCACCCGGGACCGGGTTGGTCTTGCACCATGCCATCCGGCCGCTGTCGTAGTGCAGGCGTAAGAGGAAGGGGTAGCCGATCGTCCCCACTACTCCTGAGGCAGCGCGCACCGGCGTCTCGGCCGCGAGACAGTCGTAGACGAGGTCCAGCGCAGCGGGATTGGCCTCCGCGGCCCCGCGCTGGCTGGTTGGCGGATAGGGCTCGCAGCTCGTGGAGATGGCTGGGCCGGCGAGCAGCCCGGCGGCCACTCGCCTACGGGCGTCGGCAGTGATGGCCGCTTCGGCGAACGCCAGCAACCGCCCGCGCGATCTCAGGGCGCCGGTGACGGGGTGCGTGAATGCGCGCGGCCCGCGCGCGAACCGCGGTGCCTGCTCGGCCACCCGGCGTCGGTAGTCCGCCGCATACAACGCGGCGAGCTGACGCGCTTCGCGTTGCCCCTGGACGCGGTCGGCGCGCTGAAGGCTGGGTGCCAAAACGCCGCTCACGAGCACGGCAGCGACCGCCGCCACCAGCGTGAGCCCCAGCGCGATGGCGCGGGCGCGGCGCGATAGGCCTCGCCGCCGGCGCTCCGCATAAGCGACACCGCAGTGGGGACAGAAGCGGGTCGAGCTGGACTCCTCGGCGCCGCAGCTCTCACAGCGTCGCGTCCGCGGAGCGAACGCTCCACGCACCTGCTCGCGCGCGGCGATCCGACCGGCCTGCCAGATGTCATCGCTGCTCGCGTCGGGGCCGGCGCGCTCGGCCCCCGGAACGGGCGGGTCCGGATGGGGCGCCATTGCTGATATGACGATATCGCGCCTTCCACGGGTACGCTCGCTGTGATGGCAGTCGATCCCGCCGCCGCCGCCGGCTTCAGCCAGGGCGCCGAGGCCTACGCGCGCGGTCGACCGGGCTACGCCCCCGAGGCACTCGACTGGCTGGTTGCCGCGCTGCGACTGTCAGCGCAAGCGCAGGTGCTCGACCTCGCCGCAGGCACGGGCAAGCTCACCGCCCAGCTCGTGCAGCAAGGCTTCGAGGTGGTCGCTGTGGAGCCGCTTGCGGAGATGCGCGCCCAGCTGAGCTCGAAAATGCCCAACATCGACACACGGGCCGGCACCGCCGAGCAGCTGCCGCTCGCCGACGCGGCCGTGGATGCGGTCTTCTGCGGGGAGGCATTCCATTGGTTCGATGCGTCCGCGGCGCTGCTCGAGATCGCTCGCACGCTGCGACCCAGCGGCGGCCTGGCGCTGCTGTGGAACCGACCGCAGTTCACCGATGCGCTCTGGGGCGCGTCGTGGGGCGCTCTCATCGCTCCCCACGTGGCGCGGACGAATGCGGCGGCGCGGTGGTTGTCGGGCGAATGGCAAGCTGCGTTCGGGGGGGCCGGACCGTTCGGCGAGCTGACCACGATGGTCTTCGATCATGTCCATCGCGTCGATCGCGCCGGCTTTGTCGCCCAGACGGGCTCGATGAGCTTCATCGCCAGCCTGCCCGGCGAGGAACGCGCCGAAGTACTCGCTGGGGTCGCAGCGCTCGCTGAGGAGATCGCGGGCGCGAACGCCGACGGGGAGATCGAGTTGCGCTACCGCACCGAGGCACACTGGGCGCGGCCGGCGCTCGCGGCTCCCTGACCGAGAACGCGACTCAGGTCGTTTTCGAGCCGGCGACCTCCGGCACGGCGGGCTGCATTCCCTCGACGCTGACGCCCGCCATCGCCGCCAACCCCGCGAAGAAGATCTCGAGCATCGAGCCGAAGAGGTTGTCCGGCACCGCGTCGGGCTCGAGCAGCTGCTCGAGCGCAGCGCCGTTGGCCATCGTGCAGGTCATCAGCGCGACCAGCTCGAGCGGCACGGGGGACGCGACCTCGAGGCGCTCCGCACGGCGGCGGTAGAGCTCGGTGAAGCGCTCGCGCAGCGCGCGGTAACGTGTCACCAGCTCTTTGCGAAACTCCTCGTTGCGCGCCGCGTAGGCGGTGAACTCAAAAAACAGGCGCTGCCACTCGGGATCGGCGGCGATGAAGCGAGTGAAGCCGGCTCCGCTCGCCCGCGCCTGGGTCAGCAGATCGTCGTCGCTGGCCAGGACGTGGTCGATCTCCTTCACGCGCTGTGCGAAGCGCTCATCGAGCATCGCGAGGAAGAGCTCCTCCTTGGAGCGAAAGTTCGCATAGAAGGCCCCCTTGGTAAATCCGGCCTGCTCGGCCACCTCGTCGATCGAGGCTTGTTCGAGCCCGCGGTCCGTGAAGATTCGCGCCGCGGACTTCATCAGGCACGAGCGCGTGTGCGCCTGCTTCTGCTTGCGCGACAGCCGTGTCGTCATGCGCTCACCGCTTCGGCAGCCTGGGGCTGCGTGGCGGCCGTTCGCTCGTTAGGCGCGCGCGCGTCGTCGGCCTCGACGAGTACTTCGGCCCCACGGCTGGGCGTCCAGGTGATCGCGCGCCGCCGGACGCGCTCGCCGGCGGACACCGGCGCGCGCAGACGCGCGTGGGTGACGATTGCGCCGAGCACGACCTGCATCTCAAAGAGCGCAAAGCTGGCGCCCAGGCAGCGCCGGATGCCTCCGCCGAACGGGATCCACGTGTAGGTGCCGGGCGGCGACTCGAGGAAGCGCTCCGGGCGGAATCTCGCAGGCTCGGGATAAATGTCCGGACGGCGGTGGATGAGGTGGATACAGGGCGCGACGCGGATCCCCGCCGGCAGCGCCCAGCCGCCGATCTCCATCGGCTCCACGAGCTGGCGCACGACGATTGGGATCACCGGGCGCAGCCGTAGCGTCTCCTTGGCTACGGCGTCGACGTACTCGTTGGAGCCGGCGGCGACGTCGTCACGCAGTCGCTGCAACTTGTCGGGATGGCGCACGAGTCGCTCGATCGCCCAGGACAACGCCGTCGCGGTCGTTTCGTGTCCGGCGACCAGCAGCGTCATGAGCTGGTCACGCAGCTCCTGGTCGCTCATCCCCGTCCCGTCGTCGTAGCGAGCCTCGAGCAGCAGCGAGAGCACGTCGTCGCGCTCTGCCAGGCCGGGCTCCTGGCGGCGCTGGGCGATCTCCTCGTGCAGCGCGAGGTCGACCTGATCGAAGACCCGGCGCAGCTGAGGAATGAACGCCAGCCGTTCGGGCCCTAGAAGCACCAGGGGCACCAGCGTCCTGGGGTCCATCGTGTAGTCCAACAGCCTGCGCAGCAGCGCTCGTAAGCGATCCAGTCGAGGACCGCGGTCGACGCCGAAGACGGCGCGCATGATCACCTCGAGCGTGAGGGCCTGCATCTGGGGGAGGAGGGCAAGGGTTTGTTGCCGAGGCCAGCTGGCGATCTCGCGCTCGGCGATCTCGCGCATGAGCTCGCCGTAGCGCTCCATGCGCTCGCCGTGAAACGAGGGGAGCATGAGCTTGCGCTTGACCAGATGGGCCTCGTCGTCGAGCAGCAGGACGGATTGATCGCCGAGCAGAGGCCGCAGGATTGCGTTGGCCTCGCCGGCGTGCAGCGTTGCCGGGTTGCCGGTGAACACCTCTTTCACCACATCGGGGTCCGACAGCACGATCCAGCAGTCCTCGTGCGCGATGCGCAGCGTGAAGGTGTCGCCGTAGCGCTCGCGGCAGCGCTCGAGGAAGGGGCCGGGGCGTCGCATCCAGCCAAGCGTCTGCAGCGCGCGGGGATAAGGTGGCCCCGGAGGGAGCGAGCGGGAACGCTCGGGAGCGGTCGAATCGGTCATGCCATGGCCTCTCGGAGTCGAGGTGGGGTATGTGCGCAGTGGCGGTCGCGCAGACGCTCGAAGCGACTGCGGGCGCGCGGGGTCGCGATCCGCGCGGGGATCGGCTGCGTGACGTTCTTGAGCCAGTGCAGGCGACGGTCCTGGAAGGCCACGTCGGCGAGCGTCCCGGCGGCCGTCGCGGTGGCCTCCCCGACGAGCACGTCGCCGCCGCCGGCGGCGGCACACAGCCTGGCTGCGACGTTGACCGTCGTCCCGTACCAGTCCTGTCCGCGCTGCACTGCTGGCCCCGTAAACATGCCAACGCGCACCGGCGGGAAGCCGTCGATCATCTCGAGGTCATCGACCATCCGCAAGCCCAGCTGGATCGCCAGTCGCGGATCGTGGCAGCGCAGCATCAGGCCGTCGCCGATCGTTTTGACCTCCTCGGCGCGGTGGTTGGGCAGCAGCCTGCGGGCGCGGTCGTGAAAGTCGAGCGCGACGTCGGCGGCATGGTCGTCGCCGCGGCTCGCGGTCAGCGCGGTGAAGCCCACGAGGTCGGCAAAGAGGAAGGTGTGATGGGAGATCGCCACGCAGGATCAGGTTGCTCGAAGTCCTGTTATCGGATCCTGGATGGTATCTAGATACCAGGCGGTATGTCAAGTGTGGGGGGCGGGCTGCATAACTTCGCACTCGCCTCGTTGGATTGATCGAGTGGGTCGCAATGCATCGCGTCGGACACAAAGGCCCAGCGGTGCGCCTGGACGCGACCACGAGTGGGTTCTTATGCAGGCCCGCTGGATCCCGCCCTCAGATCCAACGCAAGCTGACGAAACCGGACACTCACGGGGACGACCAATATCGCGAGCCGGCCTAGAGATGATCACAGCGGCACGGAAAAGTGCGGCTGAGAGGATTTGAACCTCCACGGGCTTTCGCCCACGGCCGCCTGAGGACCGCGTGTCTACCGTTCCACCACAGCCGCGCGGAATCCGCGACCATAGCGCATTCTTGGCCGCATCCCGGCCCCTTTGGTAGCCTCGATCAGCAGTCCGGCCCGCACCCCGGCCGGCCCCGCGCCGCTATCGTCTAGGGGACTAGGACGCCGCCCTCTCACGGCGGAAACCGGGGTTCGAATCCCCGTAGCGGTACTGCGAAACCCCGCCTGTAGAGCGGGGTTTCGCCGTTTGAGAGGGCTGCTGGTAAAGCTCATGGAAAAGTCAGCCCATTCGGACAGGCACGGAGACCAGACGCCGTCCTGTGACTCAGGTAGAGTGGCTCGCGTCGTCGATCGTTCGTGTCATGCTCGGCGCAACGCCGCTTCCGGTCCGGAGGCGGCGTTCGTCGCTCTAGCCATCTGACCGACCGACCCACTAGGGTGCGCTGCAGCATGCGCTACGCACGATCGACAGATGCGCCCTGAACAACTGGTAGCGCGCCTGCGCTCCCGCCGGCTCCAGCTCGCGGCCGAGGCACGCGCGGCGCCGACGTACGGCGAGATCCGCGCGAGGGCCGAGCGCGGCGAGCCGGTGCCCGCTTGGTTCGCGCGCGCCCGCAAGTCGCTCGCACTCGCCGGCGGCGCAGCCCTCGCGCGGGCCCTCGGCCGGCGACCGTCGTGCGAGCGCCACCGCGCAGTCCCTCGCCGCCGAGGCGCTGGCCGACCTCGCGCCACCCGTCGCGCCAGGTCCCCCGCGGGTCGCCGATCCGACCCTGATCTAGACCCGAGCGCGCCGGGACCGGCCCGGCCGCTGGTCCCCGAGCGCCGAGCCGCGATCGAGCGGCTGCGCGACCTCGCCTGGAGCGCGACGTGAGCGCCCCGACGCGGGACGTCGCAGCAGCGTTCGCGGCCCCGTTGCGATTCGTGTCGGCCGCCGAGCTGGCCGCGAGCATCCCGCCGGAGCCACCGTGGCTCGCGGGCGGCTACCTAGCTCCGGGAGTGGTAACACTCCTGGCCGGCAAACCCAAAATTGGTAAATCCACGCTCGCGCTCGCGATCGGCGAAGCGATCGACACGAACCGCAGCGAGTTCCTGGGGCGAGAAGTAAACGGCGGCGCCGTCGTCTACCTCAGCGAGGAGGGCGCCGCCACGCTCGTACACAAGCTCCCGGCCGGCAATCTGAGGCTGCTCACCCGCGACCAGGCGCTTCCGCGGCCCGACTGGCCCGCCGCTATCGACGCCGCTCGCCGCGAGGCTGAACGCGTCGGCGCACGGCTGCTCGTGGCTGACACGTTCACCTT
The DNA here is from genome assembly GCA_003244205.1 of Solirubrobacterales bacterium. Lineage (GTDB taxonomy): Bacteria > Actinomycetota > Thermoleophilia > Solirubrobacterales > Solirubrobacteraceae > QHBW01. Next base: position 7,756 of record QHBW01000003.1, on the reverse strand, counting down.
TTGGGGAGCGCTCCCCGCCGACGCCGAAAAAGACGCAGGCGCCGTCGCCGCCGCACTGCTTCCACTGTTCGAAGCCGCCGCCGACGGCCTCGCAGTGCTGCTAGTAACACACACGCGCAAAAGCGGCGGCGAGGATGGCGACGCGGTCCGCGGCAGTAGCGCGCTCGCGGGCGCCGCCGACATCGTGCTAGAGCTCGAGCGACCAGGCGGCGAACGGACAGGGCGCACCGCGCGCCAACGCCAGCTACTCGCGCTAAGTCGGTTCCCGCAAACGCCGGGGGCGCTACTAATCGAACACGGCGCCGCGGGGGGATGGGCGGTCGTCGGTGAGTCAGCAAGCCGCGAGGGTGCGCGCGAGATCGCCGATCGCGCCGCCCTGCTCGCCGCGCTCGACGCCGGCGGGGAACTAACCCGCAACGATCTCGAAACCACGACCGACATCCCCGCACGTCAATGGCATGGCGCACTCGAGCAGCTCGTCGCCGACCGCGAAGTGGCCCGCCACGGCGCCGGGAAAAAAGGCGACCCCTACCGATTCACGATGCTGCGCACGGATTCTGCGCAAGCCGCTGCGCAGGATGCGCAGAAAGGTGCCCCCGTGCACCCGGAGGTTTCTTCTGCCCTTCCCTACGGGAAGGAGCAGAAACCGCAGGGGGCCACACAGCAACCGCCACAAACCGCGCAATGCGCAGGAACAGAATCGCCCACAGACCTCGAGGGCGTCGAGCGCGACGACTTCCTCGCCGATCGCGGCTTGACCGAAGACGATCTCGATGAGCTCTTCGCTCGCCACGCCGAAGACGCCGAGATGCGCGAAGCGTGGGCGGGAAATGACTGACCAGGCCGCCAGCCCCGTCCTCTGGCCCCAGTTTGCTCCGCCGAGGATCGCGCTCCGAAAGCTCGAGGCTGCTAAGGCCCTTGGCGTGTCTGACGAGACGTTCGACAAATACGTCAAGCCCCATGTCCGCTGTGTTCGCTGGGGATCACTCAGGCTGTATCCCGTGAGCGAGCTCGTGCGGTTCGCCGAGCAGCAGGCGGCTGCGCCGCTGGACGGCAGGCCGTGACTTCGATCTTGACCAGCGCGATCCTGTTCCGCGCTGGCAAGAGCACGCCGTGGAGGCGTGCCGTCCTGGTGGCGGCGGCTGGTTGCGCCGCGGCTCCTGGCCAGACCAGCCGCCGCGCCAGGACAAACACGCCCCCCACCGAAAAGGAGACACAGTGAAAGCCAAACCGCAACCACCGCTCGCACAGCCGCCAACAGCGAAGATCGCCGCGGGCCCGGCAAGGCACCCGGGCACCGGGCGCTTCGTCGCACACCTGCGGGCCGCGCCAACACCCGCCGCCCAGGTCCGCGACCAGCAGTGTGGTGACGGGAGGGCGAACATCACATGATCGCTCCGTCGAGCACGCCAGAACGGGCGGCAGGGTTTCACCCTATGTCAACTCGTGGCCACTGTTCCGTCACTACCTACCGCCACGCCCGCGGCTGCCGCGCACGCGTGCTCACAGAAGGGGCGGGGGGACCGTTCGCCTTTTCCGCCGCGCATGCCGCGCTGTCGGCCGCGCGCGCCGGAAATTGCCGACGTGTCAAGTTCTCGCCGGCCCGGAGGGCCGCCGGGATGGTCGGAGGGCCGGTTGTGGCGGGCGGGGAGGGGCAATGGTCGCGGCGAAGTTGACCGACGCGCGGCGGCAACAACTGGCGGTCATTGTGGAAGGCGGCACGAGCATGGCTGCGGCGTGTCGGGCGGTCGGGATTTCGCGTCAGTGGGTGTCCGCGGTGGTTCGGCGGGGGCGTGAGGACCTGGCGGCTGGGAGGGTGACGCCGGACGCCCGGTTTGCTCGTCGTTTGGATACCGCTCGGAATGGGGCGAGTGGTGACGGGGCCAGCGATGCTCTTGCGTGGGTCGATGATCTCGCCGCGGTGGGTGAGCGGCCGACGCTCGATGCGTTCGAGCGGTTCGCGAGCGCGCTGACGCTCGATGGCGGGCTGGCGATGCGGTTGGAGCCGTTCCAGCGGACGATTTTGGGGGACTACTTCGCGGGTTCGACGGAAACGCTGATTCTGCTCCCTAAGAAGTCAGGGAAGACAACCGAGCTGGCGGCGCTCGCGTTATTTCACTTGTGTACGACGCGGGTGGCTGAGTGTGTGATCGCTGCGGCGGCGCGCGACCAGGCGGCGATCATGCTGCGGCAGGCGTCGGGGATGATCCGGCAGTCCGCGGCGCTGCGGGCGCGGCTTGTGGTGAAACAAAGGGAGATTGTGCACGGCCAGCTCGGGGGGCGCATCCGTGTGCTTGCCGCGGACGTTGACACCGCGGATGGTGTGATTCCGACTTTGGCGCTCGTGGATGAGCTGCACCGTCACAAGAGCGCGGAGTTGTACGGCGTGTTTCGGGACGGGCTCGGACCGCGCGGCGGGCAGCTTGTGACTATTTCGACGGCGGGGGATGACGAGCTGTCGCCGCTCGGGCGGCTCCGCACAGCTGCTTACCGTTTGGGGCACCTTCGCCGCGCCGGCGCGTACCGCTATGCACGGTCGGAGGACGGCCAGTTCGTGTTGCACGAGTGGGCTTTGGACGCTGAGGAGGACCGCGACGATTTGGCGCTGGTGAAGCTCGCGAACCCCGCGAGCTGGCAGACGATCGAGCGGCTACGTGAGCGTCATGACAGCCCGTCGACGAGCGCGTGGCAGTGGGCGCGGTTTGCGTGCGGGGTGTGGGTTCACGGTGAGGGCGCGGCGATCGATCCGCTCGACTGGGACCGTTTGGCGGACCCGTTCGCGGCGATCCCAATCGGCTCCCCGGTGTGGGTCGGGTGGGATAACGCTTTCAGGGGGCCGGACACGACGGCGATCGTCGCGGTGTGGTGGGAGAGTGCCGGGCGGCGGGTGATCGGCGACCCCGTGGTGCTCGAGCCGCCCGACACCGGGATGCTCGATGACCGCGACATTCTCCAGGTGATCCTGGCGCTGGCGGATCGTTTCCGGGTGCTCGGCGTCGTGTATGACCCGAACGCCGGTGCCGCGGCGCTCGCGATGCAGATGGAACGCGACCACGGGCTAACGATGGTCGAGCACTCCCAAAGGGACGGGCCGATGGCGCTCGCCGACGGTCGGCTGTTGGAGGCGATCCGTCGCCGCGAGCTCGTGCACAGCGGCCACGCGTTGCTCCGGGCGCATGTCCTGAACGCCGTCGAGAAGCCGGTGTTAGGCGACAGGTTCCGGCTTGTGCGGCCGCAGCGCGGTCCGCGCCGCCCGATCGACGCTTTGACCGCGTTGTCTATGTGTAACTCCACCGCAGTCGCTGAGCACAGCAGGAAGTCCACGCCGGGTGAAGTCTTTTTTGTCTAACCACAACCCCATAGGAGAAGCACTCATGCCGTATGACAGTCCCACACTCAGGATGCACCGCGCGAAGTTTCCAGCGGGCGCGGCCGATGTGAAAATTCCGCGCACCGCGGCGATTCCGTCCGATCCCGTCCGCGGCGCGCTCGCGGACCTTGTGGCGGTGCGGGGGCGCAAGTCCAAGGCGGTGCAGAGGTTGCACGAGGCTGAGGCCGCCGTGCTCGCAGCTCGCGAGGCCGACGCGAAGACGGGGGCCGAAGCGCTGCGCGCAGGCAAGCCCGCGCCGGCGCCCACCGCGATCGCTAAGGCCGACGCGGCGCGCGGCCAGGCGGAGCGCGCGGCCGACCTGCTCGACCGCGCTAGCGCCGATGTGCACGGCGCGCTGCTCGCGACGCTGAGCAGCGAGGCGGAGTCGATGCGCGCCGCGCTGGATGTCGAGGACGAGGCCGGGTTGGAGCGTCAGCGCGCGCTCGTCGAGGCGCTGCGGCGCGAGGTTGGGCTCGCGCAGGCACGAGGCGCGGTGAGGACGTGGATCACGGACCCGCATCGGTTCGCGGCTCCCGAGTCGCCGACATCTAGGGCGCTGAACGCGGTCGAGCAGACGCTCACGCCCGACGCGCCGGTACGGACCGGGCCGGGGCTTTCCACGAGCGCCGGCGCTTCTCAGATGCGGCGCTTCCTTGAGGGCGCCCGTGCGGCCGGCGGCGTCGGGCGGCTCCCCGAGGACCCGCCGGCATGAGCCCGCGTGACGCTGCCGGCAAGTTCCGCCGCGTGGATATCGGTGCGGAGTTGCGTGCGGCGGCCGGTTTCGCACCTGCAGAGGATGCCGAGCCGGCCCCCGCGAGTGAGCCTCCCGAGCCCGCCGCCGCCGATACAAAATCGGGCGGGTTCGACGGCGGGATCCTCGGAGAGCCCGCCTTGCCGCCCGTGGCGGAGAAGGGGATGACCGACCGCGTGCTGGCGGCGGTAAGGGCGAGGCTGTACGGCACCGGCACCGATGAGTAGCCCAGCGGTCGCGTAGGAAGTGATGGCGCGCGAGCTTGAGATTTCGCCGGTCCCGCGGGTCGCGTTGACGCGCGTCGAGGCCGCGGCGGCGCTCGCAATGAGCATCGACAGCTTCGAGCGCCACGTGCAGCCCGATGTGAGGATGATCCGGCGCGGGAAGCTGCGGCTCGTGCCGGTAGCGGAGCTCGAGCGCTGGGCGATCGAGAACGCCGAGCTAGTCGTCGATCACGCGAGGGCGTAGGATGCGCGGCGACAAAACAAGTGGCCCGGCGACGCGGTGAGCGTCCCGGGCCGTGGCACCGAAGACGCATGCCTTCGGCGCGATAGGACGCTATCTGCTCGCCAGGCGGCGTTCTCGCCTCGCCAAGCACGTGTCCGGCGCCTCATACGAGAGGAGCAGCCATGACGGTTGTAATCGACAGGAGCCAGCGTGAGGCGCTGCGCGAGGAGATCGAGTGCCGATCTTCCGGGTACGGGGACATCGGTTTCGCGTTCAAGGACGGCGAGCGAGACTATGTCGTGGAGCGCCTCGAGGGGCTCCGGCGGCTCGTGGAGCTGCTCGACGCGATCGGGTGGGGGGAGTCCGCCGAGGCGCCGGAGAGGGTCGCTATGAGCCCCACGGGCGCTCTGGCGGCGTGGGCGCGTGACGCGGCGGCCGAGCTGCAGCGCGCCTTCACCGAGTTCACGCCTACCGACGCCGACCGCGGTGCGCTGGCCACGCTACAGGCGCTGGGCGTGCCGTCGGGGGCATGACCAAGGAGACGGGACGCCTCCATCGGTGACCCGAAATTCTAAGAGGAGCGCGTGATGGCCGATCGCACAACTAAGACTCGCTACCCCGGCGTCTACCAGCGTCACCGGAAGGACTGCCGGCGCAAATCAGGGTGCGATTGTCCGTACCGCGCGAGCGTGTACGTCGCCGCGGACGACAAGAACGTGGTCAAGCGGTTCGCCCTGCTCCGCGCCGCGGTCAACTGGCGCAACGACGCGCAGAGCAAGGTCCAGGCCGGGACGCTGCGGGCACCGACCGCGATCACCATCCGGGAGGCCGCCGACGAGCTCGTGGCAGGGATGCGCGACGGGTCCGTGTTCACCCGCTCGGGCCGGCGGTACAAGCCGGCGACGATCCGCGGGTATGAGCGCACGATGCGGCTATGGATCAACCCCGAGCTCGGGGACCGGCGGCTGTCGGACGTTCGCCGCCGCGACGTACAGAAGTTCGCTGACCGGATCGCCGGCGAAGGGCTCACGCCGAGCACCGTCCAGAACATCGTCGATCCCTTGCGGGTCATTTACCGCCGCGCCGTCCGCCGCGACGTTGTGGTCCTCGACCCGACGGAGGGGCTCGAGCTCCGCCGCCCGGACGGCAAGCGCGACCGGATCGCGTCACCCGACGAGGCCCAGCGGCTCCTCGACGCGATCCCCGACGACGAGCGCGCGCTGTGGGCGACGGCCGTGTACGCCGGTCTGCGGCGCGGTGAGCTCCGGGGGCTGCGGTGGGAGCACATCGACCTCGCCGCCGGCCGGATCGCCGTGCGGCGCGCGTGGGACGACATAGAGGGCGACCAGGGCGTCAAGAGCGACGCGGGGCGTCGGACGATCCCGATCCTCGCGCCGCTGCGGCTTGAGCTCGTGGCGCACAAGCTGCGCACCGGCCGCGACGGGCCCGCGCTCGTGTTCGGGATCACCGAGACGCACCCGTTCGACCCGTCCAATGTTCGGCGGCGCGCGCTGGCGGCGTGGAAGGCCGCGGAGCTCTTGCCGATCGGGCTGCACGAGTGCCGCCACACGTTCGCGAGCTTGATGATCGCCAGCGGCGCGAACGCGAAGGTAATCCAAACAGTGATGGGGCACGCCACCATCTCGATGACGTTCGACCGCTACGGGCACCTGATGCCCGGAGGGCTGGACGAGGCCGCGGCCGCGGCCGACGCCTACCTACTCCGGGCGGACGGCGCCTAACCGCCGACGCCGCGGTGGAAAAGTCATGGAAAAGTCAGCACCGGAGCGGAGCGGTTTTCGAGCGGAGCGCAGCGGTAAAGGTTCCCTGCTAATCCCGTAAAACGCCTGCAAATGCCAGGGGTTGTGCCCGATTCGAATCCCCGTAGCGGTACTGGCCAACGCCCCGTAGCCACGGGGCGTTTTCGCGTTTCAAACAAGGCTCAGATAAAAGGCTGGTGAAAGTCGCGTCGGCGGGGTAACGCAGATTGTGGTGCCGACTTGAGGAGGGATTGACCGTGAGTGATGGTCGTTACGCGGGGCGTCGGCGTGGTAGTTCGCTGGCGGGGCTCGCCACTTTGGTAGTCGCCGCGATCGCGCTGTCCGCCTGTGGCAGCAGCACGAGCGCCGGAAACCAGGGGGTCACCAAGACCACAATTCTGTTCGGACAAACGGCGCCCAAGTCCGGGCCCGCTGCCCTCTACGGGCAATCGACAGCCGGCGTCAACGCGTATTTCGCCATGATCAACGCCCAGGGCGGCGTGGCAGGGCACAAGCTCCAGCTCACGTCGGTCGACGACCAGTATCAGCCGCCGGTCGCCGTCCAGCAGACCCGCAAGCTGGTCGACGAGACGAAGGTCTTCGCCGAGGTCGCGGTCAACGGATCGGCGACGACGAAGGCCGACTTGACCGTCCTCCAACCCGCCAACGTCCCGCTGGTCGGACCGCAGTCGGGCGCCGACTACCTTCAGAGCACCAGGAAGGACGTGTTCAACGTCTGGCCTTCATATCGCGTTGAGGGCAAGCTGCTGGGGACCTTCGCCTCACAAAAGCTGCACCTAGGCAAGGTCGGGGTGCTCTACCAGAACGACGACTTCGGCCAGAGCCTCTTCGCCGGAGTCAAGGACTCCGGCCTGAAGCCGGCGCTGGCGATCTCCTACGACCCGACCCAAGTCGATTTCGGCCCGCAGGCGCAGCAGTTCAAGAGCGCCGGCGTGGACGGAGTGATCATCCTCGCGATTCCCCAGCCAACGATCAGCTTCCTCAACGCGCTGGCCGCGATCAACTTCAAGCCCGTTCGGATCATGAGCCAGGTCTCGGCGATCCCGCAGTCGTTCTCGGCTGCGCCGCGCGAGTTCCCGAGCAGCTATATCGGCGCCTTCATCCCTCCCCTGGACAGCGCGAGCGACCCGCAGGTAGCTCAGTTCCGGGCGGCCATGGCCAAGTACGAAGCTGGCGCACCGGCGTCGATCTTCGCCGCTTGGGGCTGGATGGAGGCCCAGGTGGCGGTGGCCGGCCTGAAGGCGATTCAGGGACCGATCACCCGCGACAGCTATGAGAAAGGCTTGGAGAGCCTCACCAATCTGACCACGCTCGGAGGCACGATTCACTACGGACCCCAAAGTCACCTAGGGGTCACGAAGATGTCCATCGTGCAAGCCAGAGGCAGCACACTCGTCGCGGTCCCCG
>QHBW01000093.1 GCA_003244205.1 Solirubrobacterales bacterium | reverse complement strand
GGCGGGTGCGGTCTCGGTGAGTCCGCACCCGCCCGCTCAATCACGCCGCAGATGGACTGATTGAGAGTCCGGCCGAAGTTCGAGCTCACGCTCGGGGTGGGCAGGAGAGCGAAAGCCAAAACGCTCGTAGAGCCCGTGCGCGTCAGCTGTCGCCAGGTTGATGCGGCGCAAGCCTTGCAAGGCTGGATGGGCGAGCACGCACTCGACCAGCCATACGCCGAGACCGCGCCCACGGTGCGCCGGCAGGACGAAGAGATCCGCCAGGTAGGCGAAGACCGCCCGATCCGTGACCGCACGGGCAAACCCCGCCTGCTCGTCACTGGGGTCATAGAGCCCGAAGCACACCGAATTTGCGATCGAGCGCTCAACCACTCCACGAGGCACGCCGGGTGACCAGTAGGCGCCACGCAGGAAGCCGTGAATGGCGTCGACGTCCAATCGCGCCGCGTCCGTGGAGACGACGTAGCCGGCGCGGTCGTGCTGGACGATTGCGAGAGGAGTCACGGTCCTGACGCTAGCGCCGCGCCGCGAAACGCGGGGGCGAGGCCTAAGCATCCGCGTCGTCCTGCGCGTTGGCCACGCGCAGGACGACGCGAACGGAGCGAAAACCGCTTCGCTGAACAACCACCGCAATTCGTCCTGAGCGCCGGCCCCGGACGCCCAGCACCGCGATGCCATGTCGATCGGTGCGGGCGTGCTTGGCTCCGACGCGTACGAGCGCCCCGCGCACGGGGTTCAGCGATCTACCGCGCAGCGTCCGCACCAGGACCACCAGCCTGGCGCCGATGCCCGCCCTCAGCCGCCGCGGGCGAACCGACACGCGCAGCGATCGACGCGAGCGCAGTCGCCGCGCGTGGCCGGCGGGCGAGCTGCGTGGGGGAGGGCAGGACTCGGCGACGCCGCTGCCCGGGAGCACGACCAGGTGCACGGCTTCGGCGCCGGGGCAGCTGCCGATCCGCAGGGCGGCAGCACTCGCCAGCGACAGGACCGTCCCGCCGCTGACCTGCACGCGGTAGCCGGCCGGGTACTGCTCACCAGGTACGGCGATGTCAGACTCGCTGTAGGCGCCGAAGGCGGACCCACCGTTGGCGCGGGCTGTCGTCCAGTCGGCCGTCAACGTCGCAGTGCTATCGGCGAAGCCGAAGTCCCGTGGGGTTCCCGCCACGATCTCGGGATAGGGACGGCCGAGCAGCTTGAGCTTTGCCAGCTTGACGTTGGCGCCTGACGGCGCCTTGGCGGGATCGATCACGAGCGACTGGCCGCTGGCGTTGGAGGACGTCGGATCGTTGCCGGTGTAGGCCCACTCGAGCCAGCCGACCATGTTGCGATCTGCGCGCTGCACCATCGCGAGCAGGGTGGAGGCGTTGTCGGTCGATCCGAACTCGGTCATCAGCAGGGCATCGCCGGTGGCGGCCACGCGCTTCTCGGCGTTCGCGAAGACGAGGTCGTCGAAGGGGTCGCAGCCCGGGTAGGTGCCAGTCTCGCTCTGGGCTAGGCAGTAGTCATGGAAGGCGAAGCCGGCGTGCGCGTCGCCGATCGCGCCGAGCCGGGTGTCGGCTCCGTCGTTGAAGAGCACGTTTGGCTCGTACCAGACCAGCGTCCACGGGTCGGCGGCGCGAATCGCGCTGTCGACGCGTTTGACGAACGTAGTCAGCTGGCTGTCGAACAGCGGGCAGCCGAGCGGGAGCGCGCATTGCTGCCAGAGCGTTCCCGGCCATGGCTCGTTGAGCAACTCGTAGCCGGCAACGGCCGGGTCGGCGCGGAAGCGCGCGGCGACGTGCGCCCACGCCCTGGCGAAGTGGTCCTGGAGTCCCACGCCGTCCGCTGCCGGGCTGTTCTGCCAAAAATGATCAAAGGCGCGCTGGGTCGCCGGTTGAGCGACGTAGTTGAGCGGAAAGCCGAGCTGGGGCGCGGCCGGGAGGCCGTCAGTCTGGACCGCCCAATCGGGGAAACCCTCGCCCTGGAAGCGCTCGTTGAACTGGTCCTGGTGGAAGTCGAGCAGGGAGACGATCCCGTGGCGCGCAAGGGTGTCGACGGTGGCGGCGATGCGCGCAAGGTAGGCGTCGTCGTACACGCCGGGCTGGGGCTCGACCGCCTTGTAGATGACACCGACGCGAATCGCGTTGAACCCGTTTGCCGCCAGGAAGGCGGCGTCCTTGTCACCGAAGCCGGTTGCGGAGGGCTCATAGGGCGGAAACTTCTGGACCTCATTGAGACCATGGAGCGTGACGACGCGGCCCTGGGCGTCGGTCACGAATCGCCCGGCGTGTGCCAATGGCAGCCGGGGAGCCACGACCGCCGCGCCGTCGCCCCACGCGGCACTGCTCAGCGCCAGCAATCCCACGGCGGCCAGCCAGCCAGCCAGTGCGGTCCTCGCTCCCATCGCGGGAAGATCTTCTCACCGCGGGCGCCGCCGGGGCGGCTATGGTGGCCAAGTATGCGTCTCCGGCCCAGCCGCGGACCGTTGCGGGGCCCTGTTCGGCGGCCCTGCTGATGTGCCGGCTGTTCGGTCTCAGCGCCGGGGCCCAGCCCGTGCATGCCACGTTCTGGCTGTTGGACGCGCGCGACAGCCTGGCTCGCCAGAGCCGCCGCGAGCCCGACGGGACGGGGCTCGGCTACTTCGACGCTGACGGCTCGCCGAGGGTCGACAAGGAGCCGATTGCCGCGTGGCGCGACGCGGCATTTGCAACCGAGGCCAAGGAGGTCGAGTCGAGCACGTTCGTCGGCCATGTGCGCTTCGCTTCGGGCACACCGCTGACCGTGGAGAACACCCATCCGTTCGAGCAGCAAGGACGGCTGTTCGCCCACAACGGCGTGATCGGGGACTCCGCACGTCTGGAGCAGGAGCTCGGCGCAGAGCGCGAGCTGGTGGGGGGCGAAACCGATTCCGAGCGTTTCTTTGCCCTGATCACGCGCGAGATCGACGCCCATGGAGGGGACATTGGCGCCGGGATCGTTGCCGCCTCGTCGTGGGTCGCCGCTCACCTGCCGGTGCTCTCGCTCAACCTCGTGCTCGTAACCGCAACCGACCTGTGGGCGCTGCGCTATCCCGACGCCCACGAGCTCCACGTGCTCGAACGCCCAGCGGGAGGGCGCAGCGGCGCCAGCGCCTTGCAGCACGCCAGCGCCGCCGGCACGCTGCGCGCCCGCTGTGGTGACCTCGCCGCGCGTCCCGCCGTGGTGATCGCCAGCGAGCCGATGGACGAGGACGCGAGCTGGCGGCTGTTGGGGTCCGGCGAGCTGATCCACGTCGACCGGACGCTCGCGCTGACGTCGGCGACCGTGCTGACGCAACCGCCGGCACATCCGCTCACCCTCGCGCAGCTCGATCCGGGTGCCGTCGCCTCGCAACGCGGCTCCTGATCGCTCACCCTGGGTCGGCGCGCAACATTGCCAGGCCCGGCACCTCGCCGTAGGCGATCATCCGCCGCAGCGCTCGCCGATCGCCCTTGAGGTAGCGGTCGAGGAAGGCGGTCGTGACGCGCTCGACGATGCCGAGCTGGGGCTGACCATCGGTGTAGGGCGGGAGGTGGTCGGCGCCCGGGAGGGTGAGCAAGAACTTGGGCGGGGAGGCGATGTCGAAGAAGGCGTGGGTGAAGCTCGGGGGATTAACGGTGTCCACGGTGCCCTGGGTGGCGAGCAGCGGCGCGCTACCGGCCGGGAAGACGAAGCCCCCCACCGCGGGAATTTTTGCCCCGGAGAGGATCGCCGCCGCGCCGACACGAGGGTCGCGGAAATAGCGATCGTAGGCGACGGCCAGCGCCGTCTCGCCCCCGTCCGACTGTCCCGTGACGGCTATGCGACGGGCGTCGATCATTCCTCGCAGCGGCTCCGAGGCGCCGGCGGGGGCGTCGTTTGCCGCCAGCATGCGGGAGATCACCACGCTCATATCGCGCGGCTGGTTGATTAGGTCGGTCTCGTCAGGGCCGCCGGGAGCGCCGGCGTTCTCCAGCGGGAAGACCGGCGCGGCGACAACGTAGCCAGCGCGCGTCCACGCGCGCAGCAGGCGGGCGTATGGCGTCGGCGTAACGGCATATCCATGCCCGAAGACGACCAGCGGGTAGGGACCACCGGCAAGGGCCGGAGGCCGACCGCGAACGTCGCCACCGGCGGCGCGCCCGGTGGCCGGGTAGCGCACGACGGTCAGCAGGGGACGGGCTTCGCGACTGCCGTCGGGGAGGCGGATGCTGCGGCTGGTGTCTACAAAGCGCATGATCCGAAGACCGACGGCGTATGGCGGTCTCAGTTGGGGCGCTGGGACGCGCGCTACGTGGCTGCGAGGGGTGCTCGCCACTGGCGGCGCGGGCGCGCTGGATGTCGCGCTCGATTGGCCAGCCGAAGTGACGGTTCCGCGCGCTGGCTGATGGCCCGCCCGCAAGGCGATCGTGACGACACCTGCGAGCGCGAGCGCCGCGGCCAATGCCGCGGTCAGGTTTCGCCGCCGCCGGGGGGAGTGACGCGTGCGCATTGCTCGGAATCATCGCTCCCCCGTCTAGGCTTCGCTGAACGCTCGATAACCGATCTTATGTATCCATCGAAACGGAGCGCAAGCGACCTTTCGTCAATAGCGGCCTAATATGGCACGCTGGCGGCATGTCCGTTGTGGTGCTCGTGCTCGGTATTGCGCTCGGCGTCTTCGTCTGCGTATGTGTGCTCGTGCTGGCGGCGGCGTCAAGGCGTGCGCGCTGGCGTGACGCGCTCGTCTACTTCGGGCTCGCCGATCCTCCGCTGGCGCCAGAACCAGACACCGCCGTGCCGCCAGCAGCGCCGCGCGCCTCACGCGCGCGTGGACACGGTCCACGCCCGCAGATACGCTCATAGCGCGACGCTGAGGCCTGCGCAGCCCATCCCCGCGGGCGGTCGGTACGCTGCTGTTCGGCGCACACGAGAGGAGGCGCGGATGGCCAAAGGACCGCAGGTCGGCGACAAGGCACCGGACTTCGAGCTCGAAGGGACCGGCGGCCGCTTCCGGCTCTCCGAGCACCGCGGCGAGCGCGTGATTTTGCTGTTCTATCCCGGCGACAACACACCCGTGTGCACGCGCCAGTTCTGCTCTTATCGCGACAGCGCCGAGGGCATGGAGGCGCTCGACGCGACCGTGGTCGGGATCTCCGCCCAAGACATCGAGTCACACGAGGCCTTCATCGGCAAGCACGGTCTCAACGTCCCTCTGCTAGCCGACATCGGCGGGCGAGTTGCGAAGACGTACGGCGCCCACGCGCCCGTTATCGGCACCCGGCGCGCCGTGCTCGTGATCGACGAGGACGGCGTTGTCCGCCATCGTCACGACCATCTCCTCGGGCTCGATTATCAGGGCGTGGATGAGCTTCGCAGCGCGCTCGAAACGCTTCCGGCGCGGGCGTGAGTCGCTCTAGGAGAGGATGTTCACGGCGCGTGAGACGACGAGGCCCAGCGTGACGATCGACGCGAGCGCCTGAAAGGCCATCAAGAGCTTGGCCTTCTGGCTCAGCGGCATCGCGTCCGTCGGGCTGAACGCGCTCTGGTTCGTGAACGATACGTAGAGGAAGTCGACAAACCCGGGCATCCAGTCCTCAGGAGCGAGTTGGGGATCCTGCATCTGCGGGAAGCTGAAGTCCGCAGGCTGGTCGGGATGGAGGTTGCGCAGCACCGGCCCACCACGGTCGAGCTCCCAGTACCAGATGCCGAACAGCAGGACGTTGGTCGTCCAGATGACTACCCCGGCGAGGATCAGCGCGTGTCCGTTGGTGGTGTGCGCGCCCTTGAGCAGGTGGTGGGCAAGCAGGTAGAGGGAAATGAAATTGGCGAGCGTGACAAGGCCAACGAGGGCGATCGCCACGCCGCGACGCGCGGGTGAGTAGATCCCCTTGCGTGGAGAGGCGACGATCAGCCCGGCAAGGAGGACGCCCTCGCAAGCAGGTATCAGCCACGACGGTCCAAGCGTCAGCTTCTTCGGCAGCGTCACATAGAGGACCAGCGCGGCAGCGACCGCGAGCTGCGCTGGCCAGAACGGATCGCGAGAGGAGAGCTTCTCCAGATGCTCGCGAGTGTGCTTGCTGGCAGCGTTGATCGTCGCCGCTTGTTCGCGTAAGGCAGCCTGCGACCAGCGCCGCCGTAGCCCGTCTCGCTCCCTCTTCATCGTCGCGAAGGTAGCGAACCGACGGGCGCGAGCGCTGGTCACTACGATCCCGGGTCGCAGCCGCACCAAAGGAGACACGCCGTGGACGCCGCCCACCTGAAGTCGATCTCGCTGTTCGCTCCCCTCGCTGACGAGGACCTCAACGTCATCGCCGCCTTTGCAGAAGAGGTGTCGGTGCCGGAGGGCAAGAAGCTCATCAACGAAGGCGACTACGCCTACGAGCTGATGGCGATCGAGGAGGGGACGGCGCGCGTCGAGCGGGGTGGCGAACACGTCGCCGACCTCAAGGCCGGCGACTTCTTCGGCGAGGTCGGGGTCGTCGAGTCCGAGCGTCGGAACGCGTCGGTGATCGCGACATCCCCGATGCGGCTGATCGTCCTCACCCGCTGGGAGATCAAGCGCCTCGAGAAGCGCGTGCCCGAGGCGATCGAGCAGCTGCGCTCGGCGATCGAGCAGCGTCGGCCGCAGCTTGAATCCCACAGCGGCTGACCGCAGGATTCGTCGTGGCCACCGGAGAGGTGCGCCAAAAGCCGATCGAGCTGATCCTGGCGCGCAACTTCCTGGCGAGCCTCTCTACGCCCAGCTTCCTGGTTGACCACCACGGTCAGCTCGTCTACTTCAACGATGCCGCCGGGGCGTTGCTCGGCAAGCGCTTTGAGGAGACTGGCGCGATGTCGGCACGGGAATGGGGCGCGCGCTGGGGCCCCTTCGGCGAAGACGGTGCCCCACTCCCCTACGAGGAGCTTCCGCTTACGACTGCGCTCAAGCAGGGTCATCCCGCCGCCGGGCGGTTCACCGTGCGCGACAGCTCTGGGCGCCAGCACCAGATCCTCTCCAGCGCGCTGCCGGTGGTCGGAGCCGACGCCTTCCGCGGAGCGATCGTCTTTTTCTGGCCGCTGGACTCCAGCCGCGACCTGATCGGAGCGTCACCGTGAAGCTCACCGTCTGGGGCGCGCGTGGGTCGGTGCCGGCGCCGGGTCCCCAAACCACCCGCTACGGCGGTAACACACCCTGCGTCGCGATCACGCTCGCCGACGGAGCGCTCGTCGTCCTCGACGCGGGAACGGGGATCCGCAACCTCGGGCTCACGCTGGCGAGCGAGCCGCAGCGCATCCACATCCTGCTGACCCACCTGCACTTGGATCACATCCAGGGGTTGATGTTCTTCGCGCCGCTCTTCAACCCCGACTCGGAGATCGTCATCTGGGGCCCGGAGGCGCCGGGCGTCTCGCTCCAAGATCGCATCGCCCGCTACATCTCTGCGCCGCTATCGCCGGTCGAGATCCGCGAGCTGCCTTGCGCGATGTCGTTCAACTCCGCTCCGCCAAGCGAATGGGAGATCGGGCCCGCCACGATCCGTGCCGAGTCGATTGCGCATCGCGGCCCCACCCTCGGCTTCCGCATCAGCGAGGCTGGCAGCACGCTCTGTTACATCCCCGACCACGAGCCCGCTCTCGGTGCCCCGCTTGACCCCTCCCAGCCGGAGTGGATCTCGGGATACGGGCTTGCCAGAGGCGCGTCGCTGCTGATCCACGACTGTCAGTACGCCGACGAGGAGTACGAGGAGCACCTCGGCTGGGGCCACTCCAAGCTCTCCGATGCAGTTGCCTTCGCGGCCTGCAGCGAAGCCGAACGGGTCCTGCTGTTCCATCACGATCCGCTGCATTCCGACGACTTCCTCGACTCGCTCTCCGATCTCGCCGCTGCGCGCTGGGTGCAGTACGGTGGCGCGCCCGATCGCATCGCCCTGGCTCGCGAAACCCAGGAGATCGCGCTCGCCGGTCAGCTGCTCGGCGGCGCCTAGACTGTCGCCTCTCCCGATGGCCCCCAAACAGCGTCAGATCCGAATCGAGCAGAAGGGCGCCGTCAACGCCATCCAGGCGCTCGAGTCGCGCTCTGACGAGGAGCTCGAGCGCGAGACCAAGTTCAAGTCGGCGGCGCTCGCGATCCTCGGTGCGCGCGCCTCAGAACGCTATGACGCCAAGGCGGCGCGCGACTACTTCCGACGCGCGATCACCGCCGCGCGCCCGCAGGAGCGGATGCAGATCCGGCGGATGGCCGACGCATCGCTTGCACTCGCCGAGCGCCGGCCCTCGGATCTCAAGCAGGCCGTTGAGCGTCTCGGTCAGGCGCCTCCGAGCTCGCGCCAGCTCTTTCTCCTGCGCCTCATGGGGCTCCTCGTTCCGCCTCCCGGTGCCGGCGTGCTGCTGCGCGTGCGCGGCTTCTTCCTCATAGTCATGCTCGTGATCCTGCTGCTGGCTGTGGGCTTTGGTCTGATCGAGCTGATCGCGCTCCCCTTTGGTGGCGAGTCGATCGCGGGATCGCTGCTTTACGGCTTCCTACTCGTAGCTGCGGCGATCGCGGTGCTGGCGATGCTGGGCAGGCGACGGCAGGCGCGCGCCAAGGCCGAACGCGCGGCGGCTCGCTGACGCCCTTCAGCCGAACCGTCGCGTTGCTGGTCAACCCGGCAGCAGGTGGTGGGCGCGGTGCCAAGGCCATGCCCGCGGTGGAGGCGGAACTTCGCCGTCGCGGGGTTTCGTTTCACACGGAGCTGACCGCTGGACTCGACCATGCGCGCGACCTCGCGCGAACGGCGCGCGACCGCGCCGAGTCGGTGTTGACGCTGGGCGGAGATGGGCTGGCTGGTGCTGTCGCCGCTGTGCTGCGCGACGGCGACTGCGCTCTCGGGGTGCTCCCGGGAGGACGCGGCAACGATTTCTGCCGCGTTCTCGGCGTCCCACTCGAGCCGGTGGCCGCGTGCGCGGTGCTGGCCGAGGGGCGTGTACGAGCTGTCGACCTCGGCGAGATCGACGGACGCGTCTTCATCGGTATCGCCTCCTGCGGCTTTGACTCCGAGGCCAATCGCATAGCCAATGAAGCCCCGGCCGGGCTTGGCAGCCTTGTCTACGCCTATGGGGCGCTGCGGGCCCTCGCCAGCTGGAAGCCTGCACGCTTTACGCTCGAGCTCGACGGCGAGCGCCATAGCTACACCGGCTACACGGTGGCGGCCGCGAACTCCAAGGCCTACGGTGGCGGCATGTTCATGGCTCCCAACGCCGAGTTGGACGACGGACTGCTCGACGTGGTCGTGACCGAGCACGTCGCCAAGGCGCGCTTCTTGCGCGAGCTCCCCAAGGTCTTCAAGGGCACCCATGTGGAGAGTCCCGCGGTGCACGTGCACCGCGCCCGCGAGGTGCGCATCGCTGCGTCGCGGCCATTTGAGGTCTACGCCGACGGCGATCCAATCGCGGCGCTCCCCGCGGTCGCTCGCGCACTCCCGGGCGCGCTGCCCGTAATCGCGCCGGCTCAGTAATGATGCTCGGCGCCAAGGTCTCGGTCGCCCGCGCGCTGGGAGCGATCGCGCGCGCGAGCGGCCGCGGAGGTGGCACCAGCCTCCCGGGGATGCTTCTCCAGCGTCTCGATCGCGACGCCATCGGCACGCTCGCGCGGCGGCTGCCGCGGGGCAGTGCGCTGCTCTCGGCCACCAACGGCAAGACCACCACCGCCGCGCTGGCGGCGAACATCCTCGCGAAGGCCGCGATCCCAATCGTGCACAATCGCGCCGGTGCCAACATGGCCAGCGGAGTCGCAAGCGCTCTGCTCGACGCCGTCGGGCCGAAGGGCACCATCAAGGGGGAATTGGGGCTCTTCGAGGTCGACGAGTTCTGGCTTCCGTCTGTATCCGCGCAGCTGGCGCCGCGGTCGCTTCTGCTGGCCAACCTCTTTCGCGATCAGCTCGATCGCTACGGCGAGCTCGAGGCGATCGCGGATCGCTGGGCGGCGGTCGTGGCCGCTGCGCCCGGCGAGCTAGGACTGGTGCTGTGCTCTGACGATCCGCTCGTGGCTGACCTGGGCCGGGGCCGTGAGGCCACGTACTTTGGCGTGCGCGACGACCGCCTGGCCCTGCCCGAGATCCAGCACGCCGCGGACTCCAAGCACTGCCGTCGCTGCGGCGCGCCGCTGCAATACCTTGCGGTCTACCTCGGGCACCTCGGGCGCTACCGCTGCCCCAACGGTCACGACCCTCAACCGGAGCCGACCGTGCAGGCCGTCGAGGTCGAGCTCCATGGCGTCCACAGCGCGACGTTCTCGCTGATTAGCGCCGCTGGTCGCGCACACGTCGAGCTCCCCCTCCCCGGGCTCTACAACGTCTACAACGCGCTGGGCGCCGCCGCGTTGTGCCTGTCGCTCGGGGTCGCGTTGGGCGACGTGGTTGCCGGGCTGCAGGATGCGGAGGCCGCATTCGGGCGTGCCGAGACGATCGCGGTGGACGGTCGCGCTCTCTCGATCATGCTAATCAAGAATCCCGCCGGGGCCAACGAGGTGTTGCGCACGCTTGTGCTCGAGCCTGGACAGCACGACGTGCTGGGCGTACTCAACGACGGCATCGCGGACGGGCGCGACGTGTCCTGGATCTGGGACGCAGATTTCGAGCTGCTCGCTAGTCGTCTAAGGGGTGTGACCTGCTCGGGGACGCGCGCCGACGAGCTGGGCGTACGCCTCAAGTACGCGGGCGTAGCCCCGGAGAAGATCGCGATCGTCGGCGATCTGCCTGACGCCTTCGACAGCGCCCGCGCTGCGGGGAATGGGACGCTCTATGCGCTACCGACCTACACCGCTCTGCTGCAGCTGCGCGGACTGCTCGCCGACAGAGGCGTCGCCGCGAGGTTCTGGCGATGAGCAGGAGCACGTGGCTGACTACCTCCGATCACAGCGCTCCCTCCGAGGCCGTGACCTGGCACGAGCTCGAGTGCGGCCGCTATGACGCCGATCTCGACCTCTGGCTGGGGCTCGCGGCTGCCACGGAGGGGCCCGTGCTGGAGATCGGCGCCGGAACCGGTCGCGTCAGCGGGTGTTTGGCCGCAGCGCGCCACGACGTCGTCGCGCTCGAGATCGATCCGGTGCTCCTGGCAGAGCTGGCCTCGCGACACCCAGCAGTGTCGCCGGTGCTCGCCGACGCGCGCGACTTCCACTTGCAGCGCCGCTTCGCGCTGATCGTCGTGCCGATGCAGACCGTCCAACTGCTGGGTGGACCGGGCGGTCGCCGCCGCTTCCTGCGCTGCGCTCGTCGCCACCTGAGCGCGGGCGGAGTACTTGCGACCGCGATCGTGGACGAGCTGCCGGGCTTCGCTGCCGCGGACGGCGGAGCGCTCCCACCTGCGGACGTGCACGAGCGCCACGGCACCGTCTTCGAGAGCCAGCCGACGGCCATCCGCATTTCGGTGCATGCGATTGAGCTCGAGCGTCGGCGTCGCGCGCTCACGCCCAGCGGTGGCGCATACGAGGAGCTCGACGCCGTCGCGCTCGACCGCGTGAAGCCCGACGATCTCCGCGCCGAGGGCGAGCGCGCGGGTCTGCGCGGGCTTGCCCACCGCGAGATCGCATCGACGAGCGAGCACGTCTCCTCGACGGTCGTTATGTGGCATGGCTGAAAACCCCACGCTGCGCGTCTGTGCGCTCTATGGCGAGCTGATGAACATCTACGCGGATCGCGGCAACCTGCTGCTGCTGGAGCGTCGCTGCCGCTGGCGCGGGATCGGTTTCGAGCTTGCCAACGCCACCCTCGGAGACCGACTCGATGCCGATGCCCACGACCTCTATTACATCGGCGGCGGTCAGGACGCCGACCAGCGCTTGTGCGCCGCGGACCTTGTCGAGCACAAGGCTCCGGCGCTCCACGCTGCGGCTGCTCGAGGGGCCCTCGTGCTCGGGGTGTGCGGCGGTTACCAGCTGCTCGGCCATGGCTACCAGCTCGAGGATGCCTGGCTGCCAGGCGCCGGCCTCGTCGATCTCGAGACCGTGCGGGTCGAGGGGCCGCGGCTGATCGGCAACGTCGCGATCGAGGTCGACCTGGACGACGGTCCCAAGCGCGTGCTCGCCGGCTTTGAGAACCACGCTGGGCGCACTCGTCTGGGAGCAGACGAGCACCCTCTCGGGCGCGTGCTGCGCGGACACGGCAACGACGGCAGATCCGCCGCCGAGGGAGTGCGACGGGGCGGAGTCATCGGCACCTACCTGCACGGACCGCTGCTGCCAAAGAACGCATGGTTCGCCGATTGGCTGATCGCCGCGGCGCTCGATACTGGCGTAGCCGAGCTCGGGCCACTGGATGACGCGCTCGAGGATGCGGCCCACGCCGCCGCGCGCCGCGCGGCTGGGATCGCGGAGCGCTGAGCGTGACACAGGCCAGGATCACTCCGCCAGGCGAGCAGCTCCAGGTGGTCCTGCTGCACCCGGGGGCCCAGCCCCCTCGCCGAGGCCGCCGCGGCGACGCTGGGCTCGATCTCGTCAGCGTGGAGGCAGCGACACTGCAGCCAGGGGAGCGGCAGGTGGTCGGCACGGGCATCGCCCTCGCGATACCCCCTGGCCTTGCGGGCCTGGTGCTACCGCGCTCGGGGCTCGCTGCGCGCCACGGCATCACCACGCTCAACGCCCCTGGCCTGATCGACCCCAACTACCGGGGCGAGTGTCGCGTGATCCTTCACAACGCGGGCCAGGAGCCCTTCTCGGTGCAGCCCGGCGACCGGATCGCCCAGCTGCTGGTGGTGCCCTACTGGCCGCTGGAGCCGACGGTGGTCGAGGCGCTGTTGCCGTCGCCGGATGACCGCGGCGCCGACGGGTTCGGCTCCTCCGGCCGCTGAGCTCCGTTGGATGGCCCAGCCGAGAGGAAGCAGGCGTAACGCTCGAGCGCGGGCGCGGGCAGCCGCGCGCGAACGAGCACCCCGTCCGGAGTGTCACGGCGCTGCAGAGCAGAGTCGATCGCATGCAGCTCAGACACGCGGGCCCCCTCGGAGTAGGGGACGAGCAGCTCAACGCTGCGCAACCCGTCGCGCAAGGCGGTGGCGATCCGCGCGCGCACGAGGTCGAGGCCCTCACCGTTGAGCGCCGAGACGAAGATCGCGTCGGGGTGACGCAGGCCGAGCTCCTCGCGGCGCTCGTCATCGATCGCGTCCACCTTGTTGAGCACCAGCAGCCGCGGCTGCTCGCCTGCCCCAATCTCGTCGAGCACCGCGTCGACTGCGCTCAGCATCTCTGCGAGCGTCTCCGCGTCGGCACTGGCGTCTGCCACATGCAGGAGCAGGTCCGCTCTCCTGGTCTCCTCGAGCGTGGCGGCGAACGCGTCCACCAGCTGGTGGGGAAGCTTGCGAATGAATCCGACTGTGTCCGTGAGCAAGAACGTACGCCCATCGTGCATCAGCGTGCGGGTGCTCGGATCGAGCGTGTGAAAGAGGCGATCGCGTACACCGACCGCAGCCCCGGTGAGAGCATTGAGCAGCGTCGACTTGCCGGCGTTCGTATAGCCGGCAAGCGCGATCTCGGGCAACGCGGCGCGCTCGCGCTCGCGGCGCATGATCGAGCGCGATGAACGCACGCGGGCCAGCCGTCGGCGCAGCGCCGCGATGCGGTCGCGGGCGAGTCGGCGGTCGGTCTCGATCTGCGTCTCCCCCGGTCCGCGCGTGCCGATCCCGCCGCCGAGTCGCTCGAGATGTGTCCACAACCCGCGCATCCGCGCGAGGTTGTATTCGAGCTGGGCAAGCTCCACTTGGAGCTTGCCCTCGGCCGAGTTGGCGTGGCTGGCGAAGATGTCGAGGATGATCGCCGGGCGGTCGATTACGGGGACACCCAACGCCGCCTCCAGATTGCGCTCCTGGCGGGGCGTGAGCTCGTCGTCGCAGGCGACCAGGTTGGCATCCTGGCGATCGATCGCGAGCTTGAGCTCCTCCAGCTTGCCGCGACCCAGGTAGCTGTTGGGGTGGGGTTGCTCGCGCTGCTGGACAAGCTCGCCCGCAACCGCGACGCCGGCTGTACGCAGCAGCTCTGAGAGCTCGGCGAAGTCCTCGCGGGAGGTCGTCACCGCGACGCACAGCGCGCGCTGGGCGGCGCGACCGCCGCCATCGATGCCCGCAGCCAGGCGTGACTGCTCGCTACGTCCGTGGCGGCTGCGCTGCATTCACTGCCAGTCTAGGCTCGGCCCGCCGGGATCGCCCGCGTTGGACTTCAGCCGCCGAGCGTGCGCAGCCGCTCGACCGCTTCGACCAGGCGATCGTCGGGCGTTGTCAGCGAGATGCGGAAGTAGCCCTCTCCGCTGGGACCGTAGGCTCCCCCCGGGGAGATCGCTACAGCGGCCTGCTCGAGCACGTGCTCGCAGTACTCTGCGGCTGTGGCGAAACGGGCTGGTATCGGCGCCCACACGTAGATCGTGCCGCGGGGGGGCGTGACGTCCACCCCCGCCGCCCGCAGGGCATCGCAGACCAGGTCGCGGCGGCGTGCGTAGATCGCGTTCTGGGCAGCGACGAGCAGATCGACCTCGGGGGCCAAAGCCGCCGCCCCGGCGAGTTGGACGGCGTCGAAGAGCCCGGAGTCGACGTTCGTCTTCAGGCGCCAGTAAGTCTCGATCGCCTCGGCGTTGCCGACGAGGGCGGCGCAGCGCCAGCCGGTCATGTTGTAGCCCTTCGAGAGCGAGAAGAGCTCGACGCCGACATCGCGGGCCCCGTCCTCGGCGAGAAAGGACGGAGCGCGATAGCCGTCGTAGGTGGTCTCCGAGTAGGCATTGTCGTGCACCACGAGAATGTCGTTGGCGCGCGCGAAATCGATCACGTCCGCGAAGAAGCCGTCGGGGACGACCGCACCCGTCGGGTTGTTGGGGTAGTTGAGGAACATCAGCCGAGCTCGCTGCCTTGCGTCGCCGGGAATGGCGTCGAGGTCCGGGATGAAGCCGCGCTCGGGCTCGAGCGCCATCCCATGCGGCTCGGCCCCGGCCAGCAGTGGTCCGGCGGTGTAGACGGGATAGCCGGGATCGGTGGCGAGGGCGACATTGCCAGGGTCGAGGAAGGCCAGGTTCATGTTGAAGATGCACTCCTTGGCGCCGATCGCCGGGATGATCTCGTGATCGCAGTCCAGCTCGACGCCGAAACGGCGCGCGTAGAAGGCGGCTACCGCGCGGCGAAACTCGCCGCGTCCGCGATTGGACGGATAGCGATGGGTCGCGGGGTCGGCGACGGCACGCTGCGCCGCAGCCACCACCGGCTCGTAAGTCGGCCGGTCTGGATCGCCGATGCCGAGCGAGATCACGTCCACGCCGGTGGCGCGCTTGGCCGCCACCTTGCGCTCCAGCTCGGCGAACAGGTACGGCGGGATTCGCTCCAGGCGCTTACTCGGTCGCATGCAGCTCCTCGATCAGCGGTTTGGCGAGCTCGCCGGCGAAGACCGGCACCGCCCACCCGGTGAGATCGACATGCAGGTTCTCGCCCACGTCGACGAGCAGCTCCCCCCCGTCCAGCCTCACGCTGACTGGGCTCGTGCCACCTCGGAGGACGTGAGCGACGGCGGCGCCACAGGCTCCGGTGCCCGACGCCATCGTCTCCCCCACGCCACGCTCGAAGATTCGCGTGCGCAAGCTGTCGGGCGCAAGCACGGCCGAGAACGACACGTTCGTGCGCGATGGGAACAGCGCGTGGCGCTCGATCTCGGGTCCCAGCTCGCTTAGTCGCAGCTGGTCGAGCTCATCCTCAGCGACGAAGATCGCGCACTGCGGGTTTCCGATCGAGACGTGCTGGAAGCTCCAGCGGCGCCCCCCAGATTGGAGTTCGCCCTCGCCCCGCGGCGGGCCGGCAGGGTAGGCGCTCGAGCGCAGCTTGGCGGCGCCCATGTCCAGCCTGCACGTACGCTCGTCGAGGATCGTCGCGCGAACCTCGCCAACGGAGGTCTGCAGCGAGAAGGTTGTGGCGTCGGTCCAACCCGCCTGGCGCAGGTAGAGGACCGCCTCGCGTGCGCCATTGCCCGACAACTCGGCTTCAGAGCCGTCGGGATTGAAGATCCGCAGCCGCGCCACGCAACCGGGGTCGTCGGGCCCAGAGAGCAGGAGGACTCCGTCTCCCCCTACGCCGGTGTGTTCGGCGCAGAGCCCGCGCACGCGGCCTGCAGTGAGCTCGAACGGCAGGACAGCCGCTTCGATGATCACGTAGTCGTTGCCAAGGGCCTGCCACTTCTCAAAGCGCACGGGGCGGGAGGGTAGTGCGCGGGGGCAGGCAATCGGCGCCGCTGCCCTGCGGCTAGGGATCCAGCGAGAGCTGCCCGGGCTTGCCCCCGCGGTCCTCCAGGCGATCGAGCAGCCCAACGACGGCGCTCGCGGCCTGCTCGGGCATGCGCTGGGTGACGTCGAGCTCGTGGGCGCCGGCGAGCTTGCGCATCCAGGTGACCTGGCGCCGCGCAAAGGTGCGTGTCCGGCGCTTGAGGGCGTCGACGTCACCGGCGAGCAGCTCAGCAAAGCCGAGTGCCTGGCGCGCGGTGGCGGAAGCCCCGCCAGCGTGGGCGCGGCGCACCTCCTCGACGGCACCCGCGGCGACGATCGCATCGACGCGTGCATCAATGCGCTGTCCGAGCGCCGCGCGATCCATCGTCAGCGCCACGAGCAGCGTCGGATGTCGGGTATCTGCCGTCCATAGCTGGGATGGCCCAGTCGGGGGCTCGAGCTGGCCGGAGTCCAGCAGTTCGAGCGCCCGCACGACGCGGCGACGGTCGTTGGGATCGATCGTCGTGGCGGCCCACGGAGCGCGCCGAGCGAGCTCGCTGTGCAGGGCTCCGGCGCCCGAGCGTGCGAGCTGGGCCTGCCAGCGCTCACGGACGCCGTCGGGCGGGGGCGGGCGGAGGTCGAGCTCGCTCAGCGCCGCGCGCAGGTACAGCCCGGTCCCCCCCACGACCAGCGGGCGCTGGCCGTGCTCGAGCAGGCTGTCGATCTCCGCATGTGCGAGCTCGGCGTACTCCGCCACACTGAAGCGCGCGTCAACCGGGAGGAAGCCGACCAACCGGTGCTCCAGCCGGGCTCGCTCGGCGCGGCTCGCTGCGCCCGTCAGCAGCTCCAAGCCAGCGTAGACCTGCAGGGCGTCGGCGGAGATCGCCACAGGCGACTCACCGCGCTCGCGCAAGCGCTGCGCGAGCGCGACCGCGATCGCTGTCTTGCCGACGGCGGTCGGTCCGAACAGGGCCACCACCGCGCCGCTCTTCATGGCGGGAGTATCGTCGGCGTCATGAGCGTGCGTATCGGCTGCGGCCTGTCCACGGGGATTGATGCGCGCGCGGCCGCTGTCGAGGCCTCGCTGGCGGCCCGCGGCACGCTCGCCGGCGAGACCGTTGACCTCGCGCTGGTGTTCGCCAGTGGCCATCACCTCGCCGCGCCCGAGGCCACGCTCGAGGGCGTCGTCGAAACGCTCGCTCCCGCGGAGCTGGCGGGCTGCGGGGCTGGCGGAGTCCTCGCGGCGGGCCAGGAGGTCGAGGGTGGGACGGCCGTGGCGGTGTGGGCCGCGGCTCTGGGCGACGGTGAGGCCAGCACATTTCACGTCACCACCGAGGAGCACGACGGTGGCTGTACGCTTGCAGGGATCCCGGACCTCGATGGCGCGAGCGCGGCGCTGCTGCTCCCCGATCCGCTCAACTTTCCCGCCGAAGCGCTGCTGGGCGCGCTAGCCGAGCGCGCTCCAGGCGTCCCCGTACTCGGCGGCGTCGCGAGCGCCCGCACCCACGAAGGCTCTGCCGCCCTGTTCCTGAAGGACACTGTGGTCGATGACGGTGCCGTTGGCGTGCGCTTTGCCGGTGTGGA
This sequence comes from Solirubrobacterales bacterium, assembly GCA_003244205.1. Classification (GTDB taxonomy): domain Bacteria; phylum Actinomycetota; class Thermoleophilia; order Solirubrobacterales; family Solirubrobacteraceae; genus QHBW01. The sequence goes on along the minus strand of QHBW01000093.1, from coordinate 56,556 downwards.
GATCCTGCCCTGCGTCTCTCAGGGCGCGACTCCGATCGGCCCGGAGCTGACCATCACGACCGCGCGCGAGGGGATCATCGAGCAACTGGCCGGCCGTCCCGCGCTAGTGGCGCTGAGCGAGGCCGTGGAGGAGCTCGATCCCGAAGATCGGGCGCTGATGGGAAGTCCGCCGCTGATTGGCATCGTGATCGATCTCGATCGCGCCGGCGACGCCCAAGGTGACTTCCTCGTGCGGACGCTGGCCGGTGCCGATCCTGACAGCGGTGCAGTGGCCGTGGGTGCTCCTGTTCGAGCGGGGCAGATCGTACGCCTGCACGCGCGTGACGCAGACTCCGCCCACAGCGACCTCCGCGAAGCTCTGGCTCTACGCGCCGTCGCCTTGGGGGAGGAGCGCTCGGCGGGGGCGATCCTCTTCTCCTGCAACGGCCGCGGCCGGGCGATGTTCGCCAGCCAGCATCACGATGTCTCGCTGCTGGAGCATGAGCTTCACGGCGCTCCGGCAGCAGGCTTCTTCGCGGCCGGGGAGATTGGGCCCGTCGGCGGTGAGAGCTTCCTGCACGGCTACACGGCAACCGTGGCGGTGTTCGCGCCTTGAAGGCCACCGAGCGCAGTGTCCTGCTGACCGGGGCGAGCGGCGGGCTGGGCCACGCAATTGCGCGCGCGCTCGCCGCCGCGGGCGCGGAGCTCGCGCTGAGCGGGCGGCGCGCCGACGTGCTGGAGCCGCTGGGCGACGAGCTCAGCGCCCGCGTACTGGCAGTCGATCTCGCCGAGCGCGCAGCCCCTGCTGCGCTGGCCGAGTGGGCCGGAGATGTCGACGTGTTGGTGGCCAACGCCGCGCTGCCGGCGAGCGGCGTGCTCGACGACTACACGCCCGAGCAGGTCGATCGTGCGCTCGACGTCAACCTGCGCGCCCCGATTCAGCTGGTGCGGGCCGTGATGCCGGGAATGATTGCTCGCCGTCGCGGCGCGCTGGTGTTCGTATCCTCGATTGCGGGCAAGGCGACGACGCCGGGACAGGCGCTCTATTCGGCGACGAAGTTCGGCCTGCGCGGCTTTGCGCTGGCGCTGCGCGAGGACCTGCGCGGCAGCGGAGTCAGCGTGTCCTCGATCTTCCCTGGATTCATCCGCGGCGCGGGAATGTTCGCCGATGCCGGCGTCGCCCTTCCACGCGGGGTAGGGACGCGCGCGCCCGAGGACGTCGCCGCCGCGGTCCTGCGGGCGATCGAGCGCGGCCCCGCCGAGATCGATGTCGCACCCCTGAGCATGCGCCTCGGAGCCAAGTTCGGGGGAATGGCCCCCGCCACGGCCAACCGCGTAGCGCGCCGGATGGGCTCCGAGGACCTTGCGCGGCGCTTTGCCGCGGCTCAGCGCATCAAGCGCTGAGGCGCCGCCCTCTGCGCGAGGCTCGATCCGGACCCCCGAGCTCAATGCCTACTTGGCGTCGACGCCCCTGGGTCCCCCTTGCCGTCGTCCCCGCCGCGATCCAGGCGGGGAGTCTCGGTGGTCAGCGTGGCAATGGCGGAGAGAATCTCGTCAGCTAGTTGGGTCCCGTCCTTCGGTACCTCCGGGGCTGCCCGGATTCGCACCACCACCTCGTCGGCGTCGATCTCCTCGAGTGAGATGTCTGCGGCGCCGCGCACGGGGACGGTGACCGCATCGTTGAGCAGGTCCTGGAGCTGGCTCGGCTTGACGTCGGAACGCAGACGCGCGCGGAGATCGACCGCCTCGGGCTCGCGCAATGGGATGATCGCCGCTGCGAGGACTTGGCTGTTGGGGACCAGAATTGAGTTCTCCCCCGATGAGAGCGTGGTGTAGAGCAGACCCAGGGAGCTCACAATGCCTTCCTGCGCTCCGCCGATGGCCCCCGCTTCCATCCGCACGCGCTCACCCACGCGAAACGGGCGTGCGCTGATGAGGACAGTCCCCGCAAAGAGGTTGCCCAGCGTCTGCTGGGCAGCGAGGCCGAGGACGACGGCGGTGAAGGTGGTTGTTGCCAGCAGCTCGCGGGCCTGAAGTCCGGCGATCCGCAGGGCCACGACGACTGCCGTGGCGATCGTCACGAGACGGATGACAAAGCCGACGATCCCGGCCGTCCCGGGATCCAGGCGCCGGAAGAGCTGGGGACCCAGCGCGCGCCCCACGTCCCGCGCAAACGCCCATCCGAGGATGACCAGGGCCAAGACGGTGGCGATCCGAACCGGCGTGTCGAACGAGCGCCCGAAGATGCGGTCGCGGTAGCCGTAGACGATCAGCAAGCCCGCGAGGGCGAGCGCAATCCCCGCCAGCTCGCGCCGCGCCCGCCGTACGAACTTGCTGTTGAGCTGGCGTGCGAGACCGACTTCGCGCCAGGCGTAGCTACGCGTCTTGAACATGTCGCGCATCGGTGTCGGTCGATCGCTGGGCATTCGTCGTGGAGTCGTGGTCGTGTGGTTGTCGTCGGGGCGCGCGTTGTCTGGATCGCCTTAGGGGTCAGAACAGCGCCTGCTGCGCCCTTCCGCGGCCTGACGCGTTCCTCCTGCCGGCCGCTCGCTCGTGTCCCGCGGCTCGGGGGCCGCGGAGCGCTTCGCGGCGCTGCGTGCGTAGCAGCCGGCTCAGGCGCTCGCGCTCGGCCCGAGGCAGGTAGGCGCCTCGACGGTAGAACTCACGATAGCGCCCGACCAGGTCGGAGCGATGCCGGTGCGGCGTCTGCAGGCCGCTTCTAATTAGTGCAGGGCCGCCAGGCAGCGCGTCAGCGGGAGATCTGGACCGGCGTGCCGAGCGGCAGGATCTCGGCGAGGCGCCTGATCACCGCGTTGCGCACGCGGATACATCCGTGACTGACATCCCGGCCCACCAGCCACGGCTGGTTGGTCCCGTGGAGTCCGATCCGGCCGTCTCCGCCGGCGAACTCGTGCAGCACGGACGAATGCGCTGAGAGGCCGAACGCGTATGGACCATAAATCCCAGAGGGATCGGGCTGCTTAAGCAGTTCCGTGATGTAGTAGACCCCCGGAGGCGTCGGGGTGAGGGCGGCGACGCCCACGCCGATGGGATACTGTGCGACCCTGAGGCCCCGGCGCCAAAGGATGAGCACGTGCCGGCGGAGATGGACGTCGATGCGGTATGGGTCCAGCGTAAGGGAGGCCGCGCTGCGGGCGATCCAGCCGGTGCTGTTGTTCGGACGGGTGGGAAGCCGCACGTGCAGCCGAGCGCTCGCTGTGGCAGCGACCGTGAACACCACCGGGATGCCCTGGGCGTCGGGATTGGCCAGGATCATCCGCGGATGTCCTCCAGTGCGCGATCCGTAGATCGCGACGCGTCGCCGCCGTGCATGGGCAACTAGGACTGTGCCGGGGGGAGGTACTAGGCTGGCGGCGGCGGGTCTCACCCGGCTGTGGCCGGCCGGCGTGCCCGTGGCGACGGCCGCAGAATGGGTCCTGGTCTGCGACTGCCGGGCGCCTCCCCGGACGAGGGCAAACGACTGCCAGGCGATGAGCGCGACGCCAGTGACGGTGACGACCTGCAGCAGGACCCTTTGGGCCGGTCCCAGGGTGAAGACTCGGCGCAGGGCCGTCTGGGCGCGCTCCAGGGTGAGAACCCGCCGCAGGGCCGTCTGGGCGCGCTCCAGGGTGAGGACGCGTCCAACCGCCCGGGGTAGTCCCCCGGTGAGCATCCGACCCACAACCGCCTGCCCGCGCGCGAGCAGCTCGGCAGACACCTCCCCGGCCGAACGCTTGGAGGGCTGGCGTTGGGCCTCGCGCTCGAGTGGCACGGGCAGCAGCACCGACTCGAATCCCGCGCCCTCCAGGAAGAGCTCGGCGCTCGCCTGCGTCACCAGGTCACGGGGGGCGGAGAACGCGTCAATCCAGCACCGGCGCTCCGGGCCGACCTTCAGCTCCACGCGGGGGTACACGGGTCTGAGCTCGTGTCGTTCGCCCCCTACAGCGACGACCATGCGTGGCGCTGCGATCGCGTCAGGCTCGGGCGCGATCAGCCAACCCCGGATGCGTAGGAGCACCAGGGTGTCGCTTACCGCTACCGATTCAAAGCGCTCGACGTCGACGTCCCACGCCGGTTCGGGTACCGCGATCGCGGCGGCCCTGCCCTGCGTGCCGTCGTCATCGTCGCCCCGCACACCTTTGGCGGAGGTCTTCGTCGTGGAGCTCACTGGGGGGGGCTAACCACGAATGCCCTCGCGTTGGAGGTGGCGAACCCGACGACCTGCTTGCAGCACGCTGCGCCGGCCGGCTCGCGGCCGGCCGGCGCAGATGGCTCCTGCGTGCTAGCCGGTGAAGTTCCCGACACGCACCACCGCGGCGGCGGGAGAGCTGAGAGGCACCGTCTCATTGTTTTCCGCGGCGCCCGGATCGACGTCGCAGTCGCCATCGGGATCCTGGCCCGTTGACGGACAGGAGGGCGCACCCTCATTCTCGCGAACGGCGTGGTGGTGCTCCTCGCGGTTCGGTTCGCCGTTCTGTTGGATCTGGGTCGTCGTGGTAATGGTGTTGACGCCGTTGGTCCCATTGACGCCGTTGGTCCCATTGACGCCGTTGACGCCGGGCACATTCACGGTGGTCGTCGTTGTGGTGGTTGTCGTCTGACACTTCTTCGGGGTGTTGCCTGATGGCCCGCACCCGGGAATCCCCCCACCCTGGACCGTGCTGCCGTTGTTCAAGCCGGGGGTATGACCCGGATTTCCGGCCGGTGGGGCGGCAAAGACCACCGCGGTGCCTACAACGGCTACCACAACGGCTGCCACTGCCACCGACAAGGCCTTGCCTCGCAAGCCTCGCCGCATCCTGGAAACAATCTGCGTCACTGCATACCTCCTGCTCGGTAGTAGCGACCCCGTAGAGCCTTAGCGGATCCCGCCCAATGCGCCATTATGTCTTAAATCGGAAGATTGCGCGCGATCTTTATGTCAACGAGATATGGGGCTGGAAAGCGGCGAATCAGCGTCCTCAATTGCCGGCAGGACGTCCCCCGCAGTTCCTACTGCAATCCTACTGCAATCCTAGCGCGCTCTTGGTGCTCGGGCGCGTGATCACGCCCGACGCAAACATCCCAGCGCACCGTCCACGTGGCGCTCGCTCTTGTTGGCTGGCTGGTCACGCTCGCCTCGTAGAACATCGATATCAGGCTGCGTCCCTGTCAAGGCACTGCGGTCCGTCAGTCCACCGCGCGGGCGAGCAGCCGTTCGCTGCCTGAGAGCGTCTGGCTGCTGGCCCCTGAGATCTCGACCTCGACGAGCTCTCCGGGCGCCGCCACGCCGTCGAAGTTGACCACCTTATTGTGGCGTGAGCGCCCCCGCATGCGGGCGGGATCGGTGCGCGAGGGACCCTCTACCAGGACTTCGAGTGCGCGCCCCACGAAGCGCTGCGAGCGCTCGGCGGCGCGACGCTGGATCACCTCGACGAGCCGTTGCATGCGCTCGACCTTGGCCTCGTGCGCGAGTGTGTCGGGCAGGTCGGCCGCCTCGGTGCCGCGCCGCGCCGAGAAGATGAACGTGAATGCCCCGTCGAAGCCCACTTCCTCGACGACTTCGAGCGTTGCCGCGAAGTCGTCTTCGCTTTCGCCCGGGAACCCGACGATGACATCGGTTGTGAGCGCGCAGTCGGGGACCAGCTCGCGGATCGAGCTCACGCGCTCGAGGTAGCGCTCGCGCGTGTACGTGCGCCGCATCGCCTTGAGGACTCGCGACGAGCCCGATTGCAGTGGCAGATGGATGTGCTCGCATAGCGAGGGCAGCTCAGCATGGGCACGGATGACGTCCTCACGCATGTCCTTGGGATGCGGACTGGTGTAGCGGATGCGGTCGATGCCCTCGATCTCGTCGATGCGCGTCAGCAACTCGGCGAACGAGCAAGCCTCAGCGCCCCGAAGCTCGCGCCCGTAGGAGTTCACGTTCTGGCCCAGCAGCGTGACCTCGCGGACCCCGTCGGATGCCAGCCGCCTGATCTCGTCGAACAGCTCCCCGGGCGGACGCGAGACCTCACGGCCTCGCGTCGAGGGCACGATGCAGTAAGAGCACACGCAATTGCACCCGACCGAAATCTGGATCCATGCTTGAAACGGACGCTCGCGGTGCGCCGGCAGGTGGCCCGTGAAGCCCTCGAACTCGAAGAATCCCTGCGCCGTGATCGAATCCGATGTCAGAAACTCGCCGAGCTTGTGCACTTGGCCTGGTCCGAAGGCCACGTCGACAAACGGGAATTGGCGGAAGACGCCGTCCTTGACCGACTGGGCCCAGCATCCCCCCACGCCGACGATGCGCTCGGGATCTTCGCGCTTGAGGCGCTTGGCCTCGCCGAGGTGGGCGACGAAGCGCGAGTCCGCCCGCTCGCGGATCGAGCAGGTGTTGAAGAGGATCACGTCGGCCTCATCGCGAGCATGGACTTCGGCGTAGCCGAGGGACTCCAGCATGCCCTTCATCCGCTCGGAGTCGTGCTCGTTCATCTGGCAGCCGAACGTGGTCAGGTGGTAGCGCTTCACGATCTGGCCAGGGTACCGGCGTGCGTGTGACAAACCTGTGCTGATCCTGTCCTCCGTCGCCTGCGATCAGCGGACCCCGCTTACCATCGCCGCCATGGCGTGGGCCACCGCTCCACTCCGCTCAGCGTCCGGCCTTCTCCTGCGCCGCGCATGGTTACCCCTGTTTGCGGGGGCTGCCATCAGCGCCGGCGCGCTCGCGTCCTGCGGGACACAGCACGCCGGCGGGGCGCTGTCGGGACAGCGCCCCGCTCGGGCGCTGGGCGCGATGCGACGCATCAGCGGATGCGTCGCTGACCACGGCTACCCGGACAGGGCGTGCACTCCCGGTGCTGTCGATCCCCGGGTCACGCAGCGGAACCTCGCCGGCACCATCTGCCAACGGGGCTACACGCGCGGTGTGCGCCCGCCGCTGAGGCTGACGGAGCCGATCAAGCGCGAGCGGCTGGCGGCGTACGGCTTCGCCGGTCAACCTTTGCGCCAGTTCGAGCTCGACCATCTGGTCGCGCTGGAGATCGGTGGAGCGCCGACGTCGCTCGCGAACCTGTGGCCCGAGCAGCGTCACGGTCCCGACGGCGCGAGCGCCAAGGATCGTGTCGAGCGCGCCGCGCGGGCCGCGGTCTGCGCGGGAAGCATCGGCGTGACGGAAGTGCAGCGCGCGATGGCGCGCGACTGGAAGGCTCTCGGTGCCCGGCTGGGGGTGCGCCGCTAGACCTAGCGCGCGTACTCGACCGCGCGCGACTCGCGGATCACCGTCACCTTGATCTGGCCGGGGTACTCGAGCTCCTGCTCGATCTCGCGGGCGATGTCTCGCGAGAGCATGACGGCTGCGTCGTCGTCGATCGCGCCGGGGGCGACCATCACGCGGATCTCGCGGCCGGCCTGCATCGCGTAGACGTTGTCGACGCCCGCGTGCCGGCCGGCCAGCTCTTCGAGCTCGCGCAGGCGCTTGACGTACTGCTCGAGCGACTCGCCGCGGGCGCCGGGACGCGCGCCGGAGAGCGCGTCGGCCGATTGCACGATGACTGCCTCGACTGTTTGGGGTTCGACCTCGTTGTGGTGGGCCTCCATCGCGTGGGCAACGGCCTCCTCCTCGCCATGGCGGCGCGCGAGGTCGCCGCCCACGAGCGCGTGTGGCCCCTCGATCTCGTGGGTCACAGCCTTGCCGATGTCGTGCAGCAGAGCGGCTCGTCGTGCGGTTCGCGGGCTGGCGCCGAGCTCGTGGGCCATCATCGCGGCGAGGTTCGCGCACTCGACGGAGTGCGCGAGCACGTTCTGTCCGTAGGACGTCCGAAATCGCAACCGTCCGAGCAGCTTGACCAGCTCCGGATGAACGGAGCCCACATTGGCGTCGAAGACAGCCTCCTCGCCCACTTCCACCAGCCGGGCATCGAGCTCTGACTTTGCCTGGTAGTAGGTCTCCTCGATCCGTGCGGGATGCACGCGGCCGTCAGCCAGCAGTTTCTCCAGCGTGAGGCGCGCGACCTCACGGCGGACCCCATCGAAGCCCGACAGCACGACCGCATTGGGGGTGTCATCGATGATGAAGTCCACGCCGGTCAGATTCTCCAGCGCACGGATGTTGCGGCCCTCGCGGCCGATGATCCGTCCCTTGAGGTCGTCGGAGGCGAGCTGAACGACCGAGACAGAGGTCTCGGCGGCGTGAGCGGCGGCGAGCCGCTGCATGCAAACCGACAGGATGTTGCGGACGCGTCGCTCGGCGTCGCGCTTTGTCTCTTCCTCGACCTGGCGGATGACGCGGGCGCGCTCGTGGCGCACGTCATCCTGTAGCTCGGAGAGCATCGTCTGCTTGGCCTGCGCAGCGCTCAGGCCGGACACGCGCTCGAGGGCAGCAATGCGCGTCCGCCGCTCAGCATCGAGCTCGCCGCGCGCACGATCGAGCTCGCGCTCGCGGCGCTCGAGCTCCTGGCTGCGGGCATCCAGATCGGACTCTGCCGCGGCGCCGTTGCGCGCGGCGTGCGCGCGATCCGTAGTCGTTGCCTCAGTGCTCGGAGCCGGGCGCCCGGCCGCTGGGCGGCTCCCCCGTCGCGTGGCTATCAGCGCTGCCGCTACCAGTCCCGCTGCTACCACGATCGCGAGCGCGATCTCCATATCCGATCATCTCCCGGGTCCACGTCGGGCGCGCACGCCCGCTCGCTCGTTGTCGTTGTCGAGCGCGCACCGGGCCTACGCGGGAGCCAGCCGACCCCCGGACGGCGAAGGCGCCGCCGGAAGCGCTGCCAACCGATTCTCGACGTCTGTGGCCCGCCTGCGAGCGCGCTTCAAGCGTGCACGGCGAGGCGTCGGTGCACGGCGAGGCGTCGCTTGTCGATCGGGCCTTCGCGAAAATGATGCCAGTTTGCTGCGGTTTCATGCCCTCGCGGGCTCGGGTCGCTCGTTTGTCCCTTGATCGTAGTACCGCGCTTGTGAGCGCGCAAACGAACGTCCGTTTGCGTCAGGGGACCGCGCTCGACGGGTCTGCGGCCTGCTCCCCAGCGTGGGCGCGGACGGCGTCGTAGGCGAGGTCGAGCTCGTAGCCACGTCTGACCAGCAGCCCGAGCGCGCTCGCGCGAGAGCGGTCGTCGCAGGGCGGATCGACGAAGCGCCTGCGCAGCAGGGCCATCGCTCTCGCCCGCTCGTCGCCGACGTCGCCGTTGGCGAGCGCCTCCTCGATCAGCGCTTCGTCGATGCCGAGCTCGAGGAGTCGGCGCGCGATGCGCTCGCGTCCCCACATGTCGAGTGTCCGTCGATCGGCGGTGAACCGGGAGGCGAAGCGCGCATCGTCGAGATAGCCCTGTGCGCACAGCTCCTCAACGACCTCGCCGGCGATCTGAGCGTCGACGTTCCGGACGCTGAGATGGCGCTGCATCTCAGCGACGCTTCTGTCACGCCGGGCGAGATGCTGATAGGCGAGCGCGAAGGCGCGCTCGCGACGGGCTTCGTCGCTGAGCGGCATCCGGCCGGAGCTCAGGCGGCTTGCTCGTCTTCGGGGACCACGGGGTCGACGGCGGCGAGCGAGGGACCGACAGGTTCCTCGCCGTCCTCGCGCGGTGTCAGTGCGGCTTCGCGATCGATCCCGAGCGCCTCGTAGACTTTCGACTCGATCTCACTCGTCATCTCGGGGTGCTCGTCGAGATAGGCCTTGGCGTTGCCGCGTCCCTGTCCGAGGCGCTCATCCCCGTAGGAGAAGAACGAGCCGGACTTGGTGACGACGTTGTGCTCGATGCCAAGGTCGAGGATGCAGCCTGAGCTCGAGATGCCACGGCCGAACTCGATGTCGAACTCCGCCAAGCGGAAGGGCGCGGCCACCTTGTTCTTGACCACCTTCACGCGGACCCGGTTGCCGACCGCCTCGGTGCCGTCCTTGAGGGTCTCGATGCGGCGGATGTCGAGGCGCTGGGAGGCATAGAACTTGAGCGCCCGACCGCCCGGCTGCGTCTCGGGCGAGCCGAACATGACGCCGACCTTCTCGCGGATCTGGTTTGTGAAGATGCACAACGTCTGGGTGCGGTTGAGGTTCCCGGCCAGCTTGCGCATCGCCTGGGACATCATCCGCGCCTGGAGTCCGACGGTCTGATCGCCCATCTGGCCCTCGAGCTCAGCGCGGGGGGTGAGGGCGGCGACCGAGTCGACGGCCACCACGTCGACGGCGCTCGAGCGCACGAGCATGTCGGCGATCTCGAGCGCCTGCTCGCCATGATCGGGCTGGGAAACGAGCAGCTCGTCGATGTCGACGCCAATCCGCTGGGCATAGAGCGGATCCATCGCATGCTCGGCATCGATGAAGGCGCACACGCCGCCGAGCTTCTGGGCCTCGGCGAGGATGTGGTAGATCAGCGTCGTCTTGCCGGAGGACTCGGGCCCATAGACCTCGACGATGCGTCCGCGCGGTACGCCGCCGACCCCGAGAGCGAGGTCGAGCGAGAGAGCCCCGGTCGGGATCGCCGCGACACGGACCTGAGCACCTTCGTCTCCCATGCGCATGACGCTGCCCTTGCCGAACTGGCGCTCGATCTGAGTCAACGCGCCCTGCAGCGCGGCATCTCGTGCCTGGGCGGTGGTGGCGGAATTGGTCATCGGCAAGGCTCCTTGAGGCGCATTGGACGAGACACGCTAGGGCCCTCTTCGGACGGATCGGGCCTTGCGGCGACCCTCGTCGCACACTTGGTGCGAGCACGTCACACGACCCCGCGCAGCGCGGGCGCGGCTCAGGACTCGAGCTGGCCGGCGTAGAGCGCGAACGTAGCGCCCTGGGGGTCCTGCACGATGCCGATCTTGGCGATCCCAATGTCGATCGGACCTGCGTGCTTCGTGCCACCAAGCTCCTCGACCTTGGCCAGCCCGGCATCGATGTCCTCGACGGCGAAGTACACGAGCCAGTGCGGCGGCATGCCCGGCGGATCGTTCGGGCGGATTCCGCCGTTGGCGCGGTCGCTGTTCTTGACGATGAGATACGGCGTGGGGCTGCCTTCGAACGGCTCGAGCGTCCAACCGAAAAGACCGCCGTAGAAGGCAGCCGATCCGTCGAGGTCGGGCGAGGCAAGCTCGTTCCAGCAAAGGGCACCGGGTGCGTTGACGAGCGACGCGCCGATGTGGTCCTTGGACTGCCACACCATCACGAAGGCGCCCTGGGGATCCTGGATGACGGCCATGCGGCCGGCGTCCATCACATCGAACGCGGGTGCGTGCACGGTCGCCCCGAGCTCCTTGGCACGCTCCAGGGTCGCGTCTGCGCTGTCGACCGTGACATAGGAGTTCCAGGTCGGCGGGAGCCCGGCGTCGCGCTGCATCTGCGGCTGGGCGGAGATCGCGGCGACGTCCTTGCCGTCGCGCTGCATCAGCGAATAGACGACCCCATCGCCGACGGGACGATCGTCGGCCACCCAGCCGAAGAGCCCGCCGTAGAAGGCCTTGGCGGCGTCCTGGTCGGTCGTGCTCAGGTCGGCCCAGCTAAACGTGCCAGGGGCGTACTGTGTTCGTTCGCCCATGGCTCGAACATATCGCAGTCGCTGGCACTACGCGTGACCGGACTGTAAACGAGGCCCTGCAACCGCGCCGCGGTTCGTGGCCCCAGTCACCCCGTTAGCCGGGAGCGCCGACCAGACTAGGGCGCCAGGCGCACGCGTCGGAGCATCTCATAGCGAGCCCCGTCCGGAAGCGTGTGGGAGCGCAAGAGCGTCAGCGCGCTGGCCGCAAACGGCTCGCCCAGCCGTGGGACCACGACGCCAAGGTCACTACGCGGGCGCCCGCGCGCGACGGTGACGTGCGGGAGAACGCGCCGCGAGGGGCCTGCTGTCCCGAGGCCGAGACCAGCGAGGGCATCGATGACGCCGGTGTGCAGCCCGGCGAAGCTGCCGGATCGATCTTCGAGCTCGACGGCGAGCACGCGCGGGGACCGCCGCGGCAGCAAGAGCGCTGTGCCAACGAGGAGATCCTCGACGGCGCGAGCCTGCTCCCCGACCAGATCGCCCAAAGCCGGTGCCCGCGACAGTGGCTGGGCCCCCAAGAAGGCGACCGTGACGTGCATCTGCTCGGTTGCAAGCGCCCGCAGCCCGAGCCGAGCGATCGGCTCGGCAGCCCACGCCGACAGTGCGCGGCGGAGCTCGAGCGGGAGCTCGAGGGCAATGAAGAGGCGTCCGCGGTCCGCGGAGGCGCCGCTCACCGAGCCGGGACGCTACGCTCGCCGCCCGGGGCGATCCGCGGTCCGTCGTGCTCGCCGAGCAGCACGCGATGCAACATGTGCATCGCCACCGTCACCGAGCGGTCGCGCACGGCCAGGCGATCGCCGGGTAGATCAACGCTGCGGGTCAACCTCATCTCCCCCGGTCCGGAGACCGAAAGGCAGACCCTGCCAACCGGCTTGGCCGCTGTCCCGCCATCAGGTCCGGCAACGCCGGTGATGCCGACGCCGAGGGCGGCGTCTAGGCGCATGCGCGCCCCGTCGGCCAGCGCTACGGCGACCTCGGTGGAGACCGCGCCGTGCGCAGCGATGACAGCGGGATCGACCCCCGCGAGCCGGACCTTGGCGTCGTCGTCGTACACCACCAGCCCACCGAGCACGTAAGCGGACGCCCCAGGGCGCTCGGTCAGTCGCGCGGCGAGCAGCCCGCCGGTGCAGGACTCCGCGGTGGCGACCGTGGAGCCATCGCTCAGCTGCTTGGCGACGAGGTCGTCGATGGTCGTGGCGTCCACCGAGAACAGCGTGTCGCGATGGCGGGCGCTGACCGCGGCCAGGAATCCTCTGTAGAGCTCTTCGGCGTCGGGCTCGTAGCGTGTGGCGATCTCGATCTCGCCTCGTCGCAAGCAGGTCGTGATCTCGAGCCCGGATAGAGGGACTCCCTCGCTTGCAAGCGCTCGCAGCGTTGCGGCGATCTCGGACTCGGGGATCCCGAACAGCCGCATGATGCCCTGGCGATAGACGGTCGTCGCCGTCGTCGCCGCGCGAAACGCCTCGGTCTGCACGGCGGCGTCCCACATCGGCTGAAGCTCCCGTGGCGGCCCTGGGAGGACGACCACCGTGGGTCCGTCGCGGCCCTCGGCTGGGGGCACTACCAGCCCCGGCGCCGTTCCCACGGGCGCGAGCACCGTGGCGCCTTCCGGAACCACCGCCTGCTTGCGGTTGGAGCTCCGGATCGCTTCATCGTCGAGCTGCGGCCAGCGCTTGCGCATCGGGGCGATGATCTCGGCGATGCGCCTTTCCAGCTGCTCGTCGAGCACCGGTTCGCGTCCGCAGAAGCGCGCTACGATCTCCGCGGTCAGGTCATCGGCGGTCGGACCGAGACCACCGCTGGTGACGATCACATCGACGTCCTCGCGGCCCAGGAACTCGAGCGCGGCGAGCATGTCTTGGGAACGGTCGCCCACCACGATTAGGTGGGCGAGATCGATCCCGCGCTCTCGCAGGCGCGCCGAGAGCCACGGTCCGTTGCGGTCGGAGATGATTCCGCTGAGTACCTCGGTACCGGTGACGAGGATGCCAGCGCGCGTACTCACAAGCAGGTCGGTCCCTGGCTCACGGGGAGCGGCAGAGGGTGTGCACCGGGGCGCAGGCTGTAGGCCACACCGGTGGCGGTGTTCGGCGGTGTGATCACGACGCCGTTGACCCGCAGCGTGACTTGGGCGTTGCCGAGCGTGATGCGAAACCCGTGGGCGGTGAAGGTCCGCGGTGGGCCTCCGGCGCCGAGGTCACGGCCCGCTATCAGGACGTGCCCCGCGTCGTCGACGAGGCAGACGTATACCGTACCGCTCGGGAGCACCTGGAGCTGGACGCGCGTGCGCGCCAGGCGGGCGCGACGGGCGCGGGCGACTGCCACCGCGTGCGCGTGGCTCTGCGCCTGCAGCTGCGCGCCGGGCGCTGGCGCGCGCTGCGGCGGTGCTGACGTCGTCGAGCTGCCAGACCCTCCCAGAGACCCGATCAAAAAGAGCAGGCCAAGCAGCGCCACGACGATGACGCCCGCGATCACACCGGGCGAGATCACGCGCGTTGCCGAGCCGCGCTGCTCGGCACCGAGCGGAACGATTGGACGCAGATCGTGCTCGGCGAGCCGCTCGTAGCGCTGCTTGTACTCCTCGACCAGCAGCCGCGCGTCGAGCCCGAGGTGCTCGGCGTACGTGCGCAAGAAGCTTTTGGTGAAAGTGGACCCTGGGAGCAGGTCCCACTCCTCGTTCTCGATCGCTCTGAGGTACTTGGCGCGGATCTTGGTCGCCGCTTCGACCTCAGAGATGTCGATGCGCGCGTGCATCCGCGCCTCGCGCAGGCTGGCGCCGATGTCTGTCACGACCAGGAGGCTAGATCATCACTGGTGATTCGCTGGCTCGTCACCGGCAACGGTCTGCACCGTCTCCTGGCTGCCTGCGCCACCGGGGACCGACACCGGTGAGCTTCCCCGCCCGGCCTCGGCGAGGTTGGCCAGCACGCGCGGGACATCGCCCTCGGCGATCAGAACCTGGCGCGGCTTCGAGCCCTCATAGCCCGAGATGATTCCGCGCCGCTCGAGCATGTCGATCAAGCGGCCGGCACGCGTGTAGCCGAGGCGCAGGCGTCGCTGGAGCATCGAGGTGGACGCCGTCTGCATCTGCGCAACGAGCCCGATCGCCTCCTCGAGCAGCGGATCCTCGTTGGGCGAGAAGCCATCCTCGTCGGTGTCCTGCTCGTCCTCACTTTTGGGAAGCTCCGCCAGCAGCTGCTCGTGGAGCTCGGGCTCGCCCTGCTCACGCCAGAGCTCGGTGATCCGGGCGATCTGCTCCTCGTCGACGTAGGCCCCCTGGATCCGCTGCAGCCGGCTCGTCCCGACCGGCGAGAAGAGCATGTCGCCCTGGCCGAGCAGCGATTCGGCCCCACCCTGGTCGAGGATCACGCGCGAGTCGGTCTGCGAACTGACGGCGAAGGCGATCCGCGATGGCACGTTGGCCTTGATCATGCCGGTGATCACATCGACGCGGGGGGACTGCGTGGCGAGAACCAGATGGATTCCAACCGCGCGAGCCTTCTGGGCGAGGCGGATGATCGAGTCCTCGACATCGGCCGGGGCGACCATCATCAGGTCGGCGAGCTCGTCGATCACGCAGAGCACGTACGGCAGCGCCTTCTCGCCGCGGTCCCCACGGACGCGGTTGAGCTCGGGCAGCGTGCGCGTGCGCGCCAGCGACATCATGCCGTAGCGCTCCTCCATCTCGCGTACGAGGTTTCCGAGCGCGTTCGCGGCCAGGCGCGGCGACGTGATCACCGGCGTGAGCAGGTGCGGGATCGAGTCGTAGTGGTTGAGCTCCACCTGCTTGGGGTCAACGAGCACGAGGCGCACATCGTGCGGGGTGGCGCGCAGCAGCACCGACACCAGCATCGCGTTGATCGCGGCGGACTTCCCGGCGCCGGTCGTGCCGGCGACGAGCAGGTGCGGCATCTTGACCAAGTCGGCCCCGATCGCGCGGCCCGCGACGTCCTTGCCGAGCCAGACGGTCAGCGGGGACCAGTCCGCGGGCGGATCCTGATGGACGTCGCCGAGGTGCACGATGCGGCGGCGTGCATTGGGCACTTCCACCCCGACCGCCTGCTTGCCGGGGATGGGCGCGAGGATGCGGATGTCGGTGGCCGCCAGGGCGTAGGCGAGGTCATCCTTGAGCTGGCTGATCTTCGCGACCTTGGTGCCGGGGGCCAGGCGCAGCTCATAGCGTGTGATGTGGGGCCCTGTGACGCGCCCGACCACGCGCGCTTGCACGCCGAAGTGGCCGAGCGCCTCGAGTAGCTGCGCCGAGACCTTCTCCTGTCCAGCAGTGTCCGGCTTGGCGTTCTCTCCCGTGGAACGCGTCAGCAGCTTTGCGCCGGGAACGCGCCAGACGAAGCCGGGATCGTCGGTGATCGAGGAGCGATAGCGGCCCTGCGGTGTCAGCGAGCCTGTGGCCAGCGTGACCGGTAGGTCTGCGGTCCCCCCCACCTCATCTGACGCTCCGTGGTCAGGGTCAACGAGCACGACTTCGGGTGCGTCGCCCCCATCCTCTCCGCCGAGGTCCTCCGCATCGAGCAGATCAGCGAACTGCGAGGCACCGTCGAGCGGCGGCGCCTCGACATGGGCAGCGCGTACCACCAGCTCGCGGTCGTTGGGCTCTGGCGGATGGACCGCGTCGAGCTCAGCAGTGCCGGCACGATCGCTGGCGGAGTGCGTCCAGGAAGCTCGTGTAGCCGCGCGCAGCCGCTCGGAGCCGAGCTGCACGTGCGTACGGGTAGCCTGGATGACGCCGGCGACCGTTGCGCCCGAGAGCAACAGCAGCGCGGCAAGGAAGAGGAAAATGGCGAGGATGTGGGCACCAGCGCTGGAGAAGAGCGTCGTGGCTGCCCAGTCGAGGGCCTCTCCCAGCGCGCCCCCGCGGACGCGGTAGTAGGACGGATCCCAGTAGCCGTGGCGAGCGCCGGAGGGGCCGATCCCGCCCGTCCCAGCTGCGAGCGCAAGCGCGCTTGCGGCGAGCAGGCAGAGACCGCCCGCGCGGAGTGGTCGCGCGGAGGCGAGCAGCGGTCGGGCGATCACGAGCGCCCCGCTCGCCAGGAAGGCGGCCGGCGCCGCGTAGCGCAACTGACCGACCAGCCACGCCAGGCCATTGGCGATCGCTTCCCCGGCTTGCCCACCCGACCAGCCGAGATAGAGCACGCAGCCAAGCAGCACCCCAAGCGCGATCAGCGCGAGCCCCAGCAGGTCCAGCTGGCGCTGGTTGAGCACGGCCAGGCGCGCCAACGTACCTCGCGCAGAACGGCGGGCACGGGACTTGGGACGTGCGTAAACGCGGCGCGCAGGCATGGCGGCACCAGACACTTCGACGTCTACCGCTTCGACCCCTGCCGAGCGCGGGAATCGGCTCCCCGCCCGCCCATCGGTCCCGATCCACCCAGCCGCCCTACCATCTGCACATGGCGATCAACACCGCGCGCGCGCCGAGAGTGCTCGTGGTCGAGGATGACGAGGAGATCGCCAATGCGCTGCAGCGCTCGCTGCGGCTCGAAGGCTACGAGGTGCGCACCGCCGCCGACGGAGTCGCGGCGCTCGAGCAGGCCGGCGCGTTCATGCCCGACGTCGTCGTCCTCGATCTCGGCCTGCCGAAGCTCGACGGCGTAGAAGTCGCACGTCAGCTGCGAGCCGAGACCGACCTAGCGATCCTGATGCTCACCGCCCGCGATGCGCTCGAGGCGCGCGTCGAGGGGCTCGATGCCGGCGCCGACGATTACCTGGTCAAGCCGTTTGAGCGCCAGGAATTGCTTGCGCGGCTGCGCGCCCTGCTGCGTCGGCGTCCGCCCCGCGGCACCGCGTCGTTGACCGTCGCCGATCTGATGCTCAACCCCGACACTCACGACGTGCGCCGTGGTGAGCGTGCGGTCGAGCTCACCCAGCGCGAGTTCGAGCTGCTCGAGTACCTCATGCGCAACGAGCGCCTGGTGATCTCTCGCCAGCGCCTGCTCGACGAAGTGTGGGGTTATGACCCCTTCTCGATGACCAACACGATCGAGGTGTTCGTCTCCAACCTGCGGCGCAAGCTCGAGGCGGGAGGGGAGCCGCGCCTGCTGCACACCATTCGGGGCGCCGGATATGTCCTTCGCGGCTGATCGCGGCCCGCGCGGCGGCCAGCGCCGCAGCATCGGACCGTGGGCTCGGCTCTCGATCCGCTGGCGCCTGGGGCTGACCTCGGCTGTCCTCACGCTGGTGATCCTGATGGGCTTCGCCGTCGTCGTAGGGCTGCTCACGACGCGCCAGGTGAGCGCCGACTTCACGCGCCGCGTACAGACCAGCGCCAACCAGCTGGTGCAGAACATCGCCACCGACACCGCGCTCGCGCCGTACTTGATAAAGGGTGGCAGCCAGATCAGCTGTCCGGCGCTGAGCACGCTCGCCGATCTGGCGATCACCGAGGACGCCGTCATCCGCTACATGACCTACGACGGATTGACGATCTGTCAGACGCCGAAGGCCGCGCCCTATCTCGGCAGTCCCGGACCAGCCTCGCCGTCGCAGAGCGTCGGCGACTACCGCGTCGAGTACCGCGTGATACCGGTGCTCGAGAACCTCCCGACCGGCGAGACCGTCGTGACCAACGGCAGCGCGATCCTGCAGTACGCGCGCAAGGACACGGAGCTCACCGACACGCTCACGAGGGTGCGCGCGTTTCTGCTCTTCGGCGTCCTCGGCGGCGCGGCCTTGGCGCTGCTGGCCGGCTTGGCCTTGGCTCGCCGCGCGATGCGCCCGATCGCGGAGCTGACGGCACGCGCGAAGGAGATCGAGCGCACCCGCGACCCCCGCGGGCATGTCCCCCACCCCGCTGCCGACGACGAGGTCGCCGAGCTCGCGCGCACGTTTGAGAACATGCTGCGGGCGCTGGACTCCGCACGCTCGGAGACCGAGTCGGCGCTGCACCGCCAGCGCGAGTTCGTCGCCGACGCCTCCCACGAGCTGCGCACGCCGTTGACCTCCGTGCTCGCAAACCTGGAGATGCTCGCCGAGGACCTCCATGGCGAGCACCACGAGATCGCCGCCGCCGCCCTGCGCTCGTCGCAGCGCATGCGCCGGCTCGTGGCTGACCTGCTGCTGCTCGCGCGCGCCGACGCCGGCCGCGAGGCGCCGCGCGCCGAGCTGGACCTCAGCGCGGTTGTGACCGAGGCCGTGGCCGAGCTAGAGCCGGTCGCCGGCGAGCATCGCCTCTCGGTTGACCTGGAACCCGTCCGGGTCGTCGGTGTACGCGACGAGCTGCACCGCCTGGTCCTCAACCTGCTCGAGAACGCGGTTCGCCACACGCCCGAGGGGACGGAGATTCGCGTCAGCATGCACGTTGCCGGCGACGACGTCCTGATCACGGTCGAGGACGACGGCCCCGGCGTGCCGGGGGAGATGTCCGAGAAGGTCTTTGAGCGCTTTGTGCGCGGTGGCGGTGAGCGGGCCGGATCCTCCGGTCTCGGGCTCGCGATTGTGCGTGCCGTGGCCGACTCTCACGGCGGCGAGGTTGCTCTCGAGCACCCCGCGAGCGGTCGTGGCGCGCGCTTCGTCGTGCGGATCCCCGGGGCCCGGAGCGCGGTTCGCGCGAGCGCACCCGCGGACGCCTTTGCCTGACCCTGGGCGGCGGCTCAGACCTCGACGACGACCGGCAGTACCATCGGCCTCCGGCGCAGGCGTTCGTAGACGAACGCCGCGAGGTCGTCGTGCAGGAGCTGCTGGACGAGGTCGATCTCGCGCATCTGCTCCTTGGCGGCCTGCGCCAGAGAGCCCTCGACGACGTCTCGAATCTCCTCGACGAGCCCATCGGCCTCGTCGAGGAAGGGAACGCCGCGGAAGATGACCTCGGGCGCTGCCACCGAGGCTCCGTCCTGGCCCGAAATGGTCGCGACGACGATGAAGATCCCGTCCGCCGAGAGCATGCGCCGGTCGCGCAGCGCGACATCGGCGGGGTCGCCAATGTCGACCCCGTCGACGAAGATCATGCCCGACTGCTGGCGCTCGCCGAAGCGCGCTCCCTGCTCGTCGATCTCCAGCGGCAGCCCGTTCTCGCCGCGGAAGATGTCGGTCGGGTCCACGCCGGTCGCCTCCGCTAGTTGGGCATGCAGGTGGATGCGCTTGACGTCGCCGTGCACCGGCATGACATAGCGCGGCCGCAGGAGGTTGAGCATCAGCTTGATCTCCTCCTGGTAGCCATGCCCGGAGGCGTGCACCGGGGCGTCGCGCGTGGTGATGACCTCGCAGCCGATCTGGTAGAGACGATCGATCGTCTCGTTGACGGCGCGCTCGTTGCCCGGGATCGGGGTGGCCGAGAAGACGATCGTGTCGTGGGGACGCAGGGTGACCTGGCGGTGGTCGTTGTGGGCCATCCGGCGCAGGGCCGACAGCGGTTCCCCCTGCGAGCCGGTGGAGATGACGACGACCTTGTGGTCGGGGAAGTCGTCGATCTCGCGCGGCTGGACGAGCAGGCCGTCGGGCACTTCGATGTGCCCGAGCTGGCTGCCGATGTTGACGTTCTTGCGCATCGAGCGACCGACGAGCGAGACCTTGCGTCCGAGGGCCAGCGCAGCGTCGATGACCTGCTGAACGCGGTGGATGTTGGAGGCGAAGCTGGTGACGACAATGCGACCCTCGCAGCGCGAGAAGACCTCTTCCAGCTGCGGTCCGACGCCCGACTCCGACGGCGACCACCCTGCTCGGTCGGCGTTGGTCGAGTCTCCACAGAGCAGCAGCACGCCGTCGCGGCCGAGCTCGGCCAGGCGGGCGACGTCGGCGGGCTCGCCATCCACGGGCGTCTGATCGAACTTGTAGTCGCCGCTGATCAGCGAGGTGCCCAGCTCGCATGACAAGACCACGGCACAGGCGTCTGGTATCGAGTGCGTCATGTGCACGAGCTCGACCACGAACGGGCCGAGCTCGAGCTCGCGGCCGGGCTCGAGGTCCTCGAGGCGCACGTCCTTGAGGCGGTGCTCGTCGAGCTTGGAGCGGCCCATCGCCATCGTCAGCGGGCCGCCGTAGACCGGTGCAGCGCGCGCATCGGGCCCCAGCTCGCGCATCACCCAGGGCAGCGCGCCGAGGTGATCCTCGTGCCCGTGGGTGATGACGAACCCTTCGATGTCCTGTGCGCGCTCGCGCAGATAGCTGAAGTCGGGCAGGACGAGGTCGATGCCAAGCATGTCGGCGGTGGGGAAACGCAGTCCGACATCGACGACGACAATGCGGCCGTCGTACTCGAAGACGGTCATGTTCTTGCCGATCTCGCCCATGCCGCCGAGCGGCAGGACGCGCAGTGTGCCGAGGCTCACGAGGCGCTCGGCGTGGCGGCGAGCAGGCCGTGCTGCTCGAGCGCAGCGCGGATGACACCGGCCTCGCCGGCATCCGCCTCGACCAGCGGGAGGCGCAGCCCGCCGACGTCGAGCCCGATCATGTTGAGCGCCGCCTTGACGGGGATCGGGTTGGTGGTCACCGCCAGCGCGCTGTAGACGTCCTGGAGCTCTTGGTCGATCGCGCGGCGCTTCAACGGCTCTGAGACCATGCGCGCCATCGCATCGCCGACGAGGTGACTGGCCACGAGGATGCCCCCGGCACCGCCCAGCTCGAGCACGTCGCAGAACATGTCGTCGTTGCCCGCGTAGAGATCCAGCCCGTCGATCAAGCCAAGGTTGTCGGGGTTCGCTTGCTTGACGCCCGTGATTCCGTCGATTTGTGCGAGCTCGCCGAGCAGGTCGTTGGGAACGTCGAGCGCCGTGCGCGACGGGATGTTGTAGAGCAGGATGGGTGTCCCGCCAGCGGCGCGCGCGACCTCTTCGTAGTGGCGGCGCAGGCCACGGCGGTTGGGCTTGTTGTAGTAAGGGGTGACCGACAGGACGGCGTCGGCTCCGGCGGCCACCGCGCGCTCGGTCAGCTGACAGGCATGGCGGGTGTCGTTGGATCCAGCGCCGGCGATCACGGTCGCGGCGTGGCAGCCCAGCTCCTCGACGACCAGATCGATCAGGCCGATGTGCTCATCATCGCTAAGCGTGGCGGCTTCGCCGGTGCTGCCCGCCACGACCAGCCCGTCGGACCCGTGGTCCAGGAGATGGTGGACGAGACGGACGGTGGCGTTGTCGTCGATCGCGCCGGCGGCGTCCAGTGGCGTGACCATCGCGGTGAGGAGCCTCCCGAGCGCTGGCATCGACGCGCAGTATCGCAAGGCGCCCTGGGCTGCTTGGTGTCGGCCGAGCAGCGAGGCTCAAGCGAACAGCAGGCGCTCCAGACCGACGACCGGGGAGCGCTCGAGATCGGCGACGCGACGTACGGCGAGCAGTACTCCGGGCATGAAGCTCTCGCGCGCGATCGAGTCGTGTCGAATCGTCAGCGTCTGACCAACGTCGCCGAAGATGACCTCCTGGTGGGCCATCAGCCCGGCGAGGCGCACGGAGTGAATTGGCACCCCGCGCTCTGGCGCTGCCTGTTTGATCAACTCCGCCGTGCGCTTTGCCGTCCCGCTCGGCGCGTCGAGCTTGGTGTCGTGATGGAGCTCGATGATCTCGGCCCCCGACATGTGGGCCGCGGCTTCGGCCGCGAAGCGCATCATCAGCACGGCCCCGATCGCGAAGTTGGGGGCAACGAACGCGTTCGCGCCGCTCACGCCGAGCAGCTTGCCCGCGTCGAACCCGGTGGTTCCGATCACGACGTGCACGCCCGCAGCGAGACAGGCCCGGGCGTTGGGCAGGGCGCTATCGGGCTCGGTGAAGTCCACCATCACGTCGCATCGGTCCAGGACATCGCCAACGGCGACGCTCAGGCGGGGATCTGCGCGGGCGGTGAGCTCGAGGTCATCGGCTTGCTGGACAGCGGTGCACACGGTCTCCCCCATCCGCCCGGCCGCTCCAGCGACGCCGACGCGGATCATGCAGCCCGGGCCTCGCGATTCCCCCCGAACGGTGCCAGTGCCAAGTCGAAGCGAGCCTCGTCTGACCCGATCCCGGCGACCGACAGCGAAACGGGCTCCCAGAGCTCCTCGACGAGCGACGCGAGGTCCTCACGGGTGACGGCGTCGATGCGCTCGACGAGCTGGTCGAGCGAGTACAGCGGCACCCCGCTGAGCAGCGAGGATCCCAGGCGGTTCATGCGCGCAGCAGTCGACTCCAGCGCGAGCACGGTACGGCCCTTGACGTTCTCCTTGGCTCGATGAAGCTCCTCCGCGCTCGCGGGATCGCGCTGCAGGCGCGCGAGCTCGTCGCCCACCACGCGCAGCGCCGCGGCGAGATTCTCGGGCCGCGTCCCGAGGTACAGGCCGACCTGCCCCGTGCCCTCGTGGTGGGCGAGGAAGCTGTAGACGGAGTAGGCCAGCCCGCGCTTTTCGCGGACCTCCTGGAAGAGGCGCGAGGAGCCGGTCGCGCCGACGACGTTGTCGAGCACGCGCAGCGCGAAACGGCGCTCGTCGTCGCGCGCCAGACCCGGGCCTCCGAGGCAGACGTGGAACTGCTCGGTCTCCTTGGTCTCGAAGCGCACGCTGCGCTGGGGCGCTGGCGCAGTCGTGGGGACCTCCGAACCACGGCGCGCTCGTGGCCCAAAGCGCTCGGCGAGCGCGACAAGCTCGTCGTGGTCAACTGACCCGGCTGCCGCGATCACGACGTTGCGTGGGTGATAGCGCGCGCTGTGAAACGCGGCGATGGCCTCAACTGGCGTCTCGCGCACGACCTCCGCTCGCCCAACGATCGCTCGCCCCAACGGGTGGGACCCGAAGATCGCCTCCCCGAGGATGTCGAACACCTTGTCCTGGGGATCGTCCTCGTACATCGCGATCTCCTCGAGGATGATCTCTCGCTCGGCGTCGACGTCGCGCATCACTGGCCGCCACACCATCTCGGAGACGATCTCGACGGCGCGCTCGAGGTGGCGGTCGAGCACGCGTGCGTAGACGGAGGTCGTCTCCTTGCCGGTGCCGGCATTGATTTCAGCACCCATCTCATCGAACGCCTCGTCGATCTGCAAAGACGTCAGGCGCTCCGAGCCGCGGAAGAGCATGTGCTCGATCAGGTGCGAGAGCCCAGCCTGCTCAGCGCTCTCGCCGCGCGACCCTGTGCCGATCCAGAAGCCGAGCGTCACCGAGCGCACCGAGGGCATCGCCTCGGTGATCACCCGGACCCCGGAGGGTAGGGTCGAGACTCGGTGGTCGATCAGCGTCGCTCTGGGTCGCGGTCGCGCCGCGGACGTCCGGAACGGTCACGGTCGCGATCCCGCGGGGGACGGCCGTCGCGTCGTGGCGCCCGCGGCCCTCGGTCGCCGCTGCCGACGGCCGCGAGCTCGTCGACGCTCTTGCCAGCGACCTCGGGGTCGCCAGCGAGGCGCAGCCCGATGCGACCGCGCTCGCGGTCGACCTCGACCACTCTGACCTCGACCTCGTCTCCCTTGTTGAGGATCTCCTCGACGGTATCGGGACGCTGTCCGGGAGCGATGTTGGAGATGTGCAGGAGGCCGTCCGTGCCCTTCGCGAGCTCGACGAATGCGCCGAACGTGGTCGTCTTGACCACCTTGCCGGAGAACTCGTCGCCGACCTCGACCTCCTTGGTCATCGAGCGGATGCGCTCCACGAGCGCGTCACCCTGGATGCCGGACTGGGCGTAGACGAGCACCTGGCCCTCGTCGTTAACGTCGATCTGAGACTCGAACTCCTCCTGGAGTGCGCGAATCGTCTCGCCGCCCTTGCCGATCAACAGCCCGATCTTCTCGGGGTCGATGTGGATCGTTGAGATCCGCGGCGCGAACTCGGAGAGCTCGGTGCGTGGTCCGTCGATCGCTTCACCCATTTTCTCGAGGATGAACGTGCGGGCATCGTGGGCCTGGCTGAGCGCGTCACGCAAGATGTCGAAGGTGACGCCGGAGATCTTGATGTCCATCTGCAGCGCGGTAATGCCGCGCTCGGTGCCGGCGACCTTGAAGTCCATGTCACCGAGGTGATCCTCCACCCCCGCGATGTCGGTGAGCACGACGTAGTCGTCGCCCTCCTTGATCAGGCCCATCGCGATCCCGGCGACCGGACGCTTGAGCGGCACGCCGGCATCCATCAGCGACAGAGAGGACCCGCAAACCGAAGCCATCGAGCTCGAGCCATTGGACTCGAGGATGTCCGACACCACGCGGATCGTGTAGGGGAATTCCTCGCTGCTCGGCACCATCGGCACGAGCGCACGCTCGGCGAGCGCGCCGTGTCCGATGTCCCGGCGCTTGGGCCCGCGCATGAAGCCGGCCTCGCCCACCGAGAAGGGTGGGAAGTTGTAGTGGTGGAAGTAGCGCTTGGAGGTCTCGAGCCCGAGCGTGTCGAGCCGCATCTCGTCGCGCAGCGTTCCGAGCGCAACGACGGAGAGCGCCTGCGTCTGGCCACGCGTGAAGAGCGCCGACCCGTGCGTCCGCGGGCCTACGGAGACCTCGATGTCGATCGGTCGGATCTCCCCGGCGCCGCGACCGTCCGGACGCAGCTTCTGGACGGCTATGCGCTCGCGCACGAGCGTCTTCTCCAGCTTGTCGAACGCGCGCTGGACGGCGGAGCGACGCTCAGCGGCCGGCGCCTCGTCGCTGGCGGCCGTGGCCGCGTAGGCCTCGAGCACCTCTGTCTCGACCGCCTTGGTCGCATCTTGGCGCGCGAGCTTGTCCTCGACGCTCGTGGCCGCCGCGAGCTTCTCGCCGTGGGAGCGCTCGATCTCTTCGTAGAGGCGCTCGTCGACCTGAAGGACCGCGACGGCGATCTTTTCCTTGCCCGCCTGTTCGGCCAGCTGGCGCTGAGCGGCGCAAACCTTGCGAATCGCCTCGTGGGCGATGTCGAGCGCGTCGAGGATCTCGGCCTCGGGGATCTCGTTGGCGCCCGCCTCGACCATCAGGATGGCCTCCTCTGTTCCGGCCACGACGAGATCGAGGTCGGTGTTCTCGAGCAGGTCCTGCTCGGAGGGGTTGACGACGAAGTTGCCGTCCACCTTGCCGATGCGCACCGAGCCGACCGGCGCGGGGAAAGGGATGTGGGACACCATCAGCGCTGCCGAGGCGCCGTTCATGGCGAGGATGTCATACGGGGTGATGTGGTCCACGGAGATCGGGATCGCCACGAGCTGGGTCTCGTAGCGCCAGCCCTTGGGGAAAAGCGGACGGATCGGGCGATCGATCATGCGCGCGGTCAGCGTGCCCTTCTCGCCGGCACGGCCCTCGCGCTTGAAGAACGAGCCGGGGATCTTGCCGGCGGCGTACATGCGCTCCTCCACGTCGACGGTGAGGGGGAGGAAGTCGACGTCGCGGAGGTTGCCGGCGGTGGCGGTGCAGAGCACCATCGTGTCTCCCGCGTGGATGACGACGGCGCCGGAGGCCTGCTTGGCCATCCGCCCGGTCTCCAGAGAGATCTCGGTACCCGCGATCTCGACGGAGACCCGCGTGGCGGCGTTGCTGCTCATATGTAGTCCTTTCGGGCCCGCGCGTCGGATGCGCGGACAAATCAGTCTTTTCGGTAGTGAACGCTGGCCATCCTAGCGGGCTGGGCGGGCGTGGTGCCCAGGCCACATCCCCCTATCAGCGCGGATTCTGGGTGAGGGCCCTGGCGGTGGGTGGCTGGAAGGGGGTGTGGCCGGGCACCCGGCCCCGTCGGCTGCTCAATCGGCTTCGTTCATGTCCTGGTCAGAGCTGCGAGGCGACTTAGGAGCTCGGGGGTCGGCGCGCCGGCGAAGGGTTCGTTGGCGATGAAGATCGTCGGCGTGGTGACAACGCCGGCGCGGATGGCGGCATCGAAGTGGTGTTGGATCTTGGCGGTGGTCGTGGGATCGCGACGGTCTGCTTCGAAGCGTTCGAGGTCGAGGCCGAGCTGCTCGGCGCGCCGCCAGATGTGGGGGTCCTCGAGTCGGCCCTGGTCGGCGAAAAGGGCGTCGTGCATCGGCCAGAAGGCCCCTTGCCGGTCCGCGGCTTCGACGGCCGCCGCGGCCGGCCAGGCGCGTGGGTGCTTGGACCGCATGGGGAAGTGTCGAAAGACGCGTCGCAGGCGTAGCGCTGACAGGCGGGTGTGCAGCAGCGCGCAGAACGGACACTCGAAGTCGGCGTACTCGACGACGATCGGGGCACCCAGGGTTCCGCGGATGTGGTCGCTGCTCCCGACCGGTGCGAGCGGTGCGCTACGCAGGTCTTCCATTGCGCCGGCGCCCTGTTAGACAGCGAGCGCGTCGAAGATCAGGTTGGCTCCCGGCAGATCGCCGGGCGAGGGTGCCTGATAGCTCCAGCGCACGATCCCCTCGGGGTCGAGGATCACGAGCGCGCGCTGCGGGAAGCCGTCTGGGTGATAGACCCCGAATGCCCGACAGGCTGCGCCCTTGGGCTCGAAGTCCGACAGCTGCGGGATGCTGACCCCCAGGTGCTCGCGAAACGCGCGCTGCGACCAGGTGGCATCGCAGGAGATCGCGTGCAGCCGCGCGCCGAGTGCGGCGAAGCGGTCGCGCACCTCGTCGTAGAGGTTGAGCTGGTCGGTGCAGACCGGGCTGAAAGCGAACGGGTAGAAGACGAGCACGCTGGTGTGGCCACGAAGATCGGCCAGCGTCGTGGTCGCGCCCTCCTCGTTGGCGAGGGCGAAGTCCGGTGCTCTGACGCCGGGCGCGATCGGTGTCACGCGTGTGCCGCCGAGGCGCTCAGCGACGGAGGCCGAGCTCGCGAATCAGCGTCCGGTAGCCCTCGAGGTTGCGCCGTTGCAGATAAGCCAGCATGCGCCGGCGCTGGCCGACGAGCATCAGCAGCCCCCGCCGCGAATGGTGATCCTTGGCGTGAGAGCGCAGGTGCTCGGTGAGCGCGTTGATGCGCTCTGTGAGAAGGGCGATCTGCACCTGCGGGGATCCGGTGTCGGCCTCGGCCTTGCCGAACTTCTCCACCAGCTCGTGCTTGCGCTCTTTGGTGACTGCGCTCATGCGGCGGGAGAGTCTAGCTGGCGGCCGCTATTTCCCTAGCCTGGTCGATGTCACGATGCATCTGTGCCACCAGCGCTTCGACGGCGTCGAAGCGGCGCTCCCCCCGCAGACGCGCGAGAAACTCGAGCTTGAGCTCAGTGCCGTAGAGATCGCCGCTCCAATCGATCAGATGGGCCTCGATCAGCGTCCCGCGCCCCGTCTGGAACTGCGGACGCACGCCGACATTGACGGCAGCGGCCAGGTGTCCGTTGGCGCGGGCGGCATAGACGCCGTGTCCCGGGTAGGCGAGGTGCTCGTCGGGAACCAGGTTCGCGGTGGGGACACCCAGCTCGTGGCCGCGCCGGTCGCCCGACACGACGGTCCCGCGCAGCTGGAACGGAGCGCCCAAGAAGTGGTTGGCGTGAGCGATGTCGCCCGCTGAGACGAGCCCCCGGATGCGTGAGGAGGACACGATCTCGCCGTCGGCCTCGACGAGGGCAACGACGCGGGTCTCGAAGCCGCCGTGGGCCGCGAGCATCGCAGCGTCACCGCGTGCACGGTTGCCGAAGCGGAAATTCTCGCCCACGCTGACGTGCGTAGCGCCGAGCCTGCCGACGATCACGTCGTTGATGAAGGCCTCTGGACCGAGCGCAGCAAACGCGCGGTCGAAGGGGATCACCACCAGCTCGCCGACGCCGAGGGACTCCACGAGCTCCGCCTTGACCTCCGTCGGGGTGAGCAGCTTCGGCGCGGCGTCGGGGGCGATCACCGCTCGCGGGTGTGGATCGAACGTCAAAACCGTGTCCGCTCCACGGATGACCTCCCGGTGGCCGACGTGCACTCCGTCGAACTCGCCTACGGCTAGACGACGCGGACGCAGGCGTACGGCGGCCAGGGGCGTGGGGACAAGCGTCACCCGCGGAAGCCTACGACGGGCTTGAGCGTCCCTGCTCGCGGCTCGCCGATCGCCACGATGCCGTCGTCGTCCACCAGGCGCACGGGGCCGTCGGCCTCCCCCGTAACCGCCAAGCCGTGGGCAACCGAGCGGGCCTCGTCAGCCCCCAGGCGGCGCTCCGGGAGGAAGGCGAGCGCCTGGCTCAGCGACAGCGTCTGCGCCGGGTCGGCGTCCGCGACGTCGAAATGTCCGATCGCCGTGCGCCGCAGCTCGAGGCAGTACGCATCCCCGAGCTCGGCGATCAGCGCGCGGACGTAGGTGCCCGACGAGCACTCCACGACGAAGCCTGCGTGCTCGCCATCGGTCCAGGTGCGCTTGAAGCGGTGCACGACGACGTCGCGCGCGGTGGTCTCCACGGTCTCGCCACGACGCGCACGCCGGTAGGCGCGCTCGCCATCGACCTTGACAGCCGAGTACGCCGGTGGCCGCTGTCGCAGCGTTCCGGTGGGTAGTACGGCATCGGAAGCGGGGACGCGACCGGTGTGCGTGAGCTCTCCCTCGGGGTCGCCGGTGCTCGACGCCCACCCCAGCCGCGCCACCACCTCATAGCGCTTGGGCAGCGCCATGAGATAGCGCTGCGCGCGTGTTGCGCGCCCCACAAGCACGAGCAGCAGACCGGTTGCAAAAGGGTCGAGCGTGCCGGCGTGGCCGACCCGCAACCGTCGGCCAGGCGGGCGGTCCGCACTGGCGGCGATTGCGCGCCGAACTTCCGCCACGACATCGTGCGACGTCGAGCCGGCCGGCTTGTCGTAGAGGATCAGCCCGTCGTCGCCGGGAGTGGGGTCATCGATCATGGCAGTGACGCCCAAAGGGATGCTTCGGGTGTCCTAACACAATCTTCACGACCGTGGTCGATGCTTGTGGTCATCTGGCGTGTCGGTCGGTGGAGGGACCCGCGTCGCGCTCCGGCCGGGTCGCGCTCGGCGTTGCGCGAACGCCCAACGGAGCCAACCAGGACCACTCTTATGCTGCGCGAACCCCGTCCCACCATTTCCCCTCCCGGGGTGCATCTGCACGAGAGAACCACGCTCGCAGCGGCGGCGCAGGCGCCGGCGCCACGTTCCCTGCTCGGCGTCTTCAACGCGACCGTCGCTAGATGTGGCGATCGAGTCGCGGTGGAAGCCGGAGACGCGGTGCTCAGCTACTGCGAGCTTTCGGAGGCCGCTCAGGAACTCGCCGCCCGGCTGCAGTCGCTGGGGATCGGGCCCGGCGACCGCGTCGGGGTGAGGGTCTCAAGCGGTACGGCGCAATTGTATGTCGCGATCCTCGGCGTGCTCAGCGCGGGCGCTGCCTACGTCCCGGTGGACGCGGACGACCCGCGCGCGCGCGCCGCGGCGATCTGGAAGGGCTCGGGCGCCTGCGCCGTAGTCGAGAACGGCCTGGCAATCAGCGAACTCGCCGCCGTGGTCTCCGGCGATCGCCAACTCAGAGTTGACGACGATGCCTGGGTGATCTTCACGTCGGGCTCGAGCGGCGAGCCCAAGGGCGTGGCGGTCACGCATCGCTCCGCGGCGGCGCTGGTGGATGCCGAAGCGCGGCTGTGGAGTCTTGCCGTAGAGGATCGCGTCCTCGCCGGGCTCTCCGTCGGCTTTGACGCGAGCTGCGAGGAGATGTGGCTGGCCTGGCGACACGGCGCGACGCTCGTACCCGCTCCCCGCGCAGTCGTGCGGTCGGGAGTGGATTTCGGGCACTGGATCGCCGAGAACGGAATCACGGCGATCTCCACGGTTCCCACGCTCGCCGCGATGTGGGACAGCGACGCCCTTAGGGATGTCCGGCTGCTGATCCTGGGTGGTGAGGCTTGCGCGGAGGCTCTCGCCTGGCGGGTGTCGGAGGACCGCGAGGTCTGGAATACCTATGGACCCACGGAGGCCACTGTGGTGACCACGGCGGGACGCCTGTACCCGGGTCAGCCGGTCACCATCGGTTGGCCACTGGACGGTTGGAGGCTCGCCGTCGTCGACGAAGTCGGCGAGCCGGTGGCGTTCGGTGAGGACGGCGAGCTGGTAATCGGGGGTGTCGGTTTGGGCCGCTATCTCGACCAAGCGCTTGAGACCCGATTCGCCGGGATCGAGCGCTTGGGCTGGGCGCGGGCGTACCGAACCGGCGACATCGTGCGCGAGACGATGAGCGGACTCGAGTTCGTCGGTCGTCAGGACGACCAGGTCAAGCTCGGAGGCCGGCGCCTCGAGCTCGGCGAGATCGACGCGCGGCTGAGCGCTGTGTCGGGTGTGCGCGCGGCCGCGTCGGCCGTCCACGAGACGGCGGCCGGCAACCAGCTGCTCGTCGGCTACGTCGTCGGCGAGGTCGACCCCACGGTGGTGCGAGCTCGCGTCGCCGAGTGGCTCCCGGAAGGCATCGTCCCGCTGGTTGTCGTTGTCGACTCTCTGCCGGCGGCCAGCTCGGGCAAGCTAGACCGAAACGCCCTGCCCTGGCCCCGGCCACCTCGGGATACAGATGTTGATGGTGGCGGCGAGAACGCCGGCGCTCCGACCGGCACGGCCGCCTGGCTGGCAGAACGCTGGGAAGACCAGCTGGGTCCAGTTCCGATTACGCCGGAGAGCGACTTCTTCGAGCTCGGTGGCAACTCGTTGGCGGCGGCGAAGCTGGTGTCGGTGTTGCGCAGCCGCTTCCCGACGGTCGCCGTTGCCGACGTGTACAACCATCGACGTCTCGGCACGCTCGCGGCTCGGCTCGATCGGCTCGAAGTGCCAGTCCACGTTGCCGCGGGCGCACGCCTGGTTCAGCAGCGTCGTTGGGGCGCCGTGCAGCTCGCGGGTATCTTGCTTCTGCTGGCTTTCGTCGCCTGCCAATGGGTGATCGGCATCCTCGCCTTGGACAACCTGCAGGGAGGCGGGCTTGGCCCGCAAATGGCATGGGGCTGGCTGATCGCCGGCTGGCTCGTGCTCGCCAGCGCCCCTGGGAGAGCGCTGATCGTCCTGGTCGCGAGGCGACTGATGATCGGCCGCCTCCGACCCGGACGCTACCCGCGGCGCGGATGGCTCGCCTGCCGTATGTGGTTCGTGGAGCGCCTCGCCGAGGTCTGCCGGCTCGAAGGGCTCGCCGGAACGCCCTGGGCTGCGCGCTACGCGCGGATTTCGGGCCACGAGGTGGGTCGGGGGGTGCGGCTGGGGACGCTGCCCCCAGCGACCAGCCTGATCCACATCGGCGCCGGCGCAACGCTTGAGCCCGACGTTGACGTTGAGGGATGGTGGATTGACGGCCATGAACTCGTGATCGGCGAGCTCCGGATCGGTGCTGGAGCACGCATTGGGACGCGCAGCCTGCTGCTGCCGGGCGCCGACGTCGGGGCGGGCGCCGAGATCGAGCCCGGCAGTGTCGTACGCGGAAGCGTGCCCGCCAACGAGCGCTGGGCCGGCTGCCCTGCGAGGTGCGAAGGTGGCGCGGGTCACGACTGGCCGCTCGGCCCTCCAGCCCGCTCCCGCCTGTGGCCCTTCTGGAAGGCCATGTACGGCGCTGGTCTCGGTGTCCAGACGCTGCTTCCGCTGGCGGCGGCGCTGCCCGGGCTGCTGCTGCTGAGGCTGATGATCTCCGGTCCGACGACGCTCGACGGTGCCGTCAGCGTCGTGATCACCGCAGCGCCGCTGCTCGCGATTAGCTTCCTGGTCACCTACGCGATTCTCGTCGCGCTGCTGTTCAGGGGCGTCTCGCGCCTCCTCACCGCCGGCTGGCACACCGATCAGGGCGCCGTGGCGTGGGCATCCTGGTTCAGTGCGGCGCTGATGGACTCCACGCGCGCTGTCATGTTCCCGCTCTACTCGAGCATCTACACGCGCACCTGGCTGCGCCTGCTCGGGGTGCGGGTCGGCAAGCGCACGGAGGTTTCGACCGCCGTCGGCCTGGACCGGCTAACGAGCCTCGCGGAGAAGAGCTTCGCGGCAGACGACGTTGTCTTCGCCGGAACACGCGCGCGCGGCGGCTGGCTGCATGTGGCGCCGATCGAGGTCGGCAGCGGTACCTTTCTGGGCAACGGCGCGATCCTCGGCGCCGGCAGCAAGCTCGGCGACGACTGCCTCCTCGGAGTCTTGACCGTCGCGCCGCACGACACCGCCGACGGCACCTCCTGGCTGGGAGCGCCGCCACTCGAGCTCCCCCGGGTGCCGGACTGCCCCGACCCCTCGCGAACGACGAATCCGTCAAGGCGACTGGTCCTCTCCCGCGGTGTCATGGACGCAATCCGGATCCTGCTGCCCGCAAGCGCGTCGGTCGGCCTGGCGGCGCTCACGTTCTGGGCGCTGGAAGCGATCGCCGCCGCCGCCGGCCTGTGGACGATGGCCGCGAGCGCACCGCTCGTGTTGCTGGCGGCGGGGATCTGCGCCGCCCTGTTCACCGTGGCGGTGAAATGGCTGCTGATGGGCCGCTACCGCCCGGGCGAGCACCCGCTGTGGTCGTCATTCGTCTGGCGCGACGAGATCGTCAACTCCTGTCAGGAGCAGCTCGCGGGCGTATGGCTGTTGAACCCGGCGCTCGCGACGCCGCTGGTGCCCGTCTACCTGCGGGCGATGGGTGCCAGTGTTGGCAAGGATGTGTGGTGCGACACCCTGGCGATCACCGAGTTCGATCTTGTCGAACTCGGGGACGGATGCACGATCAATCGCCGTGCGTGCATCGAGACCCATCTCTTCCATGACCGGCTGATGCGCATCGGGCCCGCCGTCCTAGGCCCGGCATCGACGCTCGGCCCCAGCAGCGCGGTGCTCCCCGACACGAGGCTCGGCGCCGGCTGCTGCGTGGGCGGACGCTCGGTCGTGCTGCGCGACGAGGAGCTGCCCAGCAATACGCGCTGGCACGGGGCTCCCGTCGAGAGCTTCTGATCGCTTCGGGGGACGGAATGGTCGTGTCGGCACTCGCGGTCAACACGGACGCTGAAGGCGCTCCCCAGGTCATACTGCTCGACGCGCGCGCGAACGGGCTCGACCAGGCCGATCTGCGCGCATGCGCGCGGACGCAGGGGCCGCCCAGCGCGTCGCACGTGGCGCGCTCCTACCGCCACCCGTTCGGGCTGGTGGCATGGCACAGCGAGCCGGTCGGCGTCGACATTGAGCGCATCGAGCGCTTCAATGCCGCCTTTGCGGAGTCGATCTGCACCCCGTCTGAGCGCGTCGCCCTGGGCCGGCCCGCCGCGCCCGACGCCCACATCGCGTCTCTGTGGTCCAGCAAGGAGGCGCTCGCCAAGGCACTCGGCGACGCGCTCCGCTACGACCCGCGCCGGCTGGAATCGCCGATGCGCTGGCCGGGCGGTGCGGCGGGCCCGTGGCGAGCGGCGAGGCTCCCGGTGCCCGCGGGTCACACCGCCTGGGTGTGCTGGCGCTCGACCCGTCGCCAGGGCGAGAGCTGAGCTAGGTGGCTCGCGCGACGCGCTCAGCGAGTCGTCGGCGATTGCGCAGACGCGAGCTGGGCGGCGACGGCATCGCGCAACGTGGTCACGAGCTCTGCGAAGGAGAGATCAGTGCTGAAGCCAGCGGCCTGTCGGTGACCGCCGCCACCAAGCTCGCGCGCGATCCGCGAGACGTCAACGCGGTTGTCGGCCGCGCGCAGTGAGACCTTGTGGGCGCCACGGGCGTTGGCGGAGGCGCCGACGCGTTCCCGCACGAGCGCGGCCACCGCGGTGCCCGACACGGCCCGCAGATGGTCGATCACGCCCTCGGAGTAGTTCTCCTCGGCTCCGGTCTCGAGGAAGTCCTCGCGGGCCAAGCGTGTAATCGTCAGACGCCCGTCGTCGTAGCGCTTGACGGCCTCCAGGGCGCGCGCGAGCAGCGTCAGCTTCGGATACGGGAGGCCCTCGTAGAGACGCCGGTAGATCTGGTGAACGTCTACACCGGCCTCGATCAGCTCCGCAGCCATGATGTGGGCACACGTGCTCGTGTTCTCGTACATGAAGCGGCCCGTATCGGTGACGAGGCCGACGTAGAGCGCCTCAGCGACCGCCTGCGTCGGCGCCACCCCCAGCTCGCGCATCAGATCCCAGACGATCTCCGCGGTGCAGGAGGCCTCCGGCACGACGTGGTTGATGGTCCCGAAGCGCGTGTTGTCATGGTGGTGGTCGATGTTGAGGATGTGGCGGCCGGGTCCCGCGGAGACCGCTGCTGGATTGCGGTCGATGTTGCCGCAGTCCAGGAAGACGGTCGTGCGCTCGGCCATGTCCTCGGGCGACACATCGGCCAGCCCGTCGAAGGAGAAGAAGCGATACTCGTAGGGCAGCGGGAACTCCTCGGCGGATATGTACATGCGCGAGTCCTTGCCCAAGGAGGTGAGGATCTGATGCATTGCCTGCAACGAGCCGAGGGCATCGCCATCGGCGTTCTCGTGCGTGACCAGGACGAAGCGTGCCGAGCGGCGGATCTCCTCGAGCACCAGCGCACGCGACGAGCGCGATCCGTTGGTCTCCATCAGCGCGCCTGCTTGCTGTCGTCTTGGGCAAGCAGCGCGCCGATGCGCATGCCCCGATCGATCGACTCGTCGTAGTGGAAGCTGAGCGTCGGCGTGCGCTTGAGGCGCAGCGACCTGCCTGTTTCACGCTGCAGGAAACCGGCGGCCGAAGTCAGCCCGTCCAGCGTGTTATCGCGCGAACGCTCGTCACCGAGCACGCTCACGTAGACGCGCGCTTGGCGTAGGTCGGGGCTCGTGTCGACGGAGGTCACGGTGACGAAGCCGATGCGAGGATCCTTGAGGCCCGCCGCGAGAGCCTCGCTGAGAACCTCCCGGATCGCCTCGTCGACCCGGCGCATGCGCTCGCTGGCCATCCTAATGGGTCTCCGACCCTCGGCCCCACATGCTTAACACAGTCTCACCCGGGGGGTCGCCGCGCTCGTCGAGCAGCTCGTCCATCGAGACGAAGGTGCCGTCAACGCGCGCCCCATGGACGAAGCGCGCGTCGAGCCAGCGCTGCACCGCGTCGGCGCTCTCCCGCAATCGCCCGAGCTCTCCCCCGGTCAGCGAAGCCGCGAGCGTTGCGCGCTGCCAGCGGTCGTGGTGTCCGACCTCGCTGACCGAGAGTCCCATGCGTGCGATTCGCTCGCGGACCGGTCGCAGCTCAGCCCGCTTGGCCTTGAGGCTGGTGGCGTCGGGGAAGTGCAGGTGGATGAGCAGCAGGCAAACGTAGCCGTGCTCGGTCACGCCAGCGCGCGCTCGACCTGACGCGTCTCGAAGACCTCGATGATGTCGCCCTCCTTGACGTCCTGGAAGTCCTTCAGGACGATCCCGCACTCGAAGCCCGCAGCAACCTCGCGGACATCGTCGTTGAAGCGTCGCAGGGAAGCGATCTCCCCGCTGTAGACGACGGTGCCGTCGCGAACCAGCCGGCACGCCGCCCCGCGCGTGACCTTCCCCTCAGTCACGTGGGAGCCCGCGATCGTGCCGACGCGCGAGGCCTTGAAGAGCTGGCGCACCTCGACCGAGCCCAACGCCTCCTCCACCTGCTCTGGCTCGAGCATCCCCTGCATCGCCGCGCGCAGCTCGTCGATGGCGCGGTAGATGACTGAGTAGTTGCGGATCTCGACGCCTTCGCGGTCGGCGACGTGACGCGCCTCGCCCACGGGACGGACGTTGAAGCCAAGGACGATCCCGGCGGAAGCCGCCGCGAGCATGACGTCGGACTCGTTGATGCCCCCGACTCCGCGATGGATGACGTTGACGGCGACCTCGTCTTGCGGGAGGCGGGCGATCTCGTCCTCGAGCGCCTCCAGCGACCCCGCCACATCAGCCTTGAGCACGAGGTTGACCTCCTTGACGGCGCCCTCCTTGACGCGCGTGAAGACATCCTGGAGGGAGAACTTCTTGCCCGACCGGCGCGCCAGCGACTCCGTCTTGAGCCGGTTGGCGCGCTCGCCCGCGAGCTGCCGGGCGCGACGCTCGTTTTCCACCGCGTGCACGTATTCGCCGGCCTCGGGGACGCCATCGAAGCCGAGGACCTCGATCGGATCGCCAGGACGCGCGCGACGCGCCTTCTCACCGGTGAAGAGGTGCATCGCGCGAACGCGGCCCCAATTTGGGCCAGCCACCAGCGGGTCGCCGACCTCGAGCGTGCCGCGCTGCACCAAGATCGTCACGACCGGTCCCCGCCCCGGGTCGAGCTTGGACTCGATCACGACGCCGGAGGCGTCGGCGTCGGGGTTGGCTCGCAGCTCCTCGACCTCGGCCATCACCTGGAGCGTCTCGAGCAGATTGTCGAGCCCCTGCTTGGTCGTCGCCGACACGTCCACGAACTCGACGTCCCCACCCCACTCCACCGGCTGCAGACCGCGCTGGGTCATCTCCGTGCGGACGCGATCGGGTTGGGCGGCTTCCTTGTCGACCTTGTTTACCGCGACCAGGATGGGCACGTCCGCAGCACGCGCGTGGTCGATTGCCTCATCGGTCTGGGGCTTGGCTCCATCATCGGCTGCCACCACGATCACCGCGATGTCGGTGACGCTGGCGCCGCGGGCGCGCATGGCGGTGAAGGCCTCGTGGCCGGGAGTGTCGAGGAAGGTGAGCGCCTTGTCGTTGTGGTGGACCTGGTAGGCGCCGATGTGCTGGGTGATGCCCCCGGCCTCACCAGCCACCACCTCGCTCGAGCGGATCGCGTCGAGCAAGGAGGTCTTGCCGTGGTCGACGTGGCCCATGATCGTGATCACCGGCGGGCGCTCGCTGAGGTCACCCTCGGTGTCGTCGAACTCGGGCTCCTCGACGACGTCGTCGGCGGCATGGACGATCTCGATCTCCTTGGAGAACTCGGAGGCCAGCAGCTCGATCGCGTCGTCGGAGAGCGTCTGGGTGAGGGTGGCCATCTCGCCCAGCCCCATCAGCTTCTTGATGATCTCCCCGACCGGCAGGCCGAAGTACTCGGCGACATCCTTGACCGTCGAGCCAGAGTTGATACGGATGAGGTCGGCCTTCAGCGTGGTCGTGTCGATCGGCGCTGGCTCCTCGTAGGTGCCACGCCGGCGGCGTCCCCGCCGCTGACGGCGAGGCGGTTGAGAGACCGGTCCGCCCCCCTGGCGCCTGGACGCCTGGGAGTCGATGATCACCCGACGCCGGCCCGCGCCGGCCGAAGCCGGCGCGCGTTCACCCTGAATCGAGTCACGGGTGGGACGCGGCGCGGCGCGGCGTTCCTCGCCGGCCTGGGCGGCGGAGGCCTCGCCGGGCGCCGTACCGTCGCTGGCAGAGGCGCCCGCAGGAGAGCCGTTCGTGGGGCCGGTTTCGGGCAGTACGCCGAGCGCTTGTAGGGCGGCTTGCTCGTCGATATTCGAAGCGGCCGCGCGCACGTCCATGCCCGCCTCCTGGAGCTGGCGCAGCAGCTCCTTGGACGTCATGTTTCGCTCCTTGGCGATCTCGTGTACGCGTTTCTTGGCCATTGCAGCGCGAATTCTAGAAGGCGTTGGGGTGCTCGTCTGCAACGTTGACGCGCGTGCGCAGAGCGCTTGAGAAGGCGCGTCGCCGTGCTGCGACGCGGTAGCAGGCGGGGTCGCGATGCACGTAGGCACCGCGCCCGGGGCGCTGTCCGGCAGGGTCGCTCACCAGCTCTCCGCCCAGCGCGACCAGACGGAGGAGGTCCCCCTTTGCCGCCGTGCGACCGCAGCCGACGCAGCGGCGCTGGGGGTTGGCGGGCACCCGGGTCAGCCGCCCTCCGCCGAAGCGCTCGCTGCCGGACTGGTCGGGGCGGGATCGGGGAGGGACGCCGGCGTGCCGGGGTGCGGCTCGGCGGCGGGACGGTTGGCGGCGGGGGCCGCCGGTTCCGACGGCCCATCGACGCGGTCGCCCTCCTGCTCGGCCAGCGCTTGGTGGGCGGGAAGGCCGCAGTAGCGCGAGCCCGACAGGGACGCATTGGGGCAGCGCCGCCCAGAGGAGAGGATTGCGGCACAGCGTCCACCTACTTCCTCTTCCTCGTATCCGTGCTCGGCCTCCTCGGCGGCGAACTCGGTCTCAGAGCGGATGTCGACGCGCCACCCGGTCAGGCGAGCGGCGAGCCGTGCGTTCTGACCTTCACGACCGATCGCCAGCGAGAGCTGGTCGTCGGGGACGACGACAGTCGCCTGCCTGCCGTCGTCGTCGACGAGGACCTCGCGCACGCGCGCCGGGCTGAGCGCCTTTGCGACGAAGCGCGCGGGCTCGTCGTTGTAGGGGATGATGTCGATCTTCTCGCCACGCAGCTCGGAGACGACCATGCGCACGCGCGATCCGCGCGGACCCACGCAGGCGCCAACGGGATCGACGCCGTCGGCATGGGAAATGACGGCGATCTTCGAGCGGTATCCCGGCTCGCGCGCCACGTTGGTGATCTCGACGAGGCCGTCGGCGATCTCAGGTACTTCGAGCTCGAAGAGCTTCTTGATCAGCTCTGGATCGCGCCGCGAGACGATGATGCTCGGTCCCTTCGTCGAGGCTGAGACCTCCTTGATCACTGCCTTGACGCGCTGGGAGTGCTCGTAGCGCTCACCCTCGACCTGCTCGGACTTGGGCAGCAGCGCCTCGACGCGCTCGCGCAGCTGGATCAGGGTGTAGCGGGCATCCTTCTGCTGGACGATGCCGGTGACGAGCTCGCCGACGCGGTCGCGGTACTCCTCGAACATCATGTCGCGCTCGGCCTCGCGGATGCGCTGAAGGATCACCTGCTTGGCGGTCTGCGCGGCGATCCGACCGAAGTCGTGCGGGGTGACGTCCCTGGTCTCGATCTGGTCCTGATACTCGGCGAACTTGACTGGATCGATCTCCGGCTCCTCGGGCTCGCGTGGCTCACCGGTTTCGGGGTCGACGGTCATCTCGTCGTCGATCGTCTCGACGATCAGCTGGGCTTCGAGCTCGGGTGGAATGAGCAGTTCCCAGACGGTGAAGTCACCTGTCTCACGGTCCATCTCAACGCGCGCGTAGCGCGCGGACCCGGGAGTCTTGCGGTAGGCCGACAGCAGTGCGTCCTCGAGCGCGGCGAACAGCTTTTCGGAGGCGATGCCCTTCTCGCGGGCAAGTGCCCGGGTCGCCTCGAGGATCTCCTTGGACATCGTTACCTCCTTCGTCAGTCGCCGACCAGGTTGCAGCGCTGGATGTCGGCATAGGGGATGGTCAGGACACCGGCGTCGGCAGCGAGGGTGAGATCCTGGTCGGACGCTCCCACCAGCTCGCCGGTGAAGCTTCGGTGGCCGTCGTGACGAGCGCGAGTGCGAACACGGGCACGGGCGCCGAGGTAGCGGCGGAAGTGCGATGGCTTGGTCAGCGGACGCTCGCGTCCCGGCGAGGAGACCTCGAGCGCGTAGCGCTCCCGGATCGGCGCCAGCTCGTTGTTGACGCGCTCGCACAGATCGAGGCTCACCCCGTTGGGATGATCGATGTAGAGGCGTACGCTGACGCCCCCCACGACCTCGGCGAGCAGGACCTCGACGTCGGGCTCTGCGCGCGCGAGGCAGGCTTCGATCTGGTCCTGAATCGAGCTCATCCTCACCTCCGTTGCAGAGAAAGAAAAAAGTGGGCGAGCGCCCACTTTCGGAACTACCGCCGGGCCGCGCCGACGCGAAAGCTGTGGCTCGAGGATATCACCGCAAACGCTCTAGGCTCGGTGGGCGATGGACGATGCGACGGCGGCGCTGGACCGTTTCATGGCCTCCCTGGAAGGGGATGCGAGGCAACTCGCAGCAGGAGAGTGGGGCCTGACGATCGAGGCCGGAGGGTTCGAGCTCGAGGTCGGCATCGCGATTCGCGGCGGGCTGCTCAGAGCGCAGGCGGCGGTGCTTCCCGCCGGCGTCACCGATCCTCATCAGCTGCTCTTCTGGAACAGGCAGGCGCCTCTGGTCTGCTTCGCCCAGAACGGCGCGGGAGAGGTGTTCGTCATGGGCGAGCTGCCGCTGCAGGCAGTGGTCCCCGCGACGTTGGACATCTTCCTCGGCGTGCTGGTGGCGACAGCTGGCCGCGCACGCGAGCAGGCGGTGGCGAGTACTCCGGCCCCGTCCTCCGAGTTGCCACCGACCGGCTAGTAGCCTGCGCCCGCATGGACGCGGACGTTTCCGTTATCGGGTTGGGCCGCGTGGGTTTGCCACTGGCGCTGTCCTTTGCGGACCGTGGGCTGAAGGTGATCGGGGTGGATCGCGACAGCGAGCGCCTGGCTGCGGTCGCGTCGGGCCAAATGCCGTTCAAGGAGACCGGGACGCAGGAGCTGCTCGAGCGGGTGCTCGCCAGCGGTCGGCTCGAGCTGGCCCAAGGAGCGCAGGCTGCGACGCGAGCGCGCGACGTCGTGATCACGATCGGAACGCCGTCGCTGTCTCATATCGAGATCGACCTACGCGGGATCCGCTCGGCCCTCGACGACGTGATGGGATCGCTCGAATCTGGGCACAGCGTGATCCTGCGATCGACGATCGCGCCGGGCACGACCGAGTGGGTGGCGGGGTACATCTTCAAGCAGCGTGGCTTGGCGGTGGGTGACGAGATCTTTGTCGCCCACGCACCCGAACGCATCGCGGTGGATCGCTTTCTCGAGGAGATTGGCACGCTGCCCTGCATCGTCGGAGGGGTCGATCAGCCCTCCGGCGATCGAGCCGCCGCGCTCTTCGCCGTCTTCGGCGCGCCGATCGTGCGCACCACGGCGGTGCAGGCCGAGCTGGCCAAGATCTGGACAAACATCTGGCGCTACACGAGCTTCGCGCTGCCCAACCTGCTGATGATGGACTGCGAGCGTTCCGGGGCCAACGTCTTCGAGGTGATCGAGCTGATCAACCACGACTATCCGCGCGGCGGCATGGCGGCGCCCGGCTTCACGGCTGGGACGTGCCTGCGCAAGGACTTTGCCTTTTCTGAGGAGCGCTCCAATGCGCCCGGCATGCTGTTGGCGGTCTCGCGTGTAAACGAGTCGGTGCCGCTGTTTGTGATCGAGGGCATCAAGCGTCGCTTGGGCGAGCTGCGCAACCGCAAGGTCGCGGTGCTCGGACTGACGTTCAAGCGTGACACCGATGACGAGCGTGATTCGCTCTCCCACAAGCTGATCCGCCTGCTCGAGCGCGAGCTGGCCGACGTGACCGTGTGCGACCCTTACGCGTCCTCTTCGACACAGTCGCTGGAGGAGGCCGTCCAAGGCGCGGAGGTGGTGGTGGTGGCGACCAACCACACCGAGTACAGCGGCCCCGAGGCGCTGCGGGCTGTGCTCGCGGCGGCTGGCCGCGATCTCCTGGTAGTCGATCCTTGGAATGCACTTGAGAGCGGCGAGGTGTTTGCCACGCATGCCAAGGTGGACGTTCCGGTCGGGCTCGGCGAGCGATGATCCAACGTCCGCGATGAGCCATCCGCGATGAGCCGGGTTCTGGTCACTGGCGGCGCCGGCACGATCGGGGCCGCCGTCGTTCGGCGGCTGCTGGGCGACCCTCGCTACGAGGTGCGGGTGTCCGACCAGCGTCCAGCACCCGAATGGATGCGCGAGAGCTGCGAGGTGCACACCGGCGACCTGCGGGAGCTCGCCGAGGCACGTGTCGCGACGCTTGGCTGTGAGCGGGTGATCCACCTCGCCGCGATCGTGGGCGGCATCGCCAACTTCCACAAGCTCCCCCACACCCTGACCGAGGTCAACAACGCGCTCTACAACGCCGTCGTGCGCGCCGCGCTCGACGCGAACGTCGAGCGCTTCGTCTACGTCTCCAGCTCGATGGTGTTCGAGCGCGCCGAGGTGTTTCCAACTCCCGAGGATCACATCTTCGACTGTCCGGTTCCGCGCTCTGCCTACGGGTTCTCCAAGCTCACGGGCGAGGTCTACTGTCGCGCCGCCCACGACCAGCACGGTCTCCCCTACACGATCTGTCGGCCGTTCAACGCCTACGGCCCGGGCGAGCTTCCCGACGACGAGCCGGGGATCGCTCATGTTGTCCCGGACCTCGTCCGCAAGGTGCTCTCCGGCCAGCAGCCGCTCGAGATCTTCGGTTCCGGCGAGCAGACTCGGACGCTCACCCACGTCGACGACATCGCCGACGGCGTTGTCGTCGCGATGGGTGCCGGGGTCGCCGAGAACGAGGACTACAACATCTCGGCTTCCGACGAGCGCAGCGTCGCCGAGATCGCCCGTGTTGTGTGGGAGGCTTGTGGCCGCGACCCTGACCAGTTTCAGCTCGCGCACCTGCCGGCCTTCGAAGTCGATGTCCAGCGCCGCTGGCCGTCGGTGGAGAAGGCTCGCACTCAGCTTGGATGGGAGGCGAGGATTTCGCTTCCCGATGGCATCGCGCACACCGTCGAGTGGCTACGCCAGCTGCCCTCGCCAGCGCAGCCCTCGCCGGTCGGGTCCTAGACCGTCAGCGAGGGCTCCTACGCGGCCGCGCGCGCCCGGTCGCGGTAGACGCGGTAGTCGCGGCGTTCCGGGCGCAGGCAGCAGGCGAGCGCCAGCGGGCGGCGTGCCTCGGCGTGGCGGCCGAGCAGCTGGAGCGAGCGCCCCAGACAGAAGAGCGCGAAGTCGTCGGTCGGCGTGCGCTCGGCGACCGCGGCGAACTCGGCTGCCGCCTGCTCGTAGCGCTGGGCGTGAAAGCAGGCCCGTCCAAGCGCCTCGCGGATCGAGGCCTTCTCGGGCTCGCGCTCGCGCGCGCGCGCGAGCGCGACGATTGCGGCGTGATGGTCACCGGCCTCGAGCAGCGCGCTCCCGCGACAGAAGAGGTCGTAAACGGACTCCATCGTCGGATCATTCTAGGAAGCCGGGCAGGGGGGTGAGTCCTTACCGCGGCGGCCGCGGGGGCAGCGCGAACAGCAACCGCAGGCGCGCGAGTGGGCCGTGTCCGCGACCGAGCTCGCGGCGCAGCGCGCGGCGTCCGTTTGCCTCCATGCTGCGCAACGAGCGCACGCCGTGGTCGCCGTCGGCGCGTCGGTAGCGGGCGTCGGCGAGAGCAGCGATGTACGCGGCGGCGATCGGGGCGCGCGACAGGCGGGCGGCAAGCGTCGTCAGTGTCAGCCCGCTCCAGGGCTCTACCCCGCAAATCCGCAGCGCCCGCTCGAGCTCGCGCAGGCGGGCGTCGCCCGCGGGCCGGCGAACGAGCCAGAGCCGGGTTCGCCGAGCGAACGCAACGCCGGCGAGCATGGCCGCCAGCAGCCCGGCGAGGGCGCCGCCGATGAGCCCCCAGGGCGCTCCGCCGTGAGTCGCCTGTCTCGGGGTGGGAGCGGGACCCGACGGCGTCGGACGTGGAACCGGGCTCGGGCGCCGTCCCCTCGGCGGGGTGAGATCGGCGGGTGCGCCGGTGCCTCCGCGCGCCGGCGCCGTCGCGGGGGTGGGGTCGAAGGGCACCCAGCCAACTCCCGCAAACCACGCCTCCACCCAGGCGTGGGCGTCGGCGTCGCTGACGACGTATACGCCGCGGCGGCGGTCCAGCTGTCCGGTGGTGAAGCCAACCGCGACGCGCGCCGGGATCCCGCCCATCCGCAGCAGCAGGGCCATCGAGCCGGAGAACTGCTGGCAGTAGCCCTGGCGCGTGTCAAACAGGAAACGCTCCAGCGGCCAGCTGCGCAGCGGCGTGTCCTCGGTGTAACTGAAGCCGCGTTGCAGATAGGCGAGCACGCGATCGACGTAATCGGCAGGGGTCGACGTCCGCGCTCTCAGCTGGGCAACGAGTGCCCACGCGCGCGCGTACGGCGAAGCCGCGACGAGCGCGTCGGCAGAGGGCGACGCGGCGCTTGCGCCGCTGCTCGCAAGCGACCCGCTCGGCGGCGCGCCCGCGACGAAGGGCGTGAAGCTGACCGGGGTGGTCGGCGGCTTGCGCCGGCGTAGGGTCCCAGATCCCGCCCGCGGGATCTGAAGCCTGAGGTAGGGGTGAAACGTGGCCGGGTAGTTGCTGGCACTCGCTGCCATGAGCGTGGCGCTGTCAGGCGCCGGCGTGTATACGGTCGCGTCGTAGGAGTGACCGTCGTGAAGACCGTCACCAGCCGCGCGGAAGCTTCCAACGCTGGCGCCGTCCAACGGCTGGCGGGGTGCGCGCGAGATCGCGGTGATCGTGCCGGCCGCGATGAATTGCGGCGAGTCGAGGCTGCCCAGCGTGACGTGGAGCTGCTGCGTCCAGCGCGCGAGGGTTGCCGCGTCGGCGGGGAGCTCTGCTGCGATCGCGTTCGCAGGCGGATGGCGGTCCTCCACCCAGGCACGTCCATCGAAGCTGTCGAGCGCCTCGGCCTTCCAGTAGGCCGGAAAGGCCGCCTTGACCTCCAGCAGCGTGCGCCCCACGCGGGGCCAGTCGAGTGGCCCGTAGGTCTGGTTCCAGTTGAAGCGCTCACCTCCGGTCCGTCCCAGCGTCCGCGCGACGCCTTCGTAGTCAAGCCAGGGTTTTGACTGCTGGAGTGCGGGTGCCAGTACGAGCC
This sequence comes from Solirubrobacterales bacterium, assembly GCA_003244205.1. GTDB lineage: Bacteria > Actinomycetota > Thermoleophilia > Solirubrobacterales > Solirubrobacteraceae > QHBW01. The sequence goes on along the minus strand of QHBW01000093.1, from coordinate 11,983 downwards.
CGGCCAGCGCGGCGAGCGCTGTGAGCATCGCGGCTGGCGGGAGATCGCGTCGCGGGACGCGCTCGAGCGCCAAGAACGCAGCCAGCAGGAAGAAGAAGAGGGTTCCCCGCAAGAACTCGGCGTCGCCCTTGACGTTGACGGCGACCGCGGTATAGGCAGTGACGATCGTCGCTACGGCGACGACCCGGCCCGCGCCGTGCGCCGGCGTGGCGCGGCGCGGCCAGAACGAGGCGACGGCGCTCAGCCCGAGCAGCAATGGGCCGCCCAGCTCGATCGCGCGCCGCGTCCATTGGTCGGGATCCCCATAGGGGATGCGCGCGTTGGGCAGCGCATCGACTCCGGAGCGCAGATCGGAGGCCAGCCGGACGAGCTGCCAGGGAGCGAGCAGGTGCGCCGGCGTCCCCACCGCTAGCAGTACCAACGCCAGGCCCAAGACTGCCACCGCGGCGCCCGCGAGCATTCGTAGATCGCCCGGGAGATAGCGGCAGGCGCTCAACGCCGCCGCGGCGCCCACGCACGCCGCCATCGCCAGGAGCTCGTCGCCGAGCGCCCCGGGCACCACGAGCGCCGACCAGTGCACGGCCACGAATGCCGCGAGCGCCGCGAAGGCGGCCAGCCGTGTCAGAGCGGGATCGAGAACGCGATTGGCTGCGGGACGCTCGGCGCGCCGCGGACTGGCGACGGCACCCCCCGGCGTCGGAGGCGCGACGCCTGCCGGCGGTGGGGCGACGCTCACGCAGCCGTCTCCGCCGTCGTGTGGGCTCCCCGGGGCGTCAGGTATCCCGCGCATCCGCTCACCTCGAAGCGCGGTGCTCGGCTGCCCCACCGCCCGGGGACGACGAGCACGTCCATGCGCGCTGGCGATCCCCGCCGAGATTGTCCGGCCCGCGGCGGGCGCGCGCTCACGTAGACGACAGCGCCCGGGTGGCTGGCGAGCGTCGCTGACCAGGGCGGCGAGGTGGAGTGCGCGACGAGGGCCAGGCGCGCGTGCAGCGCGGGCCAGGCGGCCAGGTCGCTGCCCAGCGGTCGTGGCCGGCGCTCTCCGGGGAGCAGCAGGGCACAGCCACCGGCCGCCGCGAGCTCGAGGCACAACGAGGCCGCAGCGCGAACCGCCGCATCGAGGCGCACGTCGGCGGCAGGGCCTGCGTCGGCACGCGCATCGAGCACAACCAGCGGCAGGCGGTCGGCCTCGCCGCGGAAGCGCCGCTCGACCAGCCCGGCGCCACGGGCAAGCGCGGACCAGTGGATCCGCGACGCCGGGGCACCCTCGCGGTAGGAGCGCACCCCATCGAGGTCGGACTCGGCCACCGTCGCCCGCAATCCGCTGCGGCCGCGGGCGCTGCGCGCGTCAAGCACCCCTGCCTGCGGGCGCACCGGCTCGGTGCGTGGCAGCACCAGCAGCTCGTCGGCTTCACCTGCGCCTGGCACGCTGCGGGCGGCGAGGTTGAGGGCGTCGCGGACGACGAGCTGGGGAGCGGCGAGCACGCGACGACCGCGTCGGGCGAAACGCACCTCGATGGGGATGCCGAGATGATCTCTCCCGGGCGCCACGCGAATCGATCGCGCGAGCAGCGGATCGCGCAGCTCCCCTCCCGGCAGGCTGCCGCGACGGCAGCGGACCTCCAGGCGCATCCGCAGCGGTTGATCCTCGACGACCCGCGTGGCGGACAGTTCACGGCGCACGCTCGCACCTGCGCTGGCGCGCGTCACCCAGGCGAGCGCGCCGGTGCCGAGGAGCGCAAATGCCACCCCGGGTGGGTACAGCGGCGCCGCGGCGAAGAGGCCTCCCAGCAGGAGCAGCGCAAGCCCCAGTGCGATGCTCCACAGCGCCGGGCTCCCGCGCAGGCGACCACGCCCGCGCTCCCGCGAGACGCCCCGCGGGCTCACCGCTAGAGGGCCGGCACGGCGGCCAGCGCGTCGGCTAGCACGGCCGCGCGAGCGCCACTGTCTGCCTCGGGGGCGAGCACGATGCGGTGGGCGAGCACGGTCTCGGCGAGCGCCTGGACATCGTCGGGGAGTGAGTGGTCGCGGCCGGCGAGCAGGGCCCGGGCCTTGGCGGCGCGCAGGAGCATCAGCCCCGCGCGCGGACTTGCCCCCAGCTCGACGCGCCGGTCCTGGCGCGTGTGGTCGAGCACGGCGACGATGTATTGCCGCAGCGGCTGGGCGACGAACACGCCGGCTGCGGCGTCCTGAGCGGCGAGCACGTCGTCGCGTCTGACAACCGGCTCGAGCTCGCGTACGCGATCCCCGGACTCGTGCGCGGCGAGCATCTCCGCCTCGCCCGAGGCGCTGGGGTAGCCGAGCACGAGCCGGCAGAGGAAGCGATCCACCTGCGCTTCGGGGAGCGGATAGGTGCCCTCTAGCTCGATCGGGTTCTGGGTGGCGAGGACCACGAACGGGCGTGCCAACTCGTGGGTATGCACGTCCACGGTGACGTGACGCTCCTGCATGCACTCCAGCAGACCCGACTGGGTCTTCGGCGACGCGCGGTTGAGTTCGTCCACGAGCACGACGTTGGCAAAGATCGGTCCGGGCCTGAACTCGAAGCGTTGCTCGCGCTGGTTGTAGACGTTGGTGCCGACCACGTCGGCGGGGAGGAGGTCTGTGGTGCACTGCACGCGGGCGAACTGACAGTCCAGTGAGCGCGCCAGCGCACGCGCGAGCGCCGTCTTGCCAACTCCTGGGTAGTCCTCGATCAGGATGTGGCCCTCGGCGAGCAACGCGACCAGCAGGCTATGGAGCACACCGTCGCGGACCTCCACTGCTCGGCGGATATTGGCCGCCACGCGTCCGCAGGTTTCCGCGGCGGCCGCGAGCTGGGACGGCGCGACCGTCCGTGCGGCTCCCACGGGTTCCATCAGCGGCGCGCGGGCTGGGCAGCGCGCAGCGTCGCAACCGCGTCGAGAATGAATCCGGCGATCACCCGCTTGGGCGCCTGCGCAACGTGGGTCTCGTCTTCGCCGCTCAACAGCCAGACCTCGTTGTCTTGCGCGTCGAAGCCGATCCCCTGCTTGGCGATGTCGTTGACGACCAATAGGTCGACGCCCTTGTCGCGCAGCTTCGCGCGACCGCGGGCGAGGCTGCCGTCGCCGTGCTCCGCCGCGAAGGCGACCAGAGTCTGGCCCGGAGCGCGCCTGTCGGCCAGTCCTCGCAGGACGTCCTCGGTCCGCTCCAGCCGCAGCTCCAGGCTCTGCGCGGCGCCCTTCTTGAGCTTGCCCTCAGCCTCGAGCGTGGGGCGGAAGTCGACCACTGCGGCGCACATCACGAGCACGTCGCACTCGGCAAAGCGCGCGCGACAGGCCGCCGCCAGCTCGGCGGCGCTCTCGACGGCTTGATATCCGATCCCGGGGCTGCGGGGAAGCTCGACGTTCGCGGCCACGACCTCGACGTGCGCGCCGCGGGCAGCCGCCTCGTCGGCGATCGCGAAGCCCATCCGGCCCGAGGAGCGGTTGCCGATGTAGCGCACGGCGTCGATCGCCTCTCGAGTGCCTCCCGCGGACACCAGCACGCGCAAGCCGTCCAGGGGTCCATACCCGGGGAAGGCGTCCCCGCCCAGCAGGCGCTCGATCGCCTCGAGCAGCGCGGGCGGCTCGGCGAGGCGCCCCGCGCCCCACTCGCCGAGCGAGCCGAGCCGGCCCTCGCCCGGATCGACCACCGTCACGCCGCGCTCGCGCAGCAACGCGAGGTTTGCCGTCGTCGCTGGGTGCTCGAACATGCGGTTGTTCATCGCTGGGGCGATCAGCAGCGGGCAGCGGGCGGCGAGCGCGGCCTCGGTGAGGAGATTGTCGGCCAGGCCATGCGCGAGCTTGGCGATCGTGTTCGCCGACGCCGGCGCGATCAGCATGCAGTCGGCGCGTCCCACCAACTCCAGGTGCGACAGGGGGTCGTGGTTTGGCGCGGCGTCGCCGGGGAACGCGCCGCGCGCCGGGTCGCGCTCCCACGCGCTCGTCAGCGTTGGGGCGCCGGTGAGCGCGGCGAACGAAGCCTTCCCCACGAAGCGCGTAGCAGCCTCGGTCTCGATCACGCGCACGGCGTGGCCGGCGGCCGTCGCCAGGCGCACCAGCTCGAGTGCCTTGTAGGCGGCGATCCCGCCGCTGACGCCGAGGAGCAGCCTGGCCATGGCGCGGGACGGCGGGCTGCGGTGGCGGCTAGCCTCGGAAGCTAGCGGTAGCGGTAGGCGATCTTGCCCGCGGCGACTTCTTCGAGCGCGATCGTGAGGTAGTTCTTCGACGCTGTCTCGACCATCGGCGGTGGAAACTCGTCGAAGGTCCCCTCGCCGAGGTTGTGGTAGTAGGAGTTGATCTGTCGCGCCCGCTTGGCGGCGACGAGAACGCTGGCGTAGTTGGAGTCGACGTGGGTCAGCAGGCGGTCGATGCGAGGGGAGATCACGGTCTTCTGAGGCCTTTCGAAGGTGAGGCCCGAGTGTAGCCGGGCAGTCTCATTGCGTGCGCAGGACTTCGCGCACGGCAGCTTCGAGCTTGGCGACGGCGTCCTCGAGACGATCATTCACGATTCGGCGGTCGAACTCGTGCTGGGCCTCGAGCTCACGCGCGGCGGTGCCCAGGCGGTCTCGCACTTGCGCGGGGTCGTCCGTGCCGCGAGCCTTCAGGCGCTCACGCAGCGACTCGAGTGACGGGGGGGCAACGAACACGAGTAGCGCCTCGGGCATTTCGCGATGCACCTGGCGAGCGCCCTGTACCTCGATCTCGAGTACGACCGGAGCGCCCGCGGCCACACGCCGCTCTACTTCGCTGCGCAGCGTGCCGTAACGATGGCCGGCGTAGGTGGCGTGCTCGAGGAAGTCGTCGGCGCGCACTCGCCGGTCGAACTCGTCATCGTCGATGAAGTGATAGTCGACGCCGTCGCGCTCGCCGCTACGCGGCGGACGCGTCGTTGCTGACACCGACAGCTCGAGCTCGGGCATGCGTTCGCGCAGCGCTGCGATGACCGTCCCCTTTCCCACGCCCGAGGGACCGGTGATGACGAAGACCCGCGACAGCGCCGGCCGCTTCTGCGCTGCGCTAGCGCCGCAGGAGTGCGACCAGCTCGCCGCGCTGGCGCTCCGAGAGCCCGCCGATCGTCTTGCTGGGCGAGATCCGGCACTGCGTGAGGATCTTGTTGACCTTCACGCGGCCGTACTTGGGCACCGCGAGCATGATGTCGAACACCTTGGCTGTCTCGAGATACGACGGCGGCTTGAGCAGCAACTGATGGATCGACTGGCGTCCCGCCTTCAGCTCGATCTTCAGCCTGGCCCGCCGCGTGCGGATGTCGTTCGCGCGCTGAAGGGCCTCCATTCGCTGCGTGAGAGACCGTTCGGGTGCCGCCGATGGCTTGGTGACGGGGTCGCTGACCGACGGCATGGGGCGCGAGTCTACAACGCGCGCGGCGCGCTTCAACCCGAATGTTCCCAATTCAACTGAACCTCAAGTTGAGCTTTAGCGTAGTGGAGCAGAGGTGCCAACAATCCCCGCATTTTGCAGCGGTTTTATTTCAGGATGCGCTCCAGGCGCCGTGCTCGGCCCCAAAAAACGCGTGTTTGCAGGCAAAGCCTGGAATCGCCGCGCTCGCGCGGCCGGTGCTCAGGCGCCCAGCGCTGCCAGCTCAGTGCGCACGCGCGTCCCCGCCTGCGGGTCGCGAAAGCTCTCCGTACCGACCGCCACAAGCGTCGCGCCGGCCGAGAGCAGGCGATGCGCGTCGCGTCCACTGCGCACTCCCCCCATTCCCACGATTGGGATCGACACGCGCGCGGCGACCTCGTGCACCTGCGCGAGCGCGATCGCGTGGATCGCCGGACCCGAGACGCCGCCAGTCTTCGCGCCCAGCCATGGCTCGGCGCAGCCGGGACGCAGCGCCATCCCGCGCAAGGTGTTGACGAGCGAGACCGCATCGGCGCCGGCGGCCTCGGCCGCCTGCGCAACCGCGGGCACATCGGCGGCGTTCGGGGTGAGCTTGACGATCAGCGGCTTAGCGGTCAGCGTGCGCAGACGGCCGACGAGGACCGAGCATTCACGCGGGTCGGCGCCGACGATCAATCCGCTCTCCACATTCGGGCATGAGACGTTGAGCTCGATCGCCGCCACCTCGCGGCGCGCGCTGAAGGCCTCGACCAGCGCGGCGAACTCGTCGGGGGCAAAGCCCATCACGTTGACAATCAGCGGCACCGGGAGCGTCGAGAGCTCAGGCAGATCGCGCTCCAAGTAGCCTGCGAGCCCTCGATTGGGAAGGCCGATCGAGTTGATCATCCCCTCCCCCAGCTCCCACAGCCGGGGTGGCGAGTTACCCTCCCGGTGCGCCAGCGTGACGGTCTTGGAGACGAATGCGCTGAAGGGGAATCGCTCGTACAACGCGGCGCGCCCAAAGGCGCGCGCTGCGGCGATCGCATCGAAGGTCCCGGACGCGTTGATGATCGGGTGCGCCAGCTCCAGCCCGCCGAAGCGCACCGTCACGCGAGCGCCCCGTCGGCGATGACGGCGGCGTCGAACACCGGCCCATCCAGACAGACGCGCCGGTATCCGGCCACCGTGCTCACCACGCAGCCGAAGCACGCGCCGAATCCGCAGGCCATCGGAGCCTCGAGCGCGAGCTGTGCATCAAGGCCCTGGCGGGCGCAGATCCCGCGCACTGCGTCGAGCATCGCCGGAGGCCCGCACGCATACACCGCCGCGCGCCCCTGCTGAGCGAGCGCGCGAGCGAGCGCCGCCGTGACGATGCCCTGGTCGCCCAGCGATCCGTCGTCGGTCGTGATCGTCATCTCGGCCTCCCCAAGGAGCCGGGCCGCGGCTGCGTGTGAAGCGTCGCGAAAGCCGAGCAGCAGCGCGGGATCGCGATCGTTGAGGCGTAGCTGCTGGTGCCAGGCGACGAGCGGAACGATGCCGATCCCTCCACCGACGAGCACCGGTGTGATCTCATCGGCGGGAGCTTCGAATCCAACCCCCAGGGGGCCGGTCAACCACACGCGCTCGCCGGCCCGCAGCTCGGCCAATCGCGCGGTGCCGGGGCCGACGACCTCGAGCAGGAATTCGAGCTCGTCGGTCTCCGGCCGGTGCCTCATGTAGGAGAGCGCCCGGGGAAGGAACGGTCGGCCGTCGCTTCCACCGGCCCAGCCGTCGTGGGCACTGAGCATGTAGAACTGGCCGGGCCGCGGGATGGGTCCTCCGCGATCGCTGAGCCGCATGACGCGGTAGGACCCCACCTCGCGGGCCGCATCGACCGTCGCCAGGCGGCGCCCGAAAGGAGCCTCCGTCCGTCGCGTGTCGCCCGCGCTCACGCCGGTGCGGCGGCGTCTGCCGACCGCCCCGGCGCGCGGGCCTCCTCCCCGCTGCCTGCCGCCGCGGCACGGTGAATCTCCTGGAGCGAGAGCACAGGAGCTGTAGCGTGGCGCTCGGCGGCGATCGCGCGCGCGGCGGCCACCCCGCCGGAGAGCGTGGTCACGCAGGGGATCCCGTGGGAGACGGCGGCGGCGCGGATCTCATAGCCATCCGCGCGCGCGCCGGCGCCGGTGGGCGTGTTGATGACGAGGTCGACGTCGCGCTGGCAGATCCAGTCCACGACGTGGGGCGAGCCCTCTCCCAGCTTGTTGAGCTGCACCGCTGGAACACCCATGCGGGCGATCGCCTGAGCTGTCCCGCGGGTGGCGACGATGCGGAAGCCGAGATCGTGGAGTTGGGCGGCGAGCTGTGCCGCGGCCGGCTTGTCGCGGTCGGTCACCGTGATGAAGACAGTTCCCCGTTGGGGCAGCGTCGCGCCGGCAGCGGCCTGGGCCTTGGCGAAGGCGGTGGGGAAGTCGCGGGCAACGCCCATCACCTCGCCAGTCGAGCGCATCTCGGGTCCCAGTAGGGAGTCGGCTCCCGCGAAGCGCTCGAACGGCAGCACCGCCTCCTTGACGGCCACGTGGGAGTGGCCCATCGGGTCTTGCGGCAGATCGAGGTCGCCGAGGCGCTCGCCGAGCATGATCCGACAGGCGAGCTTTGCCAGCGGAAGACCGATCGCCTTCGACACGAAGGGCACCGTGCGCGATGCGCGTGGGTTGGCTTCGATTACGTAGAGTTCGCCGTCGTAGACGGCGAACTGGACGTTGAGCAGTCCGACCACGCCCAGGGCCAGCGCGATCCCGCAGGTTTGCTCGGCAATTCGCTCGAGCATCTCCCCTCCGAGCGAGTGCGGCGGCAGAACGCATGCTGAGTCGCCGCTGTGGATGCCCGCCTCCTCGACGTGCTGCATGATGCCGCCTACCCACGCCTGCTCGCCATCGCACAGAGCGTCGGCGTCGACTTCGATTGCATCCTCGAGGAAGCGGTCGAGGAAGATCTCGCGCGCGCTTGCGCCGGGGTCTGCCGCACGCGCCGTGCGCTCGAGGTAATCGGCGAGCCCGTCGTGGTCATAGACGATCTCCATCGCGCGGCCGCCCAGGACATAGCTCGGCCGGACGAGCAGCGGAAAGCCAACGCCGCCGGCGCGGGTCAGCGCCTCTTCGGGCGTCCTGGCAGTGGCGTACGGCGGCGAGCGGTAGCCGAGCCGCTCGAGCAGGGCGCCGAATCGTCCGCGATCCTCGGCTGTATCGATCGCCTCGACGCTGGTGCCCAGGAGTGGGATCCCGGCATCGGCGAGTCCGGCCGCGAGCCGCAGCGGGGTTTGTCCGCCGAACTGGACGATCAACCCCTGCGGTTGCTCGACTGCGCAGACAGCCAGCACGTCGTCGAGCGTCAGCGGCTCGAAGTAGAGTCGATCGGAAGTGTCGTAGTCGGTCGAGACCGTCTCGGGGTTGCAGTTGATCATCACCGCATCGCGCCCGGATGCACGCACGGTCAGGGCGGCGTGCACGCAGCAGTAGTCGAACTCGATCCCCTGCCCGATCCGGTTGGGGCCTGCGCCCAGGATCACCACCGACGGACGTGTTGGGCACACGAGCTCGGGCTCGAGTCCTCGACCCCCCGGTCGCTCCCAGCCGGAGTAGTAGTAGGGGGTGCGAGCGGCGAACTCGGCGGCACAGGTGTCGACCGCGCGATAGACGCGCTCACCGGCGAACGGTGACTGGGGATCGGCGGCGAGTGCCGCGAACTCGTGCAGGAACCAGGGGTCGATGTTCGTGGCGGCGCGGACTGCGTCTGTGGAGATGCCGCGCCGGAATGCCTCGAGCACGTGGTCGTAGCGCCCTGCCCCGGGGCGCTCCAGCGCCGCGAGCAGATCGTCGTCGTCGAGTTGCAGCGACGCCGGGACGTCGAGCTCACGCGAGCGCATCGCCTTCGCGCAGGCCTGAGCGAAGGTGCGCCCGATCGCCATCACCTCGCCGACCGACCTCATGCTGGTGGTGAGCTCGCTCTCGGCACCGGGGAACTTCTCGAAGGCAAAGCGCGGCCACTTCACCACCGTGTAGTCGATCGTGGGCTCAAAGCAGGCCGGCGTCGCACCCGTGATGTCGTTGGTGATCTCCTCCAGCAGGTAGCCAACCGCCAGCCGTGCGGCGATCTTCGCGATCGGGAATCCGGTGGCCTTGGAGGCGAGCGCGCTCGAGCGCGAGACGCGCGGATTCATCTCGATCACGACGATCTCGTCGGTGGCCGGATTGACCGCGAACTGGACGTTGGATCCACCGGTTTCGACTCCCACAGCACGGATGCACGCGATTGCCTGGTCACGTAGCGCCTGGTACTGGCGGTCCGACAGCGTTTGCTGCGGGGCGACGCAGACGCTGTCGCCGGTGTGTACACCCATCGGGTCGATGTTCTCGATCGAGCAGACGATCACGACGTTGTCGGCGCGGTCGCGCATGACCTCGAGCTCGAACTCTCCCCATCCGAGCACTGACTCTTCGATCAGCACTTGTTTGATCGGGGATGCGGCGAGCCCACGCTCGACTATCTCGGCGAACTCCTGGGCTGTCCTTGCGGCGCCCCCCCCTTGTCCCCCGAGGGTGTACGCGGGCCTGATGATCAGCGGCAGCCCCATCGCCTCGAGCGCGAGCAGCCCGTCTGCGGGGGAGTGGGCAATCATCGAACGGGGCACGCGCAGTCCGGTCGCGAGCATCGTCTCGCGGAAGCGATCGCGGTCCTCGGCGCGCTCGATCGCTTCCTCGTCTGCGCCGATCAGCTCGACCCCGAAGTGGTCGAGCACGCCATCGGTGGAGAGGCTGCGGGCGAGGTTGAGGGCCGTTTGTCCGCCGAGGGTCGCCAGCAGCGCGTCGGGCCGCTCGCGCTCGATGATCTGGGCGAGCGGCCCGGGGAGCAGCGGCTCGACGTAGGTGGCGTCGGCGTACTCGGGGTCGGTCATGATCGTGGCCGGGTTGGAGTTCACGAGCACAACCGCGTAGCCCTCCTCGCGCAGGACCTTGCAGGCCTGCGCTCCGGAATAGTCGAACTCCGCCGCTTGCCCGATCACGATCGGCCCAGAGCCGATGATCATGATCTTCTCGAGGTCGTCGCGCCTAGGCACGCTGCCCTTCGATCTGCTCGATGAAGCGGTCGAAGAGGTAGAGCGAATCGTGCGGGCCGGGGCCAGCCTCGGGGTGGTACTGCACGGTGGCCCCGGCGACGTCGCGCAGGACCAGTCCCTCCACCGTGCGGTCGTACATGTTCAGGTGCGACAACTCGGCAACGCCGAAATCGGTTTCCCAGCGCACGGGGTCGTCGCTCTCGAGCCGCTCGGCGCCGTCGGGACCGCGGACGGCAAAGCCGTGGTTCTGCGAGGTGATCTCGATGTGCCCGGTCGTGAGGTCCTTGACTGGGTGGTTGGCTCCGTGGTGGCCGAAGGGCAGCTTGTAGGTCTCCAAGCCGACCGCGCGGCAGAGCAGCTGATGGCCGAGACAGATCCCGAACACCGGGATCCGGCCGATCAGCTCGCGGACCGTCGCGACCACCTCCTCAAGGGCAGCGGGGTCGCCCGGTCCGTTGGCGAGGAAGAGCGCATCAGGTTCGCGCTCGAGCAGGGCAGACGCGGGCGTGGCGCAGGGGTGCAGCTCGACGTGGGCCCCGCGCGCCCGGAGGTTGGCCACGATCGAACGCTTGATGCCGGTGTCCAGAGCCACGACACGAGGCGCGCTCAGAACGTCTCGGCGTCCGGTCGGCTCGAGCACGATCGTCTCGCGCGGGCTGACCTCGCGCGCCAGCCCCTGACCGTCCATCGCCGGTTCGGCCTCGATCAACGCGTACGCATCGGACTCGCCGATCGCCACGGGGAACACACCCCCGCGCATGGACCCGCGCTCGCGAATGTGGCGCACGAGTGCGCGTGTGTCAACGCCGCTGATGGCAGGCACGCCGCAGTCCGACAGCCAGTCGAGCCATCCCCCCTGCGCGCTGGGGGCGTCGTCGTGGTTGACGGCGGCGCGCATGATCGCCGCGCGCACGTGCACCCGGTCTGACTCCATGGCGCTCGCGTTAACGCCGTAGTTGCCGACGTGTACGGCGGTGAAACACAGCAGCTGGCCCGCGTAGCTGGGGTCTGTGACGGCCTCCTGATAGCCCGACATCGCGGTCGTGAAGACGATTTCGCCAACCGCATGCGCGTCGGCTCCCGCGGCGACGCCGTCGAGCCGCGCTCCGTCCTCGAGCAGAACGTAGGCGCTGGTCTGCTCTTGCTTCACTTGATCAGCTCCTGGATTGTCTTGAACTCGGAGGTGCCAGCGCGACCTACGAGCTCGAGCAGCGCGGTCTCCACCGAGGAGATCACGGCGCCAGCATGCTCCATGCGGGCGAGGCCCACCTCGCGGTCGCGAGGCTTGCGCGAGCCCACGGCGTCCACCGCCAGGTGTACCTCGACACCGTCGGCGAGCAGGTCTGCGACCGTCTGGTGCACGCACACGTGGGTCTCGATCCCGCACACCAGTGCTTGGCGGCGGCCGCGCAGGTCGAAGCCTTCGGCGCGGCACCCCGAGAAGACGACCTTTTCGATTCGCGCAACGTCGCCCAGCGCGCCAGCGACTGGTTCCGCGGTCTCGCCCAGACCCTGCGGGTACTGCTCGGTGACGATGATCGGCAGCTCGAGC
>QHBW01000025.1 GCA_003244205.1 Solirubrobacterales bacterium | reverse complement strand
AAGATCCCGAGCTTGACGATCTCGGCGATGTCTTCCGCGCCGCCCTCCGCGACGTACCCGCGCAGCTCGGGGCGGCGGATGGCGAGCGTGATCGCGCACACGAAGACAGCAATGAAGCCATTGCCCCTGCCAAGGGAGGCTGCACCGAAGCACGCAAACGCGACGCCGAGGGCGAAGAGCGCGTGGGCGTGCTTGGGCATACCTTCCCGCAGCCCGCGCCCGCGTGGCAGCAGCCAACCAGCCAGCGCTCCGATCACCAGGCCATAGAGCGTTCCCAAGCCGACGTCACGCGCAACGAAGTGCCACCAGACGAAGTGCGAGTCCCCGGGCCGCAGCGCGGCGGCGAAGGTGAGCACGGCCGGGAGGGCGAGGCCGTCGTTGAGCCCGGACTCGAGGTTGAGCGAGTGGCGTACGAGGCGAGGCACGCGCGGGTCGCTGACCACGCCCGAGGAGAGCACGGGGTCGGTCGGGGAGAGCAGCGCCCCGAGCAGCAGCGCCTCGGTCCAGCTGAGTCCAACGACGAGATGCGTGAACAGCGCCACCAGCACTGCCGTCAGCGGCATCGCGAGGACGAGCTTGCGCAGCGGCAGGTGCCAGGCGCGCTGGAGCATCTCGCCCTCGACCTCGAGCCCGTCGCGGAACAGGATCACGATCAACGCGACCTCCGCAAGCTGGGAGACGAACCCCGAGCGCGCGTCGAAGCTCAGCACCTTCAAGCCGCCTTGGCCGAGCAGGAAGCCCGCGACGACGAAGAGCGCCGCGAGCGAGAGCGGAGAGCGTCGAGCGAGGCCAGCCGCGAGCGCCCCGACCACCAATGCGCCTCCGAGCACGACGAGGCTGCGCTCGAAGTCGCCAGCGCCCGTGACGGCAAGGTGTGCTGCGCCCTCGGAGATTCCGGGTACTAGAGTGCTGATTGTCACGAGGAGAGGTCCAAAGATTGCGGATTACCGTGCTGGGCAAGTCGCCGTCGTGGCAGGACACGAATGGCGCCTGCAGTGGATATCTGATCGAGGAGCACAACACCGCCGTGGTGCTGGACTGCGGCAGCGGCGTGTTCTCCAAGCTGCGTCGCTTCCGCGACTACGTCGACATCGATGCGGTCGTGATCAGCCACCTGCACGCCGATCATTTCCTTGACCTCGTCCCTTACGCCTACGCGCTCAAATACGCGCCGCGCCAGCAGCCGGTCCCGGTAGCCAGCTGGCCGGGGACGGACTCTCCCGCCAGACCGCGCCTGATCGCGCCGCCCGGCGCGCGCGACGTCTTTCGCCGAGTGTGCGGCGCTTGGGGTCCCGAGGAGCTGATCGAAGACGCCTTCGAGCTCTCGGAATACGCGGTCTCTGACACGGTGGACGTCGGTGGGCTGCGTGTGCGCTTCCACAACGTGCCGCACTACTGCCCGACGCACGCCATCGAGCTGGCCTCGACGAACGGCGGCGGGCGCTTCACCTTCGGCGCCGATTCCGCTCCCACTGACGAACTGACCGCGTTCGCGGGGGGCACCGACCTGCTGATGATCGAGGCTACGCTTCCGCGACCCGAGCGCGACGGAGTCCGGGGACATCTCACACCCGCCGAGGCCGGCGAGCACGGCCGCAAGGCGAAGGCGCGCCGGCTTGTACTCACCCACTTCTCCGATGAGCTCGACCAGGGATGGGCGCGCGAGGAGGCAACGCGAACCTTTGGGGGACCCGTCGAGGTGGCCGCCGAGGGCGCGGTCTACACCGTCTAGGACGGCTCGACGGCACCCAGCGGAGGGTGGCTGGGGAGGACGGCGGAGGGTGGCGAGGGACGACGGCGGAGAGTGGCGGGGGACGACGGCGGAGAGTGGCGGGGGACGACGGCGGAGAGTGGCGGGGGACGATTCACTGGTCCGTTGCGGCGCGCAGGGGTATCCTCCGCTTGCCCGCACCCGCCAAGCCCGACCGGAGGAGCTCGATGAAGGCACCAAACAAGGCCGCCAAAAATCGCGCGGCCCAGGCGAACAGCGCCGCCCAGGCGATCGCCGCCAACCCGTATGTCCAGCGGATCGTCGGAGACGAGGATCTGCGCAACGAGGTCCGCTCGGCGGCCAAGTCGGCGCGCAAGGCGTATGCCCGGCTCTCCAACGGCAAAGCCTCCAGCCAGGCGATTCTCAACGACAAGAAGCTTCAGCGCGACCTGCGTGAGACCGCAGACTCGCTGCGCAAGGTCAGCAACACTCTGCGGACGGCTCCCGCCAAGCGCCGCAGCGGCGGCCTTGCTCGCAAGCTGCTGCTGCTCGTAGCCGTCGTGGCGATCGGGCTGGCGGTGTCTGAGCCATCGCGCAAGAAGGTGCTCGACGCGCTGTTCGGCGCCGAGGAGGAGTTCGACTATACCTCGACCACGGCGCCGGCTACTCCGGCTCCGGATCCCGTCGCCACGAGCTGACCTCAGACGCACCATGACTGTGCGCGAGGGCGCCATGGCCGAGGCCCTGGCGCCCTCGCTGCGTTTTAGGACCGGGCGCCGCTAGCATCACCAGCATGGAGGCCGCCACCAGCACTCCACGCGAGCTCTCCAGCGACAAGGCGCAGCGCATCATCGATGCGATGCGCGAGAGCGTGGCGCGTCGCGGCGCGGCAGGTTCGACGTTCGATCACGTGGCGCGCGAAGCCGGCGTCTCGCGCGGGTTGTTGCACTACTACTTCGGTACCAAGGAGCGCCTGCTCGTCGAGGTCGTGCGGCGCGACTGCGACATCCGGATGGCGCTACTCGGTGAGGCGCTGGCAGGGGCGACGAGCGCCGACGACTTCGTCGACGTGCTCGTCCGCTCGCTGCAGGACACGATCACCAACGACCCCGAGATCTTTGCGCTGATGTTCGAGCTGGTGACGCTCGCTCGGCGTAACGCGGAAATCGCCGCCGAGCTGACCGAGCTCTACCGACGCACGTGCGAGCACGTCGCGGCCCAGCTCGAGCGCAAGCAGGCGGAGGGCGTGCTGCGGCTGGGCGACGAGCCCGAGGCGGTCGCCACGATCCTCTTCGCGCTTGGCGACGGCACCGCGCTGCGAATGATGTTCGATCCCGAGCAGGACCTCTCGCGCCATCTCCGTGCCGGCACATGCGCGGCGCGGGCGCTGCTCTGGGACGGCGCAGCGGTCTCGGCCTGACGGCCGCGCGCGGTATCTCGCGCTCGACGCGATGACCAAGCGCGGCGCGCGCCGGATCGAGGTGCGCCCGGACGCGCTGGAGGAGTTCGTCTCCGACGTCGACCGCCGCAGCGAAGGGAGCGTCTGGACCGCGGGCGGCTGCAAGGCCTACTACCTCGACGACAACGGTCGCAACTTCGGCCTCTACCCCGGCTTTGCCACGGGCTTTCGCAGACGCACACGCCGCTTTGACCCTGCTTCCTACGAGATGGCGGCTTGACCCTGTGCGCCGGTGGGACAATTGGTTCGTGATTCCCACGATGTTGTGGTGGGCTTAGCAATCGGGCGCTGGTGGGCGATCCCGCTCGGCGCCGTTGGATGGGTGGTTCTGGTGGTGCTTGCGGCCCGATCGCGCTCGGCGGCCTTCCGGCTGCAGCAGCGCTCGGTGCGGCTAACGTCGCCGTCGGGGTGCTTGTCGTCGGGCTGTGTCTTGGATCGCCCGCCGGGCGCTGGGGCTCGTGCGTCTCGTGCGAGCTGTCTGAAGCAGCTCAGGCTGCAAGCACGCACCGGAGGGATCTTGCGTCGGACTGCATAGAGCCCACTCGCCGCGTTCAGAGCCACGCGTGGTCGTTTGTGCGCGGGATGCACTGCATTGCAGCTCACTCGCCCAATTCGGTAGGTTGGCCGCCAGCTCTCGATGTCCTCGGTGAACACGCTTAAGCCGACAACAGCGCGGCGACGGCGTCGGGCACGCCCTCGTACACCGAGGGCCAGCGCGGCGTCCAGCCGAGCTCATGCTTGAGCTTGGCGTTTGAGGTTCGGCCCGAGCGTGTGACAGCGGCGATTGGATCTCGTCCGGCGGCCAGGCGCGCGATCCATGCCGGGATGCGGCGCGGCGCTTCGACCCCGAGCGACTTGGCGGTCAGCGCAACGAAGTCGTAGTAGGTGATCGGCTCGCCATCGGCGCAGTGGTAGATCTCGCCGCTCGGGGCGTGCTCGGCGGCGAGCGCGAACGCCGCCGCGACATCCTCGACGCGCACCATGTCCCACCAGTTGTTTCCGCGCCCCACGACGGCGAGGCGCAACGGCTGGCGCAGCCGTCCGACGATCTCCTCGGCGAACCAGCCACCCGCGCCGTAGACGTGGGAGGGCCGCACCACCACCCACTGCATCGTGCTCGCGCTGAGCATCCGCTCACACTCCTGCTTGGATGCGCCGTAGGCGGTCTCGACCGGTAGCTCTGTCTGCTCGTCGAGCAGCTCCCCCTGGGCGTCGCCGGTGACGACCGTCGAGGCGAAGACCACACGCCGGACTCCCGCGTTCGCACACGCGGCCAGCAGCCTGCTGGTGCCGTGCACGTTGATCTCGCGGATCTGCTTCGCGTCGCGCTGGGAGGCGATCTCGGCGGCGAGATGGATCACACACTCGGGCGCCGCTTCGGCGACCGCCGCGCGCAGACGCTCACCGTCGCGCAGATCGCCCGCGACCGGCTGCGTGCTCGCCGGCTGCGATCCGGGACGGCGCACCAGCGCGGACACCTCATGGCCCCGGTAGACCAGCTCCGCGCACGTCGTCTGACCCACAAAGCCGCTGGCGCCGGTGACGAGAATGCGCACGCTGGGGGAGCTTACGCCTCCAACGTTTAGCCTGGGTCCGTGCGCCGTCGACTAGCGATCCGGATCGCCGCGGGCTTGGTGGCGCTCGCTGTCTTGGCGCTCGTGGGGATCCAGCTCGTCGCTCCGGGAATCGCCGAGCAGCGTCTGCGCACCCGCCTTTCGCACAGCGGCAACGTGCTGTCGATCACGGTCGGTGCGCTGCCCGCGATCGAGTTGCTCTTCGGCCACGCCGACAAGGTCACGGTTCGCATGGGCACGGTGCGCGTTCGCATCGGCGACGCCGGCAATCTGCTTGCGACCGCCTCAGAGACGGGATCGCTCGACGTCCACGCCCAGCACGTCGAGATCGGACCGCTTGGGCTCGATGACGCCGTCGTGACCAAACGCTCCGATGGCCAGCTGATGGCTACGGCGCTGCTGTCCGACGCTGCGCTCGCGAGCGCGCTTCCTCCCGGGTTCGCCGTATTCCCCGTGGCGAGCGGTGACGGCAAGCTGCTGCTGCAAGGGCAGCTGAGTGCGTTTGGCGTAACCGCGAGCGCCGACGCCGTGCTGCAGGCAAGCAACGGTCGCCTCGTGCTCGCGCCCGCCGGGACGCTGGCTAATCTGCTCTCGCTGACGGTGTTCAACGATCCCCGCGTGCATGTCGACGCGGTCGGGGCTGCCGCGGCGCGTGGCGGCTTCGAGCTCACGGCCACCGGTCACTTGGTCGGGTAGGGGATCACCCCAGCTTCGGGGTCTGCCAGGGCGCGGCGACGCGGCGAGCGAGCTCGTCGGCCAGCTCGTCGATCGCGACGCGCTCCTGACGAAGCGAGTCGCGCTCGCGCACGGTGACGGTGCGGTCCTCGAGGCTCTGGTGGTCGACGGTGACGGCGAACGGCGTGCCGATCTCGTCCTGGCGGCGGTAACGGCGCCCGATCGCGCCGCCCTCGTCGTACTCGGCGGCGAGCCGCCCGCGCAGGCGCTCGCGCACCTCGCGCGCCAGCTCGGGCTGGCCGTCCTTGCGCACGAGCGGGAGGATCGCGACCTTCACTGGCGCCAGGCGGGGGTGCAGTCGCAGCACGGTGCGCGGCTCTCCGCCGATCTCGTCCTCGTCGTAGGCGTCGACGAGGAAGGCCAGCGTCGCGCGGTCCGCACCCGCGGCCGGCTCAATCACATGAGGGACGTAGCGCTCGCCGCTGGCCTGGTCGAAGTACTCGAGCTTCTCGCCGGAGAAGCGCGCGTGCGCGAGAAGGTCGAAGTCGCCGCGGTTGGCGATCCCCTCGAGCTCTGAGAAGCCAATCGGGAACAGGTACTCGATGTCGGACGTCGCGCTCGAGTAGTGCGACAGCTCGCTGACGTCGTGGACGCGCAGGCGCAGGTGGTCCGGTCGCAACCCGAGCTCGACGTACCAATCCTGGCGCGCCGCGGACCAGTGGTCAAACCACTTCGAGGCCTCGGCAGGCGCGACGAAGTACTCCATCTCCATCTGCTCGAACTCGCGCGTGCGGAAGATGAAGTTGCCGGGCGTGATCTCGTTGCGGAAGCTCTTGCCGACCTGGGCGATCCCGAACGGAGGACGCCTGCGGCTGAACTGCAGGACGTTCTTGAAGTTCACGAAGATCCCCTGCGCGGTCTCCGGACGTAGGTAGACGGTCGCTCCGGTCTCCTTCACCGGCCCCATCGTCGTCTCGAACATCAGGTTGAACTGACGCACATCGGTGAGGTCACAGTCCGGTCCGTCGCCCGGGTGCAGTGACGGCTTACGTCCGCACTGAAGCTCGGAGAGGTGATCGGCGCGAAAGCGCTGGCCGCACGCACGGCACTCCACGAGCGGATCGGTGAATCCCTGAAGGTGGCCCGAGGCCTCCCAGGTGCGGGGGTGCTGGAAGATCGCCGAGTCCAGCGCCACTATGTCGTCGCGCTCCAACAGCATCGCGCGCCACCACTCGCCCTTGACGTTGTTTTTCAGCAGCACGCCGTAGTGCCCGTAGTCATAGGTCGAGCCGAGCCCGCCGTAGATCTCAGACGAAGGGAAGATGAACCCGCGGCGCTTGCACAGCGCCACGATCTTCTCCATGGTGACGACGTCGGCCATGACGGCGGACCCTAGCGGGGAGGCTGCGGACCCAACCTATACTGGCGTGCCCGATGCCCGTCTACGAGTATCGCTGCGAGCGCGGCCACCAGTTCGAGGCCGTACAGCGGATGGCAGACGATGCCCTGACGAAATGCCAGGTGTGTGGCGCGCCGGTGCGGCGGATGCTGTTCGCCCCGGCGGTGCACTTCAAGGGGTCAGGCTTCTACAACACCGACTACGGGACCGCGAAGCGCAAGCGCGAGCTCGAGGCCTCGGCCGCCGCGGGGTCCGACCAGCACGACGCGAAGAGCGGCGAGAAGCGCGCGGAGAAGGCGGGCGACTCCTCGTCAAGCAGCGGTTCGGCGGCCGGCGAGGGCAAGAGCGGCGGCGACGGCACGAGCGGCGGCGACAGCACGAGCGGCGGCGACAGCAAGAGTGGCGGCAACAGCAAGAGCGGCTCGGGCGACACGAGTGGCTCTGCCAGCAACAGCAGCGCCGACGGCAAGCCCCCCGCCAAGAAGGCCGGCAGCGGGACGAAGTAGCGCCGGAGCCGGGGCTGCCGCGACCCCCTTGAACGACAAGAAGGGGGTCGCGACCGCCCCGGTTCCGCCGCCCGCTCAGCCGCCCGCCAGGAACCGTGCGACCGCGGCGCGCTTGGTCGCATCGGACACTGACAGCGCCTGCTCGCCGTCGGGAAGGGTGACGAAGGCCGATGGGTGCAGCACCCGCGGCTTGGGAGAGCCGGTGCTGGCCATCGCCGCAAACAGCGCTAGCAGCGTTGGGCCGCCCATGTCCGAGCGGATCGTCTGGGGCGCGTCCCAGGCGATCCAGGGGAGGTGAATCAGCGTGTGTAGCGACAGCAGGCTCTGCTTGACCGCGTTGAGGATCTTCTGCTGGCGAGTGACGCGGGTGATGTCGTTTTCGGCGGGGTTGCACTTGTTCTCACGCGTGCGCGCGAGGACGAGCGTCTGCTTGCCGTCGAGGTGGTGGGTGCCTCCGCGCAGGTGCAGGGAGTAACCGCCCAGGCGGGTGCCGCCGCTGATGTCGGAGACCACGCATGGGCCCGAATAGGTGATTCCGCCGACGGCGTCGATGAAGGCGGGGAAGTTCTGGAAGTTGACCTCGACGACATGATTGATCTTGATCCCGAGGTAGCGCTTGATCGTCGTGATCGCCAGCGGGGCCCCGCCGATCGCGTAGGCGGCGTTGATCTTCGCCATCCCGTGACCGGGGATGTCGACCAGCGTGTCGCGCGGAACCGAGAGGCGCGCGCTCGTTCCCACGCCAGCTCTGATCAGCATGATCGTGTCCGAACGGGTCGACTGGCCGATGATGTCGTTGCCCGCGCCGTGCGTCCCGGGCAGGCGTCCGTCGGAGCCGAGCACGAGGATGTTCGACGTCGAGGTGAGGGGGAACTTTCCGCCGCCGTCGAGCGCGAGCGTCGTCGAGCTCGGCTCGTGCTGCTCCTCGAACTGAGCGCTGACGAGGAAGAGCACGAGCGAGAGCAGCAGCCACGCCCCAACCAGCGCGAGCAGCCACAGCGCCACACGCTTGGCGGTGCTCCGCGGCCCGGAGCCCGGGCGCCGCGGGAGGATTCGCCGCCGCCGGCCGCGCTCGTCGCGCAGTCCCGCCAGGCCGGCGGGCTGCTCGTCTCGGACGAAGCGGCGCCGGGCGCGGTAGACGGTGTACTCGGGGGGCTCTGCGCGTGGCATGCCCGTCTATATTGGCGGGCGTGACGTCCCCGGCGTGTGTCGTCGGCGTTGACCTAGGGGGGACCAAGCTGCTCGCCGGCGTCGTCGACGCCCGTCTCAACGTCCACCACCGAACTCAGCGGACGATCGCCGGACTCGGTCAGGCGGCGCTGCTCGACGCCGTCGCCGACGCGGTCACTGAGGTCGGCGATCTCAGCGGCATCGAGCCCTCCGCGGCCGGCTTCGGCATCCCCGCCCTGATCGACCGGCGCACCGGCACCGCGGCAGCATGCGTGCACCTCCCGCTCGAAGGCGTCGCCTTCGGCGACCTCATGGCCGAGCGCCTCGACCTCCCTTGCGTGGTCGACAACGACGCCAACATGGCGGCGCTGGCCGAGCACCGCTTCGGCGCAGCGCGCGGGGTGGCGCACGCGATCGTGCTGACGATCGGGACCGGAATCGGCAGCGGCCTGATCCTGAATGGAGCCCTCTACCGCGGCGCGATCGGCGCAGGCGGCGAGCTGGGCCACATGGTCGTCGACGCCGACGGACCGC
Organism: Solirubrobacterales bacterium; assembly: GCA_003244205.1. Lineage (GTDB taxonomy): Bacteria > Actinomycetota > Thermoleophilia > Solirubrobacterales > Solirubrobacteraceae > QHBW01. The sequence continues at coordinate 4,279 of QHBW01000025.1, read as the reverse complement.
TCTGCCAGGGGGCCTGTCCCAACCGCGGCTGCCTAGAGGCCGTCGCGTCGGGCTCGGCGCTCGTGCGGGAGGCCCGCCGGGAGGCATCGTCCCTGCCCGCCAGCGCGCTGGGCCAGGTGCTCTCGGCGGGGCGCGAGGTCAGCGGGCCGATGGTCACCGAGCTTGCCCACGACGGCGACGTCGCAGCGCAGCGCGCGATCGCGCGCATCGGCAGCCAGCTGGGCGCGGGGCTCTCGAGCATCGCGAACATCTTCAATCCAGAGCTGATCGTGATCGGTGGTGGGGTGATCGCCGCGGGCGAGCTGCTGCTCACACCGGCGCGCGAGGAGCTCGAGCGCCGCGCGCTGGCACCGAACGCGGAGCTGGTGCGGGTGGTCCCGGCCCAATTTGGGGCCGAGGCCGGAATGCTCGGGGCGGCCACGCTCGCCCGGGAGGAGCTGGGGTGAGCGGCCGTCTGATCCTCTGCCCGACCCCGATCGGCAATCTCGACGACATCACCCTGCGGACGCTCGGCGCGCTGCGCGACGCCGACCTCGTAGCCTGCGAAGACACCCGCCGCACGGGCGTGCTGCTCGAGCGCCACGGAATCGCCGCCAAGCGGCTGATCTCCTATCACGAGCACAACGAGCGCGCCCGCGTCGCCGAGCTGGCCAAGCTGATCGCGACGGGGACGATCGTCGCGCTGGTCTCGGACGCCGGCACCCCGTTGGTCTCCGACCCCGGCTGGGGGATCGTGCGAGCGTGTCTGGATGCCGGGCTTGAGGTGGAGTCGCTTCCCGGCCCTTCGGCGGTGCTGACCGCGCTGGTGGCGTCGGGCATCGCTGCAGACCGCTTCACCTACGTCGGCTTCCTCCCCCGCCGAGCAGGCGAGTTGCGCAAGCTCTGGCGCGAGCGGCGCGAGACCGTGATCGCGTTCGAGTCCCCCAAGCGCCTGGAGGCTTCGCTTCGCTCGCTGGCGGAGGTCGATCCAGACCGACCGGCGGTGGTCTGCCGCGAGCTGACCAAACGCCACGAAGAGGTCGTGCGAGGGACCGCGGCCGAGCTCGCCGCGCGCTACGCGGGTGCCACGGTCCGTGGGGAGATCGTTGTCGTCGCTGGACCGGCCCCGGGGGAAAGGGCGCCGCTGGGCCCGGCGGTCGACGCGCTCGCGCGGCTCGTCGACGCGGGCGCTCGCAGGCGGCCTGCCGCGGCCGTCGTGGCGCAGCTGACGGGCGCGTCGGCCAACGAGCTCTACGCGGCGCTGGCGAAGGGTCGCGACGGTTGATGGCGGGCCCACAGGGCGGGCGGCCGGGACAGCTGGCCGCCCGCCCGTGTGCTCACCCCGCGCGATCAGACTCGCGCGAGCGGCTTGACCGGGAGAACGGTGCGGCCAAAGGTCTGGTTCGTCACCACCGCCGCGGCGGTGTACGCCGCGACGAAGGCGGTGATCAAACCGAGGTAGCCGCCGATCTTGATCGTCGTGTTGGTGGTCTGCGCCGCCGTCAGCGAGGTGTGACCGAGACCGAGGACGACGAACGTCGCGGTCAGGAACAGGAACACCAAGCTCACCGCCACGCTGACGCGGAGCGATGCGATCCACATGTAGCCGGTGAAGATCCCCCAACCGATCAGGTAGAGGGCGATGCCACTCTGCGTGATCTTGCTGGGGAATGCCACCACCAGCACGAAGTAGGAGATCCAGAACGCTCCGTAGGAGCTGAACGCGGCAGCGCCGAACGTGTTGCCGGTGCGGAACTCCCACATCCCTGCAAACAGCTGGGCGAGCCCGCCATAGGCGATCGCCACGGCGAGCACGATCCCGATGCTCGCCTCGCTGATCAGGTTCGCGTTGATCATGCTCAAGAAGAACGTGGTCAGCGCGAAGCCGGACAGTCCCAGCGTCGCAGGATCGGCCGACACCGGCGGCAGCTGCTTCTGCGGCTGGGACCCGACCGGCGCTTGCTGGGACCCGACCGGCGCTTGCTGGGACCCGACCGGCGCTCGCTGGGACCCGACCTGCGTGGGGTCATGAGTGGACAACCTGGCTCCTCCCTGTAGAGGGGTGAAAAGGGAGAGCTCGGCGGGACCGCCGGGCGCTCCCACATCCGAGTCTATATTCGAAAGCATCGAAACGTAAGGCCGCCGATACGCTTGCCGCGCGATGGCCTACTACGTCACGACGCCGATCTATTACGTCAACGCCGCACCCCACCTCGGGCACGCGTACACGACGATCGCCGCCGATGTGCTCGCGCGGCACATGCGCCAGCGGGGGGAGGAGGTCTTCTTCCTCACCGGCACCGACGAGCACGGCGAGCCGGTGGCCCAGGCGGCCGATGCGGAGGGCGTCACCCCGCAAGAGCTTGCGGACCGCAACGCGGAGCGCTTCCGAGCGCTGATGCCGATCCTGAACGTCTCCAACGACTACTTCATTCGCACCAGCGATCCCGAGCACCACGCGCGTGTTCAGGAGATCCTCCAGCGGGTCTACGACGCCGGCTACGTCTACGAGGGGACCTACGAGGGCTGGTACTGCCCGCGCTGCGCGGACTTCAAGGGCGAGGCGGAGATGCTCCCCGGCCATCGCTGCCCGATCCACGAGATCGAGCTGACACGCGAGGCGCAGGAGAACTGGTTCTTTGCGCTGTCGCGCTTCCAGGAGCCCCTCGAGCGCCTCTACGCCGAGCGGCCGGAGTGGGTGCTCCCACGCGCGCGCGCCAACGAGGCGCGCGCGTTCATCGCTTCGGGACTGCAGGACGTATCGCTCACGCGCCCCGCGCTGCGCTGGGGAGTCACGGTGCCTTGGGACCCCGAGCAGGTCTTCTATGTCTGGTTCGATGCGCTGCTGAACTACGTCACGGCGCTGGGCTTCGCGCAGCCGGGCAGCGATCTGAGCGAGACCTTCTGGCCGGCGTCGGTGCAGATCATCGGCAAGGACATCCTTAAGTTCCACACCGTCTACTGGCCGGCGCTGCTGTTCGCGGCCGGGCTCGAGGTTCCCCAGCGGATGTTCGTGCACGGGTTCCTGCTCGGCGGTGACGGGCGCAAGATGTCCAAGTCGCTGGGCAACGTGCTCGACCCCTTCGCGGTGATCGATCGCTACGGCACCGATGCGCTGCGCTTCTACCTGTCGCGGGAGGTGACCTTCGGTTCCGACGGTCCCGTCTCCGACGAAACCGTCGACACGCGCTACCACGCCGAGCTGGTCAACGAGCTGGGCAACCTCGCGAGCCGCACGCTCGCGATGGTCGACCGCTACCGCGCGGGCCGCGTGCCGGCGGCGGCGCTCGACAGCGCGCTCGCAGAAGACCTCGATCCGCTCGCCCCGCGGGTGTGCGAGCTGCTCGACGGCTGCGAGCTGAGCATCGCGCTGGATGAGATCTGGCAGCGCGTTCGGCGGCTCAACCGCTACGTCGAAGAACGAGCTCCGTGGGCGCAAGCCAAGGACCCCGCGCGCGCCGGCGAGCTCAACACGACGCTGGCGACGCTCGTGGAGGGCCTGCGGATCGTGGCCGTCGTGCTGCATCCCTACATGCCCGCGGCGACGCGGTCGCTGCTCGACGCGCTCGGCGAGCGCGCGCCCGAGGACCTCGCGCTGTCCGCAGCGCGCTGCGCGAGCAGCGACGGCGGCGGTCGCCTGGCCGAGAGGGCTCTGGCCCCGCTGGCGCAGCTCTTTCCGCGGCTGCGCTGAGCGCGCCGATGATCGACTCCCACACTCATCTCGATGCCTGCGAGGCGCTCGACGGCGAGCTCGTAGACGCCGCCACCGCCGCCGGGGTGATGCGGATCCTCACCGTCGGGACCGACCCGGTGTCCTGGCGCGCCGCACTGGCTTCGGCCGAGCGCCATCCGGGCGTGTACGCGGCGCTCGGCCACCACCCCAACGAGGTGGACAGCTTCGACGAGCAGGCGCGCGTCGAGCTCGAGCGCCTCGCCATGCATCCCCGCTGCGTGGCGATCGGCGAGACGGGGCTGGACTTCTACCGGCGCGGCGCGGCGCCTTCTGTCCAGGCGGCGGCACTGCGTGCGCATATCGAGATTGCGCGCACGCTCGGCAAGCCGTTGGTCGTCCACACCCGCGACGCCGCGCAGGACACGATCGCCCAGCTGCGCGCGCACGCCGGTGGCCTGCGCGTCCTGCTGCACTGCTTCTCGATGCCCGACGACCTCGACGAGTGCCTGGCGCAGGGATGGTGGTGCTCCTTCGCTGGCAACCTCACCTACGCCAACGCCGAGACGCTGCGTGCGGCCGCCGTGCGCGTGCCGGATGATCGGCTGCTGGTGGAGACCGACGCGCCCT
>QHBW01000002.1 GCA_003244205.1 Solirubrobacterales bacterium | reverse complement strand
GGCGGGTGCGAGTCGAACTACTCACGTTGTGGATGTCTTGCCGGAGCGGGTCCGGCTGGTGGAGGCGCCTGGCGAGCTGCGTGACGTCGAGCTCGGGGTGCTTGGCTGGCGTACCGAGAACGGCGAGACCGCACTGATCTGCCGGTTGGTGGACGGCAGCTCGGGCACGGTTCCGGCGCGGTGGACGGATCTCCCGCGTCGTGTTCCGCTGGGTCCTGAGCTGGGAGCGCTGGCGAGCTCGGCGGGTTGGCGACTGTTCAGCGAGCGGCTCGAGGGCCTGCGCGTGCGGCGGCGTCCGCGGGGCGGCGGAGCCTCTGTGGAAAACGGAGGTGGTGATGTCCGGGCAGTTGGCGTTGCAGGTCGGGGTGCAGGAGTCGGTGGCGCCGGCGGTGGTGTGGGAGACGCTCCCGATCGACCGTCAGGTGCAGGTGACGCTGCGGCTCGCGAGGCTGCTGGCCTTGATGGTGGAGGCGAGTCGTGATGAGTAGCTCAGGGAAGATCACTGAGCGGCATCGGCAGCGTCGCGCGGTGGTGTATGTGCGGCAGTCCTCGCCCGGTCAGCTCGAGCGCAACCTGGAGTCGGCGGCTCGGCAGTATGCGCTGCGGGAACGCGCGGTCGCGCTCGGCTGGCCGGCCGGGTCGGTCACGGTGGTGGACGAGGACACCGGGCGTTCGGGCGCGAGCACGCAGGGACGATCCGGGTTCAAGGAGCTCGTCGCCGATGTCGGCCTGGGGAACGTCGGGTTGATCCTGGCGTTGGAGGTCTCGCGGTTCGCGCGTTCCTCGGCGGATTGGCATCAGCTGATCGATCTGTGCGCGCTGACCGGGACGTTGATCGCGGACTCGGACGGGATCTACGCGCCGGGCGATTTCAACGACCGGCTGCTGCTCGGGTTGAAGGGCACGATGTCCGAGGCCGAGCTGCATCTGATCCGCGCACGGCTGAACGGCGGCCTGCGGAACAAGGCCGCGCGTGGCGAGCTCGTGATGCATCTCCCGGTTGGGTTCGACCGCGCAGAGGACGACCAGATCGTCCTCTGCGCCGACGAGCAGGTCCGTCACGCGATCGAGCGCGTGTTCGAGCTGTGGCGCCGCGCCGGTTCGGCACGCCAGGTTGTCGGTGAGCTGATCGCCGACGAACAGCGACTCCCACGTCGATCGGTAGGTGATCGGCGCGTGCGATGGGTCCGCGCGAGCTATGGCGCGGTCCACAAGTTGCTGACCAACCCCGTCTATGCCGGCGGGTTCGTGTTCGGGCGCACTCGCCAGGAGAAGCACGTCGATGCCAACGGGCAGCTGCGCGTGAAGACGATCGAGGTGCCGATGGAGGACTGGTCCGTCTGCCTGCCCGATCACCATCCTGGCTATGTCAGCTGGCAGGACTACCTCGAGAACCGCAAGCGGCTGCGAGCGAACGTGAGACCGCGCGGCGAGGGTGGCGGCGCCGCCCGCGAAGGCGGCGCGCTGCTGCAGGGCCTGCTGCGCTGTGGACGGTGTGGTCGGCGGATGCAAGTCGCGTATTCCGGCAACGATGGCCACCGCGTCAGGTATGCGTGCGTCCGCGGGTTCCACCTCCACGGAACCGAGACGACCTGCCAGACCCTCGGCGGCGGTCGGCTGGACAAGACGGTCGCCGCAGCGTTCCTCGAAGCCGTCACCCCGGCCGGTATCGCGGCGAGCGCCGGTGCGATCGCCGGGCTAACTGAGCAGCACGACGGACGGCTCGCCGGGCAACGCCTCGCGTTGGAGCGTGCCGAGTTCGAAGCGCAGCGCGCGGAGCGGCAGTTCGACGCGTGCGAGCCGGAGAACCGGCTCGTCGCCCGGACGCTGGAGCGCAAGCTCGAGGAAGCGCTCTCCGCCGTCACGCGCGAGCAACGCACACTCGCCGCCCTGGAGCACGCCCGGCCGGCACCACTCACCCCGCAGGAACGACAAGCACTGAACGGCCTCGCTCGCGATCTGCCACGGCTGTGGACAGCGCCGACGACCAACGATCGCGATCGCAAAGAGCTGCTGCGGGCACTGATCGCCGAGATCGTCGTGACAGTCAGACGACCCGAGAACGTCGCCGAAGCGGAGATCTTCTGGGAGGGCGGCGCGCGCAGCGCGCTGACCGTCAAGCTGCCCCGGCCCGGGCAGACCGTCCGCACCGACGAGGACACGATCGAGCTGATTTCCCGTCTCGCTGTGCACCACCCGGACCAGCAGATCGCTGCGATCCTCAACCGGCAAGGCCGCCGCACCGGAACGGGAAAGCCGTTCACCGCAACAAGAGTGAAGAGCGCCCGCCAACGCGCCGGTATCCCGGCCGCGCCACCACCCGACCCAAACAGCGACACGGTCACGATCGAGCAGGCAGCTACCCAGCTCAACGTCTCGCCAGCGACGATCCGCCGATGGCTGCGCAACGGCCTGGTCCCAGGCGAGCAGGTCACGCCCAGCGCTCCGTGGCGGATCCGCCTGACCGACGAGATCCGGGCGCGGTTCGTGCCCACCATCCCCGACGGTTACCTGCCGCTCAACGAGGCAGCTAAACGCCTCGGTCTGGCCCGCCAGACCGTGTTGCATCAGGTCCAACGCGGACAACGCCACGCGATCCAAGTCACCACCGGCCGCCGCAAAGGCTTGAGAATCCAGGTACTTCGGTCCGAAGCTGGACTGTTTGCACAATGACGAACGCGAAAGGGGCAGTGTGAAACCGAATCGGG
>QHBW01000065.1:3904-25314 GCA_003244205.1 Solirubrobacterales bacterium | reverse complement strand
CGCAGCCGTGGGAGTTATAGCGGCAACATCGGATAAAGGTTGTTCCGGGGGTCGATGCTCTAACTGGCCCACTGGTTGGCCGCGAAGAAGTGGGCCGCCACGACGTCCTCCCGGCCGCCCCGAGTGGCGCCGGTGCCCGCAGAGCGGTCAAGCGAAGGCGGAGGGTTGCTGCCGAGAGCAGGTTGTGCACCAGCGCGAGGTGGAGCATCTCCTCCGAGGCGACGTGGGAGATGACGCGGCGCCAGCGCGTGGCGGCTGCGAGCTCCTCTTCGGTGAGACCTTCTTCGGTGCGCTGCTTGAGCGAGAACGCGGCGAAGAGGTACTGGCACATGATCGTGTGCTCGAGCTCCGCCGCTTTGCAGAGCATGAAGATCAGCGCCTCGCGGTGCTCGATCAGGATTTCAGCCTCGGGCTCAGCCTTGCTGCCGCGCGCGGCGACGACGCTCGCGAGCGGGCCGTGGGCGGATGTGGAGGGATCGCTCACCTGCGCGCGACGCTACAGCGCACGTCGAGGGTGCCGTCGATGCGAGTTGGCCCGCTCGGGGCGGCGGCGCCATCCCCCTCGCCACCTATCGTGCTCTGGTCGTGTCCTCTGCGTTCAGTGCCTCACTCGCCGACGGCGAGGCCGTTCTGCGCTTCCCCTATGACGAGCGCCTGCGCCAGCTGCTGCGCGCGATCCCGGGGCGGCGCTGGGACGCCCAGGATCGCTCCTGGCGCGTCCCCGTGGACCCCGAGCGCGCGCAGGCGTTGGCGTTGCTGTTTCAGTCCGTCCCGGGCGGTGTCGAGATCACCGGCGCGCTTGGGCGCGCCCTCGAGCGTCGCCGCCGACGGCGTCGCCGCGACGAGTGCTTGGTCGAGCTCGCGCGGCCCGACCAGGACTGGTGGCTGAGCTTTGCGACCGACGCTGTGCCCGAGCTCGTGACCGCCCTGCTCGAGCACCCCAGGGCCTGCAGACTGCCGGCGATTGGCCGCGCGCTGGTGCCGCTCGACGGTCAGGCGGTGGAGCTCGTCGGCAGGCTGAGGGCGCGTTTCGATGCCCTGCGGCTGAGCGACAACGCGGCGCGCGCGCTGTCATCCCTGGCTGACGAGGAAGAACGCTCAAAGCGCGCGTCGAGCCCAGCCTCCTCGGATGTCGAGGTCGAGCTGCGCCGTGACCGTCGCGGCGCACGCTGGATCCTCGTCGCCGCCGAGCTCGCACCCGTCGCGCGGGCGCTCGCGGCCGACGCCGGACTGCGCGCGCTCGATGGCCCGGCGGGGATGCTCGCGATCGCCGGCGTCGACCGCGACGCCGCGGCGATCCTCGCGCTGCTGCAGCGGCTCGGCGCGGAGCGCACCGAGCCGGGGGTCACGAGCTGGCTCGAGCGTGCGACGAGTTGGCACGGGACGATCGACGTCGGAGGGACGCACGAGCAGCCGGCGTTCCTGCTGCTGGGCGACATGCTGCGGTTGCCCGAGGCGCTGCGCGAGCGCGCGATGAGCGTGGCGGGTGGAGCGGCGGTGGCGCTCACGCTCGATTCCTGGGCGCTGATGGACGGATGCCTGCGCGGCTGGATCACCCAATCGGCGAAGCGTTGCGTCGCGGCGCTGCAGGCCGGGCGCCCGGCGCCGCCCGCGGTGCTCGAGCGCTCGGGCGCACACGAGGACCCGACGTTCGTGCTCGCTCCCGGCCACGACCAGGTGCTGCTCGACGCATTCGCGGGGATCGCTGGCGCGCTCGCGCCGGCCAGGCCGCGTCGCTCGACCGAGCACGAGCACGTCCACCTGCCGGCGATCACAGCCGACCCCTTCTGCGTCACCGAGCTCGACCGCTTCCTCGTCGATCACGGCATCTGGGTCGATCCCGAAGCGCTCGAGCTGCTCCAGGAGGTGCGCGAGCGCCACGCCCGCGACGCCGGCTTGGTCGCGCTCTCGGGCGCGACCGACGCACCGCTGGAGGTTGCGGGGCTCGGCGGCGAGCTGAAGCCGTTCCAGCGCGCCGGAGTGAGCTATCTGCTGGCTCAGCGACGCGCGTTCCTCGCCGACGAGCAGGGGCTCGGCAAGACGATCGAGGCGCTCGCGACGATCGAGGCCGACGGCGCCTATCCCGCCGTCGTCGTCTGCCCCGCGAGCCTCAAGCTCAACTGGCTGCGCGAGCTGGCGCGCTGGCTGCCGGGGCGCAGCATCCAGGCGGTCTCGGGGACCAGCGCGCGCGCCGCGATTGCGCCCGCCGACATCACCGTCGTCAACTACGACATCGTCGCTGCGCGGCTTGGCGCGCTCGGCGGGCTGGGGCTGCGCGCGCTCGTGCTCGACGAATCTCACTACTGCAAGAACGCGGCGGCCAAGCGCACCCAGGCCGTCGCGCGCCTCGCGGCGGCCGTGCCCGCCGACGGTCTCGTGCTCGCGCTCACGGGGACACCGGTGATGAATAGCCCGCCCGAGCTGGTCGCGCAGCTGCGGATCCTCGGACGGCTGGGCGACTTCGGCTCCGGCGTCCAGTTCGGCAAGCGCTTCCGCGGCCCCGACGCCTACCTGCGGTTGCACTGGCACCTGCGCGCACGCTGCTTCGTGCGCCGACTGAAGGCGGACGTGCTGCCGCAGCTGCCGCCGAAGACGCGCGGCGTCGTGCCCGTCGAGCTCGACAACGAGCCCGAGTACCGCCTCGCCGAACGCGACGTCGTCGCGTGGCTGCGCAGCCAGCCGCTCGACCTACGCGAGCTCGACGCGCGCGTTGCCGCTGCCCTGCGCGCCGAGCGGCTCGTGCGGCTCAACGCACTCAAGCTGCTCGCCGCGCGCGGCAAGCTCCACGCCGCCCTGACGTGGATGCACGACTTCTGCTCCTCGGGCGAGCGGCTTGTCGTCTTCGCCCACCATCGCGAGATCCAGCAGGCGGTGCTCGAGCGCTTCCCGGGGGCGCTGCACATCCTCGGCGGCGATACCCACAAGGCGCGCGACGCGTCGGTGCGGGCATTTCAGGCGGCCGACGATGGTGGCAACCAGCTGATCGTCTGCTCGATCGAGGTCGCCGGTCAGGGGCTGACGCTGACGCAATCGTCCAATGTGGCTTTTCTCGAATTGGACTGGACGCCCGCGAAGCACGACCAGGCCGAGGACCGCCTCCACCGGATCGGCCAGCGCGACGCGGTCAACGCGTGGTACCTACTCGCGGGTGGGACGATCGACGAGACGATCGCTTCTTTGCTCGAACGCAAGCGCGCGGTGATCGGCGCTGTGACGGATGGGCGTGACGACGGGGACTCCACCGTTGTGGACGCGCTTGTGCGCGACCTTCGTGGCGAGCCCTACCGGCATTTGCGCGCTGTCGCCTGAAGGCACCGGGGGAGTCCACTGCCACGGCCCCGCCCGCCTTCTTGCCGTTTCAGGCGGGCGGCGACGAGGCACCGTGGCTCCGACGAAGCCCTCGGCGTTCTTGTGCACCGATTGCGCGGCGAGCGAAGGTGCGCAGGGCGGTGACGATCTCGTCGATGCCGGGGCTGTTGCCGCCGAGCGGGGAGACCGGGCCGACGAGTGCTTCGCCGACTCCTCCGACGAGGGTGGCCGCGGTGAGCTCGGCGTCCTGGGCGGGGAGCTCACCAGCGACGATGGCGTCTTGGATGCCGTCTGAGAGCTGGCGGGCATATTGGCGGCGGTAGGCGAGGCGCTCGGCGTCCACGAGCGGGTCGACCGGCTCGGCGATCAGCGCCCAGGCGAGGCGGGGGTTGCGCAGCGCGCGCTCCGCGAAGGTGGCGAGCACGGTCTCCACGCGCTCGACTCCCGAGCGCTGGCTGAGCTCGGCAGCGACGGCTTCCATGGCTGCAACCTCGCGGTCACAGACGCTGCGAAAGAGCTGCGCGAAGAGCTCGCCCTTCGAGGGCCAGTGGCGGTAGAGGGTTCCGGAGGCGACGCCGGCGCGGTTGGCTATCGCGATGACGGAGGCCGCGGCGTAGCCGCCTTCCTCGACGAGCTCCTGCGCGGCCTGGAGCAGGCGCCCGCGCGTGGTCAGGAGGCCCTCGATCGTCAGCCCTTGAAGGTCGAGGGGCCGTGGTCGCCGAACGGCTCGTCGCGCTCGCGCACGGCCTCGCGGAAGCCGGCCGTCGCGGCGCGCTGCTGGAAGGCGTAACCCTCGGCAGTGTGGCGGGTGATGCCGTCGAAGACAGTCCCCAGCACCTGCGTCGTATGCAGCCCCTGTGCGTAGAGCGCCTGGTTGACGAGCAGCTTCATCATCGCGAGCTGGTTGACCGGCAGACGCGCGATCCGCTGCACGAGGACCTCGGTGCGCTCGTGTAGCTGTTCCGGTGCCGGCGCTTCGATCGCCAGTCCCCACTCGAGCGCCTCGGCGCCCGAGAGGCAGTCGCCCGTGAACAGCAGCCGCTTCGCGCGCTGCGCTCCGAGCCGGTGCGCCCACAGCGACGTCGTCGGCGATCCCCACACGCGCGCGGGTGGGTAGCCGATCTTCGCATCGGCGGCGATCACGAGCAGGTCGGAGCACAGCGCGAGGTCGGTGCCGCCGGCGACGCAGAACCCGTGCACCCTGCAGACGACCGGCTTGCTGCAGTGAAACAGCGACATGAACGCCCGGACGTTGCGGCTCATCATCGCGTAGTCGACCATCGGATCCCAGGTCTGCGTGGGGTCGTGATTGGCGGCGATCACTGCTCCGTCGAGGGGGGAGCAGGACGGCGCTGGGTCTCCAAAGCCACCATCTCCCATCCCTTCGGCGCTGGCGACGAGGTCGTAGCCGCCGCAGAAGCCCTTGCCGTTGCCGGCGAGCAGGAGGACGTGGACATTGGGATCGAGGTCCGCTTGCTCGACGTGTGTCGCGAGTTCGTTGATCAGCGTTGGGGTGAGGCCGTTGCCGCGGTCTGGGCGGTCGAGCGTGATCCGCGCTACTCGGTCGGTGACTTCGTAGGTGACGGTGTGGGGGTCGCTCATGCGGCGAGCGCCCGGTCGATCATCGCCCGCGCGTCCACGCCGGCGGGCAGCGTGCCGTACACGCGGCCGCCGTCGCCCAGCCGCCCGGCGCAGAAGGCGTCGGCGACGACGGCTGGGGCGTGGCGGACGAGCAGGCTTGCCTGCAACGCGACGGCGAGGTCCTCGACGACACGGCGCGCGACGAACTGGGGGTCCGCAGCGTCGAGCAGCGACGCAAGCGAGTTGCGTAGGCGACCCAGATGCGCGTCGAGTCGCGCATCGGCGCCGCCGGCGAGCTCGCATTCGGCGATGAACGCCGGTAGGCCGTCGGGCTCCTTCACCATCGCTCGCAGCACGTCGAGAGCCGAGACGTTGCCAGAGCCCTCCCAGATCGAGCCCAGCGGGCTGTCGCGATAGAGCTGAGGCATGCCGGAGTCCTCAACGAAGCCGTTGCCGCCGAGGCACTCGAGCGCCTCGGCGGCGTGTGCGGGTGCGCGCTTGCAGGTCCAGTACTTCATCACCGCGGTCGCAAAGCGGCGGAACGGGGCGTCGTCGTCGTCGTAGGACCGCGCGATGCGCATAGCGGTCGTGGTTGCGGCCTCGGATTCGATCGCGAGGTCGCTAAGCACGTTGAGCATCGCCGGCTGCTCGATCAGCGGCGCGCCGAAGGCGTGGCGGTAGCGAGCATGATGGACGGCCTCGATCACGCCGCGGCGCATCCCGGCGGCGGCGCCGATCAGGCAATCCAACCGGGTGTGGTTGACCATCCGGATGATCGCCGGTATGCCGCGTCCCTCCTCGCCGATCAGCTGGCCGCGGATGCCGCTGAACTCGACTTCCGAAGAGGGCAGCGAGCGCGTGCCGAGCTTGTCCTTGAGCCGCTGGAACTCCATCCCCGGTCCGCGCTCGATCAGAAAGCACGACAGTCCCGCGCGTGCCTGGGCAAGCACAAGGAAGACGTCGCATGGGGGGTAGGAGCAGAACCACTTGTGCCCCCACAGCTCGTAGCTTCCGTCCCCCAGCGCATCGGCGCGGGTCGTGTTCGCGCGCACATCGGAGCCACCCTGCTTCTCCGTCATTGCCATCCCGGCAAGCGCGCCGCGCTCGTAGTCGGCCAGCGTCAGCCGCGGCTCCCACTGCGCGGCGAGCTCGGGCGCGCCGTCGCGCAGCGCCGGGATCGCCGCATAGGTCATCGACACCGGGCACATCACGCCGCCGCTGGCCTGACTCCAGAGGTGAAACAGCGCCGCGCGCACGACATGGCCGCCGGGCTGTGGGTCACCCCACGGCAGGGAGTGGAGCTCGCGCTCGACGGCGACACGTAGCAGCCAGTGCCAGGATGGGTCGAGCTCGACCTCGTCGATCCGGTGGCCATAGCGGTCGTGGGTTCGCAGGCGCGGCTCGTTGTGCTCGGCCCGCCACATGTGCTCACGTGTCTCCTGCGCGCCCGCGAGAGCTCCAAGCTCGCGCACCCGATCCGCGCCCCAGCCGCCGAGCTCGCGCTCGAGCCCCTCGCGCAGCGCGAGGTCGGCCTCGAAGAGATTGAGCGGCTCCAGCCGCGGTGGCTGGTTGAGCACTTCGTGGGTCGATCGCGTGGTGTCGATGGTGGCCATGGCTGCTCCTCGGTCGCTTGGTGGTGCGTGAACCCGGATTCACAGAATAGTGAATGACGATTCGCAAACGCGCTGACGAACGAACCCCCGACCTGCCGGTGGTCCGCAGGTCCCGTCCGAAACCCGCCAGAATCTGTGGGGCTCGTGTGCCACGGTGTGGCGGTGGTGCTCGACTCCGACCGACTGTGGGACGCGGTGCGCGCGGGCGACGCGCGCTTCGACGGCTGGTTCTTCTGCGCCGTCACATCGACCGGGATCTACTGCCGGCCGAGCTGCCCCGCGCGCACGCCGAAGCGCGAGAACGTGCGCTTCTACACGACGGCTGCGGCGGCGCAGGCCGCTGGCTTTCGCGCCTGCAAGCGCTGTCGCCCGGACGCCACGCCGGGCTCGCCGGAGTGGGACCGCCGCGCTGACGTGGTCGGCCGCGCGATGCGTCTGATCGCCGACGGTGTCGTCGATCGCGAAGGGGTCGGCGGCCTCTCGGCGCGGCTCGGCTACAGCGAGCGCCACGTCCATCGCCAGCTCGTCGCGGTCGTCGGAGTGGGACCGCTCGCGCTCGCGCGCGCGCAGCGAGCGCAGACAGCGCGGGTCCTGCTCGAGACGACCGGGCTCGCGATCATCGAGGTCGCCTTCGCGGCGGGCTTCCAGAGCGTGCGCCAGTTCAACGACACGATCCGAGAGGTCTTTGCGTTGACGCCGCGCGAGCTGCGCGCTCGCGCGCGGGCGCAGGCGCGGGCGCGCGCGAAAAGACACCAGGTGGAGGCCGGCGGCGCCGGCGAGGCCGGCGGCGCCGGCGCGATCGCGCTGCGGCTGCCGTTTCGGCCGCCGCTCGACGCCGCAGGGCTGTTCGGCTACCTGCGCCGACGCGTCGTGGTCGGCGTCGAGGAATTCGCCGATGGCTGGTATCGCCGCAGCCTCCGCCTCGCGCACGGCGGCGGGATCGTCGAGCTGCGCCCAGCGAGCGACCATGTCCGCGCGCGGTTGCGGCTCGACGACGTCCGCGACCTCGCCGCGGCGGTCCAGCGCGGTCGCGCGCTGCTCGATCTCGACGCCGACCCCGAAGCCGTCGACGAAGCGCTCGCGGACGATCGCGTGCTCGGCGCACTCGTCCGTGCAACACCCGGTCGGCGCGTGGCCGGTCACGTCGACGGTCACGAGCTGGCGGTGCGCGCGGTGCTCGGACAGCAGGTGTCGCTCAGCGGCGCGGCTACGCTCGCCGGGCACCTCGTGGCCGCTCATGGCGAGCCACTTGTGAGGCCGCGCGGCGGCGTGACGCACATGTTCCCCTCCGCGGACGTGCTCGCTGGCGCCGACGCAGCGCGCTGGGCGATGCCGGCCTCACGCCGCCGTGCGCTGAGCGGCCTGGCCGGGGCGCTCGCGAGCGGCGAGGTCGTGCTCGACCCCGGCGCAGATCGCGAGGAGGCGCAGCGGCGCATGCTGCGGCTGCCGGGAATCGGGCCCTGGACGGTCGGCTATGTCGCCATGCGTGCGCTGCGCGACCCGGATGCGTTCCTTGATTCTGATCTCGGGGTGCGGCGCGGTCTCGAGGCGCTCGGACGCGACGGAAGCCCAGCAGTCGCGACGCGCCTCGCCGAGCGCTGGCGCCCCTATCGCGCCTACGCCGTGGCGCACTTGTGGGCGCAGCTCGCCGGGCCCAACGGTCATCGCGCCGCTGGGCGTACGGATCGGGTTGCCGCGTGATCGCGGCTGCTCTACACAACGGTCGCGAGTCCGATCGGCGAGCTGCTGCTCGCCGACTACTTCGCCGGTGAGCGCACGGCGTTCGATGTGCTGCTGTCGACCCCAGGCAGCCCGTTCCAGCGCGAGGTATGGCGCGCGCTGCGCGAGATTCGATACGGCGAGACCGTCAGCTACGGGGAGCTCGCCCGCCGCATCGGTCGGCCGTCGGCGGCCCGCGCGGTGGGCCTGGCGAACGGCGCCAACCCGATCGCGGTGATCGTGCCCTGCCACCGCGTGGTCGGCGCCAACGGCACGCTGACGGGGTACGGCGGCGGAATCGCGCGCAAGCGGATGCTGCTCGAGCTAGAGTCGCCGCGTTTGCGCTTGGACGTAGCGCCAGAGTCGCCGCCCGCATCCCACGCGAGCTGATTGGCCAGCCAGCCAGTACGATTCGGCGACCGCCCTACGACAGCGATCACGGAGGTCCCGATGGCGTCGGTTGACAGCGATCTCGAGAACGTCCTGGTCATCGAGCGCGAGCTCTGGAAGGACGGGCCGCCGCACGAGCTCTTCGGGCGCCTGCGCCGCGAGTGCCCCGTGCACTGGAGCGAGCGGATGACCGTATACCCCGAAGAGGACGGCTTCTGGTCGGTTACGACGGCGCAGGACATCCACACCATCAGCCGCGACTGGCAGACGTACTCCTCCGAGTTGGGGGGCGTGACCGCGGCCCGCGTCGGCTTCCCGCTCGAATTGCTGAGGGCGATGTTCATCGGGATGGACCCGCCCAAGCACGACAGGCTGAAGGCGCTCTTCCAGTCGGGCTTCACGCCGAAGCGGATCGCTGACCACGAGGATGAGATCCGCGCGATCACCGTCGGCGTGCTCGAGCGCCTGGACGGTCGCGAGAGCTGCGATCTCGTGGTCGACGTCGCCCAGCCCGTGGTCTCGCGCGTGATCGGCAGCTTCATGGGCATCCCCGCCGAGGACGACGCGATCTGGGCGCGGCTGATGAACTCGACGCTGGGCGCGAGCGACCTCGACGTCAACCCCTACGGCATCGAGGGTGCGATGGAGCGCGACGTGCCGGAGATCTTCGAGCGCTGCCGCAAGCTGATCGCCGAGCGCCGCGAGCGCCCCACCGACGATTTCACATCCGTGCTCGTCAACGCCGAGGTCGAGGGGGAGAAGCTCGAGGAGCACGAGATCGTGATGGGCTTCTTCCTGCTCGTCGCGGCGGGCAACGACAGCACGAAGGCGACCTACTGCAGTGGGATGCGAGCACTGATCGAGAACCCCGAGCAGCGTCAGCTGCTGCTCGAGGAACCCGGCTTGATCCCAGGGGCCGTCGAGGAGTCGCTGCGGATGTTTCCCGCCTTTGCGCACTTCCGTCGCACGGCGACATGCGACACCGAGCTGCACGGTCAGCAGATCCGCGAGGGCGAGAAGGTGATCATGTGGTATGCCTCCTCGAACCGCGACGAATCGCGCTACGAGGACCCCGACCGCTTCGATGTCCGCCGCACCACCGAGCACCAGGCCTTCGGCGCGGGCGGACGGCACTTCTGCCTCGGCACGGCGCTGGCCCGCCTCGAGCTGCGGATCCTCTTCGAGGAGACGCTCGCGCGCTATCCCGCAATGGAGCTGGCTGGCGCCCCGGCGTTCGTCGAGTCGCCCTTCATCAACCAGCTCAAGACGCTGCCGGTGCGCTTGATCCCGGCTGCTTGAGACGAGCAGCCGCGTCTCGCGTCCACCGCTAGCGCTGCTCGCGCCGACGCTCGACGATGACCCGACGGAGCGCGGGGATCCTGCTCTACCGCAAGAGCGGAGGCCGTCTCGAGGTTCTGCTCGTGCACCCCGGCGGTCCGCTGTGGGCGCGCAGGGACGAGGGCGCATGGTCGATCCCCAAGGGTGAGCACGGAGAGGCGGAGGACCCGCGCGCATGTGCGGGGCGGGAGTTCGAGGAGGAATTGGGCACGCCGCTGCCCGCGGGAGCGCTCCTGGAGCTCGGGAGCGTGCAGCAACGCGGCGGCAAGACTGTGACGGCGTTCGCGGTCGAGGGGGACCTCGACGTCGACGGGGTGCGCAGCAACAGCTTCTCGATCGAGTGGCCGCCGCGATCGGGACGGCAGCGCGAGTTCCCGGAGATCGATCGCGCGCAGTGGTTCGCCGGTGACGAGGCGCGCCGCAAGCTGATCGATGCCCAGGTCGCGTTCATCGATCGACTGTTGGATCAACTGCTAGCGGGCTGACCGCAGCTGCCGCGGCCTCGGCGACGACGCGCACGGTGTGAAGCTCGCGGTCGCTCGCGCCGCGCACGCTGCCGCCGAGCGCGAGCGTGTGCTGGATGTAGGCGAGCGTCTCGGGCGTCAAGCGCTCACCCGGCAGGACATTGGGGATGCCTGGTGGA
Organism: Solirubrobacterales bacterium; assembly: GCA_003244205.1. Classification (GTDB taxonomy): domain Bacteria; phylum Actinomycetota; class Thermoleophilia; order Solirubrobacterales; family Solirubrobacteraceae; genus QHBW01. The sequence goes on along the minus strand of QHBW01000065.1, from coordinate 14,721 downwards.
TAGGTGGCCAGCGACTCGGCGGCGATCCGGCCCACCGCTTGCTCGACGCTGACGATCTCCTGGGGTCCGAGATAGGCGTCGCGCGGGGTCATCACCAGCTCCCCCCACGGCGGCGGCGGCGCGAAGCCGCCCTGCTCGCCGGGTGCCACGGGACCGACGCGCTCGACGGCGACACGCAGGGCCTCGACGAACCGCTGTGCCTCCGGCAGCGCGCGCTCGCCCATCCCAAAGACGGCTACGACGACGTTCTGGGCGTAGAGCTCGAGGTTGATGTCGTCGATCTCGCGCAGCAGGGAAGCCAGCTCGTAGCCGTTGATCGCGATCCCGCGGACGTCCACCGCCAGCCGCAGCGGGTCATATCCCGCGACGCCGGGGCGTCCGACAAAGCGCTCGTCGAGCACGTCGAGGCCCGCTATCGCGCGGATCGCCTCGCGTGCGCGCGCGAGCGCGCGCATGGTCTCGTCTACCAGGGCGTATCCGCGGCTGGCGGCGTAGCGGCGCGCCGCGTCCAGCGATGCACACAAGAGCGCATTGGGACTGGTGGACTCGACCAGCGTGACCGCGCGGTCGACGACGTCGGCGTCGAGGCCGCTGTCCGCCTCGCCCCCCAGCTGCAGCAGCGCCGACTGCGTCAGGCTGCCGACGATCTTGTGCGTGCTGGAGATGACGAGGTCAGCCCCGGCCGCGAGCGCATGCTCGGGGAGTGAGGGGTGGAAGGCGAGATGCGCTCCCCAGGCCTCGTCGACGACGAGCGGGACGCGGTGGGAATGGGCGACGGCGACCAAGTCCGCAACCGCCGCCACGGCGCCGAAGTAGGTGGGCGAGAGCACCCATGCCCCCACTGCCCCGGGGCTCTGCGTGAGCGCGTAGTCCAGCGCCTCGGGTGCCAGACAGTGGGCGATGCCGAGCTCTGGGTCGAGCTCTGGCGAGACGAAGGTCGGGCGCAGCCCGGAGAGCACGAGCCCGTCGATTGTGCTCGAGTGCACGTTGCGCTGGACGACCACGGCGTCTCCGTAATGGGCGAGCGTCAGCGCGGCAGCGAGGTTGCCCTGCGAGGCGCCGTTGATCAAGTACCACGCCCTGCGCGCCCCCCAAGCCTCGGCGGCGAGCTGCTGGGCGCGCTCGAACGGGGTGGGAGAGACACCGGTGTCGATGCCGTGGATCAGGGCCGGGATGTCGAGCCGCAGCGCCTGCTCGCCGATCGCCTCGAGCAGTCCCGGATCTGCTCCGTCGCCACCCTTGTGGCCGGGCACGTGCAGTCGTGCGGGGTCGCGCGCGGCGTACTGCATCAGCGCGTCGAGATAGGGCGTCTCCTCCTGGGGATTGTCCGGGGCGACCATCGCTGGTCGAGTCTGACGACTCCAACAGCCGCTTGCTGGCGCACCGGCGTATCCAAGCCGTCAACATCCGCCGCGCCACCACTCACTAGGGTGCGCTATTAGCCTCGTGACCGCACGCCCCCGCATGACCGCACTCCTGGCTGCGCTGGCGGCTGTAGCCGTCGTGGTGGGCGCGCGGGCGATGGCTCAGCCCGGCGTCGAAATCGGTCGCGTCGGTGCGTCGCTCGGCGTGCTCGGGAATGGACGCCTCCTGCACCCCGCGGGCGCGATGGTGGCGCTGGGCAACTTCCCCACCGGCGGGGCACTCACGCCCGACGGGCGCTTCTACTGGACGGTCTCCACCGGCCGCGGGCACAACGACATCCGGATCGTCGCGACCAAGCCAGGCGGCGGCGTGATCCAGGTGCTCCCGTTACCGGGAGCCTCAGGCGGGATCGTGATGGATCCCGTGCGTCGCCTGGCGTACGTCTCGGGCGTGGCCGACTCCGATCCGGGTCACGCCGATCAGCAGCTCCTCAGCGCACCGGGGCGCGGTGGTGACGTCCTCCACGTCTTCTCCTACACCGTTGCCGGGACGGCGACTTTTGTCGGGCTGATCCCGGTGCCCCCCTCGCCGGACGCAAAGCCGCCGCAGAGCTTCCCGCCGGGTCTGATGGCGAAGAAGATGGCCTGGCCCGATCGCCTCGCAGTCTCCCGCGACGGCAGCCGGCTGCTGGTGGCGCTCAACCTCTCAGACGCCGCTGCCGTCGTCGATGCCCAGAGCCGCCGGGTGATCCACTACGTCGACACCGGCTCCTATCCCTACGGCGCGGCGATCCTGGCCGACGGCCACACCGGGCTCGTCTCCAACGAGAGCCCCGGCACCGTGTCGGTGATCGACATGAACGCGGGCCGCAAGCTCGAGGACATCCAGGTCGGTGGTCATCTCTCACATCCGGAGGCGATCGCAGTCGATCCCAAGGCGGCGCGCGCCTACGTCGCGATCGCCAACTCCGACGAGGTGGCGGTGATCGACACCGCGCACATGGTTGTGCAGCGCACGCTGTCGGTCGGTCGGATCGAGGGGCTCGGCACCGCGCCGGTCGCGCTCACCGTGACGCCGGACGGCCGCGAGCTGCTGGTCGCCGAGGAGGGCGCCGACGCGATCGCGGTGTTCGGGCTCCCAGGCTCGGGGATCGCCGGACCCCAGCTCTCGACGGCGGCGCGCGCTGTGCTCGACCACGAAGCGACGGTGGCGGCGGCGCAGCGGATCGCCGGCGCCAGCGCCAACGATCCGGGCGCGCGCGGGCGGCGCGCCACGCTCTCGCGCACAGCCCATGCCAGCGACGTAGTCGAGGCGCGCAGCACGAGCGTCCCCGACGAGTTCCCGCTGTTGGGGTCGATCCCCACGGCGGCGTACCCGATGGACGTCGGAGTCACGGCGCCGGGTGCCGTCCCCTGCGCGGCGCCGGCGGTGCGCAAGCGCCGTCCAGCGCGCCACCGCCGCCACCCGCGCCGGTACCGCAAGCGCGCGCTCAACCCCGACGCACACGACGCTTCCGCGCGCCGCGCTCGCCACGCCCGTCCATCCGCTCGCCGTGCGCACGCCAAGCGCCGTCCGGCGGCCGTCGCGATGTGCTCGAAGCTCGTCTGGATCGCGGCCAAGGGCATTGGCACCGGACCCAATCCGCACGGGCCAAACCCGTTTCAGACCACCGACGCCAACACCAATTCATTCCAGTACCTACCGCTCATCACCTTCGGCCGCGCGGGCATTCTCAACATGCCTTCGCCAGCGCAGATCGCGGCGATGACGCCGGTCGCTGACGCGCAGATCCGACCCTCGAACCCGCAAGCGCCCCCGGCCGACACTCCGCTGCGCCCCGGGGGCCCGATCAAGCACGTCTTCTACTTCGTCAAGGAGAATCGCACCTACGACCAGGTGATGGGAGACGACCCGCGCGGCGACGGCGACCCCTCGCTCACGCTCTTCGGTCGCAACATCACCCCCAACCAGCACGCCCTCGCACAGCGCTTCCCGCTCTTAGACCACGTCTACGCCAACTCCGAAGCGTCGATCGACGGCCACTTCTGGGCGAGCGCCGCGAAGGTCTCCGACTATGTCAACAAGAACTGGCACCCCAACTACGGCGGCCGCGGGCGTCCGTATGACTTCGGCGTCTATTCGGTGACCTGGCCGGGCAACGGCTTCCTCTTTGACCAGGCCCAGCGCCAGGGGATCTCCTACTTCAACTACGGCGAGGCGATCGCCGGGACCGTCCCGTTCTCGCTCGCCGGGATCGCCGCTGGGGCGCCGGTGTTCGACAAGGACGCGAGCTCCGCCGACACCCAGGAGACGCTGACCAAGTTCAACAACTCCGACCTCGGCTTCCCGGTCGGCTGCTACCCCAACGACGCCTCGATCGGCACTGACGCGGTGGCCGACGTCCTCCACAAGGGGCTGATCGAGACGTACGACTCGACGCCCCCGCTGGGTGCCTCGGTGCCGTCGGAGTCGCGCTTCGACTGCTTCAAGGCACGCTTCACCGCCCAGCTGGCGACCGGGACCGTGCCGTCGTTCAACTACCTCACGCTGCCCTCCGATCACACCGTCGGCCTGAGTGCCGGAGGGCGCTCGCCGCGGGCGATGGTCGCGGAGAACGACTACGGCCTGGGACAGTTCGTCGATCTGATTTCACACTCGTCGATCTGGAACTCGTCGGCGATCTTCGTGATCGAGGACGACTCTCAGGACGGTTCGGACCACGTCGACGCCCACCGCATGCCGGCCTATGTGATCTCCCCATATGCCAAGCCCGGCGCGGTGGTTCACACCCGCTACGACATGCTCTCGGTGATCCGCTCGATGGAGCTGATCGTAGGGATGAAGCCGCTCGGCCTGTTCGACTACCTCGCGACGCCGATGTACGACGCCTTCCAGGGCACACCGGCCAACAACGCGCCGTACAGCGTCCTAGCGCCGACCTTCCCGCTCAACGACCGCAATCCGTCGGGCACCGCCGGCGCGGCGTTCTCGGCGCGCTTCAACTTCCAGCAGCCCGACCAGATCTCCCAGCGCGACTTCGACAAGCTGATGTGGTGGTCGGTCCATGGGGTGGGCTCCAAGCCGCCGCCGCCGGGACCGAACGCCGTGCCCGGGGGGTAGGACCCGGCGGGGACGCGTGGCCGGGGTGACCGGCCGGGTTGGTCTCAGCGGGTCGGGTCGATTTCATTGCATTGGTCGCCAGCGACCACGCACCGCATGGAGCTCATCGCCCACCGCGCTCGCACGACGCTCTGGCGCCCCGCCGACGGCCTCGCCGTGATCTGCGCGACCCTGTCGGGGCGTCCCGACCGCGTCGAGCTCGACGCTGTCGAGCATCGCGGTCGCCTCGTCGTCGCCCACGACCGGCGCGAGGCGCGCCTGTCGGGGGTCGCGGCGCTCGACGATGCGCTAGAGCTGGTCGCCGCGTCGCCGTGCGGCCTGCTGCTCGACCTCAAGGGCCCGGACCGCGGACGACCCTTTGGCGAGGCCCTGGCCGCGGCGGACCTCGGGGCTCGTACGATCGTTTGCGGCGACCTCGACCTGGTCGGGCAAGCCGCGGGCGCCTGCGGGGCGGCGCGGGCGTGGACGCTCCCGGGCGGGCGCAGATCCGCATGCCAGGGGATCGAGCGCGCGGCAACCGAGGCGCTCGGCAGCGGTCGCTGCGACGCCGTCTCGGTCGATCACCGCCGCGTCACCGCGCGGCTCGTCGCCGCCGTCCACTCCGCGGGCGGATCCGTCCTCGCCTGGACCGTCAACGACGCTGCGCAGATCTTGCACCTGCGCTCCCTCTGCATAGACGGCCTGATCACCGACGATGCTGTGGCGGCGCGTCGCGTGCTGGGCGTCGCGTAACCGATCTCGCCGCCGGACTATTAGGGTGTGGGGCTCGTACGCAGGCACAGCCGGTGTCAGCCGCGGGCGACGGGGCGGATTGATCCGGACCGCGGCGCAGCTGACGCGGCCGATCACCGGATCGTGCCCGCGAGCATCCACCCGGTCTCAGCCAACACGACCTAAACCAACAACCACGACCATGTCGATCAACGTCGCCCCGCCGGCCACGGACGCCCGCAGCGCGCTCGCTCGCGCGCGTGAACGGCTGCTCGCGCTCCAGACCCCCGCAGGCTGGTGGAAGGGAGAGCTGCAGACCAACGTCACGATGGACGCCGAGGATCTTCTGCTGCGCGAATTCTTGGGGATTCGGCGCGAGCCCGAGACGCGGCGCGCCAGCGCCTGGATCCGCTCCCAGCAGCGCGCCGACGGCACCTGGTCGAACTTCCACGGCGGGCCGCCCGAGCTCTCGACCACGATCGAGGCCTACGTCGCACTGCGCCTCGCCGGCGACTCGCCCGGCGCCGGCCACATGCGCGAGGCGGCCGGCTACATCCGTGGCGCCGGTGGCATCGAGCGGGCGCGTGTGTTCACCCACATCTGGCTCGCGCTCTTCGGTCTGTGGCCCTGGGAGCAGCTCCCCGCGCTGCCACCCGAGCTGATCCTGCTGCCGGAGTGGGCGCCGCTGAACATCTACGACTTCGCCTGCTGGGCGCGCCAGACGATCGTGGCGCTGACGATCGTCGTGTCCGCGCGCCCTCGGCGCTCGCTGCCATTCGATCTCGACGAGCTCCGCGGCCCCGATCCCTGGGCGCCGGCCACGCCATCGTCGAAGTGGGGCGCTCGCCTCGCCCGGCTCGATCGCGCCCTGCGCGTCTACGAACGGCGCCCAATCCGCTGGCTGCGGCGGCTCGCGCTCGCGCGCGCCGAGCGCTGGATCATCCAGCGCCAGGAGGCCGACGGCTCCTGGGGGGGGATCCAGCCACCCTGGGTCTACTCGCTGATCGCGCTGCAGCTGCGCGGATATCCGCTCGATCACCCCGTCATGCGCGCGGGCCTCGAGGGGATCGAGGGCTTCATGATCGAAGAAGAAAGCGACGGCGTGCGGCGTCTGGAGGCCTGCCAGTCTCCCGTCTGGGACACGGCTCTCGCGGTCGTCGCCCTCAACGACGCCGGACTCCCCGGCGATCACCCGGCGATCCTGCGCGCCGCCGACTGGCTGCTCGACGAGGAGGTCCGCAAGCGCGGCGACTGGGCCGTTCGCAGACCGCGGCTCGAAGCGGGCGGATGGGCGTTCGAGTTCGCCAACGACAACTACCCCGACCTCGACGACACCGCCGAGGTCGTGCTGGCGCTGCGGCGCGTGCGCCACAGCGACCCCGCACGCGTGGAGCGCGCGATCGAGCGCGCCGTGCGCTGGAGCGAGGGGATGCAGACGACCGGTGGCGGATGGGGCGCCTTCGACGCCGACAACACGCGCGCGCTGGCGCGCCAGATCCCCTTCCTCGACTTCGGCGAGGTGATCGACGCGCCCAGCGCCGATGTCAGCGCGCACGTGCTGGAGATGCTCGTCGCGGTCGGACGCGGCGACAGCGCGATCGCCTGCAGCGGGCTCGAGTGGCTGCTGTCCGAGCAGGAGGACGGTGGCTCGTGGTACGGGCGCTGGGGGATCAACCACGTCTACGGCACCGGCGCGGCGCTGCCCGCGCTGACCGCGATGGGAATCGTCCGCTCGGACGAGCGCGTGCGCCGCGCCGTGCGCTGGCTCGAGGCCCACCAGAACGACGACGGTGGCTGGGGTGAGGACGCCCGCTCCTACGACGATCCGGGCTGGATCGGCCGAGGGCCGAGCACCGCGTCGCAGACGGCGTGGGCGCTGCTCGCTCTGCACGCCGCCGGCGAGCGCTCCTCGGAGGCGGCGAATCGCGGGGTGCAGTGGCTGGCCGAGACCCAGAACGCCGACGGCAGCTGGGACGAGCCCCAGTACACAGGCACCGGTTTCCCCTCGGACTACTACATCAATTACCACCTTTACAGACTGCTTTTCCCGGTTATGGCGCTCGGGCGCTTTCTGGAGGCCGACGCGTGACCGCGCCCCCGGGCAGCTCAGCGCTCGGGACGCCCATCACCCCCGATCGACCGCGCGCCTCACTCCCGCCGCCAGAGGCGGTCATGGCCCAGGCGGCGGCGGAGAACTTCCCCGTCGCCAGCCGTCTGCTGCCCCGACGGGCCCGGGGTCACCTGCTCGCGCTCTATGGGTTTGCGCGCCTCGTCGACGACATCGGCGACGAGTCAATCGGCGATCCGCGGCCGGCTCTCGACTGGCTCGAGCAGGAGCTCGCGCACGCCTTTGCCGGCCGCGCGGAGCACCCCCTCATGCGCAGGCTGGAGGCGACGATCAAAGAGTGCTCGCTGCCGATCGCGCCGTTCACGCGGCTGATCGCGGCCAATCGCCAGGACCAGCGCATCAAACGCTACGAAACCTGGGAGCAGCTGCTGGCGTATTGCGAGCTGTCGGCCAACCCCGTCGGCGAGCTCGTGCTCGGGGTCTTCGGGTTGGCCACGGCGGAGCGGATCGCCCTCTCCGACGCGGTCTGCTCGGCGTTGCAGGTCGTCGAGCACCTCCAGGACGTGGGCGAGGACGCGGCCCGTGACCGGGTCTACCTCCCCGCCGCCGACTTGGCGCGCTTCGGCTGCGAGCTCGCCGAGCTGCACGCGCGCGAGACCAGTCCGGCGCTGGCGCGGGTGGTCGGCCTGCAAGCGGAGCGCACCCGCGGGTTGCTCCTGGAAGGGGGTCGGCTGGTGGCGACCCTGCGGGGCAGGCCGAGGCTCGCCGTCGCGGCGTTCGTCGCCGGCGGGCGCGCCGCGCTGGAAGCGATCGAGCGCGCCGATTGTGCGGTGCTGCCCAGCGCGCCACGCCCGACGCGCGTGCGGCGGGCGACGGCGCTCTTGACCACGCTCGCCGGGGCGCGCCGGCGATGAGCGCCACGGCCGCGACGGCGACGCCATCCGTCGAGCAGGCCTATCGCCACTGCGAAGCAGTGACACGCGAGCAGGCGGGCAATTTCTTCTATGGCATTCGCCTGCTGCCTGGCGCCAAGCGGCGCGCGATGTGCGCGGTCTACGCGTTCGCCAGGCGCGTCGACGACATCGGCGACGGCCCGCTGGCAGCCGAGCAGAAGCTCGCCCTGCTCGCCGACGCTCGCGCCGATCTCGAGCGCATCGACACGGGCGCACGCGATCCCGTGCTGGTGGCGCTGGCCGATGGCGCTGCGCGCTTCGCGCTCCCTCTGGATGCGTTCGGAGACCTGATCGCCGGTGTCCAGATGGACGTCGAGGACGCGGTCTACGAGCGCTTCGATCAGCTCGAGCTCTACTGCCGCCGCGTGGCGGGGTCGATCGGGCGCCTGTCGCTCGCCATCTTTGGCAGCGCGGACGCGCGCGGGCCGGCGCTTGCCGACGACCTCGGCGTGGCGATGCAGCTGACGAACATCCTGCGCGACGTGCGCGAGGACGCCGAACGCGGGCGCGTCTACCTGCCTTTTGAGGATCAGGCGCGATTTGGCGTGGACGGCGTGCTTGACCTCTCTGTGCAGCCTCCCGGGGCGATCGCGGCGCTGATGCGCTTCGAGGCACGCCGCGCGCGGGAATGGTTTGCGCGCGGACTCGAGCTGCTCGAGCTGCTCGACGGTCGCAGCGCGGCGTGCGTGGGCGCGATGGCTGGGATCTACCAGCGCCTGCTGGATCGCATTGAGTCCGACCCCGAGCGCGCGCTGGCGCAGCGGCTGTCGCTGCCGGTCTGGGAGAAGGCGTGGGTCGCCGCGCGCAGCCTCACCGGGACGGCCGCGTGAGCGGACCGCGCGTGACCGTCGTGGGCGGCGGCCTGGCGGGAATCTCGGCCGCGCTGCAGTGCGCCGACGCCGGTGCGCGGGTGACGCTGGTCGAGGTCCGTCCGCGCCTGGGGGGGGCCGTGTACTCCTTCGAGCGCGACGGCCTGCTCGTCGACAACGGCCAGCACGTCTTCATGCGCTGCTGCAGCGCCTATCGGGCGTTGCTCGAACGGATCGGCGCGACGGGGTCGACCACGCTCCAGCCGCGACTCGAGGTGCCGGTGATCGAGCCGGGCGGACGGGTCACCACGATTCGCCGGGGGCGCCTGCCGGCCCCGCTGCACCTGGCCGCCACGCTGGCGCGCTATCGACCGTTGTTGCCGTTGAAGCGCGCGGGGGCCGCGCGCGCCGCGCTCGCCCTCGGGCGTCTCGATGCCGCCGATCCCGCACTCGACCTGGTCACGTTCGGCGACTGGCTGGCGCGCCACGGCCAGGGCCCCACGGAGGCCGCGGCGCTGTGGGACCTGATCGCGCTGGCGATCCTCAACGTGCGCGCCGCCGAGGCCTCGCTGGGCGTTGCCGCGTTTGCCTTTCAGACCGCCCTGCTTGGCGACAACACCGCCGGCGACATTGGCTTTCACGAGCGCGCGCTGAGCGAGGTCGTCGGCGAGCCGGCCGAACGCGCGCTGCGCGCGGCCGGCGTGGCGCTGCGGCTGTCGTGGCGCGCCGAAGCGGTGCGCGCTGTGGCTGGTGGCGGCGGGTTTGTGGTTGCCGGCGAGCGCGGCGATCCGCTGGCGGCTGACGCTGTCGTGATGGCGCTGCCGCCGACGCGTGCCGCCGCCGTGCTGCCAGCCGGAGCAATCGCCAATCCCGAGCGCCTGATGGCGCTGGGCAGCTCGCCGATCGTCAACGTCCACGTGATCTACGAGCGTCCGGTGACCGATCTGGCGTTCGTCGGCGGGTTGGGCACACCCGTGCAGTACGTGTTCGACCGCACGCGTGCCGCGGGCGTCGAAGCCGGTCAGTACCTTGCGGTCTCGGTCTCGGGCGCCGACGCAGAGATGGCGATGACGCCGGAAGCGCTGCGCGTGCGCTACGAGAGCGCGCTCGCCGAGCTGTTCCCGCGCGCCCTCGCCACACGCGTGGAGCGCTTCCTTGTCACGCGCGAGCACGCCGCGACCTTCCGCGCGACGCCGGGGAGCGCCGCGCTGCGCCCCGGACCGCGCACCGCTTTGGCCGGCTTGGCCCTGGCCGGCGCGTGGACTGCAACCGGCTGGCCGGCCACGATGGAGGGCGCCGTGCGCAGCGGCCAGGCGGCGGCGCGTGAGGCGCTCAGCGCTGTCGGTTCGGCTGAGGCCGTTGGAGTTGCCGCGTGACGCGGGGTGATGGCGACGATCTGCTGGTCGCGGCCCCCCTGCGCCTGGAGGCTCGAGCGCTGCGCGCCGGGGCGCCGGGAGCGGCGGTGATCCACACCGGCATGGGGCCGCGGCGCGCGCGCAAGGCGGCGGCGCGGATCGGCGCCCATCCCGCCGCGGCGCTGGCGATCGCCGGCTTCTGTGGCGCGCTCGACCCCGCCCTGGAGCCGGGCGACATCGTCGTCGCCAGCGAGATCCGCGGGCCCTCCGGGACGATCTCCTGCCCGGCCGCGAGCATCCTCGCCGGCGCCCTGCGCCGCCGTGGGATCGCCGCCCACTGCGGGCCGCTCGTGTCGGTCGGGCGCATCGCTGGTCCGCGGCGCCGGCGCGAGCTGCGCGCCAGCGGAGCGATGGCCGTCGACATGGAGTCGGCGTG
>QHBW01000065.1:0-3883 GCA_003244205.1 Solirubrobacterales bacterium | reverse complement strand
GCCGCCGGCGAGCGGCCGCTCGCCGTCCTGCGAGCCGTCGTCGACGCTCCCGGCCGCGAGCTGACGCGGCCGCTCGCGACGGTCGCCGGCGGGCTGCACGCCTACCGTGCGCTGCGCGCCGCCACGCCGGTGCTGGGCGAGTGGGGGGCGGCGGTGCGCCCGCGCGAAGTGCTGCTCGCCGCTCCGCGCGCCTCGTGCGCCGGCGTGGATCGCGCGGTCGGGATCGTCGAGGCGGCGCTGGAGGCCCGCGGGGCGCCTCTCTACGTGCGCCATCAGATCGTCCACAACACCCACGTCGTCGCCGAGCTCGAGCGCCGCGGCGCGGTCTTCGTCGACGAGCTCGTCGGCGTGCCCGACGGGGCCACGGTCGTGTTCTCCGCGCACGGGGTCTCGCCCGCGGTGCGCCGCGAGGCGGCGGCCCGCTCGCTCGAGGTGATCGACGCCACCTGTCCGCTGGTCAGCAAGGTTCACGGCGAGGCGCGCCGCTTCGCCGAGAGCGGGCACACGATCCTGCTGATCGGTCACGAGGGTCACGAGGAGGTCGAGGGCGTGACCGGCGAGGCACCCGAGCGGATTCGGGTTGTGGCCGACGTGGGCGCCGCTCGCGAGGTCGAGGTCGAGGATCCCGAGCGCGTCGCCTACCTGACCCAGACGACGCTCGCGGTCGACGAGACCGCCGAGGTGGTGGACGAGCTCGCCGCGCGCTTCCCCGCGCTGGCGGGCCCCGCGTCGGCCGACATCTGTTACGCGACGCAGAACCGCCAGGACGCCGTCAAGGCGCTGGCGGCCGACTGCGACCGCATGCTCGTGATCGGCTCGGCGAACTCCTCGAACTCCAAGCGGCTCGTCGAGGTCGCCGAGCGCGAGGGGTCATCTGCGCGCCTGATCGAGGACGAGACGGCAATCGACCTGCAATGGCTCGCCGACGCAGCTACTCTCGGGGTGACAGCCGGTGCCTCGGCGCCCGAGTCGCTGGTGGCAGGAGTGCTGACCGCGCTCGGCGGGCTGGGTCCGGTGAGCGCGCAGGAGCGCCGGGTCGCAAGCGAGACAATGCAATTCAAAATGGCCGCAGGACTGAGAAAACGAGGGTGAGATGCCAGTTCCGATGAGGCAGGGCGCCCGCATGGGCTGGTACCTGACGCGCCAGAAGCTCGCCAAGCGCGAGAAGTTTCCGCTGCTGGTGGAGCTCGAGCCGCTCTACCAGTGCAATCTGGCCTGCCCGGGGTGCGGCAAGATCCAGCACCCCGACCATGTCCTGAAGATGCGCATGCCCGTCGATAAGGCGCTGGATGCGGTCAAGGAGAGCGGGGCTCCGATGGTGTCGATCGCTGGCGGCGAGCCGCTGATCCACCCGGAGATCCACGTGATCACCGCGGAGCTGATGAAGCGCAAGCGCTTCGTCTACCTCTGCACCAACGCGCTGCTGATGCAGAAAAGGATGGAGAACTTCAAGCCGTCGCCCTACTTCAGCTGGGCGGTGCACATCGACGGTATGCGCGAGCGCCACGACTGCGCTGTTGACCGGGAGGGCACGTTCGACAAGGCGGTGGAGGCGATCAAGGAGGCCAAGGAGCGCGGCTTCCGGGTCACCACGAATACGACAGTGTTCTCCAGCGACTCGCCGAAGACGGTGCGGCGCGTGCTCGACTATCTCAACGACGAGCTCGAGGTCGACCAGATGATGATCGCGCCCGCCTACGCCTACGAGAAGGCGCCCGACCAGGAGAACTTCCCTGGCGTCGAGCAGACACGCAAGCTCTTCAGCGAGACGTTCGCTGACGGGCATCGCAGGCGCTGGCGGCTTAACCACACGCCCCTTTACCTCGACTTCCTCGAAGGTAAGGTCGACTACCAGTGCACTCCGTGGGGGATCCCGTGTTACTCGATCTACGGCTGGCAGCGCCCCTGCTACCTGATGGCCGACGGTTACGCGAAGACCTACAAGGAGCTGCTCGAGACGACCGACTGGGACCTCTATGGCCGCGGTCGCGACTCGCGCTGCGACAACTGCATGGCCCACTGCGGCTACGAGCCGACCGCCGTGATGGCGACTACCGGCTCGGTGCGCGAGTCGCTGCGGGCGGCGTTCGCGCGCTGAGCGGGGCGGGCTGAGGGCGCTGAGCCCGATGGCTGTCGTCCCAGCCGTCGCGGAGGTCTTGGCCGGTCGGGCCGGGGAGGAGATGGCGCTCAACGACCGCTATCTCAACCCCCAGCTGGGGCGAATCGTGCGCACGCTCGGCTTCGATCGGGTGTGGAGCGGCGGCGAGGGCGCACACCTGATCGACGCCGACGGCGAGCGCTACCTCGATCTGCTCTGCGGCTACGGCGTCTTCGGGATCGGTCGCAACCATCCCGATGTGATCTCGGCGTTGGAATCGGTGCTGGAAGCTCGGACGGCGAACATGCCCCAGCTCGGGGTCACGCTGCTGAGCGGCGTGCTCGCCGAGCAGCTGCTGGCGCTCGCGCCCTCGAGCGTGGCGGCGATGGTGCCGGCGAACACGGGGACCGAGGCCGTCGAGGCGGCGATCAAGCTGGCGCGCGCGGCAACCGGGCGCCCGCGGGTCTTGTATGCCGAGCATGCGTTTCACGGGCTTACGCTGGGGGCGCTCTCGCTCAACGGAAACGAAGAGTTCCGCGATGGCTTCGGGCCGTTGCTGCCCGGCTGCGACGCCGTGGCCTTCGGCGACCTCGATGCGTTGGAGCGCTCGCTGGCGGGGCGGGACGTCGCCGCGTTCGTCGTCGAGCCAGTCCAGGGCAAGGGCGTCGTGCTGCCTCCGGCGGACTACTTGATCGGCGCGCAGGAGCGCTGCCGCGCCTCTGGAACGCTGTTTGTCTGCGACGAGGTCCAGACCGGCGTGGGGCGTACGGGGCGCTTCCTTGCGCTCGAGCACTGGGGGCTCGAGCCCGACATCGTCTGTCTCTCCAAGGCGCTCTCGGGTGGGTTCGTCCCGGTCGGAGCCGTGCTCGTGGGGCGCGCGGTGTTCGATCGCGTGTTCGACAGCATGGAGCACGGGGTGCGCCATGGCTCGACCTTCGGCGGCAACGACCTCGCGGCGGCCGCGGCGCTGGCCACGCTGAGGGTGATCGAGCGCGAAGGGCTGGTCGCTCGCGCCGAGCGGATGGGCGCGCTGCTGCTCGAGCTGACGCGCCCACTCGTCGATCGCTACGAGATCGTCCGCGAGGTCCGTGGCCTCGGCTTGATGTGGGCGATCGAGCTGGGGTCGCCAAGCGGCGGCGGACGGCGGTCGCTGTTCAGGGCGGTCGAACGCGCCCAGCCGGGGCTCTTCGCTCAGCTCGTCACCGTGCCGCTGTTCCACGAGCACCGCATCCTCTGCCAGGTGGCCGGTCACCGGATGAACGTCGTCAAGGCGCTCCCGGCGCTGGTGGTCGAGGAGTCTGAGATCCGTCGCTTCGCGGCGGCGCTCGAGGAGGTCGTCGCCGCCGCCGAGCGCGTGCCATCGGCGATCGCGCGCTTCGGCTGGCAGATCGCGCGCCAGGCGGCGCGGGGGCGCCGCGGCGGGCGGGCGGTGGCGTAGCGGGCTGCGGGTCGGGCGGGCGGTGGCGTAGCGCTGTGTGGCGGGTCGGCCGGGTGGTGGCGTCGCGAGGCTGGCTAGCCTCGCAGGGGGTCTCGTCGATTCGCGAATTCCCCTCGCCGGCAGGCTCGGCGTCCCAGGGTTGCCGCGCCCGCGTCAGACGGGCACGACGAGCAGCGGCGATCGGCCACCTGCAGCAGCTTGTAGCCGGGCGCCGTAGAGGCGACGCCGATGACCACCTTCGAGATGAACGAGATCGCGCCGGACTTCGGCTCCGCTCTCCATGGCTGTGCACCTGCTTGCTGTCCCGCGGGGACAGTACACCCCTGGATCGGCGTAGGATGGCCGCG
>QHBW01000083.1 GCA_003244205.1 Solirubrobacterales bacterium | reverse complement strand
TGCAGCAGCTTGAGGATGTACATGTAGCCGACGGTCACCTGCTTCTCGAAGGGCTCACCGCTGCGGCCGTTGTAGAGCGTCATCTTCCCCGAGGCCCGCTCGCCGGGACGGCGGTGGCGATCGACGTCCATCCTGATCGGGCCCTCGTGGGCGTCCTGCCAACCAACCAGCGCCGCGTCGACGTCCGCGACCGACGCGCCGTCGAAGACGGGCGTGGCAACGTACACGCGGCCGTTGTCGCGCTGGGCGTGCTTGTAGGCCTCCGAGCCATCGTCATACCAGCCCTGGGCTGCGGCCCAGCCGAGATGGGTCTCGAGCACCTGCCCGATGTTCATGCGGCTGGGAACGCCGAGCGGGTTGAGGATCACGTCGACGGGGGTGCCGTCCTCGAGGAACGGCATGTCCTGCTCGTCGACGATCTTGGAGATCACGCCCTTGTTGCCGTGGCGACCGGCGAGCTTGTCCCCCTCGGCGATCTTGCGCTTCTTGGCGACGAAGACGCGTACGAGGTCGTTGACCCCCGGCGGGAGATCGTCGCCGCCATCGCGGGTGAAGGTCATCACGTCGATGACCACGCCGCCCTCGCCGTGGGGAACCTTCAGCGAGGTGTCGCGCACCTCGCGCGCCTTCTCCTTGAAGATCGCGCGGATCAGCTTCTCCTCGGCGGTGAGCTCCGTCTCACCCTTGGGCGTGACCTTTCCGACCAGCAGGTCCCCCGACTGCACCTCCGCACCGATGCGAACGATGCCGCGATCGTCGAGGTTGCGCAGCGACTCCTCCGAGCGGTTGGGGATGTCGCGGGTGATCTCCTCGTCGCCGAGCTTCGTGGTGCGGGCGTCGATCTCGTACTCCTCGATGTGAATCGAGGTGAGCTCGTCGTCCTTGACCAAGCGGTTGGACAGGATGATCGCGTCCTCGAAGTTGTACCCCTCCCAGGACATGAAGGCGACGAGCAGGTTCTTGCCCAGCGCCATCTCACCGTGAGACGTCGAGGCGCCGTCGGCCAGCACCTCCCCCGCCTTGATGCTCTGCCCGGCGGACACACATGGCTTGTGGTGAATCAGCGTGCCCTGGTTGGAGCGCATGAACTTCTGCAGCTCGTATTCGTTGCGCGATCCATCCTTGGACTCGACAGTGATGCGATCGGCATCCACGTAGCAGACGCTGCCGCCGTTATCGGTCAGCACGACGTCGCCCGTGTCGAGCGCCGCGCGGCGCTCCATCCCGGTGCCGATCAGGGGCGCGTCGGTCCTGAGCAGTGGGACCGCCTGGCGCTGCATGTTGGATCCCATCAGCGCGCGGTTGGCGTCGTCGTGCTCGAGAAACGGGATCATCGCGGTCGCCACCGACCAGATCTGCTCGGGCGAGACGTCCATCAGGTCGACATCGGCTGGCTTGACCGTGACGTACTGGCCCGCCTGGGTCCGACACAGCACCTCGGGCCCCTGGAGCTTGCCCGTGCGCGCGTCCACGGGCGAGTTGGCCTGCGCGATCAGCTGCTCCTCCTCCTGGGTGGCGTCGAGGTGAAGGATCTTGTCGGTCACCTTGCCGCCCTTGATCACGCGGTAGGGCGTGGTCACGAAGCCGTGCTCGGAGACCTCGGCGTAGGAGGACAGCGATCCGATCAGACCGATGTTCGGTCCCTCCGGGGTCTCGATCGGGCACATGCGCCCGTAATGGGTGGGGTGCACGTCGCGCACCTCGATCGGCGCGCGCTCGCGCGTCAGACCACCCGCACCGAGCGCCGACAAGCGGCGCCGGTGGGTGAGACCAGCCAGCGAGTTGGTCTGGTCCATGAACTGCGACAGCTGAGAGGACCCGAAGAACTCCTTCAGCGCAGCGACGACGGGACGGATGTTGACGATCGTCTGCGGCGTGATCGTATCGGCGTCCTCGGTTGTCAGCCGCTCGCGGACGACGCGCTCCATGCGATAGAGCCCCACGCGGAAGGCCTCCTGGATCAGCTCGCCGACCGTGCGCAGCCGCCGGTTGCCGAAGTGCTCGTACTCGTCGAGGTGCTCGGCCACCGGCTCGCGCGCC
The DNA here is from genome assembly GCA_003244205.1 of Solirubrobacterales bacterium. Lineage (GTDB taxonomy): Bacteria > Actinomycetota > Thermoleophilia > Solirubrobacterales > Solirubrobacteraceae > QHBW01. Next base: position 3,867 of record QHBW01000083.1, on the reverse strand, counting down.
ATCGTCTGGGACTCCGCCGCGTAGTCCTTGATCTCGGCCTCGGGCTGCTCGGGCATCCCCAGGCGCTTGGGCAGCGAAACCAGCTCGCGCACGAGGGCGATGATGTCGTCGTGGGTGAGCACGCGCGTGTCGAGGTCGACGTCGAGCCCGAGACGCGAGTTGAGCTTGTAGCGACCGACCCGCGTGAGGTCGTAGCGCTTCGGGTCGAAGAAGAGCATGTGCAGCAGCGAGCGTGCGTTCTCGATGCTTGGCGGCTCGCCTGGACGCTGCTTGCGGAAGAGCTCGACGAGCGCTCCCTCCTCGGTCTTGGTCGGCTCGGTGTCGGCCTCGATCGTGTTGCGGATGTAGAGCGAGTTGTCGAAGAGCTTGCAGATCTCTTCATCGGTCGCATAGCCCATCGCGCGCAGCAGGACCGTGATCGGGAGCTTGCGCTTGCGATCGATGCGGACGAAGACCTTGCCCTTCTTGTCGATCTCGAGCTCGAGCCACGAGCCGCGAGCGGGCATCAGGTTGGCGATGAACACCTGCTTCTCGCGGTCCTTGGGCTCCATCAGGTAGGCGCCCGGGGAGCGCACGAGCTGGGTGACCACGACGCGCTCGGTGCCGTTGATGACGAAGGTGCCCCGTTCGGTCATCCAGGGGAAGTCGCCCATAAAGACCGACTGCTCGCGGATCTCGCCCGTCTCGCGGTTGATGAAGGCGACCGTGACGGTCAGCGGACGCGCGTAGGTGAGGTCCTTCTCACGGCACTCGTGAAGCGAGGCGACGGGATCGTCGAACTTGAAGGCACCGAATTGAACGGCGAGATTGCCGGTGTAGTCCTCGATCGGCGAGATGTCGTCGATCGTCTCCCGCAGCCCCCCCTTCTCGGTGTCGGTCAGCCAAGCAAAGGACTTGCGCTGGATATCGATGAGGTTCGGGACCTCGAGAACCTTGTTGAGGCGCGCGAAGCTACGGCGCGTCCGGGGGGCATCAACTGAAGCCAAGACGGCGACTCCTCGGGAGGCAAGGGCGGGCGGGCGCGGCGCGCAAACCGATCCCGGAGAGCCTTGATCAGGCCATCCGGCTTCGATTCGCGCCCGGCCAGCCAAGATAGCACAGCGAAGCAGCGCCCCCGCGGGGGCTGACGGCTCTCACGGACCCCGCCCGAGGCAACTCCGCGTATGTGGCGCGGCGCCGTGGTTTGGGCGGCTTCGGCTATCGGCCGTCGCCGCGAAGTGTAGCGGGGATTTGGCCCGCTGGCTAGGAGACCTCAACGCTCGCGCCAGCCTCCTCGAGCTCCTGCTTGAGCTTGTCGGCCTCTTCCTTCTCCACGCCCTCCTTGACTGGCTTGGGCGACTCGTCGACGAGCGCCTTGGCCTCCTTGAGGCCGAGACCGGTCGCGGCGCGCACAACCTTTATCACCTGGATCTTCTTCTCGCCGGCGCCCGTCAGGACGACATCGAAGCTCGTCTGCTCCTCCTCCTCCGCGGCGCCATCGCCGGCGACAGCGGCGCCCGCGGGAGCGGCGGCCACCGCGGCCGCAGCCGAGACGCCGAACTCCTCCTCGAGCGCCTTGATGCGCTCGGACAACTCGAGCACCGAGATGCCCTTCAGCTCCTCGATCCACTCCTGTGTGCTAGTGGCCATGGTCAGTCCTCCTTGGGGTCTGAATCTTTGTTGTGCGCATCCGCCTCGGCGGTCGCGTCAAGTTCTGTCTCCCCGGCAGCCTCAGGCTCCGCAGCGGCCTCGGGCTCCGCTAATGCCTGAGCGTCTGGATCCGGCGACGCGTCGGCGGCGGGCGCCGCTGGCGCCTCAGCCAACCCAACTTCTTCGTGGGTCGGCGAGGGGTCCGCGTCGACCGCAGCCGCGTCGGCAGCGGCAGCGTCGGGCTCGCCGCTCACCAACCCCTGGTCGCGGATCTGCCCCAGCTGGCTGGCCAGTCCGCCGATCAGCGCGCTCAAACTCCGAGCCAGGCCGGTCAGCGGAGACGCCACCAGCCCGACGAACTGAGCATTGAGAACGTCGCGAGCGGGAAGCCTGGCGATCGAGCGAATCTCCTCGGCGGAGAGCGCCGCCCCATCCAGCAGACCGCCCTTGAACTCCAACAGCTGCGATGCCCGCGAAAAGTCGTTGAGCGCCTTGGCGGCCACCGCGGCGTCGCCACGAACGAAGGTCAGAGCCGTCGGACCCTCGAGCAGCGAGCGCAGCGTCTCGGCGCCGGCCTTGTCGACAGCGCGTTCGGTGAGCGAGTTCTTGACGACGCGGAACGACGCGTCGGCAGCGCGAAGCTTGGCTCGCAGCTCCGCCGCCTGGGGAACCGTGATCCCCCGGTAGTCCACGGCGAACACCGCCGCGGCTGCATTGATCTGGTCGGCGACCTCGTCGATCACCGCGGTTTTCTGGTCTCTGTTCATGACGCTTTCGTTGCTCGTGGATGCTGATGAGGTTCTTAAATCGTGACGCCCGCGCAGCGGCGGGCGTCGATCTCGTGTCCCCGGCAGCGCGGCAGAGCCGCAGCGGGTACATCGTCTCGCGCTCGCCTACCCCGGGCTTATGGCCCTGCGGCGGCCGGAGGTCTCGGGCATGCGGCGATGGAGGCTCAGGCTGCCGCGGCGCCCTCCTCGATGACATCGCGAGTGCGCGCGGGATCGACCTTGACGCCGGGGCCCATCGTGGAGGTCAGCGTGATCGAATGGAAGTAGCGCCCCTTCGCCGCCGACGGCTTGGCGCGGACCAGCTCCTCGACGACCGCCGCGTAGTTCTCCAGCAGCTGGCGCTCCTCGAAGTCGATCTTGCCGATGACCAGGTGGACGATCGCGTTGCGGTCGGTGCGGTACTCGACCTTGCCGCTCTTGGACTCCTCAACCGCCTTGCGCACGTCGGTGGTGACGGTGCCCACCTTCGGATTGGGCATCTTGCCCTGCGGACCGAGGACGCGTCCCAGACGCCCCACCACCGGCATCATGTCGGGGGTCGCGATCGCGACGTCGAAGTCCGTGAAGCCACCCTGCACGCGTTCGGCTAGATCCTCGGCCCCGACGATGTCGGCGCCGGCCTCCTCTGCTTCTCGCGCCTGATCGCCGCGTGCGAAGACCGCGATCGTGACCTCCTTGCCCAAGCCGTTGGGAAGGGCGATCGTGCCGCGCAGCTGCTCGTCGGCGTGGCGTACGTTGAGCCCGGTGCGCACGTGCACCTCGACGGACTCGTTGAACTTCACGCGCTTGAGCTGCTTGACGAGCCCGACGGCCTCGCTGGGGCTGTAGGCGTGCTCGCGATCGAAGTGCTTCTTGGCCTCGACGTATGTCTTGCCGTGACGGGCCATTCAGATCACGTCCACGCCCATCGACCGCGCCGTTCCCGCGATGATCTTCGCCGCGTGGTCGACGTCGTTGGCGTTGAGGTCCGCCAGCTTCTTGGTGGCGATCTCGCGCAGCTGGGCCTGCGTGATCTGCCCGACCTTCTCGCGGTTGGGCTCGCCCGATCCCTTCTCGATGCCGATCGCCTGCTTGATCAGCACGGTCGCCGGCGGCGTCTTGGTGATGAACGTGAAGGAGCGGTCCTCGAAGACGGTGATCACGACCGGAATCGTCGTTCCGGCGTCGCCCTGGGTCTGCGCATTGAACGCTTTGACGAACTCCATGATGTTGACCCCGTGCTGTCCTAGCGCAGGTCCAACCGGCGGTGCCGGGCTGGCCTGGCCACCGGGGGCCTGGAGCTTGATCTGGGTGAGGACCTTCTTGGCCATGCGACTGGGCAGCCTAGCGCGTCGGCGGCGGCCTTCCGGACCAATTCCGGACCCGCCGCCCGCGCTCGCGCGGGCAATTCGACGCGGGTAACCGTCGGGGCGGCGGCGTCCAGAAGGGGGTGTGTCGACTTGACCACAAT
>QHBW01000060.1 GCA_003244205.1 Solirubrobacterales bacterium | reverse complement strand
CTATTCCGCCCCCGCCTCCCCCGCCCGCTCGACCGCTCGATCGAGCTCGTCGTTGACCTTCGAGCGCTCGGCCGCAAGCTCCCCTACGAGCAGCCCCGCGGTCTGCGCGGCCGCGATCTCGCGCTCCAACCGTGCCCGCTCGAGCTGCAGCAGTTCGACCTGCAGGCCAGCCTCGGTCATGCCTTGGTCGCCTGCGCGCACCACCAGCTCGGCCATCAGCCGCGCGAGGTCGGGATCCTCGTTGGGGAGGTCCGCGAGCGGATTGTGCAGATGGCCGCGCAGGTGCACTGCGGCCCGGCGCACGAGCGGGGAGACGAAGTGGCGCTCGACGCTGACCTTGGAGAGCGCTTCGCGACCGGCGTCGGGGACCGCGACGCAGAACGCGAGGAAGGCACGCTCTGTCTCCTCGCGGCGCCCGAGCACCTCTCGCCCCAGGACCGCGCCGGACATCGGCCGTGGCCCGGGCGCGCGCCTACCCGCTCGAGCGCCCGCGCCGACCCCGTCCCCGACGGCGCCAGCGTCGGCGCCTTCCTTCGCCCGCGCCACGATCGACGCCACGAGCTCGGGAGACAGCGAGAGTCGGTCGGCGACCGTGCGCAGTAGCTCCTCGCGCAGCGCTCCGGGGGCGAGCACGCCGATGGTCGCTGCAAGCTCGGCGAGGGCGTGGTCGCGTCCAGCCGCCGTTCCGAGATCCGCGCCATCGAGCACGCGATCGACGCGAAAGCGCGCAAACGGGATCGCGCCGGCGATCAGCTCGCTGATCGCTGCCGTCCCGTCGCCCAGCACCAGCTCGGCTGGGTCGCTGCCCTGCGGGAGCGGGACGACTTCCAGCGCAACCCCCTGCCGGGCCGCAAGCGCGGCCGTGCGCACCATCGCCTGCTCCCCCGCGGCGTCGGCGTCTAGGCACAAGCGCACCGTTCCCCGCTGTGCGCTCGAGCCCCCCGAACCCACCAGCCGGCGCAGCTCCGCGATTTGCTCCTCGGTGAGCGCAGTGCCCATCGCCGCGACAACGTGCTCGATGCCGGCCTGGTTGAGGGCGAGCACGTCGGTGTAGCCCTCCACGAGCAGCACGCTGCGGTTGCGCGCGGCCGCGGGACGCGCCAAGTGCAGCCCGAACAGCTGGCGACCCTTGTGATAGACCGGTCCCTCGGGGGAGTTGAGGTACTTGGGCTGCTGGTCGGCGCCGAGCGCCCGAGCCCCGAAGCCGATCACGCGCCCGCGGCCGTCGGCAAGCGGAAACATCAAGCGTCGCCGGAAGCGGTCGAGGATCCTGCCTTGCTCGCGGCTGGAGCGCTGGGCCAGCCCGCTGCCGAGCAGCTCCGCAGGCGTGAAGCCGGCGCGCCGCGAGGCCGTCAGGATGCGGTCCCACGCCGACGGGGCGTAGCCGACGCGAAAGCGGCGCGCCGTAGCCTCCTCCAGCCCGCGCTCGGCCAGATGCGCGCGCGCCGGTCGGGCCTCCTCGGACTCCCACAGCGCTCGTTCGTAGTAGGCGGTGGAACGCTCCAGCAGCTCGAGCAGGCGCTCGCGAACCCGTCGGCGCTCCGCCGCGGCGGGATCCTCGTCCTCGCGCTCGAGCGTGACCCCGGTCCGGTCGGCCAGCAGCTCGAGCGCCTCGGGAAAGCCGACGTTCTCGGTGCGCATGACGAACTCGTAGACATCGCCGGCAGCCCCGCAGCCGAAGCAGAAGAAGACCTTCTTGACGGGATCGACGCTGAAGGAGGGCGTGCGCTCGTCGTGGAACGGGCAGAGGCCCGTCAGCCGCGCGGGTCCGGCGCGGCGCAGGTCGGTGTGTGCCCCCACGAGCCGCTCGAAGTCGACCGCGTCGCGGACCTGCTCCTTGGCCGCGTCGGCGTAGCGGGCCATCAGCGCGCGAAGGCGCGCGGCACCGACAGCTCCTCGAACGCGCGCACGCAGAAGCGGTCGGTCATCCCGGCAACGTAGTCGGTCACGCGCTCCGCGAGCCCGGCGCCCTCCACGCCTGCGGGGAGCTCGTCGGGATGCCCGCAGTAGTGATGGAAGAGCGCGGTGATCATCGTCTCGATGCGAATGTGTTCGGCGCGCGCCGCCGGCGCGAGATAGACGCGGTCGAACATGAAGTCGCGCAGGTGGTCCATCGCAGCTCCGACCCCCTCGCCTTGCACGATCGCTCCAGCCTCGGCCGAGTGCGCGACCAGATCGTGCACGAGCGTGTCGATCCTCGCCGAGCCGCTGTCGCCGAGCACCTCGATCTCCTCCCGCGGGAGATCGTCGATCGCGATCACACCGGCGCGCAGGGCGTCGTCGATGTCGTGATTGATATAGGCGATGCGGTCGACGAGGCGGACGATCGCGCCCTCCATCGTTGCCGGCGGGTCCGCACGACCGGAGTGGTGCAGGATCCCGTCGCGGACCGGCTCGGTCAGGTTGAGCGGCTCGAGCAGCTCGACGCTGCGCAGTGAGTGCTCGTAGTGGCGAAAGCCAGGGTGGCCGGGAAAGCGCTCCCGCAGGCAGCGATCCAGCACCGCCTCGCCGATGTGCCCGAACGGCGGGTGTCCGAGGTCGTGGCCGAGGCCGACCGCCTCGACCAGGTCCTCGTTGAGCGCCAGCGCGCGACCGACGGTGCGCGAGATCTGCGTCACCTCGAGGGTGTGGGTCAGCCGCGTGCGGTAGTGGTCGCCTTCCGGGGCGACGAATACCTGGGTCTTGTGCTTGAGGCGACGAAACGCCTTGCAGTGCACGATGCGGTCGCGATCGCGTTGGAAGGGCGTCCGCAGTGAGCAGTCGGGCTCCATGAACGCGCGGCGCGGCGGATAGGAGGCTGTGGCCAGCGGCGAGAGCCAGGCGGCTTCGTGGGCCTGGACGCGTGCGGCAAAGTCGGATGGGGCCTCGACGACGCTCACGAAAGGATTCTGCCACCACGAGCGGACCTCTGGCCGGGCGCCGAGCTCGCAATGGAGCGCAATCGTCACGAAGACGAAGCTCCTCGGTGGTGCGACACTTCTCGCCCCGTGCCGGCCAGCCAGACGCTCACCGCACCGCTTGACGCGATAGCCCGCGGCCTCGAGCAGACCAACTGGGCCGCCGAGGTCCTCGATCCCCAGTGGCGCCTGATCTGGCTCTCCTCCCAGCTCAAGACCCTCCTGCGCGAGCACGACGATGAGGCTCTTGGCGTGGGGATGCACATGCTCGAGAGCCGCCTCGCTCCCGCCTGGCAGCGCGCCTTCCCGCGCGAGACCGAGGAGCAATGGCTGCGCGACAACGCTCCGCACATGATCGACGACACGCCCGGAGGTCGCGATGAGCTGATCGCGATGGTTCGCCCCCAAGAGGTGGAGCTGATGCGTGCTCTGCCTGCGCACTCGTGGCCGTTGTGGACCGCGCTGGCGGATTCTCGCGGCTCAGGACTCGAGCTCGGCAACATCCGCTACTTCGGCGCGCGCGCTCGGACCGCGGATGGCGAGACACTTTGCATCGTCTACATCTACGGCTCGAGCCTGCCGGCCTCGCTGCTCTCGCTCGTCGCCCGTGGAGACCGCCACATGTTCGAGCGCATGGCCCGGCTGGTCGAGCCGGGCCGGCGCGAGGCCGCGGTGCTCTTTGCCGACCTCCAGGCCTCCGGCGCGCTCTCGCGCCACCTACCCAGCGCCAGCTACTTCGACCTGATCCGCGAGCTCACGACAGCGATGGATGCGGAGATCTGTCGCGCCGGCGGGATCGTCGGCAAGCACGCCGGAGATGGCGTCTCGGCCTTCTTCCTCGCCGCCGACCTCGGCTCGACGTCCGCGGCGGCGGCGGCCGCGATCGCCGCAGGCCGCGCCCTCGTGTCCGCCACTGCCCACACCGCCGAGCGCGTCGCGGGCCTGGGAGCCGGCGAGCTTGCCCTCAACGTGGGGATTCATTGGGGCTCGGCGCTGTACATGGGCCAGCTCTCTACCGACGGACGCCTCGAGGTGACCGCGCTCGGTGACGAGGTCAACGAGTGCGCGCGTGTCCAGGAGAGCGCCAGCGACGGCGCGCTGCTCGCCACTAAGAGCTTGATCGAGCGCCTCGATGTCAACGACGCCGCCCGCCTCGGCGTCGACCCTCACCTCACCAGCTACCGCGCCCTCGCCGAGTTCAGCGGCGTTTCCGCGAAGGCCGTGCGCGACGCCGGGACGCTCGCGATCGCCGCGCTCGAGCACCGAGCGAGCGCGGCTTGCTAGCTGCGATGCGCGATCGCCGCCTGCGCCGCGGCGACCCGGGCGATCGGCACACGGTAGGGCGAGCAGGAGACGTAGTCCAGCCCCGCGCGATGGAAGAAGGCGACCGAGTCCGGGTCGCCACCGTGCTCACCGCAGATACCGAGCTTGAGGTCGGGGCGCGCTTCGCGTCCGACCCACGCCGCGAGCCGCACGAGCCAGCCCACGCCGGGCTCGTCGATCGTCTCGAAGGGCGAGCGGTCGACGATCCGGCGTTCGAGGTAGGTCGCCAGGAACTTCGACTCGACGTCGTCGCGTGAGAATCCCAGCGCCGTCTGCGTGAGGTCGTTCGTCCCGAAGGAGAAGAAGTCGGCATGGCGCGCGATCAGGTTCGCCACGAAACAGGCGCGCGGCAGCTCGATCATCGTGCCCACCGTGTAGTCGACGCCGGCATCGAGCCCCTGCCCTGAGGCGACGCGCTCGACGAGCTCGCGCATCAGCTCCAGCTCACGTTCGTAGTCGACGAGCGGGATCATCACCTCCACGTGGGGGACCGGGCCGCTGCGCTCGCGCACAGCTTGCGTCGCGCGCGCGATCGCCTCCACCTGCATCTCGTAGATCTCCGGCCAGAGGACCCCCAGGCGACAGCCGCGCGTGCCCAGCATCGGGTTGGTCTCGGCGAGCGCGTGCACCCGCTCTAGTGTGTGCTCGAGCTCTGCGAGCTGCTCGGAGTTCTCGACGCGGGCGACCTCGATCGCTCCGATCAGCTCCGATTCCGCAGGCAGGAACTCGTGCAGCGGCGGATCGAGCAAGCGGATCGTCACCGGCCTTTCGCCCATCGCCTCGAAGAGCCCTTCGAAGTCCTCCTGCTGCAGCGGCAACAGCTCGGCGAGTGCATCGCGGCGCTCGTGCTCGGAGTCGGCGAGGATCATCGCGCGCATCTTCGGTACGCGGTCGGCGGCCATGAACATGTGCTCGGTCCGGCACAGCCCTACCCCCTCGGCCCCCAGCTCGCGCGCCTTGGCGGCATCTTCAGGTGTGTCCGCGTTTGCCCTGACACCCAGGCGACGCAGCTGGTCGGACCACTCGAGCACGGTTTGAAAGTGTTCGGAGACGCGCGCCTCCACCAGCGCCACGTCGTCGAGCGTGACAACCCCGCTGGAGCCGTCGATCGCGATCAGCGTGCCCTCCGCGAGCTCGCGATCGCCGACCCGCACCACCCGCGCCTCGAGATCGACCTCGAGCTCGCTGGCGCCCACGACGCACGGCCGGCCCATACCGCGCGCGACAAGCGCTGCGTGGGACGCCTTGCCCCCCTCGGAGGTGAGGATCCCGCGCGCCGCGTGAAACCCGGCGACGTCGTCGGCCTCGGTGAACGGCCGCACGAGGATCGTCTCACGCCCCTGCTCGGCGGCTTGCACCGCGTCGACGGCGGTGAAGACGATCTCCCCCTTCGCGGCCCCAGGCGAGGCGCTCACGCCGGTGGCCAGCACGCTGAACTCCGCCGCCGGATCGAAGGTGGGATGAAGCAGCGCGTCGAGTCGGTCGCAGTCGATCGTCTCGAGCGCCGCGGAGCGATCGAGCAGACCCTCGGCGACAGCGTCGACGGCGAAGCGCACCGCGGCCTGCGCCGGGCGCTTGGCGTTACGCGTCTGCAGCATGTACAGGCGCCCTTCCTCGATCGTGAACTCGACGTCCTGCATGTCGTGGTAGTGGCGCTCGAGCGTGGTGAGCACCGTCATCAGCTCGCCATGAGCTTCGGGCATCAGCGTGGCGAGCGTCCCGATGTCCTGGGTGTTGCGCACGCCCGATACAACGTCCTCCCCCTGCGCGTTGGCAAGGAAGTCGCCCGACGGCTGCGGTGCCCCGGTCAGCTCATCGCGCGAGAAGGCCACGCCCGACCCCGACCTGTCCCCCTTGTTGCCAAAGACCATCTGCTGGACGTTGACCGCCGTACCCCACTCGTCGGGGATCCGGTTGATGCGTCGGTAGTCCGCTGCGCGCTGACCCAGCCAGGAGTCGAACACCGCCCTGATGGCCTGGCGCAGCTGCTCGCCGGGATCCTGCGGAAACGGCTCGCCGGTGTGCTCGGCGAAGAGCGCCTGGAAGCGCTCCGCCAGCGCGCGCAGATCGGCGGTCTCGAGCTCGGTGTCCAGCCGCACGCCGCGCTCGCGCTTGCGTGCGGCGATCTCCTGCTCGTAGACCTCGCCAGGGATCGATCGCGCGACGTTGCCGAACATCTGCACAAAGCGCCGATAGGAGTCCCAGGCGAAGCGTTCGTTGTCGGTGCGCTGCGCCAGTCCGCCGACCGAGCGGTCGTTGAGCCCGAGGTTGAGCACCGTGTCGAGCATGCCCGGCATCGACTGCCGCGCACCGGAGCGCACCGAGACCAGCAGGGGGTCGTCGGCGTCACCGAGCCGCTTGCCCGCGACCCGTTCCAGCCGCGCGAGTGCCTCTGCGACCTGCCCCGCCAGCTCCGCCGGCTCGTCTCCGGCGGCCATGTAGGCGACGCACGCCGCGGTCGTGATCGTGAAGCCGGCGGGGACGCGCTCGGGTCCCAGCACGCGCACCATCTCCGCGACGTTGGCGCCCTTGCCGCCCAGCAGCTCGCGCATATCCCGCGAGCCCTCGGCGAAGTCATAGACCCATTTCGTGGCCGCCGCCGTGGAGCTCACCGCGGCGGAGTCTAGCCCCGCTTGGCGGATCTCTGAGGACTATCACCCCGGCGCGCTCAGCACGCTGCCCGCGGCGCGCAGACGCACCTGAGCGTGATGCTCGGCGAGTTCGGTGATCGCTCGCTCGACCTGGCGGAGCGCGCGCATGGGAGCCGCTGGGGCGGCGGCCAGCGAAGCGCCGAGCGCGCCCACCATGAAGCTGTAGGCCGCGGGATCGAGCGCGAACGAAGCGGCCTCGCAGGCCCCACACACGATGCCGCCGGCGGCGGGCGAAAACGCGACCAGGTCCGCTTGCTCACCGCATGACGCGCAGGCGTCGAGCGCGGGAGCAAGACCAGCCGCGAGCAGCAGCTTGAGGCGGAATGCGAGCTGGTTTGAGAGCGTGGCGCCGGCGGGATCGTCGTCCAGTAGCGCGAGCTCGTTTGCCAGCAGGTGGTAGACGCCGGGATGGGGATCCTCGGTCTCAAACAGCCGACCGACCGCGTCGCAGGCGCGAGCGGCGGCGTCGAGGCTGCCGGCGTGCTCGCGCAACCGCGGGTGGCCGGCCAGCGTTGCTGCGCTGGTGACCGTCCGCAGCTCCGAGCGCCCCTCGTGGAGGATCGTCGTGAGGCGGAAGAACGGCTCCAGTCGGCCGCCAAAGCGGCTGTGAGCGCGACGGCTGCCCTTGGCGATGGCGGAGAGGCGCCCGTGCGCGGGGGTGTAGAGGTGCAGCACGCGATCGGCCTCGCCGTAGCGAATCGAGCGCAGCACGATCGCGTCGGTCTTCAACGTTGCGGGCATCGCGTGCAGCGTGGCCGCGTCCGTGCGCTCGCTACGGTTTTGCTGTCAATGAAGAAAGTCACCCTGTACTCCACCGAGCCCTGCGCCTTCTGCCGTAACGCCAAGGCGTTGCTCGACGCCCGTGGCATCCCCTACGAGGAGATCGACCTCGCGCTCGACGCCGAGGGACGGATGGAGCTGGCTCGCCGTACCGGGATGATGACGTTCCCGCAGGTCGTCATCGACGGGGTGCTCTTTGGAGGCTTCCGCGAGCTGCTGGCGGCCGATCGCGATGGCGACCTGTCCGACCTCGCGGCCTGAGCGTCAGCGCGGCCGCGAGCGCCGCGGGCGCGGCTGGCAGCGCTCGCACACATAGGTTCCCCGTCCGGCGGCGACGAGCTTGCGGATCGGGGTGCCACACAGCGGGCACGGCTCGCCCGCGCGGCGGTGCACGAGGAAGCGCTCCTGGAAGGCACCTCGTGCACCATCGAGGTCACGGAAGTCGTCGATCGTGGCGCCGCCGGCGTCGATTCCGGCACGCAGCACGACGCGGATGGCCACGGCCAGCGCGTTCCACTGCGCGAGCGTGAGCCGACCGGCCGGGCGCAGCGGGTGGATGCGAGCGCGATGTAGCGCTTCGTCGGCGTAGATGTTGCCGACGCCGGCGATCTGGCGCTGGTTGAGCAGGAAGGCCTTGATCGGCGCCCGTGAGCCGCGCGCCTGCGTGCGCAGGCGCGCCGCGGTGAAGTCCTGGGAGAAGGGTTCCACCCCCAGCCGTGCAGCGAGGAATTCGGCGAGCGCGCGGCCGTCGATCGCCAGCTGACCGGTGCCGAACCGGCGCGGGTCGACGAACAGCAGGCGATGGCCGTGGTCGAGCTCCACGCGTACACGGGTGTGCGGCGGCTCGCTGGAGGCGTCGTAGAGGAGTGTGCCGGTCATACGCAGGTGCATCAGCATCGCGACGCCCCCCTCGAGCTCCCAGATGAGGTACTTGCCCCGTCGCGTGAGCCGCTCCACGACCCGCCCGCGGACAGCGCGGGCGAACGCCCCCGGCCGCAGCGGCGCGCACCAGCGGGCGTCCAGCACCTCGACCGCGACGACGCGGCTGCCTTGCAGACGCGGCGCCAGCTGGCGGCGAATCGTCTCGACCTCGGGGAGCTCTGGCATCGTCGCCCTCAGCGGCGCGCGTGCGCGCGCGCAGCGATCAGCCGCAGGGTGCCAAGCACCGGCCGGAAGACGGTCGCATCCACCCGAGCGAAGCTGGCCGCCGGCGCCAGTGCGTCGATGACGACCTCGGCACCAAAGGCAAAGACGTGCGTTGAGCGCACGCGGCGCGCTTCGGAGCCGACGGTCTCGCTGCCGAGAAGCTCGAGCGCGGGCGCTCCCGCCACGCGCACGACCTTGCTGGAAGCAACGCGCAGTGTCGAGTCGCGAGCGCGCGCGGCGCTGACCAGAGCCAGCCGCGCGGCTTCGAGCTCGGCGGCGGTCACGGGCAGGGGCTCGGAGCGCGGATAGCGCCAGACGGTGATCTCAGCACGCCGAGAGGTCACCGTCCCGAGCTGCGGGGGCCGCCCACGGATCAGCGTCCAATTGCCCGGGACCGCAAAGAACACACCGGCGGACGGGAAGAACGCCGCCTGGATGCCCTTGGGCGCCAGCGGTGCGGTGACATTCGGGACGCGCGCGCGCGAGTCGCCGCAGCCCGCTGCAAGCAGGGCGGGGGCTGCCGCGGCGACGATGCCAGCGGCGGCTAGCAGGCGGCTGGACACGCGCGCGATTCTGACAAGCGAGCGCGGTGTCGCAGCTGACGTCCAAGCCCCGGACGCCGGATGACGCGCCTGCGGGGCTGCTCAGCGGTCGGGCGCCAGCGTCGCCGGGGCGGACGCCTCCGCCCGTGGATGCGCCTGAAAGTAGACGTCCTTGAGGCGCTGGGCAGAGAGATGGGTATAGAGCTGGGTGGTAGCAATATCGGCGTGGCCAAGCATCTCTTGCAGGGCACGCAGGTCACAGCCGCCGGCGAGCAGGTGGGTCGCGAAGGTGTGGCGCAGGGTGTGCGGGCTCATGCGCCCGTCAAAGCCCGCGCTACGGGCGTGACGGGCGACGATCTTGTAGAGCCCTTGACGCGTGAGCCCCTCGCCGCGGCGGTTGAGGAACAGCGCGGTCTCGCCGTCCTGCATGCCCGCCAGCACGGGGCGTGCGCGGCGCAGGTACTCGCGTACGGCGCGCACCGCAACCGACCCGACGGGCACGAGGCGCTCCTTTGACCCCTTCCCGCGGGCGATCAGCGCGCCGGCCTCGAGATCGACGTCCCCCACCGCCAGACCTACTGCCTCCGAAGCGCGCAGCCCGCTTGCATACATCAGCTCGAGCAGCGCGCGGTCGCGCAGGGCTGCCGGGGTCTCGCCGCGGGGCTGGGCGAGCAGGCGGCGTGTCTCCTCGTGAGTTAGCACGCGCGGCAGCGCCTGGCGGTGGCGCGGTGCCCGCAGCTCGGAGGTTGGGTCGACTTGCATCAGGCCCTCGCGGCGCAGGTGGCGATAGAACGAGCGCAAGCACGCGATCTTGCGCTGGACGGTGGCCGGGGCGGCTGGCGGTTGATCCGCGCTCGTGCCCGCAGCCAAGCCGCTGATGAAGAGCTCGAGATCGCCGGGCCCGGCATCGGTCGCCGAGCGCCCCGACATCCGCAGGTGGACACCCAGCTGCATCAGATCAGTTCGGTACGCCGCGAGCGTGTTGCGCGAGAGGTGGCGCTCGTACTCGAGCTGGGCGAGGAAGTCGAGCACCAGCTCCATGAACGGTTCGTCCGGACCGGCCTCGTCGGGACGGCCGGCAACAGACCGCGCGGGCGCTAGCGTTGACATGCGGCGGGTTTCGGTAGCCGCCGGCGGGTTCCTCGCGCTGGGAGCAGTCCTGCGGGGAGCGCGCTGCCCGCAGCTCGCGACGGCGCGCAGTCGCCGGAGCGCTCAGGCGGGCACGACGTCCACGAGCGTCAGCGCGACATCGAGCATCCCTTCCAGCGCCGCGACGCTGACGCGCTCGGTCGGCTCGTGGTTGTGCTCCGTGCCGTTGGCGAGGTTCACGCACGCCAGCCCAGCGGCCTGCAACACATTGGCGTCCGAGGCCCCGCCGGAGGCGATCTGACGGGACTGGTAGCCGCAAGCGCGCAGGGCCGTCTCGGCAGCAGCGATCGCCGGGAGCGTGCTGCGCTGGCGATAGCCGTCGAACTGGCGCTCGACGTCGACGTCGACGTCGCACTCGGCGGCGTTTGCCCCATCCTGGAGACGATCGACGAGCTCCGCCACCACGCTCTCGACCTTGCCGCGGTCAAGGCTGCGCGCCTCAGCGAGCAGGCGGCAGCGCTCCGGCACGACGTTCGTGCCGTCCTCCCCTCCATCGATTGCGCCGACGTTCGCGGTGGTCTCGCCATCCAGACGCCCGAGTCTCATCGCCGCGATCGCCTTCGCCGCGGCCACGATCGCACTGCGACCGACCTCGGGGCGAATGCCAGCGTGTGCTGCCCTGCCGCGGAACAACGCCTCCAGGCGGTAGTAGGTCGGCGACGCCGTCACGATCTCGCCAATCGGGGTCGCGTGGTCAAAGACGTAGCCGAAGGGGCTCGCGAGCTGGCCGACGTCGAACGCCTTCGCTCCGGCCAGCGCGCGCTCCTCGCAGACCGTGAAGAGCAACTCCAGGCTCACCGCCGCTCGCTCGGTCACGCAGCGCCTCGCGAGCGCGAGCGCGACCGCCACCGCGGCCTTGTTGTCGGCACCGAGGATTCCCTCGTTGGCGTTCTCCCAGCCGCCGTCGACCACTACGGGCTCGATCGGGGCGAGCGGCGACACGGTATCGAGGTGGGTACACAGCAGTATCCGCGGACCGTCGCCGTCGATCCGCGCGATCAGGTTGCCGCAGTCACCGCCGGTGGTCTGTGCTGCGGCGTCTTCGTGGACGGCGACCCCCAAGGCCCCGAGCTCGGCCGTTACGCGATCGGCGCAGCGGCGCTCTGACCCCGAGGGGCTCGCAATTCCGCACAACTCCGAGAATAGGTCGTGCAGACGCGCTCGCTCGCCCGCGTCGGCACGGGTCACGGGGTGCCGGCGTGCTCCGCGTCGACGGTCTCGCCCGGCGACGGATCCGCGATTGCCTGCGCGCCGTTGCGGGCGTGGGTTTGCGCCGCGCAGACGAAGGCCGCGAACAGCGGCGCGGGACGTTCCGGACGGGACTTGAACTCTGGATGGAACTGCGAGGCGACGAAGAAGGGATGGTCGTCGAGCTCGATGACCTCGACCAGGCGCTCGTCGGGCGATGTGCCCGACACACGCAGTCCGGCGGACTCCAGACGCCGACGCAGCAGGTTGTTGACCTCAAAGCGGTGGCGGTGGCGCTCGTAGACGACCGCCTCGCCGTAGAGTTCGCGTGCGCGTGTGTGCGGATGCAGCTTGATCGGATCGGCGCCCAATCGCATTGTGCCACCCATGTCCGCGACCTCCTTCTGCTCGGGCAGCAGGTCGATCACCGGGAATGGCGTCTCTGGGTCGAACTCGGTCGAGTTGGCTCCATCCATCTCCGCCACATGGCGGGCGAAGTCCGCCACCGCGAGCTGCATCCCCAGGCAGATTCCGAGGTAGGGGATCCGCTGCTCACGGGCGCAGCGAGCCGCGGCGATCTTGCCTTCGATCCCGCGCCCGCCGAAGCCGCCCGGGATCAGGATCCCGTCCGCCCGGGCGAGCCGCTCGCGGCCCTCGTCGGAATCGGCGGTTTCGGAGTCAAGCCAGTCGATTTCCACGCGGCAATCGAGGTGGAAGCCGGCGTGGCGCAGCGCCTCGACGACCGACAGGTAGGCGTCCTCGAGGCGCACGTACTTGCCGACCAGAGCGATGCTCACGACCTCATCGGCGTCATCGGCGTGGCGCAGCAGCGTATGCCACTGCTCCAAATCGGGCTCGGGCGCCTCCATACGGAAGTGATCGAGCACGAAGTCATCGACGCCCTCGGCGTGGAAGACGAGCGGCACCTTGTAGATGTTGTCGACGTCGCGCCCGGAGACGACTGCTTCCTCCGGCAGCGAGGCAAAAAGCGCGATCTTGCGACGAATGTCCTGGCTGAGACCCTGTTCGGACCGGCACACCACCATGTCGGGCTGGATGCCGATCCTGCGCAGCTCGTTGACGGAATGCTGCGTGGGCTTGGTCTTCAGCTCACCCGCGTGCGCGATGTACGGAACGAGCGTGAGATGGATGAACATGCACCGCTGGCGCCCGACATCGACGGGGAACTGGCGGATCGCCTCGAGGAACGGCAGCGACTCGATGTCTCCAACCGTCCCGCCGATCTCGGTAATGACGACGTCCACGGCGGTCGACTCGGCCATCAGCTTGACGCGCTGCTTGATTTCGTCGGTGACGTGCGGGACCACCTGGACCGTCGCTCCGAGATAGTCGCCGCGGCGCTCGCGACGGATCACCGAGTGATAGACGGCACCGGCGGTGACGTTCGAGCCGCGCGATGTGTTGGCATCCGTGAAGCGCTCGTAGTGTCCAAGATCGAGATCCGCCTCGGCTCCGTCCTCCGTCACGAACACCTCGCCGTGCTGGTACGGCGACATCGTCCCCGGATCGACGTTGATGTAGGGATCGAACTTCTGCAGCGCCACGCGCAGGCCGCGAGCGACGAGCAGGCGGCCAATCGAGGCAGCTGCGATCCCCTTCCCCAGCGAGGAGACGACACCACCGGTGACAAAGATGAAGCGGGTCTCGGCGGTGGTGTCTCGCATGAGATCGACTGTCGAGCGAGTCTAGAGCGCCTACCAGCGGAACGCCCGTCCGCGTCTCACGCCGCCCTCCGGAGCCGCTCGGCGTGTCGGCGGGCGGTGCCGTCATCCTCGCCGGCGCCGAGCATTCGCGCCAGCTCAACGACGACCTCGTCGCCCGCGAGCTCGGTCACAGCGGCGCGGGCGGGGGACACCGACGAGTCCTTAGCGATGCGGAAGTGGCGCGCGGCAAGGGAGGCGACCTGCGGAAGATGGGTGATGCACAGCAGCTGACGATTCGTCGCAACGGCGCGCAGCCGTTCGCCCACCACCCGCGCCGTCTGGCCGCCGATCCCCGCGTCGATCTCGTCGAAGACCAGCGTCTGGGATCCGCCATCCCCGGCGACGCCGAGCAGCGCCAGCATCGCGCGCGAGAGCTCGCCTCCCGATGCGACCTCGCGCAACGGCGCGGCCGGCACGCCTGGATTCGCCGCGAGCATGAACTCGACGGCGTCGGCGCCGGTGGGGCCGGGCTCGTCGAGCGGCGTCAGCCTGACCTCAAAGCCGGCACCCTCCATCGCCAGCGCCGAGAGCTCCGCGCGCACCGCCGGCGCCAGGCGCGCCGCCGCCCGCGTGCGCCCTTCACGCAGCGCCCATGCCCCCGAGCTCAGCGCCGCCTGCGCGCGTGCCAGCTGGGCGTTGGCGTCTGCGAGCGCCTCCAGGGACCCGTTCAGCTCAGCGATGCGCGCACGGCAGTGCTCGCCGTGCTCGAGCACCGCGGCAATGCTGCCGCCATGCTTGCGCTCCAGGCGATCGAGCACGCCCAGGCGCTCCTCGACCTGCTCGAGGCGGCCGGAGGGCGCATCGAGTGCGCAGGCGTAGGTCCGCAGCTCCCCAGCGATGTCGGCAGCCTCATGGCCGAGCGCCCGCGCACGCTCGGCGAGCACGAGCAGCGTGCCGTCGAGCTCAGCGGCGGCTTGCAGCGCACCTGCGGCCGCCGCCCCCAGGTCTGCCGCCCCGCCGCCGCTATCGGGCGCGAGCCGCTCGATCGCCCCGTAGGAGGCGTCGCCCAGCGCTTCGAGGTTGCGCAAGCGCGCGCGCTCGGTGGAGAGGTCCATCATCTCGGCTTCGCTCGGAGCGGCATCCTCGATCTCGGCAAGCTCAAAGCGCAAGAGGTCGAGCTCGCGCTCGCGCGCTCCAGCGCGTTGGCGCAGCTCCTCGACGCGCTCCTCCAGCCGGCGAACCGCGACATGCGCGCTCGCCACCTCGACGCGGCGCTTCCCCTGCGCCTCGTCACAGAAGCGATCGAGGACCTCCAGCTGGGCGGCGGACACGGTCAGCCGGCGGTGCTCGTGCTGGCCGTAGAAGCTGATCATGCGTGGCCCTATCGCCTGCAGCTCTCCGACCGCCGCGCCCCGCCCACCGATGTATGCGCGCGTGCGACCCTCGGCACCGAGCCTGCGGGCGAGCACGAGCTCCTCGGCAGCCGCAGGCAGTCGCTCGGCGATCTCCTCCGGAAGATCGCCGGTGCGCTCGAAGACCCCCTCGACGTAGGCCTCGCGCGCCCCAGGGCGTACGATCCCGCTGCGCGCACGGCCGCCGAGCAGGAGGTCGAGCGCGTTCGCGAGCACCGTCTTGCCTGCGCCGGTTTCCCCGGTGATCACGTTGAGCCCGGGGTCCAGGCGCAGCTCGGCGGTCTCGATCAGCAGCAGGTTCTCGACCCGCAGCTCAAGCAGCATGCGTCGGGGTCTACCAGCCGTCGCCGACAGATCGCTCGCGCGCCGTCGCGGTGGCGCAGTCGTGCGTAGCTACGACGACAATCTGCCGAACTTCTGGCGCAGGCGCACGTAGAAGCTCGTGCCGGGGATCTGCGCCAACGATCCCTGTCCATCGACGAAACTCGCCTCGATGCGCTCTCCAGGCCCAAGCTCGCCGCTGACCATGCCGTCGACGCTCAGATCGGCGGGCTCGTGGCGCGAGCGGTTGGTCACCGACAGGGGGTCTCCGGGCGCGACCACCAGCGCCCGCGCGGTCAGCGAGTGGGGCGCGATGAAAGAGACGACGAAGCCCTCGACACCCCACGCGAGCACGGGACCGCCGTTGGCGAGGTTGTAGCCCGTCGAGCCGGCCGGCGTGGCGATCACCAGACCATCGCAGCGAACGCGTCCCACCTCCTGGTCACCGACCGCATAGGCGAGGTGCGCCACCCTCCCACCCTGGCGGCGGTGCAGCGAGACGTCGTTGATCGCCACGAGGTCGCCGCAGGGGCCCGAGAGCGCGATCGCGGGGAGCGCCAGAACCTCGAAGTCGCCACGGAAGGCGCGCTCGAATCCGGCCGCGATGTCCTCTGGCTCGATCGTTGCGAGGAAGCCGAGCTCGCCGAAGTTGACGGCGAACACTGGTACCCCCGTCCCGGCATATGCCCGCAAGGCCCGCAGGATCGTCCCATCGCCGCCGAGCGTGACGCAGAGGTTCGCCTCTCGCGAGAGGGGGCAGTCGACTATCAGGCCAGGGCCGGGCTCGAGGCCGTGCTTACGCGTCTCTTCGGGGTCGAAGCAGAGCGACACCCCGTGGCGCTCGGCAGCGTCGCGCAGTGCGCTCAGGGCCCCCGTGGTCTGCGCGGTCCCCCGATGTGTGAGCACTGTGGCCCGACGCAGGGGGGTAGGGGTTACAGCTGGCCGGGCCGTCACGGCTCGACCCCTCGCGCGGCCTTCGCCAGGTCGGCGACGGCGTCGGGCCTTGTTGGCTCCGCGAGCCAGATGAACGTCTCGCGATTGCCCTTGGGACCGGGAAGTCCCGAGCTCGCGAAGCCGAGCACCGCCGCGCCGAGCCTTTGCGCCGTCTCGGCGATCGTTACGAGCGCCTCGCGTCGGGCGCCGGCGTCGCGCACCACTCCCCCCCGGCCCACGCGCTCACGACCAACCTCGAATTGGGGCTTGACGAGAGCCAGGGCGTCGTAGCGCGGCGCCGCGCTGGCGAGCACAGCGGGTAGCACCCTGGTGAGGCTGATGAAGGCTACGTCCACCACGATCAGGTCAGGACGGTAGGGCAGCTCGTCGGCGACCAGGTATCGCGCGTTGCAGCGATCGATCACGGTGACGCGCGCGTCCTGGCGCAGGCGCGCGTCGAGGATTCCGTAACCGACGTCCACACACGTCACGTGCTCGACGCCCAGCTGCAGCAGGCAGTCGGTGAATCCGCCGGTGCTCGCGCCGACATCGAGCGCCTTGCGCCCGACCACGTCGAGTCGGCGCGGCGCGGTGGCGAGCAGTCCGTTGGCGAGTTTCTCGCCCCCCCGGGAGACAAACCGGGGGCGCTGCGCGAGCTCGACTGCGACGTCGCTGGACACTAGCTCTCCGGGCTTGGCCGCTCGCCGGCGCTCGTGACCCACGCGCACTTCCCCGGCCATCACAGACGCCGCCGCGCGCGTGCGCGAGGCGAACAGGCCGCGGTCGGCCAGGAGGGTGTCGAGCCGCACGCGCGCTGGCATCGCAGTTGGCGCAAAGGTAGCGAGCGCCTGCGCCCTCGCGCCATCAAATCGCGCGACCAGACGCGCGAGCGTCTGTGATGCACATCACAGAGCAGTCCTGGCTGGGCAGCCAGGATGATCGAGACCGCGTTATCCAAGGCCACCTGGCCTGGGCCTCCGCGGACCACGCTATGACCATTTTCCGCCTGATTCCTTTTTCTTTGCACGGCGTCCTCGAGCTGGCCGCTGGGTTCGCGTTGATGACCGTGCCCTTCCTGTTCGGCTTCGCCTCCGCTGGCGTGGTGATCGCCGTCGCGCTGGGCGCTCTGATGATCGGCCTGGCGCTGACGACCGTGAGCAACGGTCGCGATGGTCTACCGATCGCTGCTCACGCGAGCTTCGACCGGCTGCTCGTGCTCGCTCTGCTCGGGTCGGCGATCGCCCTCGGTCTGACGGCGGACCCGCGTGCCGCGTTGTGGCTGACGCTCGCGGCGCTCGCCGAGCTCGTTCTCACCCTCTCGACGCGCTACAGCTTCAGGGCCTGAGCGCCGCGCGAACTCCAAGACTTCCTCTCAGAGATCACATAGCTCGAAAAGAGCATCTCTCCTCCCTCGGAAACGGCCCGGCGCTTGCGTCGGGCCGTTTCTCTTGGTGAACGAAATCTCATGAAGAGGGCCGCGAGATCCCGTCGAAGCCGCATTGCCGAGCAATTGCGCCTGGTAAAACTGTTTGAGCATGTCGCTCTCGCCCCAGACGCGGGCACGCCTGCGCCAGTCGGCGATCACCCCCCTCCTGGTCTGCGTGCTCGCGCTTGCCGCGCTCGTCGCGGCCACCACCGCGGTCGCGAGCGTGCTGTCCTCGGGCGCTACCGCGCCCAAGCCGATCACGCTCCAGGGACTCGCCGAGCAGCTCGTGCGCGCTCAGGCTCCGCAGGTGCTCAGTGGGCGCTTCGACCTGGTCAACCATCTGCTGCCCTCCGGCCAGCACGACGCCGGCGGAGATCAGCCCTCCTCGCCGTTGCAATCCGGCGGCAGCGGCCGCTTCTGGTATCAGGCACCCGACCGTCTGCGCGTCGAGCTCCAGGGTTCCGGCGGGGACATCCAGATCGTCCGCGACGGGCGCCTGCTGTGGTTCTACGATCCTGCAACGCGCACCGCAAATCGGATCGCGCTGCCAGCCGCCCAGACCAAAACGAAGACGACGTCCGAGCCGCCCCATCAGCCGCCTACATCGCAGCAGATTGCCGACTCCATCGCCCGCCTGCAGCAGCATTGGAACGTGAGCGGCCCGACGCCCACGGTCCAGGGCAACCGCCGCGCCTATGCCCTGGCGCTCGCTCCTCACGACGCCGGCAGCCTGCTCGCCTCCGTCGTAGGCGCCGTCGACTCGGCCACTGGGATCCCGCTGCGCTTCGAGCTCCACGCGGTCGGCGTCAAGGATCCCGTGATCTCTCTCGCGATCACCGATCTCAACACCACCAGCGCCGACCCCAGCGTCTTCGCCTTCGCCCCGCCCTCGGGCACAAAGGTGGACAGCACGACGCTGCAGAACCTGCTGCCTGGCGTCAACGGTGCGACCGCCAAGACCGCCCGCGCCACCAGCAGGCACGGCAGCCGCCACGCCCAACCAGCCGCGACGCTCGCGAGCGCGCGCCGGGTCGCCAAGTTCGCGCTCGTCGCTCCCCAGGCCGCCGGCACGCGCAGCCTCTCCGGGATTCAGGCCGGCGCTCACACCGCTCTGCTGCGCTACGGCGACGGTCCAGGCACGATCGTCGTGCTCGAGCGCGCGGCCGCGCAGCCAAAGCCCGTTGGCACAGCATCGGTTCCCGGCCACAAGGCATCCTCGAAGGACTCCGGCCGGGCTGCGCTGCCCACGGTGACGCTCCCGGGCGGTGTCGCCGCGCAGGAGCTCTCCACCCCCCTGGGAACGGTGCTCTCCTGGCGACACGGCGGCGTCTCTTTCCTGGTCGCCGGAAGCCGCCCCGCCGCCGAAGTGCTCGGCGTGGCCCAGGCGCTCGCCGCCAGCTAGCTCACCGATGTCCGCGTCCGGCACGCCGGCCATCGAGGTCCGGGGACTGACCAAGCGCTTCGGCCAGCTCGTCGCCGTCGACGCGATCGATCTCGTCGTCAATCGCGGCGACGTGATCGGCTTCCTCGGTCCCAACGGCGCGGGCAAGACAACGACCATCCGGATGCTGCTCGGCCTGATCCGCGCCGATGCCGGGACCGCGCGGGTCTTTGGTCAGGATCCCTGGCGCGATCCCGTGGAGGCGCTGCGCTCCGTGGCCGGCTTCGTCGAGGCTCCGACCTTCTACGACTACCTCACCGGACGCATGAACCTCGAGTTGCTGGCGGGGCTCGACGGCGGCGAGGGACGAACGCGGATCGATGGCGTGCTTGACACGGTCGGCCTGATTGGCCGCGAGGGCGACCGCGTCCGCGGCTACTCGCACGGCATGAAGCAGCGCCTCGGCGTCGCCGCCACGCTGCTGCGAGATCCCGATCTGGTGATCCTCGACGAGCCGACCACTGGGCTTGATCCACCGGCGATGCGCGACATGCGCGCGCTCGTGCGCCGGCTGGCGGACACGGGCCGCACGGTGCTGCTCTCCAGCCACCAGATGAACGAGGTCGAAGAGATCTGCTCGCGCGTCGCGATCATCCGCAACGGCGCGATCGTCTTCGACGGCGGCCTCGCCGAGCTAACCGAGCGCGGCGCTCGCCCTACCGTTCTGCTGTCCACCGGCGAACCGCATCGGGCAACAGTCGTGGCGGGTGACATTGACGGACTCGAGGCCAAGTCCGGCGACGGCCCTGGCGAGCTGCTGCTCTCCGGCGAGCAGTTGGCGCTCGATCGCCTGACCGTCGCCCTCGGACGAGAGGGAATCCCGATCCGGGCCTTCGTGCCCGAGCGGATGTCGCTCGAGCGGGCGTTCTTCCGGCTGCTCGACGACGGCGCATCGCTGGACTCGGCCGCCACGGCCGCCTCGGCCGCCACGCCAGAGCGGAGCGCTAAGGCCAACGATGCCGACGAGCACGAGGGCGCACGCCCATGACCACCTATCTCTGGGAACTGCGCAAGCTTCGCCACCAGAAGCGCACGATGCTCGGGCTCTTCGGTGTGATCGCCCCCTCGGTGATCTTCGGCATCGACCTGGCCGCGCGCTCCGGGACGCCCAACGACATCGCCTTTGGCCCAGCGCTGCGCCAGACCGGTCTCGCCTTCCCGCTGGTCTTGCTCTTCTTTGGGGCGTTCTGGCTGTTCCCGCTGGTCACGTCGCTGGTCGCCGGCGACATCGTCGCCAGCGAGTATCAGCGCGGGACGCTCAAGACGATCCTCACGCGCTCGGTTGGGCGGAGCCGCGTGTTCTGGTCGAAGGTCCTTGCCACGCTGACCTACACGGTGCTGGCGATGATCGTGATGACGATCGCGGCAGTCATCGTGGGCAGCATCGTCTCCGGACTCTCCCCGATCACCGATCTCTCCGGCAAGCCCGTGGGCGTCGGTCGCGGGCTGTTGCTCGTCTTCGGTGCGACGACGGTCTACCTCATCCCGCTGCTGGCGATCGCGGCGTTCGGCATCTACCTCTCCACGGCCACCCGCACGAGCGCCGCCGCGGTGGTCGGTGCGCTCATGCTCACCTTCCTGCTGCGCCTGATCGAGATCCTTCCCGGGCTCCACGGTGTGCACCCCTACCTCATCACCACCCAGTTCGACGCCTGGATGGGGCTGCTGCGCAATCCCATCGACTGGGCGCCGATCGGCCACGCGGCCTGGGTCTGCGCGCTTTGGATACTGCCCTTCCTCGCCGCGTCGTGGTGGACGTTCAAGCACCGCGACGTGACCGCGTAGCCGACCCTGGGGCGCGGTCGCCGTCAGGCGGCCAGCCGCTCAGGCCGACGTCACGGCCGAGCGCTCCCCGACGGCCGCACGGATACGCTCGGCGATGCGTGCGCCCGTGAAACCGATCTCCTCGTGGAGGAGCTTCGGAGCCCCGTGGGTGACGTAGCGATCGGGCAGGCCGACGCGCAGTATCCGCGGGTGCGCGAGTCCGGAATCGTTGAGCGATTCCCACACCGCTGAGCCAAAACCGCCGCCGAGCACACCCTCCTCGACGGTCACGAGCGTGTCGTGCTCCGCCGCGAGCTGTGCGAGCAGGGCGGCGTCGAGCGGCTTGGCGAAGCGGGCGTCGGCGACCGTGGGCTCGAGTCCGTGCGCGCTGAGCTCGTCTGCGGCCTCGAGCGCCTTGCCGACGCCTGCACCATAGCCGAGCAGCGCCACGCCCTTGCCCTGTCGCAGGATCTCCCCGGTGCCGATCTCGATTGGCTCGGGTGCGGTGGGGAGCTCGACGCCGACCCCGGCACCACGCGGGTAACGCAGCGCGATCGGGCCATCGTCGTAGAGCAATGCGGTGCGCAGCATGTGCACCAGCTGGGCCTCGTCGCGCGGGGCCATCAGCACAATGTTGGGGAGGCAGCGCAGATAGGCGATGTCGAAGGCGCCATGATGGGTCGGCCCGTCGTCGCCCACCAGCCCGGCTCGGTCCATCGCGAAGACGACATTGAGGCGCTGCAGGCAGACGTCGTGGACGATCTGGTCGTAGGCGCGCTGCAAGAAGGTCGAGTAGATCGCACACAGGGGCTTGGCGCCTTGCAGCGCGAGCCCCGCGGCGAACAGCACCGCCTGCTGCTCGGCGATGCCAACGTCGAAGTAGCGGTCCGGCAGCGCCTTCTGGAGGATGTTGAGGCCGGTCCCGGAGTTCATCGCTGCGGTGATCCCGAGCACGCGTTCGTCGCGGCGGCACTCGGCCACGAGCGCGTCGCCAAAGACCTGCGTGTACTGCGGCGGGGTTTGTGGCTGCGCGGCCTTGCCGGCGGGTGGCGGCTTGGCGGCCACTGGTGCCCCGTTGGCGATCGACTTCGGCTTGGCGGCGTGCCACTTCTCCATGCCCTCGAGCCCGCCGTCCTCGGCGGGCGCGAAGCCCTTGCCCTTGACGGTGGAGATGTGGACGACGACCGGTCGGTCAGCGGCGAGGGCCTCGCGCAGCGCGACCCGCAGGGCGCGGACGTCGTGACCGTCGATCACCCCCATGTAGGCCCAGTCGAGCTCCTCCCACCAGAGCCCTGGCGCCCAGAAGGCCTTGATCGACTCCTTCAGCTGGGGACCAAGGCGCTCGAAGGCGGAGCCCAGCGCGCCGGGGAGCTTCGTCAGACCCTCCTCGAAGTCTTCCCGCGCGTGACGCAGCTTGGGGTGCAGGCGAACGCGATTGAAGTAGCGCGACAGCGCGCCGACATTGGGGGCGATCGACATGCCGTTGTCGTTGAGCACGACCACCATCGGCGTCCCCAGCCCCCCCGCCTGATGCACGGCCTCGAAGGCCACGCCACCGGTCATCGCCCCGTCCCCGATCACCGCGACAACGCGCCCGTCGAGGCCGCGACCGCGGCGCATCGCCTCCTTGATGCCCACGCCGTAGCCCACGGAGGTCGACGCATGGCCGGCGCCCATGATGTCGTGCTCGGATTCGGCGATCGAGCAGAACGGCGCCAGCCCCCCGTACTGGCGAATCGTGTGGAGACGATCGGCGCGGCCCGTCAGGATCTTGTGCGGGTAGGCCTGGTGGCCGACGTCCCAGAGGACCTTGTCGCGTGGCGAGTCGAGCAGCGAGTGCAGCGCGACCGCGAGCTCGCAGGTGCCGAGATTGGCGCCGAAGTGGCCGCCGATCTCTCCCACCGTGTCGATGATGTGCTCGCGGACCTCCTGGGCGAGTGCCTGGAGCTGGTCGTCGGAAAGCGACTGCAGATCGGCCGCGGTACGGATTGCATCGAGCGATGGGTGGCGGGTCATGAGCTTCTGGTGTAGATGAAGTTGGTGATCTGCTCGAGTTCCACTGCTCCGGCGGGAGCTGCTTGCACCAGCGCCGCCGAGGCCTTGCGGTGGCTATCGCCGGCCAGCTCACGTGCCCCGTCGAGACCATACTCGGAGACGTACGTGCGCTTGCCGTGACGTTCGTCGCTTCCGCGCGGCTTGCCGAGGGCGTCGTCCGAGCCGGTCACGTCGAGGATGTCATCGACGATCTGGAAGAGGACGCCCAGCTCTCCCGCGTAGCGGCGAAAGGCCATTGTGGCAGCTTCCCCTGCCCCTTCCAGGAGCAGGACACAGGCGACCGATGCACCGATCAATCGTCCGGTCTTGAGCTCGTGCAGGTGACGCAGTCCGCTCGCGCCGGTGTCGGCGGCGTCGGCTACGTCGAGGTACTGCCCGCCGACCATCCCGCTGACGCTGGTCGCCGTCGCCAGCTCGCGCGCCGCGGCGAGCAGGTGCGCTGGCTCGCCGGCCTGCCGGTGCAGCAGATGGCGGAAGGCCTCCGCGTAGAGGCCGTCGCCAGCCAGAATCGCGACGTTCTCGCCAAACGCGCGGTGACACGTCGGGCGCCCGCGGCGCAGATCGTCGTCGTCCATCGCGGGGAGATCGTCGTGGATCAAGGAGTAGGTGTGAACCAGCTCGAGCGCCGCCGCGAGCGCCAGCACCTCCTCCGGGGCCCGTCCCCGCGCCGTCGCAGTGGCGAGCGCGAGCACGGGCCGGATGCGCTTGCCGCCCGCCAGCAGCGAGTAGCGCATGGCCTCTCCGAGGCCGGCGGTGCGGGGCTCCTCGTCGA
The DNA here is from genome assembly GCA_003244205.1 of Solirubrobacterales bacterium. Classification (GTDB taxonomy): domain Bacteria; phylum Actinomycetota; class Thermoleophilia; order Solirubrobacterales; family Solirubrobacteraceae; genus QHBW01. The sequence goes on along the minus strand of QHBW01000060.1, from coordinate 47,521 downwards.
AGCGCAGCGTCGCCAGGTACCCCTCGACGAGGTCGCGCAGTTGGGTGGGATATCCCGCCTGCAGGTCGGCTCCCGAGGGTGCGGACGACGGCACGTCAGAGAGTCTGCCAGGCCTAAAGCAGCTCGCCCTGGCCGGGCGCTACGCCGTCGAGCGGTGCCCTTGCCAAGCGGTCGAGCTCGGCGGCCGCGGCCGAGGCCAGCTGGGCGCACTCCTCCACCAGCGCGCCAGCCTCCTCGACGCCCAGCTCGCCGGTGCGGAGCCGCTGCGCCGCTGCCTCCAGACGCTCGGTGAGCTCGTCGAGGCGCCGTGGGTCGGGGGTATTCACACCGCCGCCGGGCGGTCGCGCAGGACCGCGGCAAGTATTCCGTTGACGAAGCGCGGGGTGTCGGCTCCGCAGAAGGTCTTGGCGAGCTCGACGGCCTCGTTGATCGCGCCCTCGGGAGGGATCGGCGTCTCTCCTTCCATCAGGTCGGGGTGAAGCATCTCCAGCAGGCCCACTCGTAGGATGTTGCGCTCCAGCGGCGCAATGCGCTCGAGGCTCCAACCCTCGGCGTGAGTGCTGATCAGCGCATCGAGCTCCTCGCGGTTGTCGTCGGTGGCGTAGGCGAGGGCGCGCGTGAACGGGTGTGCGTCGCGCTCGAATGCCTCCCCGATCGCCACCCCGGTGAGATCGTGCTGGTAGAGCGCGATCACAGCCGCCCGTCGCTGCTGGCTCCTGCGCGCCATCCGGCCACCTGCTCCTAGGCGCGCGAGACGTACTCGCCAGAGCGGGTGTCGACCCGCACGACGTCGCCGACGTTGACGAAGAGCGGGACGTGGACCGTGGCGCCCGTCTCGAGCGTGGCGGGCTTGGTCCCGCCGCCAGAGGCCGTGTCGCCGCGCAACCCGGGATCGGTCTCGCTGACGGAGAGCTCGACTGCCGTGGGAATCTGCACCCCTGCCGGCGCGCCGTCGAGCAGCAGCAGGTCGACCTCGTCGTTTGGCCGCAGCCAGCGGAGCTCTGCGGCGACGCCATCCTCGGGCAGCTCGAGCTGATCGAAGCTCTCCGAGTCCATGAAGTGCGCGCTCGACCCATCGGCATAGAGGAACTGCATGCGCCGATTCTCGCTCTGGATCTGGCGGAACTTCTCGCCCGCCCGGAAGGTGCGGTCGATGACCGCACCGTCGCCTGCGCGCCGCAGCTTGGTGCGCACGAACGCGCCGCCCTTGCCCGGCTTGACGTGCTGGAACTCCAACACTTTGAAGACGGTGCCCTCGACGTCGATGTGATTGCCGCTCTTGAACTGGTTGGTGGAGATGACCGCCATCCGGGTGAGGGTATCGGCGAGCCGGGACCCGCTGTCCCTCAATCGACGACCGTCAGCTCCTTGGGCAGGTGGGTGAGCACCTCGCAGCCGTCCTCACCGACCACGACGAGGTCCTCGATGCGCACGCCGAAACGACCCGGGATGTAGACACCCGGCTCGACGCTGACGACGTTGCCCGCCACCAGCTTGTCGTCGGAGAGCCGTGACAGGCGCGGCCGCTCGTGGACCTCGATGCCCACCCCGTGACCGAGGCCGTGGCCGAACTGCTCGCCGTAGCCGGCGGCGGCGATCAGGTCGCGAGCGACGGCGTCGACGCCGCGGCCGGCAGCCTCGGCGCTAACGGCGCCGAGCGCAGCTTGCTGGGCTTCGCGCACGAGCTCGTAGACAGCGCGCTCCGTGGCCCCTATCCCCGATCCGGTGGTGAACGTGCGCGTGCAGTCCGAGCAGTAGCCATCCAACTCTGCGCCCCAATCGACAATCACGAGCGCGTCCGCGGGAATCTCTACGTCGCGCGGAGAGGCGTGCGGTAGCGCGCCATGAGCCCCCGCTGCAACGATCGAGGCGAACGCCGGGCCGCTGGCGCCACGCAGGCGCATCTCCTGCTCGAGGTCGATCGCAACCGCGCGCTCGGTCCGTCCAACCAGCCCGCGACCGAGAATGGTCTCGAGGGCCTCGTCGGCCAGCCGCGCCGCGCTGGCGACCAGCTCGCGCTCCTGCGGCGACTTGATCGCGCGCAGGCGCTCGACGAGTCCCCCGCTGGCGATCAGCGCCACGTCGTCGGGGAGCTTCTCGCCCAGGATGCGATGGGCCTTGACCGTGACGTGGGCGTCGTCGTAGCCGAGACGCAGCGGCCGCTGCGCCGGCAGCGCGGCCTCGATCCCGTCGAAGAGCTCCGTGCTGGCCGGCGCGTGCTCGAAGCCCGCGACCTCGTCGGCGGCCTGCTTGCTGTAGCGGAAGTCGGTGATGAAGGTGCGTGTTTCGGCGCCGATCAGCGCGAGCCCGTTGCTCCCCGTGAACCCGGTCACATAGCGGAGGTTGACCGCGTCGGCGATCAGCAGCAGATCGAGCGAGCGCTCGCCGAGAAGCTCGGCGACGGAGTCCACGCGGGTGGCGGTGGCGGCCATCGCCTCGAGCCTAGCCACCTGCTTGGGTCTCGAGCGCCTGCCTGAGCGCTGCCAGCCCGTCGCGGTAGCCCTCGACACCGCGGCCGCTGATCGTCTCGATGCACAGCGGCGCGATCACCGACTGCCGCCGCCAGGGCTCGCGGGCGGCCAAATCCGAGAGGTGAACCTCGACGGCGGGCACGCCGGCGACCTCGAGCGCGTCGTGCAGCGACCACGCGTAGTGCGTCCAGGCTCCCGGGTTGAGCAAGGCACCGTCGAAGGCGCCGCCGAGTCGGTGCAGGCGCTCGACGTACGCCCCCTCGTGATTGGACTGGAAGAAGGAGATGGCGAGGTTGAGCTCGTCGCCGTATCCCTCGATCAGGCGCTCGAGCCCGGGCAGATCGAGACCTCCGTAGTGTGCGGGATCGCGTTTGCCGAGTTGGTCGAGGTTGACCCCGTGGAGAACCTCGACGCGGTAGCGGATGCTCACGCGCCCAACTCTGCCACGGCTGCTCGCAAGTCGTCGTCGGTGACCTCTCGACCTGGCTCGGGGTGGCCGGGGTCTGCCAGTAGGACGAAGGGGACGCGGTCGGCGGTGCGTTTCTTGTCGTGTCTCGTGGCGGCGACCACGATGTCTGTCTCGACCCCTTCCAGCACCGTCGGCAGCTGATGGGCGCCGAGCAGCGAGAGCACCTCGGAGCGCAGCGCGTCGGCGCCCGACAGCCGCAGTGCGGCCAGCAGCCCGAGGCCGACAGCCTCGCCGTGGCGATAGCGCGCGTAGCCAGTCGCAGCCTCGATCGCGTGGCCGACGGTGTGACCGAGATTGAGCACCTGGCGAACGCCGCTGTCGCGCTCGTCTGCCGCGACCACGCCAAGCTTCGTGCGGATGCAGCGCAACAGCACGAGCTCGTCGAGAGGTCGATCGTGGCGTACGTGGGACCACAACTCACCGCCGGCGATCAGCGCCGTCTTGAGGACCTCGGCAAACCCTGCGGCGACCTCGACCGGGGGTAGCGTCTCCAGCACGGCCGGGTCCACGAGCACGAGCGCGGGTTGGTGATAGGCACCTACGTAGTTCTTAGCCTCGGGCAGGTCGACGCCGGTCTTGCCGCCGAGCGCCGAGTCCACCTGGGCCACCAGCGTCGTCGGTACCTGCCAGACGGGGATGCCACGTTGATAGGTAGCCGCGCAAAACCCCGCCAGATCCCCCACCACTCCCCCGCCGAGCGCAACGACGGTCGAGGCGCGCGTGGCGCCGGCGGCGACCAGCCAGCGCCATACCGCCTCCGCCTGGGCGAGTGTCTTGTGCTGCTCGCCAGGCGTGATCAGCAGCTTGGCGGCGACCGGGGAGATCCGGTCGCCATAGAGGCGGCCAACGGTCTCGTCGGAGACGAGAAAGCGCTCGCGGTCTGGCTCCGCGTGTCGCAGTCCGCCGGCGAGCAACCCGCTGCCGAACCAGACTGGATAGCTACCCGACGCTGAGGCCGCCAGCACCAGGCGCGCCGAGGCCGCCCAGCGGCCATCGCGCAGCGCGAGCAGGTGCTCGAGCGCCCAAATCAGATTGGCGCCCTGCATCAGGAAGGCCTTCGCGGCTCGCTCGTAGACCTCCTGGCGAGCACCGTGGAGCGCGATGAACGCTTCACGATCTCGCGCGAGCGGGCGATCGGCGCCGGTGAGCGAGACCCGTTGCCACGCCACCTCTGCGGCGACCTCGACGAAGACGGTGACGTGGCTCGCGAGCGCCGCGCGGACGCGCGCCGAGCTGAGCGCTCCCCCGCCGAGCGCCACGGCGTCGCGCTCGCCGGCGCGCGCGAGCGTCTCGAGCGCGACGCGCTCCTCGTGCTCGCGAAATGCGGTTTCGCCGTGTCGATCGAAATACGCACCGATCTCGGTGCGGAGCTCGGCTTCGAGCAGCGCGTCGGTGTCGATCGCCTCGCCCCCCAGTCGCTGCGCGGCCGTGGAGGCGGCGGTCGACTTGCCCGCGCCCATGAAGCCGATGAAGACGAGCGCGCCCGCGCCCATGCCTGCTACCGCGTCCGCCAGTCGATCCGCTCGCGGTAGGCGGTGACCGCGTCGCACACGTCGTCGATGTGGTCGCCGCCGAACTTTTGACGGTAGGCGTTGGCGAGCACGAACGCGACCATCGCCTCCCCGACGACGCCCGCGGCCGGCACCGTGCAGGAGTCCGTCCGCTCACGCAAGGCCTGCGCCGGTGCGTGCGTCGCGATGTCTACGGAACGCAGCGGCTTGGTCAGTGTTGGCAGCGGCTTCATCGCCGCGCGGACGATCAGCGGCTCGCCCGTCGTCATCCCCCCCTCCAACCCTCCAGCCCGGTTGGTCTCGCGGTAGAAGCCACGCTCGCTTGAGTGGAAGATCTCGTCGTGCGCTTCTGAGCCGGGCTTGCCGGCCAGGGCGAAGCCTTCGCCCAGCGCCACACCCTTGATCGCCTGGATCGAGGCGACCGCGAGCGCCAGGCGGCCGTCGAGCCGCTGCTCCCAGGAGACGTGCGTGCCAAGACCGGGAACGAGCCCGAATGCCCGCACCTCGAACGTGCCGCCCAGCGACTCGTTGCGCCTGCGCAGGGCATCGATCTCCTCGACCATCGCGCGGCTGATCGCCGGATCCAGGCAGCGCACCGGCGAGTGGTCGACCTCGAGGAAGTCGTGGAGCTCGAGCGGTTCCTCAACGTGGGTGTGGATCGCGCCGATCTGGGTCACGTGGGACACCACGTGCACCCCCATCTCCCGCAGGAAGGCCCGCGCCAGTGAGCCGCCCGCCACACGCGCCGCCGTCTCGCGGGCGCTCGCGCGCTCGAGCACGTCGCGAACGTCGGTGAGCTTGTACTTCTGGGTGCCGACGAGATCGGCGTGCCCCGGACGGGGCAGGTGAACCTCTTCGATGTCGGCGTCCACCGGCCATGGACTCATGCGCTCGCGCCAGTTCTCGTAGTCGCGATTGGCGACTTGTAGCGCGATCGGCCCGCCCAGGGTGACGCCGTGTCGGATGCCGCCCGTCACCTCGGCGCGGTCGTTCTCGATCTTCATGCGCCCGCCCCGGCCGTGGCCGAGCTGGCGGCGCGCGAGGTCGCTGTCCAGCTCCTCTGGGCGCAGTCGCAGACCAGCCGGTAGCCCTTCCACAATGCAGGTGAGCCCCGGCCCGTGTGATTCGCCGGCGGTGATCAGGCGAAGCGCCATGCGGCCCAGCTTATGCGCTGCCGGATTGACACACGGAGGGGCCGCTAGCCTGCGGCTGGATGGCCGGATCACGTCGTCTACTGCTGCTGGCGCTCGCTTTCGCACTCGGCGTCATCGCGTTCACACAGACTTCCCCGCAACCCTCCCCAGGCCCGGCTTCACCGCCCGCTCCGTCCGCACCCAGCGTGCCCTCCGTCCAGGGGAGTCTCCCCGGAGACCAGGCGGCTCCCACGACGGTGTCCGCGCACGTCGGGCAGCTCGTCGTGCTGACGGTGTCTGCGCCGCAGCCCGACTCCGTGACGATCGCCGGACTTGACCTCTACCACGCTGCCGATCCATCCACGCCCGCGAAGTTCTCGCTTGTGCCCGCACGCAGCGGGCGCTTCCCCGTGCGTCTGGTCTCAAATGGGCGGGTGCTGGGCGTGCTGGTCGTGCATCGGCCTGCGCCCTGACGCCGGCGCGGCCGCGCGGCCGGGTGCTAGTCACCGCGGCGCGCCGCCTGCGCATCGTGCTCGGGGATGAATCGTCCGCTGCCGTCGCACCACGGACATGAGACCTCGTGCGGGCTTCCGCCCAGACCCGATACCACGCTGCCCGTCCCGCGGCAAGGGCGACAGGCGCCGCTGTCGGCCGCCTTAGTGGCGTTCTCGAGGCCCGGCCCGGAAGGGGCCGAGCCCCCATCCTGGGCTGGATCGTCGGCCATGGGGGCCGGCGAGGCTAGCGGCTCAGAGCGCTGCACGCCGCCGGGCGCGCGGGCGGGCGGCTGGCCCGGGGCCTTAGTAGTCCTTCATGCAGGCGCTGCGGTCGGATCGAGGTCGCGGGCAACGAAGCCGGCATAGCGGCCCTCGCGGGCGACCAGCGCATCGTGGGTGCCGACTTCGACAACACGGCCGCCATCGAGCACGACGATCTGCTCGGCGTCTCGCACCGTCGACAGCCGGTGAGCGATCGCGATCGTTGTGCGGCCCCGGGCGAGCTCATCCAGCGCCTCCTGGACGGCACGCTCAGTCTCCACATCCAGCGAGCTGGTGGCCTCGTCGAGCACGAGGATCGGCGGATTGCGCAGGATCGTGCGGGCGATCGCGATGCGCTGCTTCTCGCCACCGGAGAAGCGATAGCCGCGCTCTCCCACGAGCGTGTCGTAGCCGTCGGGCAGGCCCGCGATCAGGTCGTGGATACGCGCCGCCCTCGCGGTGTCCTCGATCTCCGCGTCGCTGGCATCGGGCCGCGCGAAGCGCAGGTTTTCGCGGATCGAGGAGTGAAACAAGTAGGTCTCCTGGCTGACCACGCCGACTGCGTCGGGAAGGGACGCGAGCGTGACGTCGCGAACGTCGACGCCGTCGATGCGAACGGCGCCGCGAGCAGCCTCGTACATCCGCGCCACGAGGTAGCCCAGCGTGGTCTTCCCCGCCCCCGTCTCGCCTACGATCGCCGTACGTGTCCCGGGCTCCACGACGAAGGACACGCCCTCCAGCGTCCAGCTGCCCGCACCGTCGCTCTCGCCGTAGCGAAACCAGACGTCTTCGAAGGACACCCGTCCGCTGAGCTCATGCGCGACCAGCGGTTGGGCCGTCGGCGACTCCTCGATGTCGACCGGCAGATCGAGGTATTCGAAGACGCGGTCAAAGAGGGCGAGCGAGCTCTGGACGTCGAGCCCCACCGAGAGAAGCTGTCCGATCGGGAAGAAGATCCGCGTTTGCAGCGTGGTGAACGCGACCAGTGTCCCGATCGAGATCAGATGCGACCCGTGGGCGAAGGAGAGTCCCGCGAACAGGTAGACGAGCGCGGGCATGATCGCGAACGTCATTTGGATCGAGGCCATCACCCAGCGTCCGGCCATGCGCGAGCGAACCTCGAGGCTGGCAATCTCAGAGGACTCGCGCTCGAAGCGCTCGGCGAGCGCCGGCCCACGGCCCATCGTCTTGCCCAAGAGGATGCCGCTGACCGAGAGCGACTCCTCAACGAGCGTCGATACGTCCGCGAGCGTGCCTTGCAGCGAGGTCGTGATCCGCCTGCGCTCGGCCCCTACTCGCCGCGTGAGCGCTACGAACACCGGCATCAGCGCCAGCGAGAACGCCGCCAGGCGCCAGTCGAGCAGCACCATGGCGACGATCGTGGTGGCCACCGTGGTCACGTTCTGCACGATCGAGGTCGCCGTGTTCGTGACGACGCTTGTGACCCCACCGATGTCGTTGGCGATGCGCGACTGGACCTCGCCCGTGCGCGTCCGTGTGAAGAAGGCCAGCGACAGCCGCTGCAGGTGGCGATAGACCGCTGCCCGCAGATCGTGCATCACGCGCTGGCCGACGCTGTTGGAGATGTAGGTCTGCACCACGCCAAGGGCGCCGGTGACGATCGCGATCGCGATCATCCCGGCGACCAGCCACACCAGCAGTGTCGTATCACGATGGGGAATCGCGCTGTCGAGCACGGCTCGCAGGAGAAACGGCGAGGCCATACCGAGCAGCGCCGAGAGCGCGATCAGGGCGAGGACGCCGGCCAGCGGTGCGCGATACGGACGGAACAGGCGGGCGGCGCGTCGCGCCGTACGCCGGCGCCGCTCCGGGTCCTCGATCTTGCCCCCTGGCGCCCGCGCGGGCCCCGCGCCGGCGGCTCGCAGCGCTCGCTGGGGTCGGATCTCGGTGGCCATTCCTAACCATGATAGTTGCTGACGCAACTTCTATCGCCGGCGCCAGCGAGAAGGTAGATTGCCTGAGCAGATGCGCCTCGACGGCATCCACCACATCACGGCGATCACCGCTGACGGGTCCGCCAATGTGGAGTTCTACGCGCGCGTGCTCGGGCTTCGCCTGGTCAAGGTGACCGTCAACCAGGACGACCCCACCGCCTATCACCTCTTCTACGCCGATGAGCAAGGCTCCCACGGTGCCGACCTCACCTTCTTCGAGTATCCCGAATCACCCCGGGGCCGGGCCGGGGCGGGCATGGTCCATCGCATCGTTCACCGCGTGAGCAGCGCAGCGGCGCTGGACTTCTGGGAGCAGCGCCTTGGCCGCGAGGGCGTCGCGATCGAGCGCGACTCGAGGGCGCTGCGCTTCGCCGACCCGGAGGGTCTCGACCACGCGCTCGTGGCGGTCGAGCGCACCGATGCCCCGCTGATCGCGCGCGCCAGCGAGGTCCCCGCCGAGCATGCGCTCCAGGGGTTCGAGGCCGTGCATGTCTTTGTCGCCGACCGCGGCCCCAGCGAGAAGCTGGTGCGCGACGCGCTCGGCTTCCAGGAGATCGTGTCCCACGAGTGGGAGGCGCGGGGCGAGCACCGCGGCGGTCGCGTGGTCTTCGAGCCGGCGAGAAGCAATGGCGTCGCCGGGGCTGGAACCGTTCATCACGTCGCCTGGGCGACGACGCACGAGGATCAGCTGCCTTGGCGTGAGCAGGTGCGCGCGGCGGGAGCACGCCCGACCTCCGTGATCGATCGCTTCTACTTCCGCTCGGTCTACTTCCGCGAACCGGGTGGGATCCTCTACGAGCTCGCGACGATCGGTCCGGGATTCGCCGTCGACGAGCCGGCTGAGCACCTCGGCGAGCGGCTCTCGCTCCCACCCGACTACGAACACCTGCGCCCACGGCTGGAGGGCATCCTGCGCCCCCTGCCCGACGCGCGCCAGTGGCGGCCGACCCCCTCGCCGGCGTCCGCCGCGCAATAACGCGGTCGACCGACCGGCGCGTCGGCTAGGGTCGATTCGTGCCCCGATCCAGAGCATCGGCGGGCCTTGCTGCGCTGGCAGCGGCCGCGGCGCTCGCGGCATGTGGCTCCAGCGGCGGGTCCTCGAGCTCCTCTACGGCGAGCGCGCCCGCAGCGAGCCCGACCGCCGCCACAGCGACCAGCGCCACGTCGCCAACATCGGCGGCGGCTGCACCGAACGGCGCGCAGGCGACGCGGACCGCAACGGCACCGGCCTACGTAACGCCTGGCGTCAGCGGCTCGAGCGGTCTTGCTGGCGCCACGGCCAGCGTCACTTCCCGCGGCTTCGCGGTCGTAGACCCCTCGGTGTGGGAGCCCGAGCACACGCTGACAGTGCTCGTAGGCTCGCGCGGTAGCGTCCAGCAGGCCTTCTTCTTCGCCGCCGGGCACTACATCGGCACCGACACCGCAGCCCCGAGCCGAAACATTCAGGTGCTTCACCAGGAGAGCGCCACGATCACGATCGGCTACAACACCGCACGCGGCCTGGTCCCGGTGCGCTTCCATTGGACCGGCGTGCGGCTGGTCGCGCTCGACCCCATCCCGACGGTCGCCGCGCGGGCGTAGTCGCTCGCTTCTCGCGTCAGCCGTGGGAGGCCGAGCGCGCCGCGTTGCGCATCTCCGCGCGCGGAGCCGGTCGTCCAAGCCAGTGCTCGAAGGCCAGCGCCCCCTGAGTGACCAGCACGTCGACCCCGTCGACCACCGCCACGCCTGCTTGGCGCGCCGCGGCGACGAGCGCGGTCTCCTGAGCGCCGTAGACGAGATCGATCACGCACTCGTAGTCGCCGGCCGTGCCAGCGGTCAGCGGGCTCGCCGCGGGGTCGGTCAACCCGACCGGAGTGCAGTTCACGAGCAGCGCTGCGGGGCGCGGCGCGCTCACGGGCTGGCCGCCGAGCGCGGCACAGAGGGCGCGGGCGCGCCCCTCGTTGCGCGCGTGCACGAGCACCTCGCTTGCGCCGGCTGTGAGCAGCGCCCAGACCGCGGCACGGGCGCTGCCCCCGGCTCCGAGCACGAGTGCACTGCGGCCCGCCGGCGGCTCGGGCAGCGTGGCGAGCAGCCCCGTGGCGTCGGTGTTGTGCGCGTGGATTGTCCCGTCGCCGGCGAAGCTGAGCGTGTTCGCCGCGCCGATGGCGCGCGCCTCGGGGGAGACATGGTCTGCGAGCACGACCACGGCGGACTTGTGAGGGATCGTGACGTTCGCTCCCGCAAAGCCCGCCGCACCCAGGGCACGGACCGTCTCCTCGAGCAGCTCGGCCGGGACCGGCAGCCGCTGGTAGCTCCACCTCCTCAGACCGCAGGCAGCAAACGCAGCAGCGAACATCGCCGGCGAGCGACTGTGCGCGATCGGCCACCCGAGCACCCCCAGGCGGTGCGATTCACTCGCGCTGTGCGCGCCTCTCATCGTCGCGCGCTCAGCAGTGCTGCGGGGCGCGGCCGCCGTTGGCCGCCTTGGCGCTCTGGTAGCGCTGGGCGTCCCGGAGGAACTGCTGATAGCTCGTGGTGAAAGCGTCCTCCCCACAGGTGCCCGGCTTGACCACGTAATAGAGGTAGGGCACGTGGGCGGGATGGGCCGCCGCCACTAGCGATGCAAGCGCCGGACTGGAGATCGGCGTTGGCGGCAGCCCCTGGTGCAGGCGGGTGTTGTAGGGCGTATCGCGAGCGAGGTCGGCAGTGGTCAGCGGTCGCGTGAAGTCGCCGCCGAGTCCGTAGAGGACGGTCGCGTCGATGCCCAGCGGGGTGTGTCCGCGCAGGCGGTTGTAGATAACCGCGGCGATCAGCGGGCGCTCGCGGTTCAGCGACGCCTCCTTCTCCACCATCGAGGCCACCGTGATGACGTCGTAGGCGGTCAGGTGCAGGCGCCGCGCCTCGCCGAGGTTGATCGTGGCGAAATGGCGCTTGAAATCGGCGAGCTGCTCGTCGACGAGCTGGCGCGACGTCGCCCCGACGCGCAGCTGGAAGGTGTCGGGGAAGAGGAAGCCCTCCAGCGAAACGCCGCGCGGAGCGCCGTAGCGTCGCGGGTTGAGCAGTGCAGAATGGGCGCTGGCCACGAGGTAGCTGCCTGTGAGCCCGTCGGCGCGTGCGAGCCTGGCGATCCCTGCGCGGTCCATCCCGGGGACGATCGTGATCGTGATCGTCCTGGCTACCGTGGGCCCCTTGTGCAGCGCCGTCAGCGCCGCGGAGTAGCTCATGTCCTGCTGGAGTGAGTAGCTCCCGGGACGGATGTTCGACCCGCCGCCGGAGAGGCGCGCGTGGAGATAGAAGAAGAACCCCGAGGCGACCACTCCGCGGCTGGCGAGCTCGTCGCCGATCTGGTGCACCGAGGCGCCCTTGGGAACCACCACGGTGACCTGCCCGTGACCAGAGCCATGGAACGGTTGGAAGGTCTCGAAAGCAAAATAGAGGACCGCGACGATCAGCCCCACAACGACCCCAGCGACCACCCGCCGGACGATGCGCGCGCGGCCAGCGGGACTTGACCCCTCTGGTCTCTGGCCCGATCCCCGGCGCCGGCGCCGGCGCGGGGGCGCTGGCGGAGCCGTGCCACCAGCCTCTACGATCGGCTCGGCACCGCCCCCCGACTCGATGCGGATCGCCGCCGGCACGGAGTCGGAAGGCGGCAGTGGCGGCGGCACGGTCTCGGCGCTCGGCTCGGGGTCTGGCTCGCGATAGGCCGAAGGTGTGGGCTCGGGGACGGGCTCGGGGTAAGCCGCGGGCTCGGGCTCGGACTGTGACCCGGGCGCGTAGTCGGGACTCGCGGGGACTTGGGGCTCCTCGTCGGGCCAGCCGAGATCCTGGCGAGCCTGGTGCGCCCCGAGGGGGGGGTCGACACGTGCCGGGTCTGGGGCGAGAGCCGGCTCGGCGGCGGGCTGTTGCACATCCGACAGGGGTGCCTCGAGGTCGTTGGCGTCGAGCATGTGCGGGTCGGCGGCGCGACCCTCACGGCTCGCGCGGCGCTGCTCGCGCTCGGCGCGATCACGAGCGCGCTCCTCGGGAGTCCGGTCGCGCGCGGACGGTGAGCTGCGGCCGAAGCGGGGCATCGAGCAGTCAGAGCCTAGAGGGATCTGTCTGAAGTGCGCACCGCACCCTGCACTTCCAACCACGATGCGAGCAGGTGGGCCGCCGCCCGCGAGTGCTCGCTGGCAAGACCACCGCCGGCACGCGCCTGGCGCGTGGTGAGCCGCTCGTCATGGAGCCGCACGTCGACCCCGAGCGGCTCGAGGCGCGCCAGCAAGCGCGTGGCGAACTCCCGCGCCGCCTCGGTCTGGGCGCTGTCAGCACCGTCGAGACGCAGCGGAAGCCCGACCACAACCTTGCCCACCTCGCGGTCGCGTACGAGCTCCACGATCGCGTTGAGCCCAGCCCGCGTGTCTGGGTTCTCGACCGGGTCCAGCGGCGTCGCGAGTGTGCCGGTGGGATCGCTGATCGCACATCCGCAGTGCGCTTCGCCGTGGTCGAGGGCGAGGACGCGCACGAGCACACTCAGCTCTCGAGCGCGGTGCAGATCGCCGCGCGCGCCGCCGCGAGCGCGTCGCCGAGCCTTGCCACGTCGCGTCCACCTGCGCGCGCCAGGGTGTCGCGTCCGCCGCCGCCGCCGCCGGCCGCGACGGCGCCAGCCTTGACGACGTCGCCGGCCTTGACCCCACGCTCGACGAGCGCCGGGGCGACGGCCGCGACCAGCGCCACGCGCCCCTGGACCTCGCTGCCGAGCACGACGGCGGCATCGTCGAGACGGCCCTTGACGCGATCCAGGGTCGCCAGCAGCGACTGCTCATCGCCGGCGACAACCTGCTCGACGAGCACGTTCGCGCCCTCGATCTGCTGCACGCGCCCAAACAGCTCCTCTATGTCCACTCCCGCCGCGCCGGCGGCGGCGCCGTCTGCGCCGCTGGCTGCGCGCTCGAGCTCGCGCCGCTGCCGCTCGCGCGTCTCGAGCGCCTCGACGACGCCCTCCGGCGACGTCCGCAGACGCTCGGCGACGTCTTCGAGGAGCGCGTCGTGACGACGCAGCAGCGCCACCGCCACAGGCCCGGTGACCGCCTCAATGCGGCGAACGTTGGCCGCGCTGGAGCTCTCCGAGACGATCTTGAACACACTGATCTCGGCGGTGCGGCGCACATGCGTGCCACCGCAGAGCTCTCGGGAGAACGATCCGTCCCCGATCTCGACCATCCGCACGACCTCGCCGTACTTCTCTCCGAACAGGGCCATCGCGCCCAGCCGCCGGGCCTCGTCGAGAGTCGTGGTGAGCGCGCGCACTGGCAGGTTGGCGAGCACGCGGCTGTTGACCTCGTCCTCGACATCGCGCAGCTCCGCGTCGGTCAGCGCGGCGCCGTGGGTGAAGTCAAAGCGCAGCTTGCCGGGCTGGACCGCCGAGCCCGCTTGGCGCACATGGTCGCCCAGCCGCTCGCGCAGCGCCGCGTGCAGCAGATGAGTCGCGGTGTGGTTGCACTCGGTTGCGTGGCGCGTCGCCGCGTCGACGCGCGCGAGCACACGTTCCCCGGGTTCGAGCTCGCCCGCTTCGAGCTCGAGCACGAGCGCCTGGTCGTCTCCCAGGCGCAGTACCTCGGCCACGCGCGCGCGACAGTCACCCGACTCGCACTCCACCACGCCCGAGTCCGAGACCTGTCCGCCACCGGCGGGATAGAAGGGGGACTCGGCGAGCTTGGCGAGCAGGCGGCCACCCTCGCGCTCGAGCGCCGCGACGGTGGTCGACTGCTCGATCGAGCTGTAACCGGTGAATTCGGTGCGGAAGCCGGTGCTCTGGGCCCACCTCTGTCCGCGCTCGCCGTCGCCGCCGCCCGAGCGCCCGGCGATACCGCCGGACGCGCGCGCGCGCTGGCGCTGCGCGTCCATCAACGCCGAGAAGCCGGCTTCGTCGACACCGAGTCCGGCTGCGGATGCGAGCTCCAGCGTGACGTCGATCGGAAAGCCGTAGGTGTCGTGCAGCTGGAAGGCGTCGGCGGCGGCAATCGCGTCCTCGCCGCGCTCGCGCGCGGCGGCGATGACCTCGCTCAGCAGGCGAGTCCCCTGCTCGAGCGTGCGCCCGAAGCCCTCCTCCTCGCTGGCGAGCCACTGCTCGATCGCCGCACGCTGCTCGTGCAGCTCCGGGTAGGCGGAACCCATGACCTCGACGACGCGATCGCCGAAGCGCGCGAGGAATCCGGGCGCCATCTCCAGCCCACGGCCCTGCTGGATCGCGCGTCGCATGACGCGGCGCAGCACATAGCCACGGTCCTCGTTGGAGGGCACGACGCCGTCGGCGACGAGGAAGCTCATTCCCCGGCTGTGGTCGGCGAGGATCCGCAGCGCCCGGTCGACCGCCGGCGACTCGCCGCTGCGATGTCCGCTGAGCTCCTCGCCGAGCTCGATCAGGGGTACGAACTGGTCGGTCTCGAAGACTGACTCGACGCCCTGCTGGATCGCCGCCATGCGGTTGAGCCCGAGACCCGTGTCGATGTTCTTGCCTGGCAGCGGTGTGAGCGTGTTCGCGGGATCCTGCCGGTACTGCATGAAGACGAGGTTCCAGTACTCGAGAAAGCGCTCGTTGTCAGCGCCGGGCAGGTCGTCGGGCGCTCCAAAGGCGAGCCCGCGGTCGAGGTAGAGCTCCGAGCAGGGGCCGCAAGGACCGATCGGGCCCGCCTGCCAGAAGTTCTCCGACCGCGGACAGCCCACGATCCGCTCGCGCGGGATGCCGACAGAGAGCCACGCCTCGATCGCCTCCTCGTCGGGTCCGAGCCCCAGCTCGTCGTCGCCCTCGAAGACCGTGATCCAGATCATCTCGGGATCGAGCCCGAACCCCTCCAACGAGAGCTGCCACGCATACTCGACCGCGCCCTGCTTGAAGTAGTCGCCGACCGAGAAGTTGCCCAACATCTCGAAGAAGGTGAGGTGGCGGGTGGTCAGCCCCACCTGATCGATGTCGACCGCGCGAAACACCTTCTGGCAGCTCGCCAGCCGCGGATGCGGTGGCTGCTCGCTCCCTTCGAAGTACGGCTTCAGCGGCTGCATGCCTGCGGTCGTCAGCAGCACGGAAGGGTCGTGCTCGGCAGGGACCAGCGACCCCGAGCGCAGCAGGCGGTGATCGCGCTCGGCGAAGTACTCCAGGAAGCGCCCGCGGATCTCCTTGGAGGTCATCACGGGGCGGCCACGCCGGTACAGGAATGCGCGATGATCGTCGCCCATCCCACGACGACGTCCCCCGACATCAGGCAGGCGACTTGACCGGGCGCACCGGCGCCGGCGGGCTCGGACAGCTCGAGCTCGAGGCTTGCGTGCGCGCCGATCGGCGCCGGTCCAGCGATCCGACAGCTCAGAGGACGCCCGCGGTAGCGCAGCTTGACCGCGTTGACTCGCTCGCCCCGGCGCCGCAACACCACATCGACAAGGGCGACCCGCTGGGTCGTGAGCGCTTCGCGGGGGCCGACGACCACCCGGTTGGTGGCGGCGTCGGTGGCGAGGACGTAGAGCGGCGAGCCGCCCCCGACCCCGAGGCCGCGGCGCTGACCCACCGTGAAGGCGTGGTGACCGCGATGGCGGCCAACGCGTTTGCCGGCGCGATCGACGATGTCCCCCTCGCGGGCACGCAAGCCGCCGTGACGCGCGAGGAACGCGTCCCGCCGGGTGCCGGCGAGGAAGCACAGATCCTGTGACTCCGGTGCACTGGCAACCGGCAGCTCCGCCTCCCGGGCGAGGACGCGCACCTCCGGCTTGGTCAGCTCGCCCAGCGGAAACCGCAGCCGCGCCAGCGACTCCGGGGCGAGCGCGGCAAGCATGTAGCTCTGGTCCTTGACGCCGTCGACCGCGGCGCGCAGCAGCGGCCCGTCTTCGTCATCGACGACGCGCGCGTAGTGGCCGGTGGCCAGTCGCGGGGCCCCGAGGCGCCCGGCTAGCTCGATCATCGCGTCGAGGCGGACGTGGCCGTTGCAGCGCACGCACGGGTTCGGCGTCTGGCCCGCGGCGTGGGCCGCGAGGTACGGGCCCACCACTCCGGCGCGAAACTCGTCTCTCAGATCGATCGTGAAGTGAGCCAGGCCCATGCCGTGCGCGAGCGCGCGCGCCCGGCGCACCGCCTGAGCTGAGCAGCAGGACCGTTCACCGTCGTGGCCCTCGTCAGCCCACAGCTCGAGTGTCACCGCGACGACGTCGCCGCCCTCGCGATCCACCAGCAGTGCCGCGACGGCGGAGTCCACCCCGCCGCTCAGCGCGACCAGCGTGCGCCCCGACGCGGTTGAGAGCGCCGCTCGGTGGCGCACGGCGGCCCCCAGTGCGCGGTGCAGCGCGTCGGCTGTCAGTTCCGCGGCGTGCACCTTCCCCGCGCTCAACCCACCCAGCTCAGCGCTCACTTCCTTGGTCCCCACGCGAGCGGCATCGAGCAGCGACGCACCCTGCACCAGCGTGACCGCGGCGCTCCCGGCGGCCACCATCGCCCCACACCCGTGCGCTTCGAAGCCGGCAGCGACGACCCGTTCGCCGTCGACGGCAACATCCACGCGCACAATGTCCCCGCAAGCCGAGCCGCCGGCTGCGCCTGAGAAGCCCTCGTCCGGCATCCGACCGAGTCCCACCGGATGCTCCAGGTGCTCAGAGAACGCGGTCAGGTCCACGAGCGCAAGCGTAGCCGGGGGGTTCAGCCCTTGAGATCGACGCGCAGCCCCAGCTCACGCAGCTGCTGGGTGTCCACCGGGGCGGGCGCACCGGTGAGCGGATCCATCGCGCTGACGGTCTTGGGGAAGGCGATCACGTCGCGGATCGATGGGGCACCGGCCAGGATCGCGACGATCCGATCGAGGCCCATCGCGATGCCACCGTGCGGCGGCGCTCCGTAGGCGAGCGCGTCGATCAGAAAGCCGAAGCGCTCCTGGGCCTCGTCCGGAGCGATCCCGACGAGCTCGAGCACCCGGCGCAGAACCTCCGGACAATGGGTGCGGATCGACCCCCCGCCGATCTCGCTGCCGTCTACGACGAGGTCGTAGGCCCGCGAGCGCAGACTGGCCGGATCGTCGAGGTCCCCCACCGGTGCCGTGAAGGGGTGATGCAATGGATCCCAGTGACCGGTCTGCGGATCGCGCTCGAACATTGGGAAATCGGTCATCCAGAGCGCCCGGTGGCCGGCGCCGGAGAGCAGGCCGAAGCGCCGCGATAGCTCGAGGCGCAGCCCCCCGAGAGCGCGCGCGGTCACCTGTGCCGAGTCGGCCACGAAAAACAGCAGGTCTCCAGGGCGGGCGTCCAGCGCAGTAGTCACGGCTTCGCGTTCGCTTTCGGAGATGAACTTGGCGATCGGGGACCGCCAACCACCACCTTCTTCAATGAATGCATACGCGAGCCCCTTCGCCCCCAGCTCGCGGGCGAGCTCGACGAGCGCGTCGAGCTCGGAGCGGGGAAGCTCGCGCGCCCCGGCGTTGATCGCGCGCACGACCCCTCCAGACCCGAGCGCCGCGGCGAACACGCGTGCCTCGGTGGACGCCAGCGCCTCCGAGACCTCGACGATCTCGAGGTCAAAACGCGTGTCCGGGCTGTCGGAGCCGTAGCGCAGAAGCGCTTCGTCGTAGGACAACCGCGGCCAGGGCGGCGGACCGATCGCGTCGGCCATCCCGCCGACCGCGAAAACGGCTGCCATCACCGCTTCCATCAGCTCGATCACGTCGTCCTCCTCGACGAAGCTCATCTCGAGGTCGAGTTGGGTGAACTCCGGTTGGCGGTCCGCGCGGGAGGGCTCGTCGCGAAAGCAGCGGGCGATCTGGTAGTAGCGCTCGATCCCGCCGACCATCAGCAGCTGCTTGAAGAGTTGCGGTGATTGCGGCAGCGCGTAGAAGGCGCCGCGCGGCGCGCGCACCGGAACGAGGAAGTCGCGCGCCCCCTCGGGGGTCGATCGCGTGAGCAGTGGCGTCTCGACGGCGATGAAGTCGCGTGCGTCGAGCTCAGCGCGAATCGTGGCGATCACGTCGTGGCGCAACTCGAGCGCGCTCAGGGGGGACGCGCGGCGGAGGTCGATGGCGCGATGGCGCAGCCGCAGAGACTCGTCGACGGGCCCGTCGGAGTCGATTGGAAAGGGCGGCGTGGCAGAGGTCGCCAGCAGTTTGAAGCTTTCGACCACGAGCTCGACGGCGCCGGTGGACAGCTCGCGATTGACGTTCTCGGGCTCGCGGCCGGTGAGCGTCCCGGTGACGCTGACGACGTCCTCGGAGCGCAGCCGGTGAGCGGCCCCGTGGGCCTCGGCGAAATCGGGACGGAAGACGAGCTGGAGCAGCCCTGAGCGGTCGCGCAGGTCGATGAAGATGAGGCCGCCATGATCGCGGCGACGATGGACCCACCCCGCCACCGCGATCCGCTCTCCCGCCATCTGCAGGTCGGGGGCGCCACACCACGTGTCGCGGTAGCGGTTGGGACGCGGAGGCTGCTTCATCGCCTTCATCGCCGCCGCAGAGCCTCTGCCACGACGGCGTCATCGCCAAGCGTGACCTGCTCTCCCGTCTCCATCTCCTTCAGCGCCGTCGCCTCGGCCTCGACGAGGGCGAGCAGACGAGCGCCGATGCGGTCGGCGTGCTTGAGCTGCCCCTTCAGCGAGCGGCCGGCGAGCTCGACCTGCGCATTCAAGCCCGCGCGGCGGGCCGCTAGCGCCAGCGCAAAGGCGGTCCGTCGCCGGTCGGGGTTGGTGTAGCCGACGTAGATGTCGACCGTCGCTGTCGGCAACGGCACGTTCTCGCCGGCCAGCAGGATGCGCTCCGCGCCAGCCGCAAATCCACATCCCGGCGTGGGCAGGCCGCCGAGCGCTTCGATCAGGCCGTCGTAGCGCCCGCCGCCGCCGACGCCGCTCTGCGCTCCGAGCTGCGGGGAGTCGAACTCGAACACCGTGCGCGTGTAGTAGTCGAGACCACGCACGAGCGTCGCGTCGACGTCGTAGGGGAGCCCGGCATCGTCGAGCAGCGCGCGGACCGCGGCGAAGTGCTCTACGTCGTCGGGGTCGAGCGCATCGAGCAGCTTGGGCGCGCGCGCGGTGACCGCGCGCGTCCCCGCGTGATCGGAGTCAAACGCGCGCAGTGGATTGGCGTCGATGCGCTCGCGCACCTCCGCCGACAGCTCGGCGGCGTGGGCGTGCAAGTGGCTGGCGAGCCGCTCGCGGTAGCGGTTGCGTGCGTCGAGCGTGCCGAGCGAGCCGAGCCGCAGTCGCGCGCGGACCCCAAGCTCCTCGAGCAGCTCGGCCAGCAACAGGATCGTCTCGGCGTCGACGGCGGGGTCATCGGAGCCGATCGCCTCGGCGCCCACCTGCCAGAACTGGCGGTAGCGGCCCGCCTGTGCGCGCTCGTAGCGAAAGAAGCTCGAGAGGTACCAGAGCTTGACCGGCTGGGGAAGGCGGGCCATGCCGTGCTGGAGGTAGGCGCGGCAGACCGGCGCCGTGCCCTCCGGCCGCAGCGTCAGCGAGCGGCCACCCGCGTCGCTGAAGGTGTACATCTGCTTCTGCACCACGTCGGTCGACTCCCCTACCCCGCGCGCGAACAGCTCGGTCGCCTCGAACGCCGGCGTCTCGATGCGCGCGTAGCCGGCTGCGTCCAGCACCGCATGGGCGCGGTGCTCGAGCTCGGCTCGGGCAACAGCCTGCTCGCCCAGCACGTCCTGCGTGCCGCGCGGCGCCTGGATCCGTTCGCTCAACGCCCGGCCAGCGCCTGCAGGAATGGATTCGTGGCTCGCTCGCGCCCCAATGTCGTCTCCCCCATGTGCCCGGGATAGACGCGGGTCTCGTCGGGGAGCGCGCCGAGCAGGCGCGCGATCGAGCGCTCGAGCGTCGCCCAGTCTCCTCCAGGGAGATCGACGCGCCCGACCGAGCCCTGGAAGAGGACGTCCCCCGAGAGCAAGCCGAGCTCGTCGTTGATCGAGTAGGAGACGTGGCCCGGGCTGTGCCCCGGAGTGAAGATCACGTCCAGCGTGAGGCCGGCGAGCTCGAGCGTCTCGCCACCATCCACCAGCACGTCGGCCTCATAGCTCTCGAACGGGCCAAAGCCGCGCCACGGGACGTAGTCCATGATGTGGGCGAGCACATCGCGCTCGATTCTGGGGCAGTACACGGGCGCGCCGGTCGCGCGCGCGACCGGGCCCACCGCGCCGATGTGGTCGAAGTGGGTGTGGGTGAGCAGGACCGCCTCCACGGTGTCGATCCGCAGCGATCGCAGCGCGCTGAGAATGCGTTCGGCCTCGTCGCCGGGGTCGACGACGATCGCCTCGGCGGCCCCGTCCCGGCGGACGACGAAGCAATTCTCCGCGAGCGGCCCGACGGTCAAGCCGTGGACGTCCATCAGCTCGTCTTGCGTCGCTGCCGACGGCGGTAGAGGAAGTTGTCGGTCGTGTAGCCAAGCACGGTGTAGAGGACCAAAACGAACACCATCAGGCTCAGGCCCGCGACGGGCTTGACCTTGAGTACGAGGATCGCGGCGATCAGGAAGATCGCCGTCGCGACGAGCGCTCGGTTGAAGGAGCCCTTCCACGTCGGCGGCTTGTTGAGGCGCTCCTCGCGCCGCGCAGCCGCCTGAGCCTGCTTGTCGAGCTTGCGCTCGGCCGGTCGCAGCTTGCGTCCCGTGCGCCCACGCGTCTGGATCGTCCCCGCCGGCGTGCCCCGGTGCTTCGTGGTCCTGCGCTTGCGCTTGGTCTGGGCCACGGTCAGGAGGTTAGTGCGTTCGCCAGTACGTCCTCGAGCACCGCGGCGCCCCGCAGGGCGACCGTATCCGGGAAGCCCTCCAGCGCGGCGCGGGGCGCTAGACCTACCAGCTCGGCACCTGCCACCGGCGCCGAGCGCGCAACCGCCTCTAGCACCGCCGCAAGCGGGACTGCCAGCGGATCCTCGACGTTGGTGGACACCTGCACGATCCCCTGCGCGCTCAGCTCGAGGCCCAGCGCCCGCACTCCGGGGAGGCCATCTCGTCCTCCCTCGCGAACACGCGCCGCGGCTTCGCGGGCATC
This sequence comes from Solirubrobacterales bacterium, assembly GCA_003244205.1. Classification (GTDB taxonomy): domain Bacteria; phylum Actinomycetota; class Thermoleophilia; order Solirubrobacterales; family Solirubrobacteraceae; genus QHBW01. The sequence continues at coordinate 26,264 of QHBW01000060.1, read as the reverse complement.
CTTCGCGGTGGCGGGGGCGGCGAGCTCGACGTTGAACGCGACGAGCGGCGGGCGGGCGCCGACAAGCGTCACACCAGCGCTCGGGTGCGGATGCCGAGGGCCGAAGTCAGGGACCAGCTCGCCGCTCTCGATCCGCCGCGACAGCTCCGCGATGCCCCCGCCGCGCAGCTGCGCTCGCGTGCGCCCGGCGGCGAGCGCCCCATAGAGCAATACCGGTAAGCCGAGCTCGCCCAGCAACTCGCCTACGAGCAGAGCCTCGACGCACGCCGCTCCCCGGCGTGCATCGTCGAGGTGGACGATCGGGACCACGTCGATCGCGCCCACGCGGGGGTGAACGCCTTCGTGCCGACGCAGGTCAATGTGGGCGATCGCCTCATCCGCGCCGGCGGCGAGCGCCGGCGCGAGCCCTCCGGGCCAGCCCGCGATCGTGAACACCGCCCGGTGGTGGTCGGGGTCGGCATGGCGATCGAGCACCAAGGCGCCACCGCGCGCGCCGCTGCGCACGGCGCTGCGCGCGCCGCCGAGGGCGGCGGCCACCGCCTCGAGCACGCTCCCGTCGCGGCCCTCGGAGAAATTGGGCGCAGCCAGCAGAACCGTCGCCGCGCGATTGGCCTCAGAGCTCATCGAGCGCGGGCCGTCCAGAGGTAGGGGTGCGAGCAGGGCGCACGGTGTTCGCGCGCGATCCTCCCAAACGGCGGACTTGGGAGCGCGGAAGGCTCATCGGCCGAGCTTCCGCTGCTTGGAGGAGCGCCAGGAGCCCCTCTAACATCCGCCTCCCCGCCGGAGTAGCTCAGTCGGTTAGAGCAGCGGAATCATAATCCGCGTGTCGGGGGTTCGAGTCCCTCCTCCGGCATCGCTCTAGAGCGCCGAATCCCGCCCCGTGACTGGTGATGCGAGATCGGCTGCGCCGTCGCTAACTATGTCTATGGACGGCTATCGACGTCGATGGGCGTGGCAAATGTATGCACTCTGTATGCAACGGGCGCGTTTGAGCGCTCATCGCGTCGCCCGGTGCCAGCGTCGCTCTTAGAACGCCGCACAACGAGCGACAGGCCATCGAGGTCGACGTCCTGCCAGTCAAGGCGGTAGATCTCGGCGCGGCGTAGGCCGGCGTAGAACGCGATCGGTCCTCCTAGAGATCCAGACTCTGGGATCGCAGCGCGGAGCGAGCGGCCGCGCGCCAACAACGACGCTCAGGTGATCCAGCGGGGGAGCTGGTGCGCTTATCCATCTGCCGGCCCCTAATGCTGGCGATATGTTCTACGGTCAGTCCTCACGAACCATTCTCGTCGTCACGCTGGCTGCAGCTGGGCCGGCGTTGCTCGCTGTGCCCGTGCGAATGCTCGCGCGAGGCGCCGTCGTCGGCCGACGCCAGGCGGTAGCGGTTCGCCCGGGAGCAAGGGGTGATCTAGCGGAAACGGCCGCTCAATCCGTAGCGAGTCGTGGCCCGACGCGTTAACACTTGCGCCGCGAGTGGTGGGATGGAACCCGGGTGAGGGTCACTGTGACCAGCGGGTGGGCAGGCTTTCCCTTTCGCTGGGGCATGCCCGCAGTAGGGGCAGCTACAGGTCACGCTCGCCCGACCAGAGCCTTACCGCTACGTCTGCCTCATCCACTACGGGACCCCGGGAGAGGTCATCGTCCGATGGCCGGCTCCCTCCCGACAATCAAGGAGATCATCCTATGAATCCCGAGCTCCACCTTGGACAGATCGATGTCGACGGAGCCGTTCGCGAGGGCGCCGAGGAGGCTTATCAGGACACCCGCCTCAGCTTCCTCAAGAAGGCCGGCGTCGGCGTAGCGGGCGTCGCGGGCAGCGGCGCCGTTCTGGGCGCCCTCGCCGCGCCGGCGGCCATGGCAGCAGGCCGTCCGCCCGCGAAGACGTTCGGCCATGGCGACATCGCCATCCTTCGCTTCGCGCTCACGCTCGAGTACCTGGAGATGGCGTTCTATGACCAAGCCGATCACAACAACGTCGGCGCAGGCGACAGCACCGGCAAGACAACTACCTTCCTCAAGGTCGTCAGGAAGGACGAGGATGCGCATGTCAGGGCGCTGAAGACGGCGCTGGGCAGCAAGGCCCTCAAGAAGCCGAAGTTCAACTTCGGCGCAGCTGTGACGGACCTGGCTACGTTCCAGCAGACCGCCTATACGCTCGAGAAGACCGGCGTAGGTGCCTACAGCGGGCAAGCGGGCAACATCAAGTCGAAGCCCATCCTGCTGACCGCGCTGTCGATCGTCACAATCGAGGCCCGTCACACCGGTGCGATCGCATCGATCACCGGTCTGCCGATCGCTCCCTCGCCGTTTGACAAACCGCTCAGCGCGGACAAGGTGCTGGACGGCGTGAAGAAGACGAAGTTCATCGTCGGCTAGCCAGGCATCACGCTTGCTGCGCGCGAGTGCCGAACTCCCCGGAGCGGCCTCGCGCGCTCAAGTGCGGCTCACCGGCCTCAGAGAGAGCTCGCACCGCGACCGCGGACTATTCGCGAAGCGCCGAATTTCCCGAGCTTTCTGCTCGGGACCGCGGGGTGACCAAGGACCGTGTCTGGGCGCTGTGCGGGCGGCGGATGAAGGTCGAAGCGTTGCGCCAGCGGCAACAGAAACGGACGAGAGTGATCCGAAAGTCGATCAGCTCCGCAATAGGGGAACAGGCAGGTCCGTTCGGGTCGCTACGGCTCGGCGGGATCCGAGGGCACACGCTGCGACCAGCGTCGGTTCTCAATCGCAAATCGGAGGTGTTGTAGATGTCGACTCATTCCGGAGAGGAATCCGCGCCGCAGCCGGCGGGGATCGTCGAGCATCTTGTGCGCGACGACGTCGAGCGCAAGCGGTTTTTGAAGATGGCTGGGAGCGCGGGGGCCGCGAGCTTCGGCGCGTTCGTGCTGGCTGCGTGCGGCAGTAGTAGTTCGTCGAGCTCGTCGTCGAGCTCGACGGCGCCCGCGCCGGCTACCACCGCCCCGCCGTCCACATCCGGGGCGAACCCGTTTGGGAGCGGCGACTTGGGGATCTTGAACTACGCGCTGACGCTCGAGTATCTGGAGACGGAGTTCTACAACAAGGTGGTGAAGGCTGGTCTGTTTTCCGGCAAGGTCGGTTCGCTGCTGAAGGAGTTCGGTAGCCAAGAGCAGTCACACGTGACCGCGCTGAAGGCGGCGATCACCGGCGCTGGCGGCAAGCCGGCGGCCAAGCCGAACGGCAAGTTCCCTGTCTCGAGCGCCAGTCAAGTGGCGATGCTCGCTTACACCGTGGAAAACCTCGGCGCGGCCGCGTATCTCGGCCAGGCCGGCAACATTCAGAGCAAGGCGGTGCTTGCCGCCGCACTTTCGATCCACTCCGTCGAAGCGCGTCACGCAGCGACGCTCGGCACGCTCGTCCACAAGTCTGTCGTTCCTGATGGCGCGTTCGCCAAGCCGGCAGATATCCCGACGGTCCTGGCGGCGGTCAAGCCGTTCTTGGGCTGAGCCAGCCAGCTGCCTCAATCGAGAGGAATTCACCAGATGACCAATCATGATCTAGCCAACCCCCAGCTCGCCGCATGCGAGGTGCATGGCGTGACGCGCGGGGCCTTCATCCTGCGCGGAGCGCTCGCCGCCGGCGCGGTCTACGGCACGGCCGCGGTGGGACCGTTCGTTTCCCAGGCGTTCGCGCAGACGGGCGGAGGCGATGTCGACATCCTGAACTTCGCGCTCACGCTCGAATACCTAGAGGCCGACTTCTACACCGTCAAGGGTAAGCAAGTTGGGCTCAGCGGCCAAGCGAAGGCCTACGCGACCCAGTTCGGCGAAGAGGAAGCCGCCCACGTGAGTGCGCTCGAGGCGGCGATCAAGCAGCTCGGGGGGACGCCAGTGAAGAAGCCGAAGTTCTCCTTCCCCGCGACCTCGCAGTCGAGCTTCCTGGCCTTGGCCTCGGTGCTCGAAAACACCGGCGTTGGTGCGTACAACGGCGCGGCACCGTCGATCTCGAGCAAGATGGTGCTTGCAGCGGCGGGCTCGATTGTGCAGGTCGAGGCACGCCACGCCGCAGCGATCAACCTGCTGCTCGGCAAGAGCCCGACGCCGACGGCGGGATTCGACAAGCCATTGACGAAGAAGCAAGTCCTCGCCGCCGCCGGCCCGCTGATCAAGTAGCGGAGCCGCTCATTCGCACCTGGCCGTCCAGCAGGGTGCGAGGTCGGCTCGCCCGCCGGGGGACCACCCCCTCCTCGCCCAGGCGGGCGGGTCGACACCCATGCCTTGTCAAACACGTCCCTCCAAAGGGACTCCGAGAGAGAGACGATCACCATGCTGGGTCTCGATAATCCCATTCACATCGCGTTCCTGCTGATCTTGCTGCTCGTGGTCTTCGGTGCCAAGCGACTGCCCGAAATGGGCCGCTCGCTCGGTAGCGGACTGCGTGGCTTCAAGGACTCGCTCAGCGGCGAGGGCCACCCCTCCGCGGGCGAGCCCGAGCAGCTGGCCGCAACCGCTGAGGACGCGACGGCGCCCGCACCGGCTCCGTCCACCGTAATCGGCGCCCGCGCCCCGCAGGCGTAGTCGCGCAACGCCTGGGAGATCGTCAAATGGCCGTTGCCGTTGGCCGAATTGGCCACGAGGATCGCCTTAGCATCGTCGATCACCTGGATGAGCTGCGCACGCGCCTCATCATCTCAGTGGCGGCGATCGCTGTCGCGTTCGGATTTTGCCTGTGGCAGAACCACGCGCTGCTGCGCATCGTCAACAAGCCCCTCGCAACCCAGACGCAAAAGCAGGTAAAACACGGGGGCGGCCCGCTGGGCGCCACTTATCTGGTTCAGCAGAACACGCGCTCGCTCGCCGTTGATCTCCAACGTGTCATCAGCGTCCTAGATCGCCCGGGCAGCGGCGCTAGCGCAGCGACCCGCACTTCGCTGCAGGCTGTCGCTCCACAGCTTCAGGGCGACATCTCACGACTCTCCGCGCCCCCGCAGGGCGACAAGCCGGTGACGCTCGGCATCGGCGAACCCTTTACCACCACGATGGGAGTGTCGCTGCTCTTCGCTCTCGTCCTCGCACTGCCGCTGGTGCTGTTCGAGCTCTACGCCTTCCTGCTGCCCGCGTTTAGCCCGAAGCAGGCGCGGTTAGTCAGGCCGCTGACGCTTGCGATCCCCTTCCTGTTCGCGGCAGGGGTGCTATTCGGCTACTTCGTCGTCTTGCCGGCAGCCGTGCGCTTCTTTCAGAACTTCAACAGCGACCAGTTCAACGTCCTCGTCCAAGCCGGCCAGTACTACCACTTCGCGGCGATGACGCTGCTCGCAATGGGCTTCCTCTTCCAAGTACCGATCGGCATTCTCGCCGTCACCCGGGCGGGAATTGTCACCACCCGCCAACTGCGACACAACCGGCGCTACGCGATGCTCGCGTGCGGCGCGCTCGCGGCGATACTCCCTGGCGACGCGGTTACACTTCTGCTCGAGACGGTACCGTTGTACCTGCTCTTCGAGGCGAGCCTGCTGCTCGCGTCGCTGGTCGAGCGACGCGAGCAACGTCGAGCGCGCGTCGAGCGGTCATAACATCGACCGGGCCGCCCCGCCGCGAAGGCCCAATGTCCGGTCTTTTCTTTGGCCCTAGGGCGAATGCGCCGGCTCGTTTCCGAAGCTGGAATCTGACGATGGCCGTGACGGAATCCGCGCGGGCGACCGGCTCCGTGCTCGCTGCGCTCGACGAGATGGATCTGCGCGCCCTTTCACGCGCGCTGTCCGACCACCTGCGCGAGCGCCAGGTCACCTTCGGCACCGCCGACGATGGGGAGACGGAGAGCTTCGTCGTCGACCCCGTTCCGCGTCTCATCGGGCGCGACGAATGGGACGCGCTCGCCGCCGGGCTGGCGCAGCGCGCCGAAGCACTCGATCGCTTCGTCGCCGACGTCTACGGCGAGCGCCGGATCGTCAGTGCGGGCCTGGTGCCGTGGTCGACGATCGCAAGCGCCGAGTTCTACGAGCCGCGGCTGGTGGAGCTGCCCCCCGCGCCGGTGCGATGGATCACGATCGCTGGTCTCGATCTCGTTCGCGATGGCGAGGGTCCGTTCGTGGTGCTCGAGGACAACGTTCGGACCCCGTCGGGGATCGCCTATGCGGTCGCCGCCCGCGAAGCCCTCAGTGGCTACCTCTCGGTCCCCGAGGGGATCCGCGTGCGCTCCCTGGAGCCGGCTTATGCTCTGCTCGGCGAGGCGCTACGGGGGGCGGCGGCGCCGGACGCCGGCGAGCAACCTGTGATCGTCGTGCTGACCGACGGGCCGTCCAATTCTGCCTTCTACGAGCACAGCGCGATCGCTCGCCGGCTCGGTCTGCCGCTGGTCGCGATAGGCGAGCTCAGTGTCCGCGCCAAGCGGCTCTACGCCCGCACCGATGGTCGACTCCTTGCCGTCGACGTGGTCTATCGCCGCACAAATGAGGACTGTCTCTTCGATGCCGCCGGAGCTCGCACTACGCTCGCCGACGTGCTGCTCGGTCCGCTCGAGGCGCAGACGCTGGCGTGTGTCAACGCGTTCGGGACGGGAGTCGCCGACGACAAGCTCGTGCACGCCTACGTCGAGGAGATGGTGCGCTTCTACCTCGGCGAAGAGCCCCTGCTTGCATCGGTACCGACGCACGACCCCTCGCAGCCCGGGGTGCTCGCGATGGTGCTGGAGCGTCTCGGCGAACTGGTGATCAAGCCGCGCAGCGGACACGGCGGCGTCGGCGTCGTGGTCGGCCCGCGCGCCGACGAGGACGCGCTTGCGACGGTCTCACAGCAGCTGACAGCGACACCGGAACGCTTCGTCGCGCAGGAGACGATCCGGCTCTCGCGCCAACCCACCGTCTGTGGCGATGAGCTCGAGCCGCGCCACGTCGACCTGCGCCCGTTCACCTTTGCCACCGGCGAAAACATCCAAGTCTTCCCCGGTGGCCTCACGCGCGTCGCGCTCGAGCGCGGCTCGCTGGTCGTCAACTCATCCCAGAATGGGGGTGCCAAGGACACCTGGGTGCTCGCATGACCATGGATCCCAAGAGGCGTGTCCTGCCGCTCCAGAGTGGGCTTGCTGCACTGATCGGCGTCACCACCTCCGAGCTGCGTCTCGCCAAGCAGGTGCGCCGCCGCCGCCACGGCGAGCCGGCGCGGGTCGAGATGGCGCTCGGGCTTCCCTATCTGCAAGCAGTCGAGCGCGCGGGGGGACTGCCTGTAGTGCTCCCGCCGCTGGAGCTCGACCGCATCTCGCCGCTGCTGGATCGTCTCAGCGGCGTCCTGCTCTCCGGTGGGCCAGACCTCGATCCCGGAGCCTACGGGCGCGCGGCTCACCCTGAGCTGGGCGACACTGAGCCGCAGCTCGACGTCTTCGAGGTGCAGCTCGCACGCGAGGCCGACGCTCGCGGTCTGCCGATTCTCGGCATCTGCCGCGGGGCGCAGGCGCTCAACGTTGCTCGCGGCGGCACCCTCCACCAGCACCTGCCGGAGATCACCGACGGCTCGATCGCGCACCGCCAACGCCAGCCGGGGACGGAGCCCACGCACGAGGTCCGGATCGCCCCCCGCAGCAGGGTCGCCGCCGTGCTGGGTACGCGCCGGCTCGCGGTCAACTCATTTCACCATCAGGGCGTCGACCTGCTCGGAAAAGGCCTGCGGGCCGTCGCGTGGGCGGATGACGGCGTGGTCGAGGCCATCGAGGGATGGGGAAAATCGCTGCTGCTCGGGGTCCAGTGGCACGCCGAGACGCTCGTCGACAACCCTGCGCAGCTCGCCCTCTTCCGGCGCCTGGTGACGGTCTGCGAAGAGCGCGAACGCGAGCGCCCAGCGCCGCGCGCAGGACCAACGCGGCGCGCGGCCTGAACCATGAGCCCGCCTGCCGGGCGTGTTCCCCCGTCCTGGGGCCGGTGGCCGTCTCCAAGCGAGCGTCCAGCATGGACCGTCGGGATCGAAGAGGAGGTGATGCTGCTGCACGCCAGCACGTTCGCTCTCGCTCCCTGGATCGACAGCATCCTCCCCACGCTCGCCCCCCACCTCCTCGAGCATGTCGCCGCCGAGACGCATGGCTCGGCGCTGGAGTTGCGCACCGGCGTGCACACCGATGTGCCCGCCGCGATCGCAGAGCTCGCTGCGCTACGAGGCGAGCTGCGTGCCGAGCTCGATGACCGGGGGCTGCGCGCGGCTGCCGCCGGCATGCACCCGACGACCGTGTGGCAGGAGTCACGGATTTCGGGTGGCGAGCGCTATCAGCTGCTCTACGAATCGCTGCGCGAGCTGGCGCGCCGGGAGCCGACGTTCGCGCTGCATGTCCACGTTGCTGTCCTCGATCCCGAGGACGCGATGCGCGCGATGAACGGACTGCGCTCCCATCTCCCCCTGCTGCTGGCACTGTCGGCGAACTCCCCCTTCTGGCAGGGACGCGAGACGGGGCTCGCGTCCACGCGTACGCCGATGTTCGGCGCCTTTCCGCGTGTGGGGCTCCCGCGGGCGTTCAACGACTACGGCGACTATGTCGAGAGCATCGACGTACTGCTGCGCTGCGGTGCCTTTCCCGAGCCGACGTTCTTGTGGTGGGACGTTCGTCTACAGCCGCGCTGGGGCACTGTCGAGGTACGCATCATGGACGCTCAGATCACGGTCGAGGACTCCGCTGCGCTGGTGGCCTTGGTGCAGTCACTCGTACACATGGAGATCGATGGCAAGGCAGCCGCAGTCCCGCCGCAAGGCACTCCCGAGTTGCTCGCCGAGAATCGCTTCCTGGCCGCACGCGACGGCATGGCGGCGCACTTCCTCGATCCCCGCCTGGAGAGCCACGTCTCAGCGCACGATCTGCTCTCGATGACGCTCGACGCCTGTGCACCGCATGCCGACAAGCTGGGCTGCCGTGAGGAGCTAGAGAGTGCGCGCGTGCTGAGCCGCTGCCCGGGGACCGAGCGCCAGCGCCAATGCGCCCGCCAGGGCGCGGGCCTTGATGGCCTCGTCGCGGTCCTCGCCGACGCCTTCTGATGTGCGGGCTCGGCGGTGAGGTCGCGTGGGCGCGTGCGCCCGATTTGGAGGCGCTTGCCCGGCTCGCAGCGGTGCTCGCGCCCCGCGGCCCCGACGGTGAGGGCGAGTGGCACGACTCCGGTGTTGCGCTCGTACACCGGCGCCTGAAGATCATCGACCTCTCGGCACGCGGCGACCAGCCGCTGGTCGACCCCGAGCTGGGCCTCGTGATCGCCTTCAATGGCTGCATCTACAACCATCACGAGCTCCGGGACGAGCTGATCAGTGTCGGCTACACGTTTTACTCAGCATCGGATACCGAGGTAATCGTCAAGGCCTTTCACCACTGGGGGCCGGCGCGCTTTGTCGAGCATCTGATCGGCATGTTCGCCTTCGCGATCGTCGAGCCAGCATCGGGACGGGTCGTGCTGGGCCGTGACCGGCTCGGGATCAAGCCGCTGTATTTCGCCGAGGTCGATGGCGGCGGTGCACTGCGCTTCGCGTCCACCCTGCCGGCGCTGCTCGCCGGGGGCGGCGGCATCGACACGGAGATCGACCCCATCGCGCTTCATCATTACCTCAGCTTCCACTCGGTCGTACCGGCACCGCTGACGATCCTGCGCGGCGTTCGCAAGCTCGCGCCCGCAACACTGCTCACGATCGAGCCCGACGGCGCGTGCAGTGAGCGCCGTTACTGGTCGCCGAGTTTCGCGCGCGACACGTCCACCACTGACGTCGACTGGGAAAGAGTGACGCTCGCGGCATTACGAACTGCTGTGCAACGCCGGATGGTCGCCGATGTCCCCGTCGGCGTGCTGCTCTCCGGCGGGCTCGATTCGAGCTTGATCGTCGCACTGCTCGCCGGCGAGGGTCAGCGGGGGCTGGCGACATTCTCGATCGGCTTTGCCGACGCGGGCGGCCGACACGGCAACGAGTTTCACTACTCGGACCTCGTGGCGGCGGAATTCGACACCGTGCACGAACGCATCGAGGTGGACGAAGCGCGGTTGCTGCCTGCGATCGGCGCCGCCGTCGAGGCGATGAGCGAGCCGATGGTCTCTCACGACTGCGTTGCCTTTTACTTGCTCAGCGAAGAGGTCTCCCGCCACATCAAAGTCGTGCAGTCGGGCCAGGGCGCCGACGAGGTCTTCGCGGGCTACTCCTGGTATCCGCCGCTCGCCGGTGTTGGCGGAAGTGGCGTCGACGCGTACATCGACGAGTTCGTGGACCGCTCACACACCGAGTCCAGCGCGATGGTGCATGCTCGCATGCGCCTCGCCTGCGATCCGTCGCGCGACCTCGTGGAGCGCCACTTCGCCGCTCCAGGCGCAACTACCCCGGTGGACCGAGCGCTGCGGCTCGATGAAGAAGTGATGCTCGTCGAAGACCCGGTCAAGCGCGTGGACAACATGACGATGGCGTGGGGACTTGAAGCGCGCACTCCGTTCCTCGATCATGAACTGGTCGAGCTGGCGGCGGGTTGTCCACCGGAGCTCAAGCTCGCAGAGGGCGGCAAGGGAGTCCTCAAGCGCATCTCCCGAGGACTGCTCCCCGACGCGATCATCGACCGCCCAAAGGGATACTTCCCGGTGCCGGCGCTGTCGCACCTCGAAGGTGAGGTGCTCGCACTCGTGCGCGACGTGCTGACCCCAGAGCGGCTAGCGCACCGCGCGCTGTTCGAGCCCGAGTACGTGGAGAGCCTGCTCGCGGCGCCCAACGAGCATCTCACGACGCTGACTGGCAACAAGCTCTGGCAGGTGGCACTGCTCGAGCTGTGGCTCAGCACTCACCTGGACAAGAAGGCGGGCACTGGGTAGCGTTCGTCAACCGAGCTGCTAGCGTCTGACGGGCGAGCAACGCCGTTGCCCGCGAGGTTCTTGTCTCGAGCGCTTCAGCGATCCGGGTCAGTCGAATCTCCCGGATCATCCGCAGTGGACTCTGATCCATTGCAGCTAGGAGCTCTCACATGTCTTTGTCATTCGCCGATCTCGGCGTGTCCAGCGCGGTCGTTGACGCACTGCGCGCGCGCGCTATCGACACTCCCTTCCCCGTTCAGCGGCTCGTCGTGCCCGATGTGCTCGCGGGACGCGACGTCCTCACCAAGTCACCGACCGGCTCGGGGAAGACGCTCGCCTTCGGCCTCCCGCTAGCCGATCGCATCGACGCGAACGGTCCTCGCCCGGCAGCGCTGATACTTGTCCCCACGCGCGAGCTCGCCAGCCAGATCGTCGACGAGCTCTACTCCGTCTGCCACGCCCGTTCGCTCTCGATCGCCGCGGTCTATGGCGGGGTGAGCATCGAGCGCCAGAGCCGTGCAGCGCGCAAGGCGCACGTACTCGTCGCGACGCCCGGTCGCCTCGAGGACCTGTTGGCCCGGGGTGCTGTCTCGATCAACCAGGTCCGCGTGCTCGTGCTCGACGAGGCAGACCGTATGCTCGACATGGGCTTCCGCCCCCCCGTGGACCGCATCGTCAATGCGATCCCCGGCCGCCGACAGACGCTGTTTTTCTCCGCGACGCTGGACGGCGAGGTCGGCCGCCTGGCCGACGCGTACACGAGCGACGCACGACGCCACGAGCACCGGGCGACAGCAGAGCAGCGCGGCGACGTCGAGCACCGCTTCCTGTCGGTACTCCACGAGGCCAAGCTCGCGACGCTCGTGCGAGAGCTGCGCGACCGCGACCACGAGCGCAGGCGCACGCTCGTGTTCGTACGCACCAAGCGCGGAGCCGACCGGCTTGTCAAGCGCCTGCGCGTGCACAACGTCCAAGCCGCCGCGATGCATGGTGACAAGTCTCAGTCTCAGCGCGAGAAGGCGCTCGCCAGGTTCGAGGATGGCAGCGTGGACACGCTCGTAGCCACGGACGTCGCAGCTCGCGGCCTCGACGTCGACGGCATCACGCACGTGATCAACTTCGACGCTCCCGAGGACCACGACGGCTACGTGCACCGGGTCGGACGCACCGGTCGCGCAGGTGCCACCGGCGTCGGGATCACCTTCGTCCTCGCCGAGCAGGCCGGCGAGGTCCAGAGGATCGCCCACGCGCTCTCCCTGCATCGCGAGTTTGAGCGCTCCGGGCTCTCCCACGCCCGCAGCCACACCCCGCGCCACGCCTCACAAGGCTCGTCGCGCAGCCCCCGGCCGCGCAGACGCGGCCGCGCGGGCTCGAGCGGGCACCGCTAGTCCAGTCGTGAGCGCTCGTCGCGAAGACCTGCGCAACGTTGCGATCGTCGCGCACGTGGACCACGGCAAAACGACGCTGGTAGACGCGATGCTCTGGCAGTCCGGGGCTTTTCGCGCCAACGAGGACGTGGCGGACCGGGTCATGGACTCGATGGACCTCGAGCGCGAGAAAGGCATCACGATCCTCGCCAAAAACACGGCGGTCCACTACGGCGACGTCAAGCTCAACATCGTCGACACGCCCGGGCACGCCGACTTCGGCGGCGAGGTCGAGCGTGCACTCACAATGGTTGACGGCGTGTTGCTGCTCGTGGACGCCAGCGAGGGCCCGATGCCCCAGACACGCTTCGTTCTGCGCAAGGCACTCGAGTCCCGGCTGCCCGTGATCCTCGTCGTCAACAAGGTCGATCGTCCGGACGCTCGCATCGCGGCTGTCGTCGACGAGGTCTACGAGCTTTTCCTCGACCTCGACGCCGACGAGCAGCAGATCGATTTCCCGATCGTCTACTGCAACGCCCGCGCCGGCTGGGCGGCACTCGCCGAAGGCGAGACCGGGGACGACCTCGCAGCGCTGATGGACCTCCTGCTGGAGCACATCCCCGCGCCGGTCTACCGCCAGGACCATCCACTGCAGGCGCTCGTCACCAACCTCGACGCCTCTCCCTACGTTGGGCGCCTGGCCCTCTGCCGCGTGCGCCACGGAACGATTCGGCGCGGCCAGGCGATCGCGTGGTGTCGGGCCGACGGCACGGTGGCGCGCGCGCAGATCGGTGAGCTCTACGTGACCGACGCGCTCGACCGTGTCGCCGTCGACGAGGCCGGGCCAGGCGAGATCATCGCCGTCGCGGGGATCCCGGAGATCACGATCGGGGAGACCCTTGCCGATCCCGATGACCCGCGCCCGCTGCCGGTGATCACCGTCGACGAGCCGTCGCTGTCGATCACCCTCGGTATCAACACCTCCCCCCTGGCCGGCCAGGATGGCTCCAAGCTGACCGCCCGCCAGGTCCGCGCCCGCCTCGATTCCGAGCTGGTCGGCAACGTCTCGCTGCGCGTTCGCACCACCGAGCGCCCCGATACCTGGGAAGTGCAGGGTCGCGGCGAGCTGCAGCTCGCGATTCTGATCGAGATGATGCGTCGCGAGGGCTTCGAGATCACCGTCGGCCAGCCGCAGGTTGTCACGCGCGAGATCGACGGCAGGCTGCACGAGCCGCTCGAACGCCTCGCGATCGATGTGCCCGAGGACTATGTCGGCGTCGTGACCCAGCTGCTGGCGCTGCGCCGGGGCCAGCTCGAGCAGATGATCAACCACGGAACCGGGCGCGTGCGCATGGACTACCTCGCTCCCGCGCGCGGATTGATCGGATTCCGCACCGAGTTTTTGACAGAGACGCGCGGCACCGGCCTGGTCCACCACGTCTTCGACCGCTGGGCGCCGTGGGCGGGCGACCTGCGCACCCGCCCTACCGGTGCGCTCGTGGCCGACCGCCGCGGGACAACCGCGCAATTCGCGCTGATGAACCTACAAGAGCGGGGCACACTCTTCGTCGGCCCCGGCGAAGCGGTCTACGAGGGGATGGTGGTCGGCGAGAATGCGCGCGCCGACGACCTCGATGTCAACCCCGTCAAGGAGAAGCACCTCACGAACATTCGCTCCTCGACCTCGGACGTGCTCGTTCGTCTCGTGCCGTACCGCCAGCTCTCGCTCGACCAGGCTCTGGAGTTTCTGCGCGAGGACGAGTGCATGGAGGTCACACCCGGATCGGTGCGCGTGCGCAAGGTCGTGCTGGAACGCAGCGAGCGCGTGAAGGTCGCGCGTCGCGCGCGGGCGGTGGGCTGAGGGGCGGTTCAGCAGATGCTGTTGATCATTTCCTGCCCGAGCCCGATACCGGCGCCCATCTCGACAGCCCAATCGAAGCCGCTGTTGAGAAAGCCGCTCATCATGCCGCCACCCTGCCGCCCGTAACCACCCTGCTGCCCGTACACGGGCGGGCCGTCGCCAGGCGGAGGGGGAGCATAGCCCTGCTGTTGCGGAGCAGGTGGGGGCGCCTGTGAGACGTTGGCGACGAATCCGTGGATCGCCTGCAGCAGCGAGTTGACCTGCATCTGCTCGTCCTTGATGTCGAGCGCGATCTGCTTGACGTCAAGCAGCCACTCCTTTGCGTTCTGATCGCCGGCGGCCGCTGCCGTCTGCATCTTCTCCGCGCACTCTTGCACCGTCTTCGCTACGTCCTGAAACTCCTCTTGAAGCTGGTTGTATTCCTGGTCAATCGTCTCGATGTCCCTGACCTGATCTTCTCATCTCGCGCGGGCAATTGGCTGCGACACGGCTCCGCTGGACCGCGGGTGGGCCCTGTCATCCTCTAGCGCTCCAGGAAGACGCCGGAGGCTTGAGATGAGCAGCGAGACGCAAACCCCGCCGAGCGCGATATCAGCCACCACGTCCGATGGCCCCCAGCGTCTGCTCGACGCGTGGCGCGGCGAGATCCAGGCAGGCGCCGTCTACGAGCTGATCGCCCAACGCGAACGCGATCAGCGACGGGCGACGATCCTGCGCCGAATGGCCGACGCCGAGGCCAGCCATCGCCACCGTCTCGAGCAGCGCATGCGCGAGCTGGGCATGACAATCCCCGATCCTGCCGACGTGCGGCTTTCGCGATGGCGGCGCTGGCAGGCCCGCGTGGCGCCGCTGGATCGTCTGCTGGCGGCCCAGGAGGCGGCCGAAGACGATGAGATCGCCGATCGCTACAAGCGACCAACCGGTGACGAGGTCACCGACCGGCTGCTGCATCAGATCCGCGACGAGGAGGCCGGGCATTCGCGCACCGTCAAGACGATGCGCGCCGGCGGCGAGCTGCCAGAAGACCCTTCCGCCGACCCCTCCCCGGCCCAGGCCCGCCTCGACCGCATCCTTGGGCGCGAGCGCTGGCACATGTCGGGGGCCGGCTGGCTCTCCGGAGCGATCTACGGGGCAAACGACGGGCTCGCCGCGGTCTTTGGGATCGTCTCAGGCGTCTCAGGGGCGACCGGAGGCTCGAGCTTCGTGCTCACAGCAGGACTCGCCGGGGCGATCGCCTCGGCGCTGTCAATGGCGACCGGAGCATTCCTCGCCGAGCGCTCCCAGGCCGAGGTCTCAGCCGCCAACATCGAGCGCGAGCGCCAGGAGATTGCCACTCATCCCGAGGAGGAGAAGGAGGAGCTTTCGCTCTTCTACCAGCTAAAGGGGCTCTCCGAGCGCGACGCGGACCAGCTCGCAGAGAAGCTCTCCCGCGATCCCGACGCGATGCTCAAGGTGCTGGCCGTCGAGGAGTTCGGCGGCGGGGCCGCGGGTGGCGACCCCGTCCAGGCGGCGCTCGCCGGCGGCATCAGCACCGCGCTGGGCGCAATCGTGCCGGTAATCCCCTTCTTCTTCGCGACAGGCGCGATCGCGGTGATCCTCGCAGCGATCGTCTCGATCGTCGCCCACTTCGGTGTCGGAGCGGCCAAGTCACTGTTCACGCTGCGCTCGTGGTGGGCGTCGGGGTTCGAGATGACGCTGGCGGGGGTGATCGTCGGAGGCGCTACCTTCGCGGTCGGCCTCACCTTCCCCACCTGACCGCGCATGGCGGTGTCGGGCCTAGAAGCGCTCGGCGTCGCGGCGGTCGATCAGCAGGCACTGGAGCGCGCGCCCGATGCGTCCCGCGCGATCGTGGAGCACGCTCTCGCTGACGGCCGCGCCGCGCGGACCGAGATGCGTGCTCGCATCGAGACAGACCCACTCTCCCTCGGGCTCGCGCTCGAGCGCCACAGTGAGGTCGGTATTGATGAAGAGCGAGTCCTTCCAGTCCAGCATCGCGCTCACTCCGTTGCCAAAGTCGGCGGCCGCCACGGCGGACTGCAGGGAGGTGGCGGGATGATCGTCGACCACCGGGGCGCGCAGTCGGAACCAGACGGTCGCCGGCCCGGGCTCGTGGAAGCGGCCCTCAAGGAAGCGCAGCTCCATCGCGTCGCGCGCGAAACCCGCGGGGAAGGAGCTCACGTCGGCGTCAGCGATCTCATCTGCCGCCGGAAGCCGCGGCGCAGACTCCGGCGCGCCGGCCTGCTCCGAGAGCGCATCAGAGCGCCGGATGCGCAGTCCCGTGGCCCGGCAGATCTCTGTCTTTCCCATATGCAACGAGGCCCTGAGCCGCTGCACCCGCCGCCCCCCGCTGTCGACAGCGACGGCGAGCGCGAGCGGCTCCAGCGGCACCGGCCGCAGGAACTCGAAGTTGACCCGCGTCAGCGCCATCGCGTCGGCGCCCTCGTGGGACTCGAGCGCGCCGGCGATCAGCGCGGCGGGTGCGCCACCGTGCTGATGGCGCTCATCCCAGGGCCCGCGGGTGAGCCCAGTGGGAACATAATGCTCACCCTTGCGGTGGTAGAGCGGTTCGGCGCTCAGAGGGCTACCAGCCGTCGATCCTGATACCAGTCACTGGACATCGCGAGCGATGGTACGCCGAGGGCACAGTCTGCACGTCCGGGGAGCCGTCTAGGCGGCGGTCCTGCGTTGCGGGGTCGGTACCCTGCCCAGGGTGGCGGCTGCCGACGAGAGCCCACGCATGCCCAAGATGAACCCCGAAGCGCTCTCGCTTGCGTTCGAGTGGCGACGGTTCACGCGCCTGGCGACCGTGGTGGCTCTGTTCACGGCACCGGTGTTCTTCCTCGTCCTGCTCAACGACGGCGTGAGCGTGCCGCTGGCGGTCGTCTTGACGTTTTTCGCGGTGATCGCCTTCCGCGGCACCGTCGACCTGGTTGTCCACCGGCTAATCCCACGCCCGAGCCTGTTCGGAGCCAGCGGCGAGCTGCTCGCCGAGGACATCGTCGCGCGACGGCGCCGCTGGTACTGGCGCAGCAAGTGGATTCGCGTCGCGTGGCTGGCCGTGATCGCGTTTGCGGCGCTGGGCGTCTTCAACCTCGCCTTGCGCCTGTTTTTCGGCATCAGCGCGCCCCTGTTTTCGACCTTCTCGGCGGCGCAGCCCCTGCTGGCTCAGAACGGTCCGATCTTCCTCAGCCTGCTGCTCCAGCTCCCCTTGCTGTTTCTCGCCAATGCGCTGATCTTCATCGGCCCGCTGATGCTGATGGGAATCAAGCAGGTCAAGGCCTACGAGCCCGGCGACGCCAACTGGGGGGTCAAACTCTCTGATGTCCGCGGCCAGGCCGAGCCCAAGGAGGAGGTCACGCGAGTGATCTCGCTGTGGCAGTCCGGAGAGGACTTCAAGGCCGCCGGCGGCAAGCCCGAGCGCGGGCTGCTCTTCCTCGGCGCGCCGGGAACCGGCAAGACGATGCTTTCGAAGGCGATCGCGACGAACTTCAACTGCCCCTTCGTGACGATGCCCGGATCAGGCTTCGCACAGACGTTCATCGGCGTCGACGTGCTCGTGGTCATGTATCTGATGTCGCGGGCGCGTCGACTCGCGCGCAAGTGGGGCGGCCAGTGCATCATCTTCATCGATGAGATCGACGCCGTGGGTCAGCGCCGGGCGGCGCTTGGAAGCGGGCTCGCGTCGGGCAGCCTGACCCAGGCGGGAGGTGGCGCGCCTGAGCCCTTCTATGGCGAGTGGGGCGCGCTGACGGCCAGCGGCGATGTGATCATCGAGACGCGAGAGTGGCGCGAGCGGTTGTTCGCGAGCCGCGCCACCCCGTGGCGGGCGGTCTACCCGCCGTGGTTGCAGAACACCCGCGAGCGGATCGCCCAGGTGATGTTCCCCGGCGGGATGATGGGCGGCATGGGAGGCGGGATGGCGCTCAACCAGCTCCTCGTCCAGATGGACGGCATGGACGAGCCGCCGATGCTCAAGCGTTTCTTCACGCGCCGGCTGAACACCTTCCTCGACGCGACGTACGTCGTTCCCCAGCGCGTCGGTCCCGTCAAGCTGCGAGTCCCCGCGCCACCGCCGCGCTCAGAGCAGGTCTACTTCATCGGAGCGACCAACGCCCCGATCGACTCGCTCGATCCGGCGTTGATCCGACCGGGACGGATGGGGCGCCACATTTGGTTTCGCACCCCGACGAAGGACGATCGCAAAGACATCTTCGAGCTGTACCTGCGCAAGGTGTCCCACCTGCCAGATCTCGACACCGATCATCGGCGCGACGAGCTGGCCCGGATGACCAATGGATACTCGCCAGCGATGATCGAGCAGGCATGCTCGATGGCGCTGACCCTCGCGCACTCCGAGGGCAAGCAGGCCTTCGGGCGCGAAGAGATCGTCGAGGCGATGACGACCGTGGAGACAGGGACCGCGCGGAGCATCGAGTATGTCCCGGCCGAGTCGCGTGCCACCGCTCTGCACGAGGCGGGGCATGCTGCGGCGAGCTACCTCTACCAAGAGAACATCGAGGCCACCCGCCTGACGATCAAGATGCGCGGGAACTCCCTCGGGCACTTCCAGGCGATGCAGAAGGAGGAGCGCTTCTCCTCATGGCGTTCCGAGCAGATGGCGCGCCTGATCATGGTGCTCGGTGCGATGGCGACCGAAGTCGTCTTCTACGAGGAGAACACCAACGGGGTCGGCGGCGACATCGGTTCGGTCTCCGAGCTCGCCTGCCGCATGGTCGGCTTGTCGGCGATGGCTCCGATTCGCGTCGACCTCGACGGCCGATTCGGCTCAGAGGATGAGGAGGAGGCCGCCCGCGAGCGAATCATGGCCCGCTTCGAGCGGATCGGCAACCAGCTGATCCAGCGCGGTGGCTCTGGGCAGAGCCAGGCATCCGATAGCGCCTACATAACCGGCGTGCTCAACGATCGCTTCAAACGCTCGATGGCAGCTCAGCTGATCGGGCAGGCGTTCGTGACGGCGTACAACTCTGCGCTGCACAACCGCGCGGCGCTGGAGCGGATCGCCGACGAGCTGATCGATCGCCGCGAGCTGCACGGCGACGAGGTCGTGGAGCTTCTACAACGCGTCGGACTCAAGCGTCCGCCGATCGACGTGCTCGATCCGGCCTGCTGGCCGAAGCTCTAGGCGATCAGAGCGGTGGAGCAGACAGGTCGCGAGTCCGAGGCGGTTCCCGAGGCGCCGCCGGGGCACGATCTCGAGGCGCGGCTCCCCGGCCGGGATCTCGAGCTCCGGCCGCGCGCAGAGCTCGACCGCCCGGCGCGGCTCGAGCCTACCCGCTACGCGCCGCGCTTCCAGTTCTTCTACGGGGTCCTGCTGGCGCTCGGGATCGTGGCGATCGCCGCTGTCGTGCTGATCGCCACCCGCCCCGCAGCGGTTCCGGGGCCTCCGTGGTCAAGCTGGCGCCCCAGCAACACGAGCCCCGGCGGAGCGCAGCAGATCGCCGACCACGTCGGGCCGACCTACAGGCTTCCCGACGGCGCGCAGCTCGTCAGCGTCCGCGGCGGCGCACTGCGGGGGCCGCTGCAGTTCAAGGACACCGACGCCCTGATCGTGGTGAAGGCCACGAGCGCTGCGACAGGCGACGCGCTCGTGCCCGGTCACTCGCTGCTGTACACGATGTGCGGCGAAGGCGTCAACTGCTCGATCTCCTTCGGCAAACCCTCCGTGGCGCGCAGGCTGCTGCTCAGCCGCGAGGCGTTCGAGATCGCCCTCTACTCCTTCCGCTACATCGGCAAGGCGGACAACGTCGTGGTGATCCTGCCGCCGACGCCGAAGGAGACCTCCAGCCAGGCCGCCGCGATCCTGCTGCAGCGCAGCGACTTCTCTACGCTGCTGGATCGTCCGCTCGACGCCACCCTCTCCTCCACCGCCCCAGGGCTCAACAACCTCGCGAGCTTCCCAGACATGAAGCTCGTCAATGCGATCACCACTCAGCGCCTGTACCACTTCGGCTGGCAGGTCTCTCAGGACCTCCAGCCTCTGCTCGAGCTAGCCAAGGTGTAGCGCGACCTAGCGTCCGTCGGCTCGTCCGCGCGCGACATCATCGTCGCTCGCCGGACGCTCGTGGCCGGCGCATTGGAGCACCGGCGCGCGCGGATAGCGCGGATAGGCAGGCTGGGTGCGGGAGCGCTCGCACAGCGAGAACGTCGAGCCATGCGTGTTGCGGATCAAGCGCTGGTGGCGACAAGAGTCGCAGAGTCCGAAACGCGAGCTGGGCACCGGGGGCAGTATCGCCGCAACGCCCGCGCGCCCGCTCGCATGGGTTTGATTGCACAGGCAAATACACTCGTAGCGTGCCTACGTTCTGGCGATTGCTGCGCTTCCTTGTGCCCTACCGGCGGGCCGTGGTCGCATCCTTCGCGCTTGCGGCGCTGGCGATGTGCGCGACGGTGCTGATCCCCTACCTGCTCGGGCGCGGCGTCGACGATATCCGGCGGGGCGATCGACACGCGCTTGCCGGGATCGCCATCGCCATCGCTGTCGCCGCGATGCTGCGACTCGCGCTGACGGTGGGGCGCCGCCTGATCGCCGGTCGCGTCTCCCTCGGCGTTGAGTACGACCTGCGCAACGGCCTCTATGGGCATCTGCAGTCGCTGGAGCTCGGCTTCTTCGACCGCCAGCAGACCGGCCAGCTGATGTCGCGCGCGACCGTTGATCTCCAGTCCGTGCGCTTCTTCCTCGGCTACGGGCTGATCTTTCTCACGCAATCGGCACTGCAGCTGGCCCTCGGCGGCGTTGCGATGTTCGCGATCGATCCGGCGCTGGCCGCAATCGCGCTAGCGCCGGTGCCCTTCGTCGTCTGGGTGGCGCAGCGCTACGGGCGCCGTGCACGTCCCGCCCTGCAGGAGGTCCAGCAGCGTATCGCCGAGCTGACGGCCGACGTCGAGGAGAACGTCTCGGGCGTGCGCGTGGTCAAGGCCTTCGCCGCCGAGCCGCGTCAGCTCGAGCGCTTCCGCTCGAGCGTCACCCGTGTGTTCGACCAGGCGATGTACTCCACTCGGCTGCAGGCGTTCTACCAGCCGCTGATCGGGTTTCTCCCCAACCTCGGGCTGGGGGCAATCCTGTTTTTCGGGGGCCGCGCGGTCCTTCACCACAACATCAGCATTGGCCAGTTCACCGCCTTCTACTTCTACCTGCAGCTGCTGATCTCGCCGATGCGCACGCTCGGCGTCGCGCTTGGGATGGCGCAGCGCGCAACTGCATCCGGGCGCCGCCTGTTCGAGATCCTCGACCGCGCCCCAGAGATGGCGGCGCCCGAGCATCCGCGGCCGTTGCCGGCCGGCGACGGCCACGTGCAGTTCCGAGCTGTCACGTTCACATTTCCAGGTGCCCGCACACCCACGCTGCACGAGATCGACCTCACCGTTGAGGCGGGCTCGACGATCGCCCTGGTCGGAGCCACGGGGGCGGGCAAGACAAGCCTCGTGTCTCTGGTTCCGCGACTCTATGACCCCGAGGCGGGAGCGGTGCTGCTCGACGGAGTCGACGTGCGCGAGCTCGATCCCACCGAGCTGCGTCGAGCGATCGCGATCGTCGCCGACGACCCCTTCCTCTTCTCTTCGACAGTCGCCGAGAACATCGCCTACGCGCGTCCGAGCGCGACTCACGACGCTGTCGAGCTCGCCGCCAGACGGGCGCAGGCGCACGACTTCATCGTCAAGCTGCCTGATGGCTACGAGACCGAGGTGGGCGAGCGCGGGCTGACACTCTCGGGCGGCCAGCGCCAGCGACTCGCGCTGGCGCGCGCGATGGTCGCCGATCCGCGCGTGCTCATCCTCGACGACGCGACCTCGTCTGTCGATGCCTCAACCGAGCAGGAGATCAAGCGCGGGCTGCAAGACTTGATGGCGGGCCGCACGACGTTCGTGATCGCTCACCGCCTTTCCACGATCGCCCTGGCGGACGACATCGTCGTGCTCGAACACGGACGGATCGCCGAGCGCGGTCCTCACGACGAGCTGATCGAGAGCTCACCGCTGTACCGCGAGATCGTCGAGAAGGGACTCCCCGATCAGGTCTTCCTCAACCGCAAGCCGCTCGAGCAAGAGGTGGCGGGGCTGTGAATCGCTGGCGCGAACGTGGGCGATCGGCGGGCCCGGCAGCCGGGCACTCTGGCGCGCGCCGCGGCTCTAACGGGCACGGCGGCGGGCGCGGCGTCCGGGGGGAGCGCCGCGCCGACCTGATCCGCCGGCTGCGCGCAACCCAGGGGCGCGGACGCAAGCTGCGCGGGCTGATCGAGCTGCTGCGGCCCTACCGCGGGCGGGTCACCCTGATGTTCGTATCGCTGGTGGCGGCGACCGGCGCCACGCTGGCGCCTGCACCCCTCGCCGCGCTGGCCATCAACGACGGGATCCGTCACAACAGCATGTCGACGTTGGATCTGATCGTGGTTGTCTTCCTGTTTGCTGCCCTAGTGCAGTGGGCAGCCACGGCGCTGCAGACTTACCTTACGGGTTGGGTCGGCCAGCGCGCCCTGCAGGATTTGCGTCTCAGGCTCTTCGAGCACTTGCAGACACTCTCGATCGGGTTCTACTCCCGACGACCAGTGGGGGTGCTGGTCTCGCGCATGACCAACGATGTCGAGGCGCTCGACACCCTCGTCTCCGACGGCATTGTGACGCTGTTCCAATCCTCGCTCACGCTACTCGGAACGATCGTCATCCTCTTCATCTTCGACGTCCAGCTGGCGCTGCTGACGTGTCTGATCTTCCCGCTGATCGCGGGCGCCAGCTTCGTCTTCCGGCTGATGTCCGCCGATGCCTACCGGCGCACCCGCGAGACGATCGGCGCGATCACCGCATATCTACAGGAGACGCTCTCGGGGATCCGGCTGGTGAAGTCCAGCGGGCAGGAGCATCGCCACCTGCGGCGCTTCGCCGAGCTCAACGAGGAGAACCGCACGGTCAACATGACGACGGTCTACCTCAACGCCGCGTACTTCCCTGGGATCGAGCTTCTCTCGGGACTCGTCACCGTAGGCATTCTCGTCTATGGCGGGATCCAGGCGATAAACGGGCACATCCTCGTGGGTACCGTGGTCGGCTTCGTGCTGGCGTTGAACAACTTCTTCGACCCGATCCAGCAGCTCTCAAACCTCTACACCACGTACCAAAGCGGGATGGCGGCACTGGACAAGATCTTCGAGCTGCTCGACGAGCAGCCCGAGCTCGAGGACCGTGTCGATGCGGTCGTGCTCGACCGCATCGACGGGCGCATCACCTTCGACGATGTCTCGTTCGCCTACGGCTCTGGCGAGGGCGCCGTCCGGGCACTGACGAATGTGTCGCTCGACATCCCCCCGGGGCAGACGGTCGCACTCGTGGGCGAGACCGGAGCCGGGAAGTCGACATTCGCCAAGCTCGTTGCCCGCTTCTATGATCCGACGAGCGGCGCGGTCCTGGTCGACGACCACGATCTGCGCGCGGTGACAGCCGAGTCACTGCGCTCACAGCTCGGGATCGTGCCCCAGGAGGCCTTCCTCTTCTCGGGGACCGTATGCGAGAACATCGCGTTCGGTCGCCCGTATGCCACCGAGGAGGAGGTCGCAAACGCCGCCCGTGCGGTTGGGGCCGAGCCGTTCATCGCCGCGCTCGTCGACGGCTATGACACTCCGGTTGGCGAGCGCGGGGCGCAGCTGTCGTCCGGCCAGCGCCAGCTGATCGCCTTTGCCCGTGCGTTGATCGCCGATCCGCGGATCCTGGTCCTCGACGAGGCGACATCGAACGTCGACATCCACACCGAGGGTTTGATCGAGCAGGGTCTGCGCCGGCTGCTGGCGGGACGCACTGCGATCGTCATCGCTCACCGCTTGTCGACCATCCGTGGGGCCGGGCGCATCGTCGTGCTCGACCACGGACGAATCGTGGAGCAGGGCTCACACGACGAGCTGCTCGACGTCGAGGGACACTACTGGCGGCTGTACCGCGATTGGGCGCGACAGGCTGCGGCGTAGGTGGCCTACGCGGCGCTGCGCACCGACTCCTCCCGGCGCCCGCGTAGTGACCGGCCTCGGTTTCGTCCTGCGAAATTGTCCGTCTGGCTGTGACAGTTGGGGCACAGGAGCGCGAGGTTGACCAATCGGTTGTCATCGCCGACGCCGTTGCGGTGATGAAGCGCCAGAGAAATCAGCCTTCCAAGCCACTCGGTCAGTCCGCAGGCCTCACAGCAATTCTCCAGCAGCCCGGCGTTCAGGAGACGCTGTTTGATGTGAAGGCGATTGCGCCGCGTGTTGGCACCGAGCAAACGATCGATGGGCATCGCCTGCGGCCGGCTACGCACTGCGCCGCGATTGACCGCAGCCATGAACGTCGCCCGCGCAAACCCGAAATGATGCTGGCAGTCCGTGATGCTGTGCCCATCGTCGTAGTAACGCTGCACCTCACCCAGTCGTACCTGCGGTTGAACTTCTCCTGTGGCTCGATGCCCAGGCCTCTCGCGTGGTAGGCGACGGTTGACTTCGTTACTCCCAGCCGGCGTGCGACCTCGAGTTGTGTGAGCCCTTGCTCCAGCAGCCGCTCAACGCGAGACCTCGTCTGCACGCGGCTGATCCCAAGCGCTCCCGCGTCTTCATCCATCGCCATCCCCTCGCTATCCTTCGATCCTCCGTTTGCGGGGTCGTCTAATGGCAAGACTCCGGCCTCTGGAGCCGGCTATCGGGGTTCGAGTCCCTGCCCCGCAGCTCTGCTGAGCGAACAGATGTTCGCACGCCTGCCGGACGGAATGGCTCGCCGGGCGAATCCCAAACAGCGTCGTCACCCGACAGCGCTGAGGTCACTCGCAACGTCGCACAGCGCCGTCTCGTGCTCCACCACGCTCACACGCGACCTCATCAGTCGGCGCGCGTGGTCGAGGTCCTCGCTACGGCCGACAGCCAGCGCTGCGACCAGGCGATCCTGATCGACGTACCAGACCGAGAAGGCCTCACCGTCCTCGATCGAGCCGCGCACCACGACGCGATCCCAAGTCTGTGCGGGCCCCACGTATTCCAGCGTGGTCCAGTCGCCGATGTCCGACCAGAAGTAGGGGATCTCGCTGTAGGACTCGGCCTTACCAAGCATTGAGGCCGCCACGTAGCGACCCTGCGCGAGCGCCACCTCCCAGTGCTCGACCCGGAGGCGTCGCCCGTGCACCGCCGAGTCGTACTCGCAGACGTCGCCGGCGGCCCAAACGCTGTCCGCCGATGTGCGCAGCCGACTGTCGCACTCGATCCCGCCGCTTGCGCCGAGCGACAGTCCCGCAGCGCGGGCGACCATCACGTCGGGCACCGCCCCCGCCCCGATCACGACGAGGTCGGCTTCGAGCGCTCGCCCAGAGCCACAAACCACGGCCTCGACGTGGCCGTCCTCGTCGCCGCGGTAGAAGTCGAGCTCATCCTCGGCCACGATCTCCACCTCGTGAGCTTCGAGTACGCCGCGAGCCCACGCGCCGACGCGCAGTCCGAACCCGCGCTCAAGTGGATGGCCCTCCTGCATAAGAATCGTGCAGCGCTTGCCCAGCATCGTCATCGACGCGGCGACCTCGCAGCCGATGTAGGACCCGCCCACCAGTACCACGCGCTGCGCCTCGGCGGCATCCTTGTGAATTGCCTCCGCGTTGGCCGGCGCGCGCAGGTAGTGGATCCCCTCCAGCTCGGAGCCCTCGACGTTGAGGCGGCGCACCATCGCCCCCGTCGCTAGCAGCGCCTGCCCGTAGACGACCTCCTGCTTGGAGGAGAGCTGCACAGAGCGTGCCGCCGGATCGAGCTTGGTCACGCTCGTCCGCGTCAGCAGCTCGATGCCCCGCTGCTCCCAGTGCTCCTCAGGGTGAAGGCGAATCCCCTCGCGCGAGGTCTCGCCGCGCAAGAGCTCCTTGGAGCACGGCGGTCGATCGTAGGGAGGGTCGAGCTCTCGACCGACGAGCAGGATCGAGCCTTCGAAGCCACGCTCGCGCAGCTCCGTAGCGCAAGCGTCGGACGCGGGCCCTGCGCCGACGAGCAAAACGTCGACCTCCCGATCAGCCACGCGAGCGGTCACCATCGGCCGCAAACTGATCCGTTATCGCGGCCTCGAGGCCCGGGTCGAGCACGAGCAGTACCTCGTCGCCGGGCTGGATGACAGTGTCAGCCTTGGGGACGAAGCCGCCCCTGTCGCGCAGAACCGAGATGATCAGGCTGCCATCGGGGAGGTCGACCTCGCTCACCCGCCGCCCGGCCGCGGGCGCCCCCTCCCCTACCTCCATCTCGATGATCTCCAGCCGCTCCTCGGGCAAGTCAAGGAGCTGCACCCTGCCGTAGCGCGG
>QHBW01000041.1 GCA_003244205.1 Solirubrobacterales bacterium | reverse complement strand
CGCGCGGCGGCGCCCGTTCGTTGGGGTGACGGTTCGCTGGTGTTGTAGGGCCAACATTGGGCTGCGGAGCGTAGGCGACTGTGGCCGCTGGGGTCGGTGGGGGCGCTTTGGGTGGGAAGCTTGTGGCTGGCTCTTCCGTCCGACGAGTCGCATACTGTAGGGCCAACATGTACGTCAAGCGTCACGCCGTGGTGCGCGGTCGCAAGCGCTATGTCTACCTGCGTCTGGTGCAGGCCTATCGCGACGAGCACGGGCGCGTGCGCCATCGCGTGCTGCGCACGCTGGGGCGCGAGGACGAGCTCAAGGCGTCGGGCCAACTCGAGCAGCTGATGGGCTCGTTCGCGAGGCTTGACCCACCACCCTTCGGGGTCCGCCGCGAGGTCGGGGCGTTGCTGCTCGCCTGGCACTTCATCACAGAGCTCGATCTGGTCGCCACCGTCGACCGGCTCTTGCCCCAGCGCGGGCGTCAGCAGCTGTCGGCCGGCGAGGTCTGCGCGGCGCTGATCTTGAGCCGGCTGTGCTCGCCTTCGCCGCTTTATGACATCGCCGGCTGGGCGTCGGGGACGGCGCTCTTAGAGCTGGCTGGGATCCCGCCGGCGCTGCTCAACGACGACCGCCTCGGGCGCGCCCTCGAGACGCTCGCCGTCCACGCCGAGCCGCTGCGCGGCGCGCTCGCCGCGCGCGCGATCGAGCGCTTTGGCATCGACGCCGGTCGCCTGCACGTCGATCTGACCGCGCTGCGCGTCGCGGGCGCCTATGAGGACTCGGCGCTGGTGGCCAAGGGCTGGGCCCAGGGCGAGGGCGTCGCGCGCCAGGTCCGGGCGCTGCAGGCCACGAGCGCCTGCGGCGTGTCGCTCTATGTGCGCCCCGACCCCGGCAACGCCGCCGAGGTCGCGCTGATCGGCGCGTCGCTCGAGCGCCTGCAACAGATCACCGGCACGGGACTGATCATCTGCGACGCGGCGTGCGGCTACCCCAAGACACTCGCCCAGATCGCGCGCTCGGGCCTTGAGTTCATCGTGCCGCTCAGGGCCTCGACGGGCTTCCGCGAGCGCTACCTCAAAGAGGTCGGCCCCGCGGCGCTGCGGGCGCTTGGCTACGTCGCCGAGCGCCAGCGCGACCTGCCCAAGGCGCTGCGCACGCGCTACCGCGGCGCGCTGCGCGACTGGCAGATCACCGACCCCGAGACCGGCGAGCCGGTCGCGTTGCGCGTGGCCTACATCCACTCCTCCGAGGAGGCGCGCGAGGTCGCAGCCGCCAGAGAGCGCGCGCTGACCAAGGCCGAGGCCGCGCTCGCACGCGTCAAGCGCGGCCTCGGCGGGCGCCACTACAAGACCCGCCGCCAGGTCGACACGAGGATCGCGAAGATCCTCACCGGACCCCTCGCGGGGCTAATCCAAACCAAGACCGCCACCCGCGCCGGCAAGCCCACGCTCACCTTCCAGCGCGACCACGACGCGATCGCCCGCGCCGCCCGCACCGACGGCGTCTACGCGCTGGCCACCAACCTCACCGGGCGCCTGAGCGCACGCCGCGTGCTCGAGCTCTACAAGGACCAGCACGTCGTCGAGCGCCGCCACCGCGACTACAAGCAAACGCTCAAGGTCCGCCCGATCTTCCTGCACAACGACGACCGCATCTACGCGCTGACCAGCATCGTCGGGCTCGCGCTGCTCGTCTTCGGCCTGATCGAGTCCCAGCTACGCCAGGCACTCGACGGCCAACTGCTCGACCTGCTCCCCGAAGGCCGCGCCGCCAAGCCCACCGGCCGCAGCATCCTCGCCGCCTTCCAAGGCCTCGGCCTCACCTACACCCACAACGGCATCCACCTCGACCGCCTGACCTACACCCAACGCCGCATCCTCGAACTGCTCGACATCCAACCGCCCTGGCCCGAACAAGACCATGCCCTCACCAGCCGCGGAAAACACGGCTAGCTCCCCCAAGTCTCGTCCGGCAAAGTCCGATGCCTCCCCCGCAGCCGAAAGCTCCGACTCGTCGTCGCGGCACTACATGGGACTGATCCTTCTCATCGTCGGGCTGGACGGACTCGCGGGCGTGCTGGTCTACACGATGCGCGAGATCCGGCGTTCGCTGTGACCTCACCTTCAGGGCGCGTAGCTTCCGGGGCGCGGCGCTGTTCATGAGAATGGGTCTTCGACCTGAATGCCTCGAAATCGTCGGTAGTCGCGGTCGCGGGTGTAGATGGTCGTGACGCCGTGCTGTCGCATGAGCGCGGCGAGGTGGGCGTCGGGCACGATGTTGCCGCGAACGTGATCGCCCGCGGTGCTCCGGTAGATCTCCCAGAACGGGTCCGTCTCCCCGGGCGCGCGGACGTGCCCGAGTGAGAGCAGCGCGGTGCTATTTGCCGTCGCGTCGCTCTGCGCAAGCGGGCGCGGCAGGATCGCGGGATGGGTCACGATGCGCAGATAGCCCATCAGCGCCGGCCAGAAGAGGTACACCAACTCGGGTCCTGCCGCGAGCTGCTCGATGAGCGCGCGCGCAGAAGCGTGGACGGGGTCCGCCTCATTGGAGGCGAAGACGAGCACATTGGCGTCGACGGTCGTGCTAATGCGCGTTGGTCGAGGACCCGACGCAGTGCCTCCTTGTCATCAAGGTCGACGCGGGGTGCGCCGAGGTCGGCACTCGTCCAGTCAAAGCCGGGGGGCGCGACGCGCTGCCGGGACTCTGTGAGCGCCGGGGCGAGCAGTTCAGATGCCACCTGTCCCATGCTCTTGCGCTCGCGCTTGCTGCGACGACGGAGCTCGCCCAGCTGGCGTTTCAGAGCAGCAACTGCAGCGGTGGGAGGCAACACCTACGCCGGTGTCGGCCTCGACCGGCTCCAAGACATCGCGGACGCGGTCCGGCTCCCAGATTGAAAAGGATCCAAGGGCGCGAGCCGATCATAACGGCACTCCACCAAGCCTTCACGAATTGTCTGCGACAATCTCGGCCATGGCCGAGGAAGACTCCTGGCTCGCGTTGAGCGCGCGTTTGAGCGGAATACCGCCGCCTTCGAACGCAACCGGCGCCTTCGAACGCAACAGCGCCGTTCTCGACGCGACGCTCGAGCGGTTGGGCCGCTCCGAGGAAGACCACCGGCTGTTCATGCGCGAGATGATTCTGCGACGTCTGGCCTGACGACGGCCTGGCCGAGAGCGCGTAGAGACTGTCGCGCGTCGACCCGCGACGTCTCTGGCCCAGCTCCTGCGTGGTTCACAGGCTCCCGCGGCGCGCGATCCACTCGTGCGCCTGATGCGTGACCGAGGCGATCACCTCATAGTCGGCTTCGTAATGGAGGATGGGCAGCCTCGCCTGAGCGGCAGCTATGAGGTAGTCCGCGAGCTTGGCGCCGCGATGCCGGACACCTCCACGGCGCGCCAGGTCGGCCTGGGTTTGCAGGGCCCGCGCACACACGATCGCGTCGACCGGCGCGTGGGCCAGGGCGTCGAGATCCATCCGGCGCGCAT
>QHBW01000078.1 GCA_003244205.1 Solirubrobacterales bacterium | reverse complement strand
CGGCGTCGCGGAACTCGTCGACGAACTTCACGCTTCGACCTCCTCGGGTCCCAGCCTCGCGAGCGCGGTTCCCGCGTGCACGAGCACCACGTCTCCGGCGGAGACGTCAGCCAGCAGCCCGACGTCTACCGTCTCGCCCGCGATCCCGGTCATCTGCAAGACGTCACTGAGCTCCCGGCAGATCGCGAGCCCCCCCGGCTGCTCGACGCCCAGGACGCGCATCGGGATCGCCTGGTCGCCACAGGTGATGCAGTGCTCCTCGGGACCGCAGCTCGGGCCCAGATCGGACGCTGTCGCGGGGGCCGTTCGCGCCGCGTTCACTCGATCACGCTCGCCTTGAGCTCCTCGAGCTCCTGCTCGTAGTCGGCGCCCATCCGCTCCAGCAGGCTCAGCGTCGCGTGTGCCTCGTCCTCGTCGACCTTCGACAAGGCGAAACCGACGTGGATGAGAACCCAGTCGCCGGGTTGCGCGGCGTCGCCGTCCTCATCGAGCAGTCCGACGTTGACGTTGCGCCGGACTCCGGCGACGTCGACCTTCGCCAGCCGATTGGCGTCGTCGACAATCTCGATGACCTGGCCGGGGATCGCCAGACACATGCCTCAGATTCCTCCCGCTCCCACTACGTGATCAACGTAACGAATCCGCGCTTTGTACCACTCTCTGGCCAACGATGGGACAAGGCGTAATCTGCATTACCAGAGGCACCGGTAATCGCGATTACCAGGGATGATGCGGGGGAAGGAGAGCGCGACGGCTCAAGTTTCGCGACGCACCGGCGGAGTGCGAATGATGGGATGATGGAAGAGCGAAGATCGCTTGAGTCGCGAGAGTGTCCGAGAACGGCATGCCCACCCACGATCGAGAGCCGACGGAGCGAGGCTCGTCGCGCTCTTCGTGGCCCTCGAACACGCCGGCTCCCGAAACGCGGCGTAACGCCTTCCGCTGCTACCTGCTGGACGTAGACCCCGACCTCGCCGGCGAGTTCGACCTGCGCATGCGTGTCGTCGCCCGCCAGTCGTCTGCGGTCACGGCCTTCGAGGTCGAAGCGGGAATATGCGATCCGACGGCTTGGTTGGCAAGGCGCTCCAGCGTCGCGGGGCTGCTCCTCATCGAAGGAGTGATCGCGATCGACATGGCCGTGGGTGGTCGCTCCACGACCGAGCTCGTCGGCGCCGGCGACCTGCTGCAACTCTGGGAACGCGATGCCGAGGAGCTGCTGGAGCGCGATGTCTGCTGGCAGGCGCTGAGTCCGGCGCGCCTCGCGGTGCTCGACGTCGCCTTCGTCGAGCGCGTCCGCGGCTGGCCCCAGATCACCCAGGCGCTGCTGCGCCGCGCCGGCAAGCGCGCGCAAAACCTCGACCTGCAGAGGACGATCTGCTCACACCCGCGGCTCGAGGTCCGCCTCGCCCTGCTGCTGTGGCACCTCGCCGCGCGCTGGGGGCGTGTCGAGCGCGGCGGGATCCGTCTCACGCTGCCGCTCACCCACCGCCTGCTTGGCCGGCTCGTGAGCGCTGAGCGTCCCTCGGTCTCGCACGCGCTCGCTCGGCTCGAGAACGCCGGACTCGTGACGGGCGGCGGGGGCGAATGGCACTTGTGCGGCACTCCCGAGCAGCACCTCGCGCAGCTGATGCCCAGCGAAGTCGAGCTGGCCACGGAGCCCAACGGCGGCGGGCGCGACGGCATGGCGCACGCGGTGGCACCCAACGGCGCCGCTCGAACCCGCGCTCGCAGGGCGGCCAGGATCTAGTCGCGCGATGTTGAACAGCGAGTTCGCACCCCGCCAGGCGCACACCGAGCGCATGCTCGTGAGCGTGGTCTGGATGACCAGCGGGCTCGGCTGCGACGGCGACAGCGTCGCGCTGACGGCGGCGACGAACCCGAGTCTCGAGGAGCTGCTGAGAGGAGCGATACCCGGGATGCCGGGAGTGGTGCTCTACAACCCGATGCTGGCCTACGAGACCGGGGCGGACTTCATGCGGACGTGGTACGAGGCCGAAGCCGGCAGGCTCAATCCCTTCGTGCTCGTCCTCGAGGGCTCTGTCCCCAACGAGCAGATCAACGGCGAGGGCCATTGGGCGGGGCTCGGCGTGGACCCCGATAGCGGTCAGCCGATCACGACCAACGAGTGGATCGACAGGCTTGCGCCCAAAGCCGCGGCGGTGATCGCGATCGGAACGTGTGCCGCCTACGGCGGCATCCCGGCGATGCGCAACAACCCGACAGGGGCGATGGGGTTACGCGATTATCTCGGTTGGGACTGGACCACGAGTCGCGGCGTCCCGATCGTCAATCTCCCCGGCTGCCCCGTCCAGCCCGACAACATCACCGAGACGCTGCTCTACGTGAGTCTGCAGATCGCCGGGATGACGCCGCCGATCGACCTCGACGACCAAGGGCGGCCCGCTTGGCTGTTCAAGCGGACCGTGCATGAGGGCTGCGATCGCGCCGGCCAGGGTGCCCACGGCAAGATCGCCGAGCGCTTCGGAGATGACAATGGCTGCTTGATCAAGCTGGGATGCAAGGGCCCCGTGGTGAAGTGCAACGTCCCGGTGCGGGGGTGGATGAACGCCATGGGTGGTTGCCCGAACGTCGGCGGGCTCTGTATCGGGTGCACGAGCCCGGGCTTTCCCGACCGCTTCATGCCGTTCATGGAGCCAGACCGGCTCGGACTGCTTGCGGCGCGCACCGCTCGCTTCAGCTACGGCGCGCTGACGAGGTACCTCAGAGACCGCGCGATGCGCAACAAGTACGAGGTCGAGCCCGAGTGGCGGCGGCCCTCCGACGAGCTCGAGACCGGCTTCCAGCTCCAGAGCTGACCTGCGATGCCCGTCCGCATGGTCTTCCGCTGCCAGTTCTGCGACGCGACGCCGGACCCCGAGACGCACGAGCGCCTGGTGCGTCAACTCCATGAGCTCGTCTTCGGGGAGTACCTCGACGCGCTTCCCGGGCGCTGGCTCGTGTGGGATGGTCAAGGGCCGCTGGGCCCCCGCCGCTATGCCTGCCCGGCGCACCGCGGCGAGCTCACGGCCTACCTCCGCGTGCACTACGGCAGCGTGGGCTGGCAGCCGTGGCGGATGCCGCCCTACCCGACGACGCTGCGCTCGGCCGACACCGAGCGCGCGCTGCGGATGAGAGCGCGCTCTCCGACCCCGAGGTAGCGACGGCTCTTTGCGCGGGCGACCGCGTTCGAAGTCGATCAAGCGCGTGGCGTCGCACGTCGCCGGGTAACGACTAGGCACCGATCAAGGAGGCCCTATGCCCGACCCAGATGACCGCACCAGCATCGACGAGGAGACGATCCCCAAGTCGCCGCTGCATGCGTATAAGGAAGGCCGAGAAGAGGACGTCGACGCTGACGTCGAGAAACTGCAGTCCGGGGACCCAGAGCAGGTTATGGAAGAGACCGGCTCCGACAGGGGTGGTGCCGGCGGCAGCGAGGCTAATCCTGTCAGCGAGGGAGCCGACGAGCACGCTCGTACCGATGCGGGCACGGCGAGTGCTGCCGGCGAAGCCGGCGACGCCGGACGCGGCGCCGAGGCGCGCTCAGGTGGCGACGCGCCCGATCCTCTTGGCGGCGCGAGCGAGGGCGGACGCAGCGGCGAGGAGGAGTCCGTCGACCCTGAGAGCCCCGCGCGCGCCGAGGCCTCGCGCCCGCCGCGCGGTACGCCTCCCGCCTAGTACGGCTCAAGCTGTTGACGCGCCGCGTGACCTATCGGGCCGCGGCGACGTCAACTATTTCGCGGTAGCGGTTGAGGTAGCCTCGCGGTCACATGAGCTACGCGAAGACGAATCTCCGCGCGGTCGAGGATCAGGCTGTCAAGCATGGGCTCTCCGACCACCAGGAGGCCCGCTTCGCGCGTACCGAGCTCGGTGCAGCAGCCACCGGGCTTGCATACCTCAGAGTCAAGCCGGGTATGCGCGAGGCCTTCGCGCACCGCCACGGCGAGGCCGAGGAGGTCGTCGTCGTGCTCTCTGGCGGCGGCCGCGTGAAGCTCGACGACGAGCTGGTGGACCTGACGGCGCTCGACGCCGTTCGCGTATCCCCCGGCGTGACCCGCGCTTTCGAAGCGGGCGATGACGGGCTCGAGGTCCTTGTGTTCGGCCCGCACGTCGAGGGCGACGCGGAGATCGTCCAAGACTTCTGGGACAGCTACTAGCCACCCACCCCCGCGCGCTTCGGTTCTACACGCCGCGGCGGCCGCGGCGTCGGCTATAGCCAAATCCGCCGCCGGTCAGCAACAGGATTACGATGATGATGAGAAGGATCGTGAGCATGGTCACCTCCCAAGGTTTAGTTGAGTTGGCTCGAGCATGCCTACCTTTGCTTCTGCTTCTGCTCCGTGTTTCGTTGCTTCTGTTTCGTGTTTCGCTTGCGCCCAGTGAGCGTGTTCACGGCGTTCTTGACGGAGCTCTTGGCCTGGTCGGCGCGCCCCTCGTTCTTAAGGTGTCTGTCTCCGGTCAGCGCACCGGCAGCTTCCTTCACGCGACCTTTCGCCTTATAGATGTGCTTGTTGGTCATTTGTCCTCCCGGTTCGGTCGCGACGAGCGCCCCGCGAGCCTAGCGGTGAGCGCGGCCGACTAGCCGCGCGATCAGTCCGCCCACGAACAGGTAGACGACCGCGGCGATCCCCCAGTTGACTGCGATCGCGACCTTGGCGCTGTGGAAGCTGAAGATCCCGTCGAACGGACCGGCGAGCCAGCGCGCCCCGTCGTGGACATCCGAGACGATGCTGTTGGTCGCATTCGCCTTGAGCACCACCAGCAGAATTCCGGCGACGATGACCAACACGACGATGCTGACCACCAGGTGCACGACACGCGCAAGCAGTCCCGCGCCCCTCGCAGAGCCGCGGGCGCCGGATGGGTCACGCCTGCTCTGTCGGCGCGACGCTCTCACCGGCCGATCATCCTGATCCACAGCGGCAGCAGGGCCTGCGGGCCTGGCTCTAAACATGAGAGCAACCTCCTGTTGGTCTTCGTCCCTTCCGAGCGAGCCCGGCGGGTCGCGAACCCCCGAAGGGGATCCGCGCGGGCGGAAGTCAATCGCCTCGGCTAGTCGCAGCCACGGCAAAATCAGCAGCAGCGACGGCCGGCCGGCATGGTCAGCGACCGTCCAGAAGACACTCTACTCGCTTGTGCGAATCATTGCAATGCCGGCCCGGCCGGACTCAGCCGCAGGCGGCATACGACACTAGGCCAGTGCGCCGGCGCGGGTCGGCGCGCTGTGACGGTCGACCCACTCCGTGATCGTGTCGCCTACGAGTCGTGCGTCGTCCCACATCGGCACGTGCCCGACGCGCTTCAGCACGCGAAACTCCACGCCGGGGATCTCACGACGGAAGCGGCCGGCGTGGCGCTCCATCGGCAGGATGCGGTCGTGCTGCGCCCAGGCGACGAGCGTGGGCGCCGACACCTGGTCGAGCGCCTCGAGGTGAGCGGTGCCGGCACGCAGCGCGGTGAGCACGTCCTCGACCATCGTGCAACCAAGCGTCGCCCGCATCAGATCGAGGGCATCGGGCGGGCTGACGAGCTCGCCGTGGCGCATCACGTCGCGGAATCCGAGCTTGCGCGCGAGCGGGCGGCGCATCACCAATTCCGCCTGCGGCATCCCCAGCTTCGTCATCCGTACCAGGCGCGCGAAGAAGCGCGCGATCCGCTCGGGCTCGCCCCCGCCCGGATCCCAACCGCCGCCAGGAGAGAGCGCCACGACGCTGCGCGCGCGCCCGCGCTTGGCCAGCTCGAGCGAGAGCGCGGCGCCCATCGAGTTGCCTACGAAGTGCGCCGTGCCGACACCGAGATCGTCGAGGTGGCGCTCGAGCGAGTCGCCCGCGCCCTCGAGCGTGTGCACGTCGGGTTTTGGCGGGCCGCCGAGATGCCCGGCAAGGGTCGGGGCGATCACTTCGTAGCGCGCGACCAGCGGCGCCAGCACCGGGCGCCAGTGGTGCCAGGCGCCGGTGAAGCCGTGCAGGAGGACGAGCGGCTCGCCGTCGCCCGCTCGGTAGAGCGCGGGGGAGATCTCGGCCACGCCGGAATCCTAGCTGTGCGGAGCCCTGGCGCGGGCCGAGGAGGACAGCACCCCGTCGTGTAGTGTCGGGCTTGGTTGATCGTCATGCCGCTGGTCCAAACTTCGTTTCCCTCGACGAGCAACGGCGATCAGGCAAGCGGCTCGGTGCTCGTGCTTGCCGACGCGCGCACCGCGACTGAGCAGGAGCTGATCGCAGCCTGGGCCCGGGCGCAGCATCCCAGCGCCGAGTTGCTCTACCACGACGACCCGCTGCTCGCGTCGCGACTGGAGTCCGCTGACGACCTCGTCGTGGCGCCGGTACGGATCACGTGGCTCCCGCGCGAGCGCGACGGCGATCGCCGCGTGCGCCCAGCCGACCTGCTCGCGCTGACCAATCCGCACCGGCCCTGGGCCTTTCTGCAGCGCCGGATCGTCCGGGCCGACCCGCAACGCGCGCGTGTGACGGCGGGCGAGCCCGCGCCGGCAAGCGATCTGCGCCGGCGCTTTGGCGAGGAGGTCGGCGGCGCTGGTGGCGCCGCCGGCTTTGCCGCCTTCGTCGCGCGACAGGCGAGTCTCGCGCTCGAGCGGGCCGAGCGCCAGGTAATCGGCGATCGCTACAAGGTGCCACGGCTCGTGGCGGAGCAGATCACCGCGTCGGCCCGCTTTCGTGAGCGGGTGGCCGAACTGGCCGACCGCCTCGGGCGTCCGCGCGACGAGGTCCTCGACGATGCAACGAATGCGCTGCAGGAGGTCGCGGCGGTTCAGAGCAGGCTGGCGATCGATGTCTTTCGCGCCGTGATGGGCCCGCTGCACAAGCGCGCATGGAACGTCGAGGTGGATGCCGCCGGGCTCGAGCGCCTGCGTGAGCTCAATCGCCGCCACGCGCTGGTCTTCCTGCCTTCGCATCGCTCCTATGCCGACCCGCTCGTGCTCGCCCAGGTGCTCGATGGCCACGACTTCCCGCGCAATCACCTTGTTGCAGGCGGCAACATGGCGTTCTGGCCGATCGGGCCGTTGGGAAAGCGCGCCGGGCTGATCTTCATCCGGCGCAGCTTCGGCGACGACGACATCTACAAGCTCGCCGTGCGCGAGTACTTCGGTCACCTGGTCGCCAAACGCTTCAACATCGAGTGGTACCTCGAGGGCGGGCGCACTCGGACCGGCAAGCTGCGCCCACCGCGCTACGGGCTACTGCGCTATCTCGTCGACGCGCTGTCCGACAACCGCGCCAAGGACGTCGTACTCGTGCCCGTCTCGATCATTTACGAGCAGCTGGAGGAGGTCGAGGCGATGGCGGCCGAGCAGAGCGGCGCCAAAAAGCAGGCGGAAGGCCTTCGTTGGCTGGCCGGCTACGCGCGAGCGCAGCGGCGCAACGTCGGGGCAGCTCAGGTCCGCTTCGGGGAGCCGCTCTCGCTGCGGGAGCGGCTCGACGCCGCCGGCGAGGGACCAGCGCAGCTCGAGAAGGTGGCCTTCGCGGTCTGCGACGGGATCAATCGTGCGACCCCGGTCACGGCGAGCTCACTGGTGACGTTTGCGCTGCTGGGCGTCCGCGATCGCGCGCTCACGCTCGACCAGGTCGCCCGCGTCAGCGCGCCACTGCTCGAGTACATCGAACGCCGCAACATCGCTGCGCCGCTTGTCCAGCTGCGACGACCTGCGGGGCTGCGCCAGGCGCTCGATGCGCTTGGCGATGCCGGGGTCGTCAGCGCGTTCACCGGAGGGACGGAACCCGTCTGGTCGATTGCGCACGGCCAGCGCCATGTGGCGGCCTTCTATCGCAACGGCGCGATTCACCATCTCGTCAACCGAGCGATCGTCGAGCTTGCGATCCTGGGCGTTGCACGCTCCTCGCGCAGCGGCGACCCGCTCGACGCGGCCTGGGAGGACGCGGTGCGTTTACGGGATCTACTCAAGTTCGAGTTCTTCTTTGCCGACAAGGTGCGATTCCGTGACGAGCTGATCGAGGAGCTCGAGCTGCTGGACGCCGGCTGGCGCGACCACGTCGGCACGCCGGAGGACGCAGCGGCGCTGCTGGCGGCATCGCGCATGCTGGTTGCCCATCGGGCCCTGAGGTCGTTCCTCGACGCGCAGCTCGTCGTCGCGCACCTACTTGCGGCGCGCGACCCACGCAGCGAGATCGACCGCGATGCCTTCATCAAGGAGTGTCTCGGGGTCGGACAGCAGTTTCTGCTCCAGGGCAAGCTGCATGGCGCCGAGTCGGTATCGGCTGAGCTGTACGCGAGCGCGCTGCGCCAGGCCTCCAACCGCGACCTCGTCGATCCGGGACGCGAAGCGGTCTCAACGGCGCGCGACGCATTCCTGGAGGAGATCGAGGAGGTCCTGGCGCGGCTCACGCGGATCGCTGAGCTAGAGGCAACTCAGCTAGAGGAGGTGCTCGATGGCATCGGTGGCTGAGCTCGTCCAGGCGATCGATGACGCGCCGAGCGGTCCGAGCGTCGGCGCGTTTTTCGACTACGACGGGACCGTGATCGACGGCTTCTCGGCGGTGGCGTTCTATCGACATCGCCTGCGCGGCATGGACATCGGGCCGATCGAGCTCGCCCAGACTCTGCTGGCCGGTGCCCGTGGGATCGGCGGCGAGCCGGACTTCGCAGCCTTCTTGAACCTCTCGCTCGCCGCCTGGAAGGACAAGCCGGAGGAGGCGATGGTGGCACTCGGCGAGAAGCTCTTCAAGTACGAGATCGCCGGGCGCCTGCATCACGAGGTCTGGCGGCTCGCCGAGGCCCACCGTGCGATGGGGCACACGATCGTGC
Organism: Solirubrobacterales bacterium; assembly: GCA_003244205.1. Lineage (GTDB taxonomy): Bacteria > Actinomycetota > Thermoleophilia > Solirubrobacterales > Solirubrobacteraceae > QHBW01. The sequence goes on along the minus strand of QHBW01000078.1, from coordinate 3,362 downwards.
TCGCCTCCTCGGCAACGCGCTTCCAGGTCGATCCGATGGCGCGCGAGCTGGGGGCTGACCACACGCTCTGCACGCCGATCGAGGTTCGTGACGGCGTGCTGACGGGCCGCGCCGGTGGGGCAGCTCTGTGGGGGGCCGCGAAGGCGAACGCCGTGCGCGCGCTTGCTGCAGAGCACGGCCTCGAGCTGGAGCACTCCTTCGCCTACAGCAACGGCAACGAGGACATCCCATTTCTCGAGACCGCGGGAAATCCAGTGGCAGTGTCGCCCGATGGCGGGCTTCGCGACGAAGCTCAGCAGCGCGGCTGGCCCATCCTGCGCTGCGCCGGCCGGGGAGCGGCGCCGGGCCCGGGCGAGCTCGTGCGCACTGCCGCGTTCTATGGCGGCTTGTTCGCCGGGATGAGCGCGGGTCTCGGCGTCGGGCTGCTGCGACGCTCGCGGCGCACGCTCGTAGACGTCGGAGGCGAGGTCGGGGTCGATCTGGGTCTCGCCGCCGCTGGCATCGACGTACGGGTCTGCAGCGGCGCCGAGCACCTCTGGTCTTCGCGGCCGTGCGTGTTCGTCTTCAATCACCAGAGCAAGCTCGACCCGATCATCCTGATGAAGCTGCTGCGTGGGGGCTTCACGGGGGTGGCCAAGAAGGAGGCTGCCAACGTTCCGGGCTTTGGACAGTTCTTTCGCCTCGCCGGCGTCGCGTTCGTGGAGCGCGGGGACACCAGCCAGGCCAAGCGTGCGCTCGCGCCCGCTGTCGCGAAGGTCCGCGACGAAGGCATCAGCCTGGTCGTGGCGCCCGAGGGGACGCGGTCCTCGACGCCGCGCCTGGGTGCCTTCAAGAAGGGGGCGTTCCACATCGCCATGCAGGCGGGGGTGCCGATCGTTCCGATCGTGATCCGCAACGCCAGCGAGGTCATGTGGCGTGGTTCTCAGACGCTGCACTCCGGTGTCGTTGACGTGGTCGCGCTGGCGCCGGTTTCGACGGATGGCTGGTCGGCGTCGCGGATCGCGGACCACGTCGCCGATGTGCGCCAGATGTTTGTTGACACACTCGCCGAGTGGCCCGGCAAGCAGCGGCCCTCGCGCCGCGCCGCTCGTCGCGAACGGCTCGAGGTGACCAGCTGATGCGCCCGGTGCAGGTCGGTGTGCTCGGGGGCGGGTCGTGGGGCACGACCGTCGCCGCGCTCGCGGCGGCGAACGGACCCACGACGCTGTGGGCGCGTAACCGCGATGTCGCTCGCGAGGTGGACGAGCGCCACACAAATGCGCGCTACCTCGAGGACCGGAGCTTGCCCGACCCGCTGCGTGCGACGTCCGACCTCGCGGAGGTCGCCGGCGGCGCCGATGTCCTGGTGGTCGGCGTCCCCTCCCACGGCCTGCGCGCCGTCCTCGAACAGGCGGCGCCGCACGTTCGACCGTGGATTCCCGTGCTGTCGCTGGCAAAGGGTCTTGAGCCGGGCACGCGGATGCGTGCCACGCAAGTCATCGCGGAGTGCTTGCCCGGCCATCCGGTCGGCCTGCTCGCGGGTCCCAATCTCGCGCGCGAGGTGCTGGACGGCTTCGCGGCGGCGGCGGTCGTGGCGACTCCCGACGACGCCGTAGCGCGCTCGCTGCAGCCGCTGTTTGCCTCCTCGCGCTTCCGCGTCTACCGCAACCAGGACCTGCTCGGATCCGAGCTTGGCGGCGTGCTCAAGAACGTGATCGCAATCGCCTCGGGCATGGCCGATGGGTTGGACGTCGGCGACAACACGCGAGCGATGGTGATTACCCGAGGGCTCGCGGAGATCACGCGCCTGGGCGAGGCGATGGGCGCCCAGCCACGAACGTTTGCGGGCTTGACTGGGCTTGGTGACCTGATGGCGACATGCATGAGCTCACTGTCACGCAACCGCCGCGTTGGTGAGCAGCTGGCGCGGGGAAAGACGATCGAGGAAGTGGTCGAAGGCATGAACCAGGTGGCAGAGGGCGTGAAATCGGCGCGCACGGTCGTCGAGCTGGCGACTGAACACGGCGTCGAGATGCCGATCGCCGCTGAGGTCGACGCCGTTGTCAACGAAGGGCGCAGCGCGCGCGAGGCGTATCGCGGCCTTGGCCGACCGACTGCCGAGAGCGAGCTACACGAGGTAGCGTGATGAGCGCGGTCGAGAACGTCACGGGCTCAGACCAGGCCAACGGCGCTCACGCGGGACCGGCGTGGGGCACCGCGCGGGAAATGAACGCGCTCGAGACGCTGATGTGGCGTGCCGAGGCCGACCCGCGACTGCGCTCGACCGTCTGTGGACTCGAGCTGCTCGACCGTGCGCCTGACTGGGATCGGCTGGTTGCAGCGCATGACTGGGCCTCGCGGCTGATTCCGCGCTTTCGCCAGCGCGTCGTCGAGCCCCCGCTTGGTCTGGGCGTTCCCACCTGGGCCGTGGACGGCGACTTTGACCTGCACTACCACCTGCGCCGGGCGCGCCTTCCCGCGCCGGGCGGTTGGCGCGAGCTGCTGGCGGCCGCAGAGCAGGTGGCGATGACACCGTTCGACCAGGCGCGCTCGCCCTGGGAGGCCGTGCTGTTCGAGGGGCTCGGAGATGGGCGGGCTGCGTATCTGCTCAAGCTCCACCATTCGACCAGCGACGGCATGGGCGGGATCCAGTTGCTCTCGATGCTGCACGCGCGCGGACGTGTGCACAATCCCGACAAGCCCCAGCGTCCCGTGCCCGAGGCCGAGTCGCCCAGCGGCGTCGGGTTGGTCGCACAGCAGATCGTGCGTGACGTCAGCGGACTGCCACGGATGCTGCGCAACGCGAGCGCCGCGCTTACGTCGCTCGGCAGACCCGATCGCGCGGCGCGTGACGCAATCCGCTTCGGCGGTTCACTGCGAAGGGTGCTCGCCGACCCCGATGCCGCGGGGTCACCGCTGCTGGCAGGGCGCAGCCTGTCGTGGCGCTTCAGCGCCCTCGACGTTGAATTCCCGGACTTGCGCGCCGCGTCGAAAGCGGCGAGCGGGACGCTGAACGATGGATTCCTGGCAGCGCTGCTGGGAGCGTTTCGGATCTATCACGAAGAGCTCGGGCGGCCCGTCTCAACAATGCCGATCGCGATTCCGATCTCCGTACGGAGGGACGCCGATGCTGCCGGCGGCAATCGCTTCGCAGCTGCTCGCCTCACGGCGCCGGTCAGCATCCCAGACCCGGCCGAGCGGATCGCGGCGCTGGGCGAGCTGGTGCGGACGGCGCGGGCAGAGCCCGCGGCCAACGGCCTGGGGCTGCTGGCTTCGCCGCTGTCGCGTCTGCCCGGGCCACTGGTATCCCAGCTCAGCGGTCGGCTGACAAAGGCAAACGACCTGCAGGCAAGCAACGTCCCCGGGATTCGCGACGAGGTCTT
>QHBW01000099.1 GCA_003244205.1 Solirubrobacterales bacterium | reverse complement strand
CCGGCGGCGGGGGCGGCAACCACGGGCATCTGGGGTGCGTGCATAACGTCCCATTCGTCCTCCGATGCAGAACGGTTGGGCTTGTAAGCATCGCGTGCGCACGAAAACTCTCACTCGTTTCCCAAAACGTGCCGACTGCACGTTTGTGCACCCCCGGCCCAACCGCTCCCTGAAGCGGGCCCGCTCCGGCCCTGTCGCCCTGGTCCGGGCCCGCGGATGGTGGTGTGCGCGCCGCGTACGGCCCCGCCGCAACTAGCGGGCGCCCAGCGGTGTTTAGGCTGCTGGTCCGCCGTCGGCGCGACTCTGTGGTGATCGGGAGGAGTCAGCGGCCTGTGCCAACTATCTCAATGGAGTGGCCACGGCGTCCGCTTCCAGCGCCTGGGCCATTGGGCAGGCGGATGACAGGACGCTCGTGCTGCACTGGAACGGGCATGCTTGGAAGCGCCTCCCTTACCAACGCGTGGGCTGTGGGCTATCACTACGGGCCCGGACCTCGCAGCCGCTGGTCCTCCACTGCTGTTGAGTGGCCACCGCACGCGGAGTAGAGCGGCTACCGAGCGCACCATTAGCCCCTCGAGCGCCTCAGCCCCCCGAGCGCTCGAATCAACCGTTCGCGCAGGCAGTTAGGCCGGCCTGTTGCGCAGTCGCGCTGGCTCGGTTGCCGTCTGGCCCGTTGACACGACCCCGGATGATTCCCAGGTAAGCCTTCGGGTTGTTGGCGTGGCTCGCCGCAAGCGCGTCCTTGAGGTCGGCGTTGAGCACGTCTATCGCCGCCAGCGCCTGCGTGACGAGCTGAGCGTTGTGTGGTGGACTGCCGAGCGCGCGGAGGCGCGTTACCGCTGTGACCTGGAGAGGAACGAGCCGATCAAGGTACACCGCGCTGCGTTGCAGCGTGTGAGCGGTGGTCTCGCCAGGGAGCGGCGTGGGATGCGGCCCCAGCGCGCGAGTCTGGGCGTTAAGTGACGTGCAGACCGAGTTTGCCTTAGCGAGCCACTGGGTCTGGGTGACCTTCGAGCTTGAGCTGCTACCGCATGCCGTGATACCGACCATCATGAGGCCACAGGCTGCCCATCCTCGTCGTTTCATCTCTAGCGCCTCCGTCGAGTTGTCTTGCTGTGCGCCGCGGCCGCCTTCGGCCACGGCCAGGACGCTGCTCGAGGACAAGTCAACTCGTTGGTGAGGCCTGGGTCGTCGCCCGCAGAGATGATCTTCGCGTCAGACTTGCGATGTACGCGAACCGGGCGAACGCCAACTTGTCCGAGCTAACGCCGCGCGAGCTGGAGGTCTTCCTGCTGATCGCACGCGGCCTCGCCAACGCCGAAATCGCCGCCGAGCTCATCGTAAGTGAGGCGACAGTCAAGACCCACGTGACGCGCATACTCACCAAACTCGGCCTGCGTGACCGCGTCCAAGCCGTCGTTCTGGCCTACGAGAGCGGACTCGTCTCGCCCGGCAGCGACTAGTCCAGCTGCCGGCCGCCACGTCGCTGTCACGACGGTGGCGAGCCCGCCGCCGGCGTTTGCCAGGCGTCACGTGTCGTAGTCGATCAGGGCGCAACCTGGGGCCTCTTCTTATCAAGCCAGACGAGCGCACCCGCGAAGCACGCGGAAACCCCGGTGGGTCGAGCGATTCGCCGGATCGCGTCAACGAAGCCGACTAGGTCGCCCGGCGGCTATGACGCGGGCGCCGCCGTGTACTCCTCGTCGGTGACGTGCTCGCCCCAGATAGCGGGGTTTCCGTCGTAGTCGACTTCGAGCATTGCGAGGTGGGTCATAAAGCGGTCAGGCGCCGCGCCGTGCCAGTGATCTTCGCCGGGCTCGAAGAACACGCGGTCACCGGGTCGGATGACCTCGATCGGGCCGCCACGGCGCTGACAGCGGCCGATGCCCTCGATGACGTAGATCGTCTGGCCGTTGGGGTGGATGTGCCACGCGGTCCGCGCGCCCGGGGTGAAGTGGACGCTGCTGGCCGACAGGCGCGACCCCTCTGCCGGTGCGGCAACAGTGTCGACGTAGACGTCGCCGGAGAACCACTCGCTCGGTCCGGCGGCCGTCTGGATCGCGTTCTTGGTGATCTGCATGCCGTTCTCCGTGGTTGTGTTGCCTTGTTCGTAGACCTCACGCGGCCGAGGCCTTCTCGGCGAGCGCATGGTCGCGCGGCTCGCGCTGAGAACCGAGCTCCGTCCGGGTCAGCCGATGGAGCGCTGATCGCAAGCGCGACGCACCAGTAATACGACATGGGCAAGGTCGGGCCTGCGATCTCGTTCGCGCTCCAGCACGTCGGCGAACCGGCCGGGGTGCGACCTCTACGGATACGAGCTCTATCACGTCGGCGCCGCTGAGCTCGTGGCCGACGGGCGGCGGGCGGCGGCTACGTCGCGCGGAAGAGCCGGATGTCGCCGCTGCCGGTCTTGGCCCGGATCATGATCGCGTCGTCGGAGGTCGCGGGCTTCTCCTCGACTGGCAGCTCGGAGTCGACCTGTCCGGAGCCGGTCACCATGTCCAGCCGCGCCGGCTGCCCGGCCGGGATGCCGATCGCGAGCTCGCCGGAGCCGCTGGCGAGGTCGACGTCGCTGTGAACCGCGCGCAGGGTCGTGCGGCCGGAGCCCGAGCGCGTGCGCACCCGCCCGTGCACGGCGGTGGCGTCGAGCTCGCCGCTGCCGCGGCCGGATGAGAGCTCGCCACCGATCTCGCCGAACCGGGCGTCGCCCGAGCCGGATCGCAGCTCCACGGAACCGCTTACCCGGCCGACGTGACAGTTGCTGCTGCCATAGCGCAGCCGAAGATCGCCTTCGACCTCTTCCAAAGAGATCGTCGACGAGCCGGAGGCGATTTCGGCGGTTCCGCAACGTCCGTCGACAGCGATGTCGGCGGTGAAGGTCGTCGCCTTCACCGCGGAACCACTGGGCACTGTGACGGTCACGTCCATCGCGCTGCGATTGTGCTGACGCTTACCGAGGATCGGCAGGTCGAAGATGCCGCGTTGCCGCGGGGCGATCACGTGCAGCGTCGAGCCGCGCAGCTCGACAAGCGTGCGATCGACGATGTCCGAATCGGTGACGCGGGGCGCCATGGTCACGCTCGCCTCAGTCAGCCCATCGCGGGCGTGCACGGTGAGCGAGCCACTATCGACGCGCAGCTGCAAGCTGGTCGGTCCGGAGAGCGGAAACGTCTTGGTGGTCATTGGTGTCCTTCCGGGTTAGCCATTTACCCAGCCGGTGATGCGCTGGCTGTTGTGACTGCGTCCGCCGGGCCCTGAGCGGCCCCAGCTCAAGGAGCCGGAGCCAGCTGCCAGGGCGTCGGTAGCCGCGCGCACGAGCCAGCTGTTGACCGAGAGCCCATCGCGGCCGGCGGCCGCCTCGAGGTCGGCCTTCAACGCTTCAGACAGGCGAAGCGAGATGCGGGCGCTGGCGTCGCCGTCGTCGGCCGAGCGTGCCGCCGCCTGCGGCTGGCCACGCGTCACGTCGACGCGCAGCTGGTCGCCGTCGAGGCGCACCGCTACGACAGGCCCGCCCGGGACGTCCAGTAGCGCAGCGGTGATCTCGTCGGCAGCGTCCGCGAGCGCATCCATGATCGCGAGCCGGACCGCGGGTTCGACCGTCGTTGCAAGCGTGGCCGCGATCTGCTGGGTCCCCTCGTCACCCAGCGCGGCCGACGTGGCGAGTTGGTCACAGACCCGGTGGATGAGCTCATCAAACTGCATGATGTCACCATAGCATCGGTCTGATGTCTCTGCAACGCCAAGTTGGCATTAGCGACACAGTCCGTCCGGCGGATCTGGGCTGACACCGGAAAGCGGGGCACCGGTGATCGAGTCGACTACATACAGGCCGCACAACGACGCGGCCGGATCCGAGAGGATCTCGACACCAGCTGGCTATTCGAGGCGGTCGTGGCGCTCATCACACCAACCCGCGCAGAGATCTCGCGCCGAGAACGCTCGACCCGGCAAACCCCCCGCAGAGTGGGCGATCCAGGACTCGAACCTGGGACCTCTTCCTTATCAGAGAAGCGCTCTAACCGACTGAGCTAATCGCCC
>QHBW01000020.1 GCA_003244205.1 Solirubrobacterales bacterium | reverse complement strand
CGACGACGAGCGCGCCCGCCGCCTGTCCGTCCACGAGCAGCACATACCTGTTGGCGGGCGGCGCCGCGATGCGCTCGCTCGCCCGCCCACCGGCGGCCACCACGAGCTCGGGCGCGCCGGCTACGAGCAGCTGGGCGCGGTGCGAACGGCCATCTCCCGAGGCGACGGTCAGCTCGACAGGGATGCCGGCGGGGACCGTGATCACGGGGGGGCGCGCCCGAGTACCCGCGACGACGAAGGTCGCGGGCACGCGGATCGCGATATTGCCCCCACCGCCCGACCCACCAGCCCCACCACCGCCCGACCCACCAGCCCCACCGCCGCCCGACCCGCCGGCTCCACCCCCCGTCGGTCCCGCCGGAGCGCCGGCCACACCGCCGGCGCCGTTGGGCCCGGTCGCCGCCGCGGCGGGCTTCGAGGACGAGGACGGAGATGAGGAGGAGGGGGAAGAAGAACCCCCACACCCCACCGCCGCGGCAACCAACCACACGGCGACGGCTGCGCTTATCCCCCTCAAGCGCTGTGGGTCTCCCCCGGCTCGAGCACGACCGCCGTCGCGCCAGTCGAGCTCTCGATGTCCGCCTTGAAGGCTTCGGCGTCGGTCTCGATCGGGGGGAACGTGTTGTAGTGGCATGGGATCACCGTCGTCGGCGCGATCAGCTCGACCGCGGTCACGGCGTCGTGGCGATCCATCGTGTAGTGGCCGCCGATGCAAACGAGCGCGACGTCGATCTGATCTCGCTGCGCCACGAGCTGCAGGTCGGAGAAGAGCGCCGTGTCACCGAGGTGGTAGATCGTCTTGCCGGCGAAGTTGATCACGAGTCCGGCCGGCGTGTTGACCGTGCCCTTCGGCGTCGTCGACGTGTGCCACGCCGGGACCAGTCGCACCCATCCCCAGTCGAGCTCGACGGTCCCGCCGAGGTTGGGGTCAGACGCCTCCACACCGTCCTCGGAGAGCTCGTTCGCGAGCTCGACGATCGCCACCGCCGGCGCGCCACTGCGCTTCGCGATGTCGACCGTGTCACCGATGTGGTCCGCGTGTCCGTGTGTCAGCAGGATGGTGCTCGGGTTGAGCTCGTCAGCCGCGACGGCAGCTTTGGGGTTGCCGCTCAGGAAGGGGTCCACCAGCACCGATGTCGAGCCGTCTGAGAGCTCAAATGCAGCATGGCCGAGAAAGCGGATGTCCATGAGTCAGTCCTCCCGTGTGGTCGTTGACTTCAGCTCTTGCGCAAGCTCGTACCCGACCGCGACGCCGATCAGCATTCCGAGCCGTGTTTCCTCGGCCACGAGGGTGCGCACCAGGCGTAGTCGCTCCTCCGGGTCGCCGGCGTCGGCTGCCTTGCGCACCTCGCCCTCGTGGGCCTGTCCGAACCAGCCTCCCTCCGCCAGCGCCTCGGACAGGACGTGCTGCAACTGAGGCGCCGTGCGGCCGACCATCTCGAGCGCCATGTGCAGACGCTCCGGTTCGTTGAGCGCCGCGATCGCCGCGTCGATCTCCTCGTCGGAGTGAGCCCGCCCGGTCACGCGGGCATCATAGGGACGTGGCCGTGGCGCTCACCTCGCTTTCGCACGGAGCCGGTTGTGGCTGCAAGATCCCGGCTGCGGCACTGGAGCCGATCGTTCGAGCCCTGCGGCCGTCCACCGATCCCAACGTCCTCGTCGGGCCCGCAACCGCCGACGACGCAGGCGTCTACAGGCTCAGCAGGGAGCTCGCGCTGGTGCAGACCGTCGACTTCTTCACGCCGATCGTCGACGACCCCTACCTCTTTGGTCGCATTGCGGCGACCAACGCGCTCTCCGACATCTACGCGATGGGCGCCAACCCAGTCACCGCGCTCAACCTCGTCGCCTACCCGCTCGAGACGCTCGGCCCCGACGTGCTCGGCGAGATCCTGCGCGGGGGCCTCGAGGCGACAGAGGCGGCCGGCGCCGCCGTGATCGGCGGTCATTCGATCGACGACCCCGAACCGAAGTACGGCCTCGCGGTCACCGGCACGGTCCACCCTGACCACATCCTCTCGAACGCGGGCGGCAAGAGCGGGGACGTACTCGTCCTCTCCAAGCCGCTCGGCGCGGGCGCGGTGGCGACCGCGCTCAAGCGTGGGTTCGCGAGCGACGATGTGCTCGCAGCGGCAGTCGCGGTGATGACGACACTCAACGACGAGGCCAGCGCCGCCGCAATCAGCGCGGACGCGAGCGCTGTCACCGACGTCACCGGCTTCGGCCTGCTCGGCCACCTGCACGAGCTGTCGCTCGCAAGCAATCTCGCGGCAACCATCGATGCCAAAGCGATCCCGGCGATCGACGGCGTCGAAGAGCTGCTCGCCGACGACGCGGCACTCGCCGGCGGCAGCCAGCGCAACCGCGAGTGGGCCGAAGGCTTTGCGAGCTTTGACCCCGGTGTCGACGAGATCACCCGCCGCCTGGCCTGCGACGCGATGACCTCCGGCGGTCTGCTCGTCGCGGTCTCACCCGACCGTGCACACCAACTACTCGGCACACCGATCGGCCGGCTGACGAGCGGCCAGCCCGGGACGATCCGGGTTAGCAGAGGATCAAACTAGCCCGGTGGCCCGCTGGAGTGAAGTCGAGGAGCAAGCGCCCGAACTGGCGACGCTCGCCAAAGCCTTCCTCGACGCCCACGTCCACAAGACGCTTGCCACGAACAGGCGCGACGGAAGCCCTCGCATCAGCGGCACCGAGATTCGCTTCATCGACGGGGAGCTGTACTTCGGGAGCATGCTCAACGCCGTCAAGGCGCGCGATCTCCTGCGCGATTCCCGCTTCGCCATCCACAGCGGGTCGACCGACCCACCGCACTGGGAGGGTGACGCCAAGCTGGCCGGGCGCGTCGAGGAGATCACGGATCCCGGGCGCATCCCCGCGATCAACGGCGCCGAACGCGCCAGTCGCTCGCACCTCTTCCGTGCCGACATCACCGAGCTCGTAGTGGTTCGCCTCGTGCGCGACCCGACCAATTACCTCGATATCGCGGCCTGGCACCCGGACCGCGGCGTCACCCGGGTGCAACGCTAGGAGCGAGACCCGCGGCCCACCCGCGACGCCCGTCCCAAGCGCGCCAGCGGCAGCCCCAGCAGCAACCCCACGAGCCCCCCCGTCACCCCCGCCAGCGGGTCGGCGACATCGGTCGCCAACGGCATCGCGAGCAGCAGCGCTGCCAGCGCGATCAGGCCGAGGCCATCGCTGTCGGGATCCTCGCCGCGCCGGCGCGCGAGCAGGTCGGGAACCGCCCAGGCGCACAGCAGCGCGAGCCCGCCGGCATTGCCACCGCCGACGGCCAAGTCGGGTCCCCCCAGCTCGGTCGCGACCGCCATCCCCGCCGCGCCGCCGACCAGAAACACCAGCAGCACTACGACGGGCCCGTGCCGGCGCTCGAGCCCGCTACCGAAGATCGCCACGATCGCGAGCGCGACGAAGAGGTAGACCGTGTTTGCGAACGCCGAGCTGTTCGGGAACGAGTGATAGATGTCGCCGTAAATGAAGTTCCCGCTGAGCAGCCGCCACCACTCGCCACCGAGCGGATGCACGACGATGCCGCGCTCTGCGGCGAACACGCCGGCCACCGGCAGCAGGGTGGTCACCACGCTCGCCATCACCAGCGCGATCGACGCGTAGGGCCGGTGGTCGGGCCTGATGCCCGGGATCTCGTCCGCGCGCAGCGCGCCGAGGCGGATCGCGGTCGGCGAGCGACGCCGGGTCGCCGCACGCCGCGGGCTGTCGAGCTGGGCGCGCTTGCGCAGGCGCTTGCCGCAGTACGGGCACTCGGTGATGTACGGGCTGACCTCGGCCTGGCAGTGCTTGCACACCACGAACAGTTCAGGGCCAGACACCCGAGCGATTCTAATGATGGGGCCGCGTTCCCCCAGCGGTGGCGCCGCAACGCCCGGCGGTCTCGCCGCAGCGCCCCCGGCGATTCGTAGAGTGCCCGCGATGAGGAGGATCGAGGCGCTCACGTCGGCGATCGCGCGGCGTCTGGAGGCGCTCGACGCTCGCGGCTGGCGCCGGCTCGTGTTTTCGACGGCGCTCGCCGCGTTCGCCCTGCGCCTGCTGGTGATCTGGCTCGATCGTGGCCGCGGAGGGGCCGATCTTCGCCAGTACGTCTACTTCGGCGACCTCGCCCTGCATGGCCACAACGCCTATCTGATCCCCCCGGGCCAGATCTACACCAACGTCGCAGCCAACAACCAGCCGCTCGAGCTCGGGCTCTTCGCCGGGCTGCTGGGAATCGATGACAGCGGCACGTCGATTCGCGTCGGCTTCGCCGTGATCGACGCCGCGATCATCCCGATCATCGGCCTGCTGTGGACGACGCGCCCGCGCGCGTGGCGCGCCGCGATCGCGGTCTTCCTCGCCTTCAATCCGTTCACGCTGATGGCCTGGACGGCCTACTCAGAGGACAAGCCCGCGCTGCTGGCGCTGATCGCCCTCACGCTGCTCTACCTCGAGCGCGAGCGCTGGGGCGCGACGTGGGCCGCCACGACCGTGCTCGCCGCCTTCAAGTGGGTCTCGGTCTTCTTCGCGCTGCCGCTCCTGATCGAGACCGCCAAACGGGTCCCCAAGCGCACCCTCCTGATCATCCTCGGGCTCTGCGCGCTGGCCTTCGCGATCTCGGAGATCCCGAGCTTTCCCGAGGACCTCAAGGCCTACGGCCGCCGCGACGCCCGCATCGACCTCAACCCGCCGATCCACGCGAGCATCACGATGCTGCTGTCGAAGATCGGCATCTACAGCCCGGCGGAGGTCCGCCCCTTCATCGTCGTCGGCCTGCTCGCGGTCTACCTGCTGTGGTGGCGGGGCCGACTCTCGCTCGCGGAGACGATCGTGCTGTCGATGCTCGTCGCCCAGGTCGCGCTCCCCAACCAGGCGGTCAACCGCATCCTCCAGATCGCGATCCCGCTGTTGTTCGTGATCCGGCTGACCGCGGCTCGCTGGATCGTGATCTGGGTCGTCTCGGCGATCTCGGGGATCGTGCTCTACATCAACACGCGCGGGTCACCCGGCCTGACGAAGGTCTTCGGCGTGGAGGGCAACGTCAAGCACACGGTCATCATGAACGTGCTGCTTGTGCTGCTGCTGGTTTATTTCTTCCTTGACAAGCGAGCAAAGCGTCGCCAGCGTCACACAGCCGTCGCCGCGACGATCTCGGCCACGACCTCGCGCAGGTCGTGGTTGGCCTCGTAGACGACGCGCTGGCGCTGGGCGCCGTTGCCGCGCTGGAGCAGGTCCTCGATCCCTTCCAGCTCGGCTTCTGAGCCGAGGTCCTGGGCGTGCTCGCGCGCTCGCGCCAGCAAGCGTCTGGCCAGCTCCTTGGTCGGGACCTGATCGCGACTCGGGAGGTCGACGATCTCCCCGTCCAACCCGTGCCGTGCCGCCAGCCACTTGTTCTCGTCGAGCATCTCATAGGGGTAGTCCGACAGCGACTGGCCGGCGTCGAAGTGCTCGGCCAGCTCGCGCACCAGCGCCTGGATCAAGGCGGCGAGCCCCAGCGTGTGCTCCACGCGCGTCTGCGAGTCCATCACGCGGATCTCGACGGTGCCGAAGTTCGGGTGCGGGCGGACGTCGTACCAGAGGTAGGTGTAGTCCGCGATCACGCCGCTCTCCTGCATGAAGGCGATGCGACGCTGGTAGTCGGTCCAATCGGCATACGCGGGCGGGATCCCGACGCGCGGGAAGGCACGGAAGATCGGCATCCGAGACGAGGCAAGCCCGGTCTCGTCGGCGCGCCAGAAGGGAGAGCTCGCCGACAGCGCGAGCAGCACCGGGACGTGCACACGCATGCCGTTGGCGACGTGGACGGCCTTCTCGGGACCGTCGAGGCCGACGTGGACGTGGCAGCCGAAGATCACCTCCTGACGCGCGACAAAGCGCAGGTCGGCGATCAGATCGCGGTAGCGCGGCCGGGCGACGATCCGCTGGTCCTCCCAGAGCGCGAACGGGTGCGTGCCGGCGGCGCCGATCGCGAGCCCGCGCGCTGCCGCGGTCTCGGAGACCTGCTTGCGCAGCGCGCGCAGCTGCCCCCCCGCCTCGACCGTGTTGCGACAGGGATCGGTTGAGACCTCGAGCACCGACTCGTGCAGCTCGGGCTTGATCTCCCCGAGGGGCGCGTCCTCGAGCATCGACTCGATCGCGTTGGAGAGCGCGAGCGACTCGGCGTCGACGATCATCAGCTCCTCTTCGATGCCGATCGTGAAGCTCGGCCCGCTGAAGCGGTGCTCCATCCCGGGGAAGCCTAGTTGCGCCGGCGGCCGCGTCCCCGGCCCGCGGCGGAGATACACTCGCCTCCGACGCGCAACGAACCGCGGAGGAAGATCGACGCCATGGCCATCTCGCCCCTGACCGAGCAGCAGTCGCTGCTCGAGACCCTCGCCCCCGGCAAGCGGGCGCGCCTCAAGCGCCTGCTCTACACCTACGGTCCCGGCAACGGAACGCTGCTGCTACTGCCGATCGACCAGGGCATCGAGCACGGGCCGCGCGACTTCTTCCCCAACCCGGCGTCCAAGGACCCCGATTACATCTTCCGCTTCGCCGCCGAGGCCGGCTACTCGGCGCTGGCCTGCCAGATCGGCCTCGCCACGCGCTACTACCCCGACTACGCGGGCGACGTCCCGCTGATCCTCAAGGTCAACGGCCGCAGCGAGGTCCCGCCCAACGACAACGCGCTCTCCACGCTGACGAGCACCGTCGAGGACGCGGTGCGCCTCGGCGCCGACGCGGTCGGCTACACGCTCTACGCCGGATCGCCGCGCCAGGGCGACGACATCCTTCAGCTCAACGGGGTGCGCGCGGACTGCGAGCGCTGGGGGATGCCGCTGGTCATCTGGGCCTATCCGCGTGGCTCGGCGATCGATTCCAAGGGCGGTCCCTCGACGTTCTACGCGATCGACTATGCCGCGCGCCTGGCGATGGAGTTCGGCGCCGACGTGGTCAAGCTCAACATGCCCAAGATCGACCCCGCCAAGGACGCCGAGACGCCGGCGCCGTACAACGAGCTCGAGATCGACCAGGACGAGGCGATCCGCCACGTCGTCGAGTCTGCGGGCCGCTGCCTGGTCGTGCTCTCCGGCGGCTCGAAGATCGACGACGACCAGCTCCTACACCAGACGCGCCAGGTCATGGAGGCGGGCGGCTCGGGCGTCATCTACGGCCGCAACGTGTGGCAGCGCGAGTTCGACGCGGCGCTCGAGATCGTCGATCAGATCAAGGAGACGCTGGTCTCATCGATGCGCCGGACCCCCTAGCAGAGCCCGGCGCCGCCCGCCACGCCAGCTGGCGGACCCACTGCTAGGGTGCTGTCGCCATGAGAATGCGCCGCAGCATGGCCGAGCTCGAGAAGGAGTTCGTCGAAGAGGCCTTCAACGATCGCCACCGTCGTGAGCACCTCCGGCGCAAGGCCGCGACCCGCTCTCGTCTTCGCCGACGCGATCGCCAGCGCAAGCACGGCACCGTGCGCTTCTCGCTGCTCGTGCTCTCGCTGATGGCCACCGCGGTGATCGTGACGATCGCGATGTTCGAGACGCTCGCCCTCGTAATGGGCTGAGCGCCGGGGCTCCGAGCCCGGGCGTGGGCCGGGCGGCGGGTCGCGCGGCGGGGCGCCCCGACTACTCGCTCAGGCGCTGCAGTGCGGCATCCACTTCGGCGCGCGCTCCGACCGCTGCCGGCTCGCCGCGCCCGTGCTGGATCTCGAGATAGACCTCCTTGCGAAACACGGGAATGCTGCGCGGGGCCTGTATCCCGATCCGCACCATCTCACCCATGATCGAGAGGACAGAGATCTCAACCTCGTCGCCGATCATGATGCTCTGGTTGGGCTTCCGGGTCAGTACCAACATCCGCGCCTCCCTGCTCGCCGCCTCGCTCCACTAAAGCACCGCAGCCCCGGCTATGCAAGCGTCCCGGGCGCTGGGGCCGTCCAATCTGGCGGCTTGAGTGGTCTGCCGATGCACTAGGCTGGCGCGCCGATGGCTCGTCGCTCGCTGCGCCCCCAGCTCAACCAGATCCGCACGTGGGTTCGCCAGGGCCGCACGGACGCCTGGATCGCGCACCAGCTCGAGGTCACCGTCCAGCAGATTCAGGCGTTCAAGCGCGAGAACGACCTTGCCCCTGGCGAGGAGCGCGACGCAGCCGCCCCGCCCGTCGACCTCCAGGACGAGATCGACCTGCGTGGAGAGGACGACGCCCTGATCGCAGCGCAGCTCGAGGAGGAGGCGGCGCGCGCGGCGGCTGCGCCCGCGGATACCGACGAGGATGATGGCGAGTCCGCAGAGGAGTCAGAAGAAGAAGGAAGTGAGCGTGGCAGGAGGCCCGCCCCGCGGCGGGGACGCCGTGGCGGTCGCGCTCGCCGGCGCACGGCCGGGCCGCAGGTGCTCGAGGGCACTTTCGACCACGGCGAGGAGGGCTACGGGCTCTGGCTCGACCCGGCCGTTCAGGACGACCCCGTCTACGCCGAGCACTGGGCCGGGCAACGCCCGATCGAGGTGACGATCGAAGAGGAGCAGATCGTCATCCGCCGCGCCGACGCCGGCGACGAATAGCGCTGCCGGAGTCCAGCGCCGTGGCGGCGACTAGGGTTGGCGTGATGCGTCGGATCATCGTCGTCGCGGCCGTCTGTGCCTTCGCCCTGGCCGCCACTCCTGCGGCGGCGATCGTGGGCGGCAAGCCCGCCCAGCCGGGTCAGTTCAGCTACGTCGCGAACATCAGCATCGCCGGCTCCTTCGGCTGCACCGGATCGTTGATCGCCCCGCGATGGGTGCTAACGGCCGGACATTGTGGATCGCTCACGGGAGCGCTCAGTCAGGGGCTGCTGCCGACCCCGATCGCGTGGCCGCCTCCCTTCTACGGCGTGCAGCTCGGAAGCGTGCGTGCGGATGGACAGGGGGCGGAGCGCCACTCGGTCATCGAGGTGCGCGTGGATAGCGACTACCTGCTGACCAACGGCACCGGCAACGACGTCACGCTGCTCGAGCTCGACACGCCATCCCAGATCGCGCCCGTGAAGATCGCCGCGGTCGGGGAGCGCAGGATCTGGGAGCCGGGCGCGCTGGCGACGATCGCCGGCTTTGGCACGACGGCCGAGAACGCCAGTGGCCCGCCCTCGCAGATGCAGGTCGCCCAGGTCCCGATCACGACCGACGACTACTGCGCGAGCGCTTATCCCAGCGGCCTCAGCACGATCGCCGACGACGGGTCCTTCGATCCCCAGACGATGCTCTGCGCCGGCTACCCCCAGGGCGGGACCGACACCTGCCAGGGCGACTCGGGCGGCCCGCTGTTGACGCCTGCGGCGAACGGTGAGCTGCGCCTCGTGGCTGCGACGAGCTTCGGCGCGGGCTGCGCGCAAGCCGGTAAGCCAGGCGTCTATGCGCGACTTGCCGAAGGACCGATCCGGCGCTTTATCGCCGGCGTGGCGCCCGATGCCTTCGTGCCCGAGCCCGGTGCCACGGCGCCGCCCAGCGGCACGACCCCCCGGCTCAAGCCCAAGCCCAAGCCCAAGCGGCACCGGACGGTGAAGGGACACACTCGCCGCCACCGCCCCCGCAGGCGCTGATAGCTCAGCGCCGCCGGCCGCCAGCGAAGTCGACAGCCTCACGCGCATAGCGTGCGAAGGCGGCGTCGGCCACAATCGAGACGTCCCATGCAGCCGGATTCTCCGGCGCGGTGGCCACCGCCAGCGGCAGGCACCAGTCGGTCCCGGTGTCATAGAGCTCGGCCAGCTCGCTCGAGGTGAAGGCCCCGCCGAGCCGTCGGCGCAGCTCGTCCACGATCCGCTCGCAGACGCGCTCGAAGGCTCGGCGCTGGGCGGCGGGGACGGTCTGCAGGCGCCGCTGGCCCTGCTCCCACTGAAAGAAGGCAATCTCGGATCGCACAGCCGCCCAGCGTAGTGGCGGCCGGCAGCTCAGTTGCCGGGCGGCAGCCCCGAGATCACGTAGGGAAGCTCGCCAGGGCGCACCATGCCGAGCTTGCGCGCATCGACCTCGAGCGTCTGTGGCCGGTGCAGCGCAGCGGCGCGCGCGCGCAACTGGCGGTTCTCGTTCTGCAGCCGCGTCACCTGGCCCTGGTAGGAGCGCGCCTGATGCCAGGTGGTCCAGAGCGAATGCAGAGGCCCAACGTAGAGGCCGATGATCCCGACCAGCACGACAAGCAGCGCCACGCGTCCGACGCGGTCCCAGCGCACACCGGCGCGACCGATCCGCGGGGACGGACGCCGAGCGCCGGAGACCCGCCGCGCGGGACGCGGGCGGTGAAACGAGAGGAGGTCGGCCGCGTCCATCTCCCGGCCCTTTCGTTCGCCGCTCCCGCCCTCCTTCCTCCCGCAAGCGACCTTGCGCCCGCGCCAACGCTCCGATCGAGGTCTGCGTTGGTGGCGCTATACGGGACTAACGTCGATCTCGATCCGGCTTGCGCCGCTCAGCCGCCGGCGCGCCGGAACGCGGCGTGCCCCGGATAGAGCGCGTCGGCACCGAGCGCCTCCTCGATGCGCAGCAGCTGGTTGTACTTCGCCACCCGATCGGAGCGCGAGGGCGCGCCGGACTTGATCTGACCGCAGCCGGTCGCCACAGCGAGGTCGGCGATCGTGACGTCCTCGGTCTCACCCGAGCGGTGTGACATCACCGCGCTGTAGCCGGCGTCGCTGGCGATCCGCATCGCCTCGAGCGTCTCGGTGAGGGTCCCAATCTGATTGACCTTCACGAGGATCGCGTTCGCCACGCCGGCCTCGATCCCGCGGCGCAGGCGCTCCGGATTGGTGACGAAGAGGTCGTCGCCGACCAGTTGTACGCGCTTCCCGAGCCCCTTGGTGAGCGTAGCCCAGCCATCCCAGTCCTGCTCGCCCATCCCGTCTTCGAGCGAGACGATTGGATAACGCTCGCAAAGCTGCGCCCAGTAGGCGGCGAGCTCGTCTGGCGCGAGCGTCCGGCCCTCGTGCGCGAGCACGTAGCCGCCGTCGCGGTAGAGCTCGCTGGTCGCCGGATCGAGGGCGATCGCGACCTCCTCACCCGGTCGCAGACCCGCCGTCTCGATCCCCTCGACGAGCAGCTCCAGTGCCGCCTCGTTGGACTCGAGGTCCGGGGCGAAGCCGCCCTCGTCGCCCACCGCCGTGCTCATCCCGCGCGCGCCGAGCGTTCCCTTCAGGCGATGGAAGACCTCGGCCCCCATCCGCAGCGCCTCGCCAAAGCTCGAGGCACCAACGGGGACGATCATGAACTCTTGAAAGTCGACTGCGTTGTCGGCGTGGGCGCCGCCGTTGAGCACGTTCATCATCGGCACGGGGAGCACGTGGGCGCCCTCCCCTCCGAGATAGCGCCAGAGCGCCTGGCCCTCCTCCGCGGCCGCGGCGTGAGCCGCCGCGAGCGATACCGCCAAGACGGCGTTCGCTCCCAGGCGCGACTTATCCGCGGTGCCGTCGAGCTCGATCAGGCGGCGATCGACCCCGGACTGATCGAGCGCGTCCAGGCCCGTCACGGCGGCGGCGATCTCTCCATTGACGTTGGCGACCGCGCGCGTGACTCCCTTGCCCAGCCAGCGCTCACCGCCGTCGCGCAGCTCGGTGGCCTCGAACTCCCCGGTCGAGGCACCGGACGGGACAGCGGCGCGGCCCCAGGCGCCGCTGCGCAACGACAGCTCGGCCTCGATCGTTGGGTTGCCGCGGCTGTCGAGGATCTGGCGAGCGTGGACGCGGTCGATCTGGCTCATGAGTGGTCGGCTTCTCCTTGCGTGGGGGAAACTGCACTGTCCTGCACCGCGGCGCGGAAGCGCTCACTCGCGGAGCGCAGCGCCAGCTCGGGATCGACACGTAGCTTGCGGGCAACGGCCACGGCGGCGAAGAGCAGGTCGCCGAGCTCGTCGTAGGGCTGATCGCGCCCGCGTGCGGCGGCCACGACGGAGGTCGCGGTCTCCAGCGCCGCCAGCGCCTGCTCGACCGACGCGAAGTGCTCAACTCCGCCCGCGGCGGCGCGGCGCTGGAGCTTGCGTGCGTGCAGCAGGCTGGGCAGGTTCTCCGGCACCTCGCCGAAGAGCCCGGGCTCACGCCCGGGCTCCTCGCGCTTGACACGATCCCAGTTCTCGAGCACCTCCGACGCGCCGTCGAGATCGACATCGCCGAAGACGTGCGGATGGCGGCGGATCAGCTTCTCGCGGCAGTGGTCGGCGACGGCCGCAAGATCGCCCGCGCCGCGCTCCTCGAGCAGCAGCGAGAGGAGATGGATTTGGAAGAGCACGTCGCCGAGCTCGTCCAGCAACCGCCGGTCGTCGCCGGCGTGCGCCGCATCGGCGAGCTCGTAGGCCTCCTCCAGCGTGTGGGGCACGATCGAGCGCTCGTCCTGCTCGCGGTCCCAGGGGCACTCGCGGCGCAGCGTGCGGGTGAGCTCGTCGAGGCGCTCAAGCGCGGCGGCGATCTCGCTCGGGTTGCTCAGCTCAGGGCGTCGTCGTTGCGGCGCCCGAGGGCACCGTCACGGTGCTCGACGGCGGCGCGCTGCCGGCGCCGCCGCTCTGGGGCACGGTCTGCGGTGCGCCCGTCTGCGGCGCGCCCGTCTGCGGCACGGCGCCCGGCGGCAGCGTGGAGCTGGTCTTGGGCGCCTTGTAGTTCTTGCAGTCCTTGGTCACGAAGCCACTGCGGCAGTCGGTGCGTGCCGTCCACTTCTTCGTGAACTTGGCGACGAACGCCTGCAGCGCGCCTTGCGAGTTCTGCGAGGCAAGCAGCTGCTGGATCGTGTTGTGCTCCTGGGCGAGTGACTGCTGGGACCCCGGCGTGATCTTGGTCACCTCGAAGACGTAGTAGCCGAACTCGGTCTTCACCGGGCCGGTGATCACGTTCGCGGGCGCGGCGAAGATGGCTGCGTCAAAGGCAGCCGCCTGCTGACCCTTGACGACGCCGGGGAGCTTGCCGCCCTGGGCCTTGGAGGCCTGGTCGACCGAGTAGCGCTTGGCCACGCTCGCAAAAGGGGTGTGCTTGTTCAGCAGCGCACGCGCGCTGTTGGCCTGCGCCAGCGTCTTCGTCTGAATCACCAGCAGGTCGCGACGCTCGGGCTGGGAGAAGCGCGCCTGGTTCTGGTTGTAGTACTGCTGAATCTGGGCCTCGCTGACGTTGCCCTTGCCGGCGGTGACCTTGTTGCGGATGTCGCTCGAGAGCACGCTCAGCTTCACCCGCAGGAGGAGGTCGGGGATCGTCTGGCCCGACTGCTGGAGGAACTGCTGGAAGGCTGCAGGCGTGGGGAAGGACTGCTGCTTGGTCTGGTTGAACTGCTGGATCACCTTCGCGTCGAGCGCCTTGGCGTTCTTGTCGACACCCTGGTCGGCGGCCTCACCTTGGATCCAGGCCGCCGAGATCAGGAAGGAGACGACCTGGGGGCTGAGCGTCTGGTACTGCTGGGCGCACTGCGCCTTGAGCTGCGCGTCGCCCACCGGCGGCTGGCCAGCGGCCGGCTGCGGCGTGGTGGCACGCAGGCCGGCGATGCAGTTGGTGTAGTTCGGCGGGTCGGGGACGACGACCTTCTGGCCCGGCTGGCTGGACTGCTGGTTTGAGGCCGCGGCGATCGCGAGCCAGTGGTTGAAGTCCGAGCGCTTGATCACGCCCTGGCCGCTGATCGACGCGACCGCGTTGCCCGGCACTCCACCGCAGCCGGCAAGCAGGGAAACGGGCACAAAAAAGGCGCTGAGCGCCAGGGCAATGCGAGCGATCTTGGGCACGTGAGGCGGAGAGGGTAGCGGACACTGCGCGGCGTCCCGCCTCATGCCGCCTCGCGAGTCACAGCCAAGAGCACGTCCGCGGCGTGCACGACGGCGGGGAAGCGCTCGCCGGGATCGTCGGGCACGCGCACCGACAGCTGCGACTTGCCCGCCTCATACAGCGACCCGGGGATCTGCTCGTGCAGGCTCCGGGCGCGCGCGGCGTCGAGGTCGATCGGCGTTACCGCGAGCCGGCCCTGGCGGAAGCTGACGGTCTGGGCCCCAGCCTGACCCAGCTTGATGCGCGCCTGCTGCAAGGAGATGAGGTTCCCAAGGGGGGCCGGCACCGGCCCGAAGCGGTCCTCGAGCTCCTCGCGCAGCAGGCCCAGCTCGGCGAGCTCGCGGGCGGCGGCGATGCGGCGGTGGATGTCGATCTTCGCCTGCTCGTAGGGGATGTAGTCGGCGGGGACGTAGGCGTCGACGTTGACGTCGAGGCGCACCGGCTCGGCCTCGTCGCCATCCTGCACCCCACCCATCTGCGCGACCGCCTCGTCGAGCATCTGCAGATAGAGCTCGAAGCCGAGCGCGGCGACGTGGCCGGACTGCTCGTCTCCGAGCAGGTTGCCGGCGCCGCGGATCTCGAGATCGCGCATGGCGATGCGAAATCCCGCCCCCAGCTCGGTGTGGTCTGACAGCGCAGCCAGTCGCTGCGCCGCTTCGGCCGTCAGAGCCGCCGCGCTCGGGTACAGCAGGTAGGCGAAGGCGCGCTCGCGTGAGCGCCCGACGCGCCCGCGAATCTGGTAGAGCTGGGCGAGCCCGAAGCTGTCGGCCCGCTCGACGATCAGCGTGTTGGCCTGCGGGATGTCGATCCCAGACTCGATGATGCTGGTGCAGACGAGCACGTCGGCGTCGCCGCGCAGGAACGTGAGCATGCGCTGCTCCAGCTCGCGTTCCTCCAGCTGGCCATGGGCGACGGCGAAGCGCATCTCGGGGCACATTGCGCGCAGGCGCTCGGCGACCTCGTCGATCGTCTCGACGCGATTGTGCAGGTAGAACGCCTGCCCGCCGCGGCGGTGCTCGCGCTCGAGCCCCGCCCGCACCAGCTCCTCGTCGTACTCCCCGACGTACGTCTTCACGGGCCGCCGGCCCTCCGGCGGAGTCTCGATCACCGAGATGTCGCGCACGCCCGCGAGCGACATCTGCAGCGTCCGCGGGATCGGCGTGGCCGACATCGCGATCACGTCCACGCGCAGGCGTAGCTGTCGCAGGAGCTCCTTCTGGCGCACACCGAAGCGCTGCTCCTCGTCGACGACCAGCAGGCCGAGGTCCTTCGCGCGCACATCGCGCGAGAGCAGGCGGTGCGTCCCGATCAGAATGTCCGCCCGACCCTCGGCGAAGGCGCCGATCGCAGCCCGCTGCTCGGCGGCCGGGCGGAAGCGCGAGACGTGCTGCACGGAGATCGGATAGTCGGCGAGGCGCTCGGAGAAGGTGCCGAAGTGCTGCTGGGCGAGGATCGTCGTGGGAACGAGCATCAGCACCTGCTTTCCACCCTCGGCGGCCTTGAAGGCGGCCCGCAGCGCGACCTCCGTCTTGCCGTAGCCGACGTCGCCGCAGATCAGCCGGTCCATCGGCCGCGGCGCCTCCATGTCCGCCTTGACCTGCTCGATCGCCTCGCGCTGGTCTGGGGTCTCGGTGTAGGGCCAGCGGAGCTCCCACTCGCGCTGCCACTGCGAGTCGGGGTCGAACGCGTGCCCGGCGCGCCGGCGGCGCTCGGCATAGAGGTTCAGCAGCTCGCCCGCGAGCTCTTGGGCCGCGCGCCGCGCGCGCGCCTTGAGCTGCTCCCAGCGCGAGCCACCGAGCTTGGAGAGCGTCGGGGCTCCCTGCCCACCGGCGCCGACGTAGCGCGAGATCTTCGCCAGCTGGTCGACCGGCATGAAAACGCGATCGGACCCCTGGAACTCGAGCTCGAGATAGTCGCGCGTGACGCCCGCGACCGTCTTTGTGTCGAAGCCCGCGAAGCGCGCCACGCCGTGGTCCTCGTGAACGACGTGATCGCCCGTGCGCAGGTCCGCGAAGGAGCGCAGCGCACCGCGCCGGCGGCGTCCACCCTCGGCCTCGGGACG
Organism: Solirubrobacterales bacterium; assembly: GCA_003244205.1. GTDB lineage: Bacteria > Actinomycetota > Thermoleophilia > Solirubrobacterales > Solirubrobacteraceae > QHBW01. The sequence continues at coordinate 15,523 of QHBW01000020.1, read as the reverse complement.
ATCCGCGCGCCGCCGGATGAGGCGATGGTCGGGGATCACCGCAAGCTTCAGCGAAGGCGCGACGAAGCCGTCGCGCAGGACGGCGTGGGCGAAGCGCAGGCTGCCCCGAGCCTCGGCCGCGGGCACATCGTCCTCGAGCCACGGCGCCGTCAAGCGGCCGAGGTTGTAGGCGGCGCGCTCGCCCTCCCCGCGCTGGCCCCAGACGATCACCGTGCGGTAACCGGAGCGCACGAGCTGCTCGAGCTGGGGCTCGGCCTGCTCGATTGAGCGCGCGGCGGGATCGGCGGACTGCGCGCGCAGCTGGTAGGGCTGATCGGCGCTGACGGGCGAGAGCTGGATCGACGCGCGCGCCGCGAGCGCGGCCTCGATCGCCGCGGGCGCGACGTAGAGCTGGTGTGCGTCTGAGTCGTGGAAGGCAGCGCAGACGTCGTCCCAGCGGTCGGCGAGCGCGGGAGCGATCTCCTCCTCGGCCGCGACGACGACGGCGGTGTCGGCCGCGATCAGCTCGAGCAATTCACCGAAGCGCTCGAGCGGCAGCAGCTCGGCGACATCGGGGCGCTCGCCCTCCTCCTGGAGGGCGGCGATCTCGGCGAGCTCGCGGTGCTCGGGAGCGAGCTCCGCCGCGGGCGCCACCTCGACCTCCTCCGTCTCACCCAGCGAGCGCTGGGTGAAAGTGGAGAAGTACCGCAGCGACTCGACCTCGTCGTCGAAGAGATCGACGCGCACCGCGCGCTCCTCGGTGGCGGGAAAGAGATCGAGGATGGAGCCGCGGACGGCGAACTGACCGCGGTCCGTGACCTGCTCGACGCGCTCGTAGCCAGCCGCCAGAAGATCTGCGGCCGTCTCGTGGAGGTCGATCAGCTCGCCCTTGTGCAGCGTGAACCCGTGGGGGCGTAGCGCGAGGTCTGGCACCTTCTCCGACAGCGCGACCGCCGAGACGATCACCACGGGCGGATCGCCGTCGCGCTGCCGATCGGCGCCCGCCGCTAGCAGCGCGTCGAGCGCCGCCACGCGCAGGCCGACGAGGTGCGGCGGCGGCGCGAGATGGGATTCGTAGGCGACGCCGCGCGAGGGATAGAAGCGCACGGGCCGAGGCGCAAGCCACTCGTGCAGATCGGCTGCGAGCTCGCGTGCGGCGCGGTCGTCGCCGGCAACCACGAGCGCTGGACGATGCGCGGCGACGGCCTCGTCCTCGAGCAGGGCGGCGGTCACGAAGGGACGCAGCGACTGCGAGACGAAGGCGCGTCCGCCGGCGCGCGCCAGCCTGCCCACGGCGGGGTCTTCGGTGGCGTGGTGCAGCAGCGAACGCAGCGACATGGACTAGGCCGCTCCTCCGAGCACGAGCTCCTCGGCGGCGTCGCTGGCGTGCTCGATCAGCTCGGCGACCGCGCCGGGAGGCTCGCTGAAGGGGCCCAGGACCCACGCCGAAACGATCCCGGGGTCGCTGGAGTCCGGGCGACCGACGCCGGCGCGAATGCGCTGGAAGCCAGGGCCGCCGAGCTCTGCGGCGAGCGAGCGCAGACCGTTGTGTCCGGCGAGCCCGCCGCCGAGGCGCACGCGAACGTCGCCGAAGGGCAGGTCGATCTCGTCGTGCAGCGCGAGCACGCGGGCAAGCGCGACGCGATAGGCGCCGCGCGCGGGGCCGGCCGAGCGACCGGCATCGTTCATGTAGGTCTGGGGCAGCAACAGCGCGACGCGCGGGCCGCCGGGGCCCGCACGGCCTTCGCAGACGAGCCCGCCGAAGCGGCGCTTGGGGCGGGGAAGCTGCCAGCGGCGCGCGAGCGCAGCGGCGATCTCGAATCCCAGGTTGTGACGGGTCCCGGCGTACTGCTTGCCGGGGTTACCGAGGCCAACGATCAGCCAGTCGGCGGGCGCCCTGGCGCCGGGACGGCGCAGCGGCTATCCCTCGCCGGAGTCGCCGCCGCCCTCGCCTCGCGGCTGCGTGGCGCCCTGCTCGCCCTCGCCGGCGGCGGCTCCTTCGCCCTCGGCGCCTTCGCCCTCGGCTGGCTCGATCGGCTCGCCGTCCTCGCCGACGAGCTCTGTCTCGGTCTCGAGCTCTTCCTCGGGCTCGACCACGATCCGGGGGACTGACATCGTCGCGACGACGGTCTCCTCGGGGTCGTCGAGCAACGTCACGCCTGGGGGGGCCGCGATCACCGCGAGCGTGAGCGTCTCGTTGAGCTCGATCGTGGAGATGTCGTGGTGGATCGCGTCGGGGATGTCGGTCGGCAGCGCCTCGATGTTCAGCTCGCGCGTGATCTGCTCGAGCACGCCGCCTTCGTTGACGCCCGGGGACTCTTCGACGCCCGAGAGCTCGAGTGGCACGATCGCCTGGATCGGCCGGTCGAGGCGCACGCGCAGGAAGTCCACGTGCAGCGTCTGTCCGTCCACCGGATGGTGCTGGCTGTCCTTGAGCACGACGGGGGTACCGGTCTCGCCCTCGACCGACAGCTCGAGCACCGCGCCGGCGTGCGCAAGCGCGAGGCGCAGCACGCGGGCGTCGACGGCGATCGACTCGGGATCCTTGTCGCCGCCGTAGACGACACCCGGCACCTTGCCGTCGCGACGCAGCCGCCTGGTGGCGCGCGAGTGCGCGGCGCGACGGCGGGTGACGGCGAGCTCGGTGGTCTGGGAGCTGTCGCTTGCAGGGGGAGCCACGGCGCGGCGATGGTAGCGGACGTGGGGCGTCGTTCACCCCTGCTGCAGCGTCCGCGGCGCTAGTCTGAAGGTGTGTCCCCCGACACTGAGTTGGTCGTGCTGCTCGGGGGCCTGCACCTGATCGGGCTGGCCTTCGCGGCATGCTGCTGGTGATGTTCATGCGCAGCGACCCGGCGCCCGCAACGCGCGACGAGGGGCGCGATGATGAATCGTCTGGAGGCGGCGGCGGAGGGTCAGACCGGCGGGTGCCGCGCGCGCCGCAGGGACCGTGCGACGATGGCCTCCCGCTCGCCCACGCGACTCGCGCCACCCGGCGGCTGCGCGAGCCCGGACGGCTGGGCGACGAGCAGCGCCCGCTGCGCCGGCGCCGCCAGCCCGCGTACGCGCCACAGCCGCAGCGGGAGCGGGAGCGGGAGCGAAGGGCCCCTATTGGAATGAAATAAACGGCTCGAGGCCTCGGCCGTTCGGAGGGAGCTCCGCTAACGGGGCTGGCGTCGGCTGCAACCCCGGCCCCCTTCTTGCCGTTATGGGGGTCGGGGATGCAGCACGATGCCGGCCCCGCGGGGCGCTCACCAGTTGGGCGGCGACCCCACCGGGCGAGCCTGGACCGTCGAGCGGTATTCGCTGCGAGCGTCGCCGAACGCAGGCTTCGCCAAGCCGGCGAAGGTGACCAGGCCCTTCTGGCCAAGGGGCGGGTTGGGGTAGGGATTTCCCCCGCTCCATCCCGGTTTCACCTTGTACTCCTGCAGCGTCCAGTAGGTCACGCCGCTGAGATATGGCTTGGTTTCGAAGATCCCCAGGCTGGACCTGACGAAGTTCTGCTGGAACTGATAGGTGCCGCGTTCCTCGGGCGGTCCGTCGCGGTTGGCCTCCGCTCCCAACTCGGTGACGAGCAGCGCCTTGCCGGGGTAGCAGATGCGCGCCTGGTCGAGGAAGCCGCCCAGCAGGTCGAGGTCGGCGATGCTGCCGTTTGGGCCGGGGTACCAGCCGAAGTAGTCGTTGAGGCCAAGAAGATCGAGGTGGCGGTAGGCGGTCGTCTGACAGCCGGCCCTGGGATAGCCGTTGATCGCCGCCCCCACCGGCCGGGTGGGATCGGCGGCATGCGCGGTGCGGGCGGCATCGTCGAACCATGTCGTCTCCGGCAGCCCGGGGGTCGAGGTGAGCTCGTTGGCCACCGACCAGACCGCGACCGAGGGATGGTTGCCGTTGGCCGCGATCGTGTCGCGCAACATCCCCAGGGCGAAGGAGCGCACCGACGGCCGCGCCAGGACGCCGCTCTGCAGCGAGTACACGGGGATCTCCGACCACACCAGGATCCCGTAGCGATCTGCGAGCTCGAGCAGGTAGGGATCCATCGGGTAGTGGGCGCGGATGAGGTGGGCACCGAGCGCGCGCACCCAGCCGATCTCGCGGTCGCGCTGGGCGTTGTCGAGCGCTGCGCCCGACCTCGGATCGTCCTCCATCAGCCCCACGCCGCGCAGGTTCAACGGCTGGCCGTTGAGCTCGAGATGGCCCTGGGTCACGCGGATGCTGCGCACTCCGACGGCCAGGCGATAGGCCTCGGCCGCGACACCGTTTGCAGTCGGCTCGATCACCAGCGGATAGAGGTAGGGATCGTTGAGCGACCACAGGTGTGCATGACCGATCGACTGCGTGCGCGTGAGCCTGACCTGGCCGCCCGGGCGGATCAGCGCAGATCCGATCACGAACGGGCGCCCGCGCAGTCTCGCGACCACCCGCACCTGCTGGGGGGAGGAGGAGTAGTTGGTGACGAGCGTCGAGTAGGACATGCTCGCGGCACACGTCGCGCAGGGGAGCAGCGGTCGCGCGGCGACCGCCGTGAGATCGACGCTCTTGACGCGGCGCAGATAGACCTCGCGCAGGAGCCCGCCGTAGTTCCACCAGCCACCGATCGGGACGCCGCTGGCGGCGAGTCCGGAGGGCGGCAGGTCACTGTCGAAGTGGCGCGAGTTGACGCGGATCACGAGCCGGTTGATGCCGCGACGAAGCGCGCTGAGCGGTAGCTCGAAGGGGAGATGGGCCCCGGCGTGGCGGCCCAGCAGGTGGCCGTTGAGCCATACGGTCGCGCGGTAGTTGACCGACTCGAAGCGCACGATCCACGCGCTCGCGGGCCCCGGCGGCAGGACGAAGTCGCGGCGGTAGGAGGCGATCCCACCGATGAAGCTCGCGACGCTGTTGTCGCCCGCGTTCCAGGCGTTGGGCACGCCGACCGGACGCCAGCCTGCCGTGCTCGTCGCGGCGGGGTTGGCCCCACCGCCGCGGAACAGCCACGTACCGTCGAGCAGGTAGCGGCCGTCGGCCCCGTCGTGGTAGAGCACCTTGGCGCTCGCCTGCGAGGCTGCATGCGCCCCGGAGACCGGCGCCACGCCCACGACGGCGAGCGCGATCAGCGAGCGCTTGACGATTGCGGAGCGCAAGCGCGCGAGAGTATCGTCACGAGCACGAACCGTTGCTGGCGATCTGCCTGCTGACCGCAAGCAGGGTCACCCGTCGCGCCCCGAACAAGCCGCTGCCTCGCCCTACCTGGACGCACTGCACGACCGGCGCACGCGAGCCGGTGCGCCAGACGACGCGCGCAACACCGCGCGTGCTCCCGAGCGCGATCGTCGAGGACGGCTGGAAGCTCAGCAGCTCGACCGCTCCCGGTTGGCGCAGCGTGGCCGCGTCAACGCGCGCGTCGGCGAGGCACGCCGGCCGCGCTGAGCAGCCCGCCAGCTGGGCGAGCATCCCGCTGGCGTCTCCGCGCGCCTGCGTCCGCACCAGCCTGAGGACCTCGGTCCGCTCGTTCTGGCCGGGAACGAGCAGCAGCGTGATGACCAGGCTCGCGCCTGCGAAGACGATGAGCCCCGCGAGGACGATCGCGATGCGACGGCGGCGCGACACCGCGACATGATCCCCTACGGCGCCGCGGACTCCTCCCCGTTGAGCTCGAGGAATCGTTCCACCGACGCCTCCGCGTGCTCCAGGCGCGCGTTCATCTCGTGGGCATGGGCGGTTGCGGTCGTGAGGAAGTCCTCGATGCAGCGCGCGGGATCGTCGGGCAGCGGATACACCCGCGCCAGGTCCTGCTGCGCGCAGGCGATGCCAAGCGGCGGACGGCCCTCCGCAAGCGTGCGCGCGCCGCAGACGGCGGTCACGACGAGGCTGCGCTCCGGCGAGACGAGCGCCGTCGGCAGCAGGCGATGGGCAGGCAGCGGCAGACCGAGCTCCAGCGAGCGGTCGACGTCCACCGCGGCACCCGTCAGCTCGGCGAGCGGCGCGCGCCAGATGTCCAGCACGGTGTCGGCGCCGACGAGGGCGTCGCGCAACGTCCCTGCCTGGGTGGCGTACAGGCGCTCGGCTTCATCGCGATCCTCGGCGTCGGCGAGATCGAGGTCGCAGGGGACGCGCATCAGCTCGTCGGCCGCCAGCTGATGACCGGCGCCGCGACGCCCGGGCGTCACGTACGTCTGGATCGTGCCGAGGTCCCGACGGCCGTGGAAGATCACCGTGACCGCCTGCGACAGCGGCAGCCCCGAGACACGCAGCGCGACGGCCGCACCGGCTCCGGCGTCCAGCAGCGCCCGTCGCAGCAGGGCCTCCGCTTCGTCAGCCTCGTGCGATCTGTCGAACTGCTCATCCACGTGCTACATGTTTACCCCTCGCGCCCGTCGGAAGCCCCGTATGCTCGGGTTTCGTCGCTTCACCGGCACGGGATCGACGCCTTGGCCAAGCTGATCTACAAGCCCATCGGCATCATCTGCGGCATCATCGCCGGCAAGCTCGCGACGCGCCTGTATGCGGTGATCTGGTCGCGGATCGACAGCGAGGAGCCGCCCAAGGCGAGCCACGAGCAGGCCTCGCTCGGCAAGGTGATGGGGGCAGCGGCGCTCGAGGCGGTGGTCTTCCAGACCACCCGTGTTGCCGTCGATCGCGCGGGCGCCCGCGGCTTCGCGAACCTCACCGGCGTCTGGCCGGGAGAGCGCGCACCCGAGCCCGCGGAGTAGCGCAACCGCCGCCGATACGGCGGTACGCTGGACGCCTCATGCGCCGGATCCTGGTCGTGTCCGCGGTTCTGCGCCGGCATCGATCGTCGGCGTGACGCTCGCGCTCGGCGCTTCCGCCAAGCACACCCAGCGCCTCCACGTCACGCCGACGGCGGGCACGCCCCGAAAGGTGTTTTTTGTCGGCTTCCGGACCCCGGACCGAACCGGCCGTCACGGCTCCAATCAGCGCCACGATCTGATCAGCGCGTCGGCGCCCACGGGCGGCCGCGGATGTGTCACAACGCTAGCTGTCCGCGCCCCCGATGCGCCCGCCGGGGTGCGGGTACGTGTAGCACTCGATCCGCGGAAGCTCGGCGGGCACTGGTGCGATGGCACCTATAAGGGGCGAATCGAGGAGCTGCAGACGGCCGTCTGCCCGCACGGTCTTGCATGCCCGACCTATGTCCTGGTGGTCCGAACGCTCGGGCGTTTCGCCCTGCGCGTGCACGCCACAGCGCCCGGCGGCGCCGGCACAGCACCGAGCTTCACGCTGCCGGCAACGAGGATCACAACACGGTCGAGCGTCGCGGCAGCGACCCCTGCCTCTAGCTCCAGCTTTGCACCCTCGGCCACGGCCGTCCGAGATGGATGTGGCGGGAGGGGGTGTGCGATGTCCGCGGCAATTATTTGGGTCTTGATCGCACACCCCCGGCGCCCGGCGGCGACGAGCTCGTTCATCTCAGACGTGAGCGGCACTCGGGGCGACACGTCGCCTGCCGGTCGGGTCAGCGCCGCTCGCTGCCGCCGCCCAGGCGCCCGTTCCCGCCGCCGACCACGATCCCGCGCTCCACCAGCACCTCGACCGCACGCTCGAAGGCGGGGAACTCGCGCGACAGCAGCGCGTCGATCGGGCGCCCGGCGGGGCCGCGGCGGCGGACCCAGCCGGCGAGCGCGCGCGTCCCCACCTTCTCGGCGGCCTCCTCCAGCAGGTCGATCAGGATCGCCAGCTCCGGCGTCGCCTCGGCTTGCCCGGAGACGATCGTGAGCGCGTCGCTGTCGAGCACCGTGCAGAGCTCGTTGTCGGAGAGGCCCAGCAGCTCGACGAGGCGCGCGCTGCGCGGCTTGGGCGCGTCAACCACGCTGGCGCTTAGAAGAGCTGGTTCTCGCCGCCGAACACCTCTGACACCGAGTCGTCGGTGAAGATGCGGCGGATCGAGTCGGTCAGCAGATCGGCGCAGGAGAGCACGCGGATGTTGTCTGGAGCGCCCGAGCGCAGCGGGATCGTGTCGGTGACGACGATCTCCTCGAAGCCGCCGGCGGCGAGGTTCTCGAACGCGTTGCCCGAGAAGACGGCATGGGTCGCGGCGGCATAGACGCGCGTGGCGCCCTCGTCGAGCACCGTCTGCCCCGCGGCGCGCAGCGTGCCGGCGGTGTCGATCATGTCGTCGACGATCACGGCGGTCTTGCCACGAACGTCACCGATCACGTAGGCGATCTCGGCGACCTGCTGGGCGGGCCGCTCCTTGTTGAGGATCGCCAGCTCGCCACCGATCTTCTCGGCGAACTTCTTGGCGAGCTTGACGCGGCCGGCGTCGGGAGCGACGACCACGACGTCCTCAAGCCCCTGGTCGGAAAAGTGCTGGGTGAGCATGAAGAGCGCGGTCATGTGATCGAGCGGCTTGCGGAAGAAGCCCTGGATCTGCCCCGCGTGCAGGTCCATCGTCAGCACGCGGTCCGATCCGGCCGACTCGATCATGCGTGCCACCAGCCGCGAGGAGATCGGCTCGCGTGGCGCCGACTTCTTGTCCTGGCGCGAGTAGCCGAACCACGGCGTCACGGCGATCACGCGGTGGGCCGACGCGCCCACGGCGGCGTCGATCAGCAGCAGCAGCTCCATCAGCGCGTCGTTGGCGGTGACGCCCGCCTCGGGATTGCCGCAGGTCGGCTGCACGATGAAGACGTCTGCGCCGCGGATCGATTCCTCATAGCGGCTGTAGACCTCACCGTTGGAGAAGGTCTTCAGCGTGACGCCGCCGAGCTCGACGTTGAGCTTGCTCGCGATCTTCGCCGCCAGCTCGCGGTTCGCGCGACCCGAAAAGAGCATCAGCCGCTTGTCGTAGCCGATGTCCAGCCGGCTGGCCCGCGGCAGCTCCTGGGATTGCAGGGCGCTCATCGCAGGGCCAGCAGTCTAGAGGCGGGGGCCGACACCACCGCCCGTCTTGCCCGCTCAACGACCCGCCCCCGCTCAGTCGCTGGGGGTGGGACTCCCGCTGGGCTGGCTTTCATTCTCTTTCACGCTGTCACCTTTGCCGCCGCTGTCACGAGGGCGAGTCGTATAGCCCTCGATGTTGCGCTGGCGCGCGCGCGCGAGCGCCAGCGCCCCCGCGGGCACGTCGTCGGTCACCACCGAGCCGGCGGCAGTCCAGGCGCCGTCACCGACCTTTACGGGGGCGACGAAGGAAGTGTCAACGCCGCCCTTGACGTCGGCGCCGATCGCCGTGCGGTGCTTGGTCTGGCCGTCGTAGTTGGCCGTGATCGTCCCTGCGCCGAGATTGCTGCGCTCGCCGACGTCGGCGTCGCCGACGTAGGAGAGGTGGGGAATTTTGGCGCGTTGGCCGATGTGGGAGTTCTTGATCTCGACGAACGTCCCGGCCTTGGCTCCTTCTTCGAGCACCGTGCCCGGGCGCAGGTAGGCGAACGGGCCCACGTTCGCGCCCGCGCGAACCTCGCACTGCAAGAGGTAGGAGTGGGGCACGGTGACCTCGTCGCCCAGCGTGGTGTCGATCAGCGTCGTCAGCGGGCCGACGCGGCAGGCGTGCCCGATGCGGGTGGCGCCACGCAGCGAGCAGGAGGGCTCGAGCACCGTGTCGGGCGCGATCTCGACGCCGGCGTCGATCAGCGTGGAGCCGGGATCGACGATCGTGACGCCCGCGCGCTGGTGGGTCTCGTGGATGCGGCGCTGGGCGATCTTCGTCACCCGTGCGAGGTCGACGCGGTCGTTGACGCCGAAGGTCAGCGCGGCGTCGTCGCTGCGGTGCGCGGCGACGGTGGCGCCCGCTTCGCGCAGCGCCGGAAGCACATCGAGGAGGTAGAGCTCGCCGCTAGCGGCGTCTGGCTCGACGCGCTCCAGCGCTTCCAACAGCGCGGCGCCGTCGAACGCGAGCACGAGCGTGTTGACCTCGTTGATGGCCAACTCCTCGGCGCTGACGTCGCTGGTGTCCTTCGTCTCGACCACGCGCTCGACCGTCCCGTTGGCGGCGCGCACGATCCGCCCGTAGCCGCTTGGATCCTCGAGCTGCATCGTCACGATCGTCGCCGCCGCGCCGGCGCGCTCGTGGCCGGAGACCAGCTCGCCGATCAGCTCGGCGCCAACGAGCGGCACGTCAGCGGCGAGCACGACGACTGTCCCTGCGTCGCGGATCGCGTCGGCGGCCGCGCGCACCGCGTCACCGGTCCCGAGCGCTCGTTGCTGGACAGCGAGCTCGACGCCCTCGGGAAGCCGCCCGTCGAGCTGGCGCTCGGGGCCGCCGACGACGACCACCCTTGCCGCCCCGGCCGCGCGCGCGGCGTCAATTGTCCACAGGATCATCGGGCGCCCGCAGAGCGGATGCAGCACCTTCGGCACGCTCGAGCGCATGCGCGTGCCCTCGCCGGCAGCGAGGATCAGGACGGTGGGGGATGGCATGAACGAGATCCTAGGCCGGGGGGTGGTTGTGGTTAGGGCGAAATAGAGTCAACCTAACGATTAACGCGCGCTGCGATCCGCCGCCGCGAAGGCGACAGGCGACCGCTCGACCTCCGGCCGTCGCCGCGGCGACAACCGACCTCTTAGACTCCCCAACGGCGCGCCATGACGCCATTGGGGGGTCGTCTAACTGGCCAAGACGGCGGGTTTTGGTCCCGCAAACCGGGGTTCAAGTCCTCGCCCCCCAATTCACTCGAACCGCAGCACACTCCCCAATGGCCCCGGCACCTCGGCCGCGGCGAGCAGCGGCAGGGCGCCAGCTATCACCGCCCCAAAGCTCTCCGCGCTGCGCCCCAGCAGCTCGACCAGCGTCTCCATCGGCGTCGCCTCGTCCGCCACACCGTTGGCGTAGTCGGTCGCGAACCCGATCAGCGCGAACGGCAGCTCGGCCTCGCCGCAGAGCACCGTCTCCGGTCCCCCCGTCTGGCTGACCGCGGTCACCCCACAGGCGGCCAACGCCGCGATCTCCGCGCGCGTGTTGAAGCGCGGTCCGTCGACGTGGCCGTAACAGCCACGATCTCGCACCGGCAGCCCAGCCGCCGCCGCTCCCTCCACGAGCGCGCGCCGCAGCGGCTCGCTGTAGGGCGAGTCGTAGACCCAATGGCCCCGGTCGGGCGCGCCCGGGTGCAGATGAAAGCTGCACACCTCCCCGCCCGGCAGCCGGTTCGCCAGGAAATGAAGGTCGTCGAAGACGATCAACGATCCAAGCTCGACCGTCGGGTCCACGGCTCCGCACGCGCTCAGCCCGATGACCGCATCGGCGCCGAGCTCCTTCATTGCCCAGATGTTCGCCTGATGGGTGACGTGATTCGACAGGCGCACGTGGCCCTCGCCGTGGCGCGAGATGTGGAGCACATCGACGCCGGCGAGGCTTCCCTCGGTCACCTCGGTCTCGCCCCAGGCCGTCGCGACGGTCTGCCTCGCCGAGACCTGGAGGCCGGCTAGCGCGTACGTGCCGGACCCGGTGATGATCCCCACCCTCATTCTTCGGGCTGCCCCCGCCGTGGCACTCGTCCGGCCTCGGTCCCCGCCTCGAGCGCGGGGCCGGCCGGCTCGGCGATTCCGAGCACGCGCATGGCCTTGAGCCCGAGCGATAGCTTCTCGCGCCCGTCGCTGGAGTTCACGTCCAGTCCGCAGAGGTCGCGGATGCGCTCGAGGCGGTAGCGCACGGTGTGGCGATGAGTGAAGAGCCGCTCCGCCGTATCGGCCACCACCGCATCGGCCGCAAGGAACGTCTCCAGCGTACGAACGAGGTTCGACGTCTCGTACTGCTCGTCGTAGGCCACCAGTGGCTCGACGGTGTCGGCGTAGAAGTGGCGCAGCTCGGCCGCGTCGTGACGCATGTAGGGCAGCAGCACGCGGTAGGCGCCGATCTCGCCGAAGTCCAGCAGCGTGCGGTGCCCCTCGCCTTCGGCGACGTTGGCCGCGAGCAGCGCCTCGTCGGCGGCGGCGCCGAGGCGCTCGCTCGTGGTCGCCGGGCGACCCCTCCCCACAGCAAAGGAGAAGCCGCGCAGGGCAGCCTCGAGCTCGCGTGCCACGGCGGTCGCGGTGCGCCGCCCGAGCGACTCGTCGGCGTCGGGGACGACAACCATCACCTCGGCGGGCGGCAGATGCTGCTCGCGGCCCAGCGGGGCGGCGATCGCGCCCGCAGCGACCGAGCGCGCCGCTCCCTCGGCCACCGCCAGCACGCGCGCGCGCCAGTCGTCCTCGCTGGGCGCGCGCGGATGGGCGCGCGCGACGATCACGTTGCCGCCCTTGGAGAGATCGATCCCGACCGCGCGGGTGCGCTCCACCAGTTCGCCGGCGTCGGGAACGCCGCGCGACATCAGCGCCTCGATCAGGCTGCCGACCGCGCGGCGCGACGCCCGCTCGGGACCGCGCCGGCGCTCCAGCTCTGCCGCCACCAGCGTTCGCACCAGCGCCAGGACCGCGGTCTCTGGCGGGTCGCTGCGCCAGCGTGCCCGCAGTCGCCCGACCGGCTCGTCCCCCACGCGCAGCTCGATCTCCTCGGTGTCGGACCGGCCGGACCCGCGCGCGCCCGCTTCGCTGAGGGCGCGCTCGTCCGCCGGCGAGCGCGCGGCTACGGCGAGCTTCGCGCCCGCGTCGTCGAGCAGGACGAGGCTCGCGTCCAGGACCCGCGCGGCCGCGCGAACGACCTCAAAGAGGCCTGCCCCCGACTCCACGGCGGACGACAGCGCCTCCAGCGGTTTGAGCTGAGAGGTCCGCTCGGACGCGGGCTCGGGGTCGGGAACGGCTGAAAGGGCGGGACGGCGCGGCGGCATCTGTTGAGTCTAAGAAGCTCGCTCGCCAGCCTTCCCACCGCGGCGGCCGTGGGGCCGCCGCGACGGGCCCCGGCGGCCCCGCGCCGACCACGGCGCCCCCCCAGCCCCAGACAGACGCTTAGCCGCTCCAGGACCGCCAGGCGGTGAAGATCCCGTACCCGGCGAGCGCGCCGATACCGGCCATCGCAGCGAGCACGTACAGCGACAGCAGCGTCGCCACCAGCCGCTGCCACGCACGCGTGTAGGACGTCCAGGCCGGCATCAGGACCAGACCCACCCACGCGGCCAGGCTGAACACGCCGGAGCAGGCGGCGATCAAGTAGACGATGGTCGTGTTGCTCATCGCGAGGACCTATTGTGACGCCTTCCGGCGATGGCTCCGCTGGCGAGGGCGCAGACAGCGAGGGTCGCGCCCCCCAGCGCCCAGCCGCCGAGCACGTCGGTGAGGTCGTGCGCTCGCAGGTAGACGCGTGTGAGGCCGATCACCAGCGCGATCGCGAGCGCGCCCCCGAGCACCGCTAGGCGGACGCGCCGGCTGATGGCGTCCCGAAGCCCCAAGACCAGCGCCAGCGCGCTGGCCACCCACAGCGTGCTGTAGGCGGAGTGACCCGATGGATAGCTCAGTCCGTGCGTTCCCACCAGCGCGGCGGGCGGTCGCGGGCGTCCGACGGCGTCCTTGGCAACGCCCACGAGCACGACGACGAGGACCGTCGAGCCAGCCAGCGCGAGCGACGCTCGCACGCTCCCCCGTGCGGCCAGCAGCGCCGCAACCGCGAGCGCCAGCGGCCAGGCGATGAAGCCCGCGCCGGCGTCGGTCACGACGCGCGCCACGTCGAGCGCGGCCGGCGCGCGCAGATCGGAGGCGAGCGAGAAGGCTCCACGGTCGAGCCCGACGGCGCCGCCCGCCCCCACCACGACAGCGAGGAGCGCGAACAGCGCCAGTCCGCCGATCAGCACCGCGGCGAGCGCCAGCCGCAACGAACCCACGCTCACGTGTCCTCGAGCTCAACGGCCCGGACAGCGCCGAAGTCTGCCCCGACCGGGACCGCGGCGGTCGCCCCCGGGTAGCGAGCGGCCAGCGCCGCGGCGGCGGCGCGCGCCCGTGCAGCCCCGTGCTCGCCGGGGAACACCCCCGCGACGGTCGGACCCGAGCCGCTCACGAGCGCGAGCGCGGCACCCTGATCGCGCGCCGCCTGGAGCGCGTCGCCGATCGGGGGGTGCAGCGAGCGTGCCGCTGGCTCGAGGTCGTTGCCGAAGAGGTCGAGCGGCAGCTGGCCCGCCCCATCCGTGCCAGCCGCACCCCCCTCGCCAACCGCCGCCGCCAGCTCGCGCTCGACCGCCTCCAGTTCTGCAGATGTCCGCCCAAGCCCGAGCCGGTCGGCCTCGGCATAGACCGCCGCCGTCGAGAGCCCGACGCCGGCCGGGAGGACGAGCACAGCGTGGGCGGGCAGTGCCGGCAGCGGCTGGACCCGCTCGCCCGCGCCCAGCCCGAGCACAAGTCCGGGCGCCAGCTGGCTCGGCACGTCGGACCCCAGCTCGGCCGCGAGCTCGAGCAGCCAGGAGCCCTGCTGCGCGCCGAGCCCGGACGCCGCCACGACCAAGCGCAGCGCCGCCGCGGCGTCGCCCGAACCTCCCCCCATCCCGCCTGCGACCGGCACGCGCTTGTCGATTCTGAGGTGTACGGGCGGTCCATCCCAACCGCTCGCGCGACGGAAGCAGCGCAGCGCAGCAGCGGCAAGGTTCTCCCCCGCTACTCCCTCGCAGACGACCTCGTCCCCGTTCGAGCGCCCCCGCGCAACGAAGCCCCCCGGCGGCGGCAGCGCCGTCAGCGTCAGCTCGTCGGCGAGCGAGAGCGACTCCAACAGCGTCACGATGCGATGGCGACCATCGGGGAGGACCGGTCCCAGCCGCAGGCAAAGATTCACTTTTGCGGGCGCCCGCGCCCCCAGCGGCAGCGGCAACGACTGCAGCGGTTCGCTCACGAGGGCTCCGCGGAGGCGAGCGCCGCAGACAGCGCCACGAAGTCGGCCGGGGCCAGACGTTCAGCGCGCACGTCGGCCGGATGTCCAAGCGCGATCAGGGCGGCGCGGGCGCGCTCGCGTACGTCGGGCGCGGCCCCGGCCGCCAGCGCGAGCGAGCCCGCCAGCGCCTTGCGGCGATGGGCGAACGCCGCGTGAACGAGCCGGCGCACGGCGAGCGATGGCGCAGGGGAGTGGCGCCGCAGGCCGATGAGGACCGAGTCGACGCGCGGCACCGGGTGGAAGACCGAGCGCGAGACGGTGCGCAGTACGCGCGCGTCGCATGCCAGCCCGACCAGCACCGACGGCACGCCGTAGGCCGAGCTCCCGGGCGCCGCGGCGAGCCGCTCGCCCACCTCGCGCTGGACCATCGCCACCCAGCGCTGCACGCCCGCAAGCTCGATCACGGTGCGCAGGATCACGCTCGCGGCGATGCCGTAGGGGAGGTTGGCGATGACCGCGTTCGGGGGCGGTTCGAGCGCCCCTAGGTCGATCGTCATGGCGTCGGCGAGATGCAGGCTGGCGCGTGCACCAAAGCGCTCCAGCGCATCGCGCAACGCGGGCTCCAGGCGCGCGTCGATCTCGATCACGTGGAGATGACCGGCATGCCCCGCGAGGTGCTCGGAGAGCACCCCGAGACCGCCGCCGATCTCTAGCACGACGTCGGCGTCCGAGAGCTCGGCCGCGCGCGAGATCACGCCGAGCAGGTTCGAGTCGATGAGGAAGTTCTGACCGAGGTCGCGGTCCGGGCGCACGTCGAATTCTCGCAGCCGCCGCAGGCTCGGCTGGGTGGGAGTACGACCCCCGCGGGGCCCCCCACCCCCGCGGGGGCCC
>QHBW01000050.1 GCA_003244205.1 Solirubrobacterales bacterium | reverse complement strand
TTACCAGCGCAAGCGCGCCGCGCGCGAGCGGCGGGTCGAGCTGGCAGCCGCCGAGGCGGCAGAGGAGGACCCCGCGTTCGCTCCCGCGACCGTGCACGCCGAGGCGTCGCGGCTGTTCAAGGACGTCCAGAAGGCATGGAGCGCTGGTGACCGAGATCGGCTCGCACACCTGGCGGGGCCGGACGTCATGCGCGAGTGGACGCGGCGTCTCGACGACTTCGCCCGTCGCGGCTGGCGCAACCAGGTCGAAGTGCTCAGCGGGCCCCGCGTGGAGTACGTCGGCCTCGTCAACCGGGGCGACGAGAGCCAGAACCACGTGGTCGTGCGCGTGGAGGCCTGGCTACGCGACGAGGTGATCGACAGCTACGGACGCGTGATCCCGCGCAACGAGGGCCGGACCGAGATGTCGATGAGCGAGTATTGGACCCTTGGCGAGCACAACGGCCACTGGATCGTCGTCTCCATCGAGCAGGGACAAGAGGGAGACCATCAGCTCGACGAGGCGATCGTTGCGACCCCCTGGGCCGACACGACGCGCCTCAACGAGCAGGCGATGGTGGAGCAGGCCGTCTCCGATCGCCTTCCCGACGACGTCAAGGTCGCTGAGATCGCCCCTGCCGACTTCGCCGGCGATGCACGCGTCGCCGCAATGGACATCTCGGTGGTGGACGGGCGCTTTGCGCCCGACGTGCTCGCCGCCGAGGTGCGCCGCGCGGTTGAGGCCTGGGCCGAGGCCGTCGACGGCGACGACAGCGACCTCCTGCGGCGTGCCGCCCCTGAGGCCGTCAGCCAACTGCTGCACCCCAACGATCCCCTCGCCAGGACCCGCTTGGTCGTCCGCGGACCGCAGGTACAAGAGGTCCGCATCGCGGCGCTTGACCCCAAGGCCGACCCACCGACAATGGCCGTGGAGCTCAAGATTCAGGGACGCCGCTACATCGAGGACCGCGACACCGCCGCGGTGCTGTCCGGCAGCCAGCAGAGGACCACGACCTTCCACGAGCGCTGGACGCTCGCGCTCGAAGGCGACGAGGACCGCCCATGGCGCATCGTCGACGTCAACGCCCCGGCCCCCCGGTCGCACGCCGGCGGGTTGTAGGCGCGGGGATTCGCAGTGGGCGATACTGGGCTCGAACCAGTGACCTCCGCCTTGTCGAGGCGGCGCTCTCCCGACTGAGCTAATCGCCCGGGAGCTGGCCAGGCTACCAACGCAACGAGCCTCGGACGTGGGCAGCCGCGGCGCCAGCTGCTGGCGCCCGCTCCCGACTCAAACGGCACTTGGCGCCCCGATAGGCTTGCCCCCCGCGGCGACGTGGCGGAGTGGTTACGCAGCGGCCTGCAAAGCCGTTTACACCGGTTCGATTCCGGTCGTCGCCTCTCACGGGCACTTGACGGTCTGGCTCGTTCCCGTTCGCGCGCATTGACTAGCATTCCCCGCGAACGGATGCCAGGCCGACGGTTCTTTGCCCGCCTGACCGTCGGGTTCGCGATTCTGCTTGCGGCTGGGTTGCTGATGGCGCCGGGATTCGATGCTCCTGCGCCCGAGTTGGATGAGGGGCAGCTCGTCGCTTATCCGGCTCAGGTGCTGCAGGGACGGCTGCCGGATCGCGACTTCTTGACTTTTTACGGGCCGGCCGAGCCGTGGGTTGTGGCCGCGGCTGATGAGGTGCTTGGCGCAAGCTTGCATACCGAGCGGGTTGTCGGGATGGGCTTGCGCTTGTTGTTGATCTGGGCGGTGTTCCTGCTGGCGCTTGAATGGGGACTGTTGGCGGCCGCCGTCGCGTCGGTGATCGCCGCGATCGCGATGGTTCCGGTTGTGGCCGCGAACGCCGTCGTGGGCGTCGAGGCGTTCGGCCTGCTCGGCCTGGCGCTACTGGTGCGGGCGATCCTAGGCAGCCGTTCGGGTTCCCGACGCGATTGGTTGCTGCTCAGCGCGGGTGGGTTGTTGGGGCTGAGCTTGTTCTGGCGCTATGACTTCGCGCCGGCGACGGTCATGGCCGCCGTGCCGCTGTGGCTGATCGCGACAAGCCGCGAGCGACGCAGACTGTTGCTCGGTTTTGGCGCGGGGTTGGTGCCCTACGTCATACACGTGGCGCTTGTGGGCCCAGGGCACGAGTGGCGGGCGATCCACACTGCGGTGTTCTCGGAATCCGGTCGTCGACTCGGCCTTCCGGCCCTAGGCAGCCCCACTGCCCAGCTGCTGATCGTCTACGCGCTCGGCCTGGGCGCGTTCTTCGCCGCCGGGATCTGGTGCGAGCGTCGCCGCCGCGCTGATCCGGAGGGCCGGGCGCTGCTGGCAATTGGGCTCTATTCCGCCGGACTGCTGCCGTTTGCCGCTTCGCTGCTGGAACCGGTTCACATCCTGTTTGCCTCGCTGGCTGTTTTCACGCTCTTGCCCGTCGCCCTGACCGTGCTCTTTCGACTCGATCCAGCACGCAGGCCAACGCTTCCCCGCCGGGCGCTGCTCGCCGCCGCGGCTGCCTTGTTGATCGCGTTGGTGGCTGCGCCCGTCATCCTTCGCGAGGCGCTGTTGCGCCAGACGAGGTACGCGTTTGGCTCTGAACGTCCAGTTGCCTTTCAAGTCGCCGGCGAGGGCCGCACCTGGCTTCTGGCTGATCCCGGAGCGGCACGCGACGTGCAGGCGATGATTGCAGCGATCGAACCGCTGGCCAGGCCGCGCCAATCCCTCTTCGTCGGGACGACCGATCTGCGGGGCGCGAACCTGAGCGACACCGAGCTGTACTTCCTGCTGCCGCGTCTGAGGCCGGCGTCCTACTACATGGAACTCGAGCAGAATGCGTTCAACACGCCCCACTCGGGTCTCGTGGACGAGCTGCACCGAGCGGACTGGCTCATCTTGACGAGCCGCTTCCCGACCAAACGACTTGCAGGACCCGGACAGCCCAACCAGGTCGTAGCGCACGAATTCTGTCTGCGCGCAAGCAGCGGCAGCTACGGTCTCTACCAGCACTGCAGACCCACCGGACCGTCAGCTGTCGAGCGTGCCGGGACCCAAGCGGATGAAGGGACTCGAACCCTCGACCTTCTGCATGGCAAGCAGACGCTCTAGCCAACTGAGCTACATCCGCGCGTGGCGGCGCATTCTATCCAGCGCCAGGCGTGCTGGCCGCTCGCGCGATCAGCGCCTTACCGGTCCCCGTCGAGCGCTGCGTTCACGAGCTGATCGGCGCGCGCGTTGTGCTCGCGGCGCACGCTGCGCACGCTCCAGGAGCGAAAGTCGCCCAGCGCCGCCTTCGCCTCGAGATGGAGCGGGCGCAGTCCGGCGTGCTTGACGCGGTAGTGCCCGCTGATCTGACGGGCGACGAGCTCGGAGTCGTTGACTAGCTCGACCTCGTCGGCGCCGAGCTCGCGGGCGCGTCGCAGCCCCAGCAGGATCGCGCGGTACTCGGCGACGTTGTTGGTCGTCGCGCCGATGCGCTCGGCGACCTCGTCCAGTACCGCGCCGTCCGAGCTCGCGATCACCGCGGCGACTGCCGCGGGACCCGGATTGCCCCGCGAGCCGCCGTCGACGTGGACGACGACCCTCACGCCTTCACAGCCGGCGCAGCGGCCGGCGCCAACGGCAACCAACCACGATCACTTCTGGCGAACCTCGGGCAACTCGCCCGTGACCCGTGCGCGCCGCCGATCACGCACACTGCGCTGATCGCGGTCGGCAGCGGCGACCGGCTCGCGTCCGCGGCGCTCCGAGCGTCGCCGGTCGATGATCACGGTGACGTTTGCGTCGTCGGCGTAGTACGTGGACAGACGCTCATAGAGCTCGTCCGCCATTGGCTCGGGGATCACGCAGTAGATCATGACCGCGGCGCTCAGGCGGCGAGCGCCACCGCCCCTTCGGTGTCGGCGACGGCATTAGGCGACTGCTCATCGGGGCCGAGCTCGGCGAGCTCCGTTCCCTGGGCTGCGAGCCGCACCCCCGCGGCCTCGTTGGCAAGATCCACCTCGTAGCGGTACCAGGACAGCTCCCATGCGATCACCATCGATACGACGCTGGGACGGTCACCGCGGGTGCGCACCGCGACGCTCGGCGCGCCGAGCGAGCGCGCGATGCCGGCCACGGTGCGAGTTTGCCCGGAGTTGTTGAAGACGTCCACGGCGCGGGCGAGCTTCATCTCGTCGTTGGCGGGCACCGCGTGAACGTGACGTGTCTCGGCCGCCGCAGGCGGATATCTCTGCGCGTCGTGGGCGTCGTCGTCGGGCTCTACGCTCGGATCGACCGCGGCCGCCTGAGGAGGCTCGTTGCCGTTTCGCTCTCCGCGGCGGCGCAGCCTTGCCAGCAACGACCGCCGCCCGTTGGCAGGCTGGCGGCGAGCGCCGAGGGCGCCGCCCTCTTCCTCGCGGATCCAGCCTTCGTGCTCGGCGCGCGTGATGCACAGCTCGCAGACATCGCGGCGAGTGCCGCCCACCAGATAGACGTCGGGATGCTCGCCGCGCAGCAGCCGTCGGCCGCAGACGTCGCATGCGATTGCCGCCTGCGTAGTGCGGATGTCCTTCCGGGTCATGGCGCGAGCCAGCCTACCAGTGCGCATTCATCCAAAGTCCAGGGCGCACACCCCGCCAGAGCGCGAAAATCCCTGCACCTCGCCGGCCTATGCGGCGTCGGCCTCGCCGGCAGAGTGGGCCGCGGCGACGACCTTCTGGGCCAGGTGTGCGGGCATCTCCTCGTAGCGCTCGAAGAGCATCGTGAACTCGCCCTGGCCGCCGGTGATGCCACGCAGGTCGGGGGCATAGGCGAGCATCTCGGCCATCGGGACCTCGGCCTTGATCTCGGTCATTCCGCTGGCCGCATCCATGCCCAGTGGACGCCCGCGGCGCGAGTTGAGGTCGCCGATGACATCGCCGACGCTGCTCTCGGGAACGGAGATCGTGACTTGCATGATCGGCTCGAGCAACACGGGCGAAGCCTGCTCGAGAGCCTGACGCATCGCCTGGGCGCCGGCGAGCTTGAAGGCGATCTCTGAGGAATCGACGGTGTGGTACTGGCCGTCGTAGAGCCGTACCCGAACGCCCTTGACGGGATAGCCCGCGACCACGCCCTGCTCCATTGCCTCGACCACGCCCTTCTCAACCGCGGGGATGAAGGAGGTCGGGATCACACCGCCCTTGATCTTGTTGACGAACTCGAAGCCCTCGCCGTTGTCCAGCGGTTCGATCTCGATGTGGCAGTCACCGAACTGGCCGCGCCCGCCCGACTGCTTCTTGTGACGGCCGTGAGCCTTCGCGGACTGACGGATGGTCTCCTGGTAGGGGACGCGCGGGGGCTTGAGCACGACCTCGGCGCCAAAGCGGGACTTGAGCCGCTCGACGACGACCTCGACGTGAACCTGCGATAGGCCCGCGACGATCTGCTCGCCGGTCTGCTGATCGCGGCGCAGCTCAATCGTCGGGTCCTCCTCCTGCAGCCGACGCAGAGAGCTGAAGACCTTATCCTCGTCGCCCTTGGACTTCGGCGCTATCGCGAAGGCCATCACCGGGGCCGGCAGCGCAATCTGCGGCATCGAGATCGGTGCGTCGCGCTCGGCCAGCCAGTCGCCCGCGTGGGTCTCTTTGAGCTTGGCGACCGCGCCGAGGTCACCGGGGCCGAAGGACTCCGCGGGACTTGACTCCTTGCCCTGGAGCACGAGCAGCTGGCCGATGCGCTCCTTGGCGTGAGCGCGGGTGTTGAGCGCCTGAGAGTCGTGGCGAACGACGCCCTGGTAGACGCGAAAGAGGTTCAGCTTGCCGGCGAAGGGGTCAGCGCGCGTCTTGAACACGTAGGCATAGAGCGGCTTTTCGGGGTCCGCTTCGAGCGTGAGCTCGCCGACCTCGAGGCCCCCGTGCTTGACCGGGGAAGGGAGGTCTTCGACGATCGCGTCGAGCAGGCGATCGGAGCCCAGGTTGCGCGTCGCCACGCCGCAGGTGACGGGGAAGATGTTGCCGTGGTTTGTCCCCTCCTTGAGCGCGGCAACGATCTCCTCGTGGGAGATCTCCTCGCCCTCCAAGTAGCGCTCCGCGAGAGCGTCGGATGTCATCGCGACCTCGTCCATCAGCTTTTCGCGGTACTCCTGCGCCTCGTCGGCGAGCTCGGCGGGGATCTCCTCGGCGCGTGCGCTCTCGTGCCCAAAACCGTCGTACACGTAGGCGCGCATGTCGACGAGGTCGATCACGCCGCGCACGTCCTGCTCTGAGCCGATCGGAATCTCGGTCGCGACGACGTGGTCGCCGAAGGCGCCCTTGAGCGCGTCCAGGGTGCGGAAGAAGTCCGCTCGCTCGCGGTCGAGCATGTTGACGAAGATGAGCCTCGCGAGGTCGAGCTCCTCCGCGCGCTTCCACAGGCGAGTCGTGCTGACCTCAACGCTCATCACCGCATTGATGACGAAGACCGCCGATTCGCAGACCCTCAGTGCCCCGAGGGCGTCGGCTATGAAGCTCGGCTCGCCAGGGGTGTCGACGAGATTGATCTTGCGGTCCTGCCAGCGGAAGGACGCCATTGCCGCGGCGATCGACATCTGCCGCGAGCGCTCATCGGGATCGGAATCTGCCACCGTCGTGCCATCGACGACCGTGCCCATGCGGTTGACGGCGCCGGCCTGGAACAGCAGCGCCTCGTGCAGTGAGGTCTTGCCGCTCCCGCGGTGTCCGACGAGCGCGACGTTGCGGATCCGGTCGGGGGCCTCGTGCATCTGGCCAGTTCTCCTCTCCTCGGGGGCGGGCCCGACGACGTGATTGAAGCCGAGGGCGCCTCGCGAGCCTACAGCTCCTTTGCCACGACGGCGCGGCTGACCGTGGCTGCCAGCGAGTGGTTTGCGCGGCTAGGGCACACGCGCGCGGCTGAGCTCGCCGGCTGGCGTATCGCCGTCGCCGTCTGACATGTGCGAGCGCAGTCGCAGGACCGCCTTGGTGTGAAGCTGGGAAACGCGCGATTCCGTCACCCCGAGGACCTCGCCGATCTCCCGAAGGGTTAGGTTCTCGTAGTAATAGAGCGCGATCACGAGCCGCTCTCGTTCGGGCAGCGCCGCGATCGAGGCGGCAACGCGATCCTTCAGCTCGTGCGCGACGACGAGCCGCACGGGGTCGGCTGCCTGAGGATCCTCGAGCGTGTCGAGCAGCGAGAAGCGATCCCCGCTGGCGTCCGAGACGGCCCACAGCTCGTCGAGGGCGGCGACACTCGAATGGGAGATCTGAATCAGCGATTCGTTGAACGCCGAGACGTCGATGCCGAGGGCGCGCGCCATCTCGCCGTCCGTGGGCGCGCGCTGGAGCTTGTTCTCGAGCCTCAGGTTGACCTGCTCGATCTCCCTGGCGCGTGCGCGAACCGATCGCGGCACCCAGTCCTGTGTTCGCAGCTCATCGATGATCGAGCCGCGAATGCGCGGGATCGCATAGGTCTCAAACCTGATCTCGCGCTCCGGCTCAAAGCGCTCGATCGCAGAGATCAGCCCGACCAGCCCGTACGAGATGAGGTCGGCCTCCTCGACGTGGGCGGGCAGTGCGGAGGCCAGGCGCCCCGCGACGTACTTCACGAGCGGCGAATAGGCGACCACGAGACGCTCGCGTGCCCGCTGGTCGCTCGAGGCCTTGAATCGATGCCAGAGGTCCTTGAGCTCTGTCGCTTCGACATTCCTCTGCAACGTGGACGCATCCTCCCCTACGCGCGCGGGTGACTGGCGCTGTAGGCCGTCCGCAGGCGTGCTGACTCTACCCGAGTGTAGAGCTGGGTCGTGGAGAGGCTGGCGTGTCCGAGCAGCTCCTGAATCGCGCGCAGATCGGCGCCGCCGTCGAGCAGATGGGTTGCGAAGGAATGACGCAGCGTGTGCGGGGTGACGCCCCCGGCGAGCGCCACGCGCCGCGTCCAAACGCGCAGGCGCCGGCGCACGTCCGACGTCGAGAGGCGCTGACCAGACCGCGACAGCAGCAACGCCGCCTCGGCACGAACGCCTGCATCGATCAGCGCTCCGCGCCCGCGCTCGAGGTAGGCGCCGAGCGCTCGCAGCGCCGGCTCTCCGACGGGGAGCACGCGCGTACGACCGCCCTTGCCTGTCACCCGCACCTCCTCCGCGTCGAAGTCGACGCTCGAGAGATCCAGATCGACGAGCTCGGCCGCTCGCAGGCCGCAGCCGTAGGCGAGCTCGAAGAGCGCCCGGTCGCGCAGCTCGAGCGGGGTGCTGGCGGGGATCGCGTCCAGCAGCCCGGCCGCTTCGTCGCGCCGCAGCACGCGAGGCAGTGGCTGACGGCGCTTTGGCGCTGACAGCAGGTCGGCCGGGTTGGCAGCGATCACGCCGTCTCGCTCGAGCACGCGCAGACATGAGCGCAGCGCGGCAAGCTTGCGCGCCACGGTCGCCGGTGCCGCGCGCCGCTCTGAGAGCACAACGGCATAGCGGCGCAGCGCACGGTAGTCGAGCAGCGCCGGGTCGATCCGCAGGTCCGTGGCCCACTTCGCCAGCTGGCGCAGGTCGCTGTTGTAGGCGCGCCGCGTCGCGTTTGCCGCGCCCTGGCGCGCCAGCGCGGAGTCAAAGCGCTGGAGCGCTCGCGTCCAGGCGGGACTAGGCTCGGTCGCCGTGGGTGAGTTTTTCATCGACACAGCGCGCGGTCACGTGGCGACTCGCCGCCAGCTGGTGGCCGCCGGAGTCGCGGCGAACGACACGCCGCCACCGCGACCGTGGCTGGCCATCCAAGGCCCCGGAGATGCGTCGACGCTGTGGTACGCGGTGCTGCGTAAGCGTGTGCGCGGCGTGGTCATCGGCACGCTCTCTATTCGGCACTGCGCTCACCACGCCTCCCTCCTTGAGACCGGTTGGGAGGAGGTGCCGGTGTCCGACATCGGCGCCGCCCTCCGCGGCAGCAAGGATCAGGCGATGTAGACCGGGTCGCCCACCTTGACCTGGTCGTAGAGGTTGATCACATCGGGGATCGTCATGCGGATACAGCCGTGCGACGCGGTGTGTCCGATCGTGCCGTACTCGCTGGGATCGATGCCGTGGATACCGGCGCCGCCGTTGAACGACATGAATCGCGCCTTCAGCGGATCCTGAGGGCCCGGCGGAATCGTCTTGCCCGCGAGGGACCCGGCCCACGCGTCGTTTGGTACATACCACGGCGGGTCGGTCTGCTCCCACTGGATGTGCCACAGGCCAGCCGGCGTATCCAGCCCCTGCATGCCCACCGCAATCGGGTAGGTGTGGGCGAGCTTGAGATGCTTGAAGAGCTTGAGCTCGAACGCCGAGCGATTGACGACGATGATCGACGGATACTTCGCGGAGAGCTGCGCCTGGGTGACGTGCGCTGGAAGCGTGCGGTAACGCGCGTCGACGACGCGCGCCGCGCGGGGATCGGTAAGTGCGCGGCGGAGCTGGCGGCGCAGCGGGTCGGCGAACAGGGCACGGCCCGGCGCTTCGGGAACCGTGCTGATCCCCGCACTCGAATAGCTGATCTGCGCGTCGGTGGGCGCGCGATCGATGCGCATGGCCACCTGGCGCACGAGGTTGGCCACCGCCGTGTGATCGTATTCGACGCGCGCCGGCAGATCGGCATTGATGCGCGCTCCGGTCAGGTTGCGAAAGGTGCGGCTGAAGATCGATCCTTGGTGGCTGCGGTTGATCGCCTCCTGCACGTCGCCGTTGACATCGGTGACGATATGCGCCTGCTGCGGCGAAAGCGTGTAGCGGTGCCCGCCAGCGCGGACGACGATCGGCTGGTTGAGCGGCACCAGCAGTTCTGACTGCAGACGCGCGCGCGCCTGGCTTCGGCTGAGACCGCCGACGTCAACGTGGGCGACCTGGATGCCCTTGGCGATCGTGGTCGAGCGCGAGGAGTCATAGACCACCATCGCGACGATGGCCGCCACAAGCACGACGAGGACGCCGGTGACGGCGATGAAAGAACGGCTACGCATCGGGGGATCCTAGAACGGTCCATGTTGGCATCCGTACGCCTGGCTGGCAAGGCGCATCCCTGCGTTTGCAACCCAGCGCCCAACCGCGGCCTCAGCAGCGAGGCTAGTCGACGGCGCCCTGGCGCTCGAGATAGCGCTCGATCGCCGCGAGCACGACCGCACGCCGGCGGCTGGATTGCTCGTGACGGCGCAGCGCTCGCAGATCGTCGGGCTCCAGTGAGTCCAGCAACGCGATCAGCTCCTCGCTGGCAAGGCTGTCGTAGGCAGACAGCGCGCCGGCGCCCTTGGATTCAGGAGCCCCGGTCGGGTCGGGCACATCCCTCGCGGCGCCCAGCGCTCGGCGCAGCTCCTCGACCTGATCCACGGGGGCTCGCCATCCCCTCTCCTGCCCCGCATTGCGGACGCTGGGGCTGCGGCGCAGGAACTCCTCCACCTCGTGCTCGTAGCGGTAGTTGCCACCGTCGCCGGCGCGCAGCAGGGGACGTAGGCGCAGGTGCTCGGCCGTCGCCTGGACAGCCTCGCGCGTGGTGAAGCGATAGTGGTAGCCGGCCGCCTTGAGCCGGCGGTTGTCCAGACCTCTGCCGAAGCGAAGCTGCGCCTGCATCTCGGGGGGAATGCGCACGCCGACGCGCCCCAGCGCGCTGACTGCGAGGCCGGTGCCCCACGGGGGTAGCAAGGGAAGCGAAGGGCGGCCGAGCAGGTCAAGCACCTCCGAGAGCGCGAGCACGCCGTCGCCTGCGCCGTTGAGAACGCCGGGGAGGTCGTGGCGCACGACGTACTCCAGGCAGCCGACGATGTCCTCTTCGTGGATGAACTGGTAACGCGGGTCAAAGCCGAGAATCGTCGGCACGACCGGCAGCGTGAACAGCGCCATGTGCGAGGTACGCAGATCCGGACCGAGACCGTTGGCAAAGCGCAGGATCGTGACGACCTTGTCGTCATTACGCTCGGCGAACTCCGCCACCGCCGCCTCGGCCTCGACGATGTCGCGCTCGATCGGCGTGCGGGCGGGCCGGGGCCGGGCCATCTCCTCAGTGAAGAAGGCGGGGTCGTCCTGCTCGCAACCGTAGTAGTGCGCGGAGGACTTGAAGACGAATTTCTTCACCGGCGAGTCTGGTCCGCTGCAGGCGGTCAGGATGTTCATCGTCCCGATGACGTTGTTCTCGTGCGCAACTCGCGGAGCGGCGGCGAGCGAATCGACCGTCATGCGGGCGTCGATCACGGTGTCGATCTCGGCAGCCCGCACGATCCGGCGGATCAGGGCGTGCTGCGTCCCGACGCGGACGAACTCGGTGCGCTCGAGCTCCCTGTTGGGGTCCTGGGAGTCGACGCCGATGATCGTCTCGATCTCCGGATCGCGCTCGAGGCCCTGGGCCAGACGACCGCCCCAGAAGCTAGACAGCCCAGTGATCAGGATACGGCGGGAGCGCATCGCGGTGCCCGGAGACCTAGCCCAACCAGACGCTCTCACGCCCGGCCACCATCTCGAGCACGTTCTCCTGGATCAGCTCGCGGATCTCCTGCGCGACGGTTTGCACCAGGCCGCGGTCCTCCCACGGCCGCTCGCCCCACCGATCGGTGGCCACCGGCTCGAGAAAGCGCAGGTGCAGGCGGGCCGGGAGGTAGCCGAGCATGCCGAGCACACCGAACCAGGGAAAGGTGGGCGTAAGCGGAAAGTAGGTGAGTCCGGTGAGCCTCTGCAGCAGCGGCACGTGAGCGAAGATCGGCGCCGCCTCCTCGGCGCCAACCACGGCGATCGGCACGAGCGGTGCCCGCGCCCGCATCGCCGCCTCGACGAACCCGCCGCGGCCGAAGCGGCGCAGGCGGTAGCGGTCCTTGTAGAGCTTCTCGGTGCCTTTGCGACCTTCAGGGAAGACGAGCACCAGTTGACCCTCGTCGAAGAGCAGGCGATGGACGTTGGCGGGGTGCGCGGGGACGCCGCCTAGCTTGGGGAGCAGCATGGCAAAGCCTGGGTAGCCCTTGAAGAAATGTTCCATCGTGAGGTGCAGCTTGCGAGGCCGCGGGTGTTCACGCTGGAGGGCCGCGGCGATCATCGGAGCGTCCGGGGGCAAGGCGCCGGAGTGATTTGAGACCAGCAGGGCGCCTCCTCGGGAGGGTACGTTCTCAATGCCTTCGACCTGGACGCGAAACCAGTAGCGATAGAGGAACTCGACGACGGTCTGGTCCAGCGCTCCTTCGATGCGCTCAGAGCGCCCCCAGTCGCTGACCTGGCGATCGGATTCGACACCCGACAGGTAGGGACGCAGGTCGTCTGGCAGTTGAGCGGGGGCCAGCGCACGCGGCGAATCCGTGGGGATGCTCGAGGCCACGGGCCCAACGTTACCCGGCAGGCGTTCACCGGGCAGGTGGAGCGCTTGGTAGCGTGGTTTCGCGATGTCTGCCACGCCAAGGACCGCGCCACGGCGCACGCACGAGGGTGAGGACTGGAGCCGACCGGGTGCCTGGCGGACGATCGACTGGCGCGCGCACCAGCGCTGGGTGATCGTCGAGGATCGCCCGGTCAACGTCATCGACATTGGCGCGGGACCGGCGATCATCTTCGTCCACGGATGGGACGGGTCCTGGCAGAACTGGCTCGAGAACATGCCCTTTTTCGCTCGCGAGCATCGCGTCGTGGGGATCGACCTCCCCGGCTTCGGCTTCTCTCCCCTGCCGCACGAGCAGATCTCGATGACGGGATACGCGCGCACCGTCGACGGCGTGCTCGACGCGCTGGAGATCGACAGCGCGGTGGTCGTGGGCAACTCGATGGGCGGCTTCATCGCCGCCGAGACAGCGCTCCGTCATGCCGATCGGGTGGAGCGACTCGTGCTCGTCTCCCCCGCCGGCATCGAGATCGAGCGCCAGCGGCGCCAACCCGAGCTGACCGCGCTGCGCCTGCTGCAGTACGGAGCGATCTGGCTGGGGGCCCAGTCAGAGTCCGCGGCGCGCCGCCGGCGCCTGCGCCACTTCACGCTCGGTGTCGTCACCACCCACCCCGAGGACATCCCGGTGGACTTCGCCTTCGAACAGCTTCAGGGCCAGGGGAAGAAGGGCCACATTCCCGCGTTCGAGGCGATGTTGGCGTACTCCTTCCGCGACCGCCTGCCGGCGATCAGCTGCCCTACCCTGGTCGTCTGGGGAGACCGCGACAGGATCATCCCTGTGCGCGACGCCGACGAGTTCGCGCGGCTGATCCCGCGGGCACGCAAGTTGATCTACGAAGGCCGTGGGCACTGCGCGATGTTCGAGGTGCCCGAGCGCTTCAATGCCGACGTGGACGTGTTTCTCAGCGAGTGATCGCGCCCTCCGAGGCGGACGAGACGAGCTTGGCGTACTTCGCGAGCACGCCGCTTGGGCCTCCATCACTCCTCGCCCGCGGTGGCGGCGTGTAGGCCGCCACGCGGCTGGCAATTTCTTCTGTCGAGAGCTCCACGTCAAGGCGCCGCGCAGCCACGTCGAACGTCACGCGATCGCCGTCGCGGAGGGCGGCGATCGGACCGCCGCGCGCCGCCTCTGGCGCCACGTGTCCGGCCATCAGGCCGTGCGTTGCGCCAGAGAAGCGCCCGTCGGTGAGCAGCGCCACCTGCTCGCCAAGCCCTTCACCGACGAGCGCGGCCGTGACCGCCAGCATCTCGCGCATCCCGGGCCCACCAGCCGGACCCTCATTCCGGATGACGACGACGTCACCGGCCTCGATCGCGCCCGCGATCACGCTCTCCATCGCGTCCTCCTCGGAGTCAAAGACGCGCGCAGGGCCTTCGTGAAGCCGGCGCTCGTGGCCTGCCAGCTTGACGACGCACCCTTCGGGGGCGAGGTTGCCGCGCAGGATCGCCAGCCCGCCCGTCGGCTGGAGCGGATCGTCCAGCGGTCGCACCACGCGCTGACCGGGGGTCTCTGCCGCGTCGCGAGCGTGCTCGCCGACCGTACGACCCGTGACGGTCGCGGCGTCCTCATGCAGCAGCCCGGCATCCAGCAGCCTGCGGGCCACGAGCGGGACGCCACCGGCCTCGAATAGGTCCACCGCGACGTACTGGCCTCCCGGGGTGAGGTCGCAGAGCAGCGGTGTCTTCGCTGCGATCCGGTCGAAGTCGTCGATCGAGATCTCGATCCCGGCCTCACGAGCGACCGCGAGTAGGTGCAGGACCGCATTGGTCGATCCCCCGCTGCAGGCCACCGCCGCTATTGCGTTCTCCAGCGACTCGCTGGTGATGATGTCGCTGGGGCGCTGATCGCGGCGCAGCACGTCGATCACGAGCTCGCCGACGTCGCGAGCGACCTGTGCCTTGGAGGCATGTTGCGCCGGGACCATTGCCGAGCCCATCGGTGAGATCCCAAGCACCTCGAAGGCCATCGCCATCGTGTTGGCCGTGAACTGCCCGGCACAGGCGCCCACGCCGGGCGACGCGACCGCTTCGAGCTCGGCCAGGCGCTCATCGCTCATGCTCCCGGCCGCGTGAGCCCCCACGGCCTCGAAGACGTCCTGGATCGTAACGTCGTGGCCCTCGAACCGCCCGGGCAGGATCGACCCGCCGTAGAGCATCACGCTGGGTAGATCGAGGCGAGCGAGGGCCATCACCGTCCCGGGGATCGTCTTGTCGCACCCGCTCAGCGCGACGACGGCGTCGAAGAAGTGCCCGCGCGAGACGAGCTCGATCGAGTCGGCGATTACCTCGCGCGAGACAAGCGACATCTTCATTCCGCTCGTGCCCATCGTGATGCCGTCGGAGATCGCGATCGTGTTGAGCTCCATCGGCGTCCCTCCCGCCGCGCGAATGCCCTCCTTCACCTTCGCCGCGAGCGCGCGCAGGTGGAAGTTGCACGGCATCGTCTCGATCCATGTCGAGGCAACGCCGACGATCGGGCGAGCAAGCGCGTCGTCGTCGTAGCCGATGCCTTTGAGGTAGGCGCGAGCGGCGGCGCGCTGCGGTCCTTCGGTGAGGGTTCGCGAGTTGCGCTTGAGCTCGTAAAGCGAGCCGTTGTCGCTCACGATGCGGCGACTCGGCCGCTACTGGGGGGGGTTCGCCGGCGTTCGCGGTCGGCTCGCGCCCGCTCCCACTGACCCAGACGCCAGAGATCGCGGCGAACCTGAAGGGGATCGACCTGGCGTCCGGGAAGGTGCATGTTGGCGGTGGAGATGAGGCGCCGCTCGTCACCGGTGAGCGCCATCCACTTGGCGAGCACGTCGTCGGAGTCCGGCAGCCGGGCGCTGCCATAGGGTCGCGTCTCATCGGGGAACTCGACGCAGTATTCGTTGAGCAGCTGACGCGTCTGGGGCAGGTAGCAAACGATCGGCTTGTGCGGGTAGATCAGGTATGCGTACGGGGCGCCCGCGAGGTCGTCGGCGGAATCGGGGCCCTCGCCGTGGCGCCCCCAGACGCGCAGGAAGCCGAGGTCGTGGTACATCGACCACTCCTCGTCGTTGACACACGAGCGCAGCAACTCGCGCGCCCGCTGCTCGGCGCGGCGCTCACGTCCGGGGTCATAGCCCTCGACGGGGACGAGTCGCCGCGCCGCGCGGCGTCTGGCGACCAGCTCGGCGACGCGCGGCACGAGCAGGTCCCACAGCAGCGCGATGACGACGATCGCGCTGGCGCTGAGGGCGAGGATCATGGTTGCGGACGGGCGGCGGGGGGCGCGGCGGCAGGTTGGAGAGCTAGCCGCCGGCGGCCGGGGGGAAAAAGATCACGCGCTCGGCATCACGCGGGATCTCCTCGAAGCTCCGCACCATCGACGCCTGCCGGCGACCTCCGAGCGCCTCGGTCGGAACGGCGGCCCACATCCCCCGCTCGAGCTCTCGGCGAAACGCCTCGATCAGCGCCCGCTCATCCTCGGGCAGCTCGACGTCGCCTTGCGCTACAACGACCTCGCCGTGTCCGGGCTTCATCCGCAGGAGGCGCATCGGAGCGGATTATGACAAAGGGCCGTGCTCGGAACGTCAGCGCGGCAGCTGTTGGGTGACCTGGACGACCTGCTGGAAGGTCGGGCGATTCTGGAAGGGGAACGGCGCGATCGAGATCGCGCTCGCGATCGTCGAGCTGTTCTGATCGAAGCAGCTCGGCTGCGGGTTGGCGGCGCAATAGCCAAAGCCGTACATCGCTTTGGGCGAGACCGTCGTCGCGGCCAGCAGGCTCTGCTGCAGCAGCGAGCGGCAAGCAGTCAGCGACCCACCGCCGCAGTACACGCGCGAATAGGCGCCCGCTGGGATTGGCGGCAGGAGCCTGCGCCTTGCGTGCCGGCGCCTGGCCGAGCCGCGGTGGCGGCGGTCGCTCGCTGCCACGGACGCCACCGACGCCCTCCTCCTCGAGCACACCCGCACGCGCTTGCGGCCGCGCTTGACGTAGCGGGTGACCGTGCGGCAGCGAGGAGGCCCACCGCGGGAGTTGACGGCGATGAGGTCGCGCAGGTCCTTGCTCACAAAGCCGTACCAGCCAACCTCGAAATCGGGTGCGTTCGGCGCCGTCCCGGTTGTCGCCGATCCGAACGGGATGAAGTTCTCCAGGGCGCTGAAGGTGTCGGCGCCCAGCGTGGGCCTAAATTCCGCATTCAGCAGCTTCGGCCACCACGCGTCCATCAGCTCGATCGCCGCGTTGTTGGCGTCCACGCCGCTGCGGGTGAGGTCGCGGCGGTGCCCGCCGGCGGCATACCACTGGTCGAGCAGCGCGATCGCGTGGATCAGCGCGGGATCGCGCGGCGTGCCCAGGATCTGCCTGAGGATCGGCCACAGCTTGACGATGCGCAGGTCCTCGCTGGCAGCTTCGTCCATCGCCGAGACCACCTGCGCCGCCGTGATCCGTTTGCCGCCGGCGACGTCCTGCTGGATGTGGTCCTCGATCAGCTGCGAGCGGTACACAGAGCTGTAGGCGTAGCGGTCGTCGGCAGCGGAGAACTCGGGCGCAGGTTTGTTGTTCCACGAGACCATGTAGTCGGGATCGATCGCCTGGGGGTGGGCGGCCGGCGGCAGCTGCTCGATCGTGCGCAGCGTCGTGTCAAATCCCTTCCAGTCGTACTGCCCGGTACCCAGGATCGGGAAGTCCGGGGAGGTCCCGGCGGCACGCTGGGGCAGGTAGCCGGACTGGAAATAGGCGATGTGGCTGGCGTCGACATAGGCCCAGTTGAAACCGAAGTTGATCTTCGCCGCCGCTTCCTGGAAGCGTTGCGGGCTAGTGATGAAGCTGGGGTCGTTGAGCTCGACGAACCCGAGCGCGGAGTCGGCCTCGTGGAAGTACGTAGTGCGCGCGCTGACGAAGGCGACCGTCTGCCCTCCAACGGTCCCGCGGGCGTAGACGATGCCGTGAACGGTGCGGTAGGCCGTCAGCGTCTCCGATCCCGGCGACGTCATGTCATCGGCGTTGGGAACCCAGGCGTTGATCCGGTCGAGTCGCTCCATCGGCAGGCACTGACTCTTGTAGAGGTAGTGAAAGTCGTCCTGGCAGAGGACCTCGGCGAAGGTATCGACGTTGTCGGTGTTCGACGTCGTCGCGCTCCAGGCGTAGTCGCGACCGTGACCCAGCTCGACATAGAGGTTGACGCCGGGGAAGGCCGCCCCGCGAGCGTCGATCCCAGGACCGTGGACGTCCTCCTCCATCAGGATCTGGGGCCGGTAGTAGCCGACCTGAGGACCCATCACGGCGAGCGGGTGACCGTCGGCGGAGTGACGCGCAGCCACCAGCTCCCAGTTGGAGTCTGACTGCGACAGCGCAGCGCGCAGCAACCCCGAGCCAATCGAGCCATCGTGCGGGATCGAGGCCAGCGTCAGCGGATGCGCGGCGGCGGACTGCGCGCGCGCCGCGGAGGCGGACTGGGCGATCGGAGGTCCAACCGGCGTGAACGTGACCGAGCCCGGATCGGGCAGCGCGAGCCCGCTCCTGGCAAACGGGGACGTCGTCTCATACGGGAATGCCGCCGCGACCGTCGTCGGCGACTCGGGATCGTTCTTGGAGCGAAAGTCCGACCACGCGGAGCGACCGGAAGCGCCCCCGAAGCGCCGCTCGAAGGCCTGGAGGGCGAGCGCCGAGCGGACCTCCTCCCCGCCCCCCTTGCCGAAGATGCCGCCGATCAGCGAGGCCTCGGCGATCACGTCGGTGGGCGTCCACAGCGAGGGCAGCTTGGCGATCGCCGCATACTCGGCGGGAAGCAGAGTCGGGTTGGTGAGCGCACTCGTGACGTAGGCGTTGATGCCGGCGACGAAGGCGTGCACGTCGGCGACGACCTGCTCGCCCTGCGCCCCGTAGATCACGGGGGCGTTGTCGATCTGCGACTGCAGGTCGGCCTCGCTATACGGCGCGATCGACCACTGCGTGCGATCCATCTCGCGGTTGCCGGCGGAGCCACCGACGAACGAGGACAGCTGCGCGCGGGCGGCGTGTCGCAGCACATCCATCAGGAACAGCCGGTCTGCGGCGGCGGCGTAGCCGGTGCCGAACATCGTCCCTGCGCGCGTGGTCCCGTAGATGTGCGGCACGCCCCACTGCTTGTCGCGCACGATCGTCACGTCGGGCTGGGGTGACTGCACCGAGGCAACGTCGTCGGGCTTGACACCGAACGTGGCGTCCTTGAAGTACGTGGGAATCTGCGCGTCGGTGAGCGCCGGCGACGCGTACAGCAGGTTCTCGTAGAGCGGAAGCTGGTCGTCGAAGTGTGGCGGGGTCTGGTGGGTCAGCTCGTAGGACCCGAGCTGCAGCACGTTGTCCACCCCCGCCTCCCCGGGCGGAAGGACGTTGCGAAAGCCACCGGCGTCGTTGAGGCCGTACGGTGCCACGTCGGCCGACGCGACGGACACGGTCGCAGCCGCGAACGTCGCGGCGAGCAACCCAACGGCCATGTGCACGCGCGCCGCCCAATTCATGCGGCGCCCAGCCTACGCGCGCCGACAGCCGCCCGCGTCACCAGCGACGGGTGAGGCCGATCGCGTCGACCGGCCCGGCTCCGGCTCCGATGTCGCGCAGACCGTCTCGCACCGCCTGCGCAGCCAGGACGTGCGCACGCCGGGCCGCCTCGAGGGGGGCGAATCCGAGGGCGAGGTGTGCGGCAAGCGCGGAGGAGTGTGTGCAGCCCGAGCCGTGCGCGGCGCCTTCGGGGAAGCGCTGTCCCCGAATCTCCGCCGCACCATCGGCGCTGAGAAAGAGATCGACGGCGTCCTCACCACCGCGGTGACCCCCGGTAACAATGACCGCACCGGGGCCGAGCGCAAGCAGCGCTGTCGCCAACTCCTCGAGCTCGGCTCCCGGGCGAGCGGCAGTGCGACCGACCAGTGCCCCAGCCTCTGGGATGTTTGGCGTGATGACGGTGGCGCGCGGGATCAGTGCGCTGGTCAGCAGCTCGACTGCGTCGGGCTCGAGCAGTGCTGCGCCGGACTCCGCCACCATCACGGGGTCCAAGACGATCGGAGTGCCGGGAGCCAGCAGGTCAAGCGCGCGAGCCACCGCGGCGACCGACTCCCGCGTCCCGGGCATGCCGATCTTGACCGCGTCGACGCCGATGTCCTCGACCACGGCGCGCACCTGCCCGACGACCATCTCCGCTGGCACCGCGTGCATCGCCGTCACCGCCACGGTGTTCTGCGCGGTGATCGCGGTGATCGCCGTCATCCCGTGCACCCCGCAGCGCGCGAACGCCTTGAGGTCCGCCTGGATGCCCGCGCCGCCGCCGGAGTCCGAGCCGGCGATCGCGAGCACGCGCGGCGTGCGGAGAGGTCGTTGGCCAGCCACGATCGCCGTCGAGGGTAGGGCGCCCAGAGGACCGCCCGCGCCGAAGGACACGCCGCGTCAGCCGAGCGCCGCGACGTAGCGCCCCCCGGGGCCCCGGCGCAAGCGGCCCAGCAGTTCGAGCTCAGCCAGGCCGGCGAGGGTTGCATCGATCTCGCGCCCGGTGGCAAGCAGGGCGTGCAAGCTGTCGCAGCCGTCCGCCACCGCGCTGAGCAAGCCGGCGAGCTCCGGCGCAAGAGGTGGGCTCTCGCCAGCGTGGCGCATGCCTGCACCGAAGACCGCGTCGAGGACGTCCTGCGCGTCGCGCACGAGCGCCGCCCCATCGGCGACGAGGGCATTGGGGCCAGCCGCGAGCGGGGAGGTCACGCGCCCGGGCACCCCACCGACGTCGCGACCGATCTCCCGCGCATGACGCGCCGTGATGAGTGCGCCGGAGCCCTCGGCGGCCTCGACGACGACGCTCATCGCGGCCAGCGAAGCGATGATGCGATTGCGCGCGGGGAATGCCCAGCGCCAGGAGCGGGTGCCCGGCGGCAGCTCGGAGACGACGCATCCGCGCCGAGCGATCTCGGTGTGGAGCCGTTGCTTGGCCTTTGGATACGGCCGATCGGGGCCGCCGGCGAGCACCGCGATCGTCGTATCCGCGCGCTCGAGCGAGCCGGCGTGTACGGCCGCGTCGATCCCGAAGGCCATCCCGCTGATCGTCGTCACGCCCGCGGACGCCAGCTCTGCTCCGAGCACCCGAGCCACCTCGAGTCCGTAGGCCGACGCCGCGCGCGCGCCGACCACGGCGACGGCGGAGCCAGCCAGCAACGCGCGGAGCCGGGCGATCCCGCCGACGACCCAGAGGACAGTCGGTGGCGATGGTGCGTCGGTCAGCGATGCGGGGTAGCGTGAATCGTGGCGACAGAGCGGCTCGGCGGCGGTCCCGTTGGCGCTGCGACGCAACGAGGGCTCGCGCTCGTGCTCGTCGGGCGAGCGGGGGCCGAGCTCGGCGTCGAGCGCGCGCATCAGGGCGTCGTCGTCGAGGCCGAGCAGGTCAACCGCGCAGCCGCGCCGACGACGCTCCGCCAGCTCGATTCCGCCGGCAAGCCGCGCGATCAGCGCGCTGCGACGCAGGCAGCGCTCGCACGCGCCGGCGCTCACGCCGCCAACGGTGCGGCTTCGAAGCGCTGGCGCAAGCTGAGCGCCACGAGCACGTCGCCATCCGTGACGCGATCGCGTCCTGCCATGTCCGCCGCCGTGCGGGCGACGCGGAGTACGCGCAACACCCCTCGAGCGCTCAGGCCTCCAAGGTCGTAGGCGCGCTCGATCCGATGCTGGCCGCGGGCGTCGAGGCGGGCGTGGCGGCGCACGAGCGCCGGGGTCAGCCGCGCGTTGCAGCCGACGCCAGTGCCCGCGAGGCGACGGAGCTGGCGCTCGCGCGCGGCGAGCACCGCTTCGCGCACCGCGGCCGATGTCGTCGCGGACGGTCCGCTGATCGTCGCGACGGCCGGTCGAGCGACGTTGACGAGGAGATCGAGCCGATCGACGAGCGGTCCGCTCAGGCGGCGGCGATGGCGGGCGAGGTCGGGCTCAGCGCAGCTGCAGCGATCCTCGACCCCGGCCATCCCGCACGGACACGGGTTGGTAGCACCGACGAGCTGAAAGGCGGTGGGAAAGTGCGCCGCGCGCTGACCACGCACGATCGTGACGACGCCATCCTCGAGCGGCTGACGCAGCGCCTCGAGCGCCGGGCGCGAGAACTCCGACAGCTCGTCGAGGAAGAGCACGCCGAGATGGGCGAGCGTCGCCTCGCCGGGCGCAGGGCCGGCGCCGCCCCCGATCATCCCGGACGCCGAGATCGTGTGGTGAGGAGCGCGGAAGGGACGCGAGCAGACCAGTCCGCCCGCGGGTGCAACGCCGGCGACGCTGTGGATGCGGGTGACCTCGAGCGCCTCCTCGCGGGTCAACGGGGGCAGGATCGACGGGAGTCTGCGCGCGAGCATCGTCTTGCCCGTCCCCGGTGGACCCTCGAGCAGAATGTTGTGACCGCCGGCCGCCGCAAGTGCAAGCGCCTTGACGGCGGCCTCCTGGCCGTGAACGTCGGCGAGGTCGTGCTCGCTCGGGGTGGCGAGAGCATCGCGCGAGGGCGGCAACCGCGGGGCAGGGCGCGAGCCGGCGAGCACGTCGCGGACCTCGCGCAGGTGCTCCATGCCGGCGACGACGACGCCGCCAACCAGTGCCGCCTCGCGGGCGCGAGACCGCGGCACGACTAGGCCGTGCAGCCGCGCTCTCC
The DNA here is from genome assembly GCA_003244205.1 of Solirubrobacterales bacterium. Lineage (GTDB taxonomy): Bacteria > Actinomycetota > Thermoleophilia > Solirubrobacterales > Solirubrobacteraceae > QHBW01. The sequence continues at coordinate 15,965 of QHBW01000050.1, read as the reverse complement.
GAGCGCCTTCGGCGACCGCCAGGACGCCCCGGCATCCGCGCAGCTCGCCGGCCAGCGAGAGCTCCCCGAAGACCGCCCAGCGATCGAGCGCCTCGGGGTCGAGCTGCCCGCTGGCTGCGAGCACTCCGGCGGCGAGCGCGAGGTCGAACCCGGCACCGACCTTGCGCAGGTGCGCAGGCGCGAGATTCGCGGTAATCCGACGGAGCGGGAACTCGAAGTCCGAGTTCAGCAGTGCCGCGCGTACGCGTTCCCGCGCCTCGCGAACGCCGGCGTCGGCGAGGCCGACAACGGTGAAAGCCGGCAGCCCCGAGCGGACGTCGACCTCGACGAACACCGGGCGGGGCTGCACCCCCTCGATCACGAACGTGCGCACGCGGGCGAACACTGAGACGACGCTAAGGCGCAACGCTGGATCGAGCTGGTGCCGCGCAGCGCATTGGCGCAGATCGGTGGCGCAGTTGGCACTCGGCGCTGCCCACGCGTGACCCGATCGCCCGTAGCCTCGCCGGGGTGTCCGGTCACGCTGCGCGCAGCGACCTGGGGCGGTTGGGGGAGCGCCTCGCCCGCGAGCACCTCGAGTGCCTCGGCTACACGGTCCTCGCGCGCAACTACGCCACCCGCTGGGGAGAGCTCGACTTGATTGCGTGCGACGGACTCACGCTTGTGTTCTGCGAAGTCAAGACGCGCCGCAGCGGCGGCGGGTCGCCCTGGGAAGCGTTGGGCCCGCCAAAGCAGCGCCGCGTCCGACGCATGGCGGCGGGCTGGCTGCGCGCAACAAGCGACCGCCCGCACCTACCCAACCTGCGCTTCGACGCCATCGGGGTAGTGATCAACGGGCGCGGGGAGCTCGTCGCGCTCGACCACGTCGAGGGCGCTTTCTGACGGGCGACGGCGTCAGAGCGCGAGCTGCTGGTAGGCCGCCGAGCGGAACGACAGCCGATGCAGCGGCGACACGCCATTGCGCTCGATCGCGGCGCGGTGTTCTGGTGTCGCATAGCCAACGTGGGCGCCGAACTCCCAGCCCGGATGAAGCTCGTCGGCGCGGCGCATATAGCGATCGCGCGTCACCTTGGCGAGGATCGACGCGGCCGCGATCGCTGCGCTGCGAGCGTCCCCGTCGATCACCGCATGCTGCTCAAACCCCGTCTCGCCGACCGCGAAGCCGTCGCTCAAGCAGATGCAACCGGGACAAGCAACACGGGCCAGCGCATCACGCAGGGCGGCCAGATTGGTGTTGTGCAGCCCGAGATCATCGATCCCTCGCGCGCAGCGCGAGACGATGGCGCTGCGGCTCGCGAGCCGCACCACCACCGGGTAGAGCGCCTCGCGAGCCTCCTCGGGGTGTTGCTTTGAGTCGTTGAGCGCGCTGAGAGCACGAAGCTCCCCGACGCCCATGGCGGCGTAGTCGAAGAGCACCGCGGCAGCGACGAGCGGTCCGGCGAGCGATCCGCGTCCGGCCTCATCGGCGCCGGCGACGAAGCGCGCGCCCAGAGCGCGGTCGAACTGGAAGAGACGACGGCCCCCGCGCGGACGACCCGAGCGACGACGCCTCGGCCGCGCAATCAGATCGGCGACCGGCACAGCGGCGGTGCCCTCTGCGCTAGAGGAAGCCGATGCGGTCCGGGGGCCAGTACGTGGCGAAGGCCCCCCCGATGATCCACTTCTTCGGAACTGGTCCCCAGAAGCGGCTGTCGTCGGACTGCCCACGGTTGTCGCCCATCATGAACCACTCTCCGGCCGGAATCATGATCGGCCTGGGAAAGGAGCAGTTCTGATCGCCTGTGACACACGGCCTGATGAACGGCTCCGTTTGGAGCTTGCCGTTGCGCACCACGTGCCCGTCTCGGATCGAGATCGAGTCTCCCGGACCGGCGACCACCCGCTTGATGAAGTTCTGGCTCGACTCCTGCTGGGTCGGGAGGTCGCAGGGCTGGGGAGTGCTTTGGCCGGTGTGGGGGTCGCCACAGATCCCCTGGCCGTCGTCGGCCCCGTGCGGCGGATGGAAGACGACGATCTCGCCCACGTGGGGATCGTTGAAGTCGTTGCCCAAACGATTGACCAGCACGCGCTGGCCGACGTTGAGCGTGGGCTCCATCGAGGGGCTCGGAATCCTGTAGGGCTTGATCAGGAAGGCCTGAATCCCGAGCGCCAACCCGAGCGCCACCGCGACGATCACGACGAGCTCGATCAGCGAGCTGGCCGCCGACTTGCCTCCCTTGCGGCTCAACTCGCGCTGGGAGCGGCGTCGCCGGAGGCGTCCGCTTCTGGGGAGCCCGCATCCGCCTCTTCTGCCCCCGCATCCGCCGCTTCCGCGTCCGCATCCGCCGCTTCCGCGTCCGCATCCGCCTCTTCCGCGCCCGCATCCGCCTCTTCCGCGCCCGCATCCGCCTCTTCCGCCCCCGCATCCGCCTCTTCCGCCCCCGCATCCGCCTCTTTGGCACCCGCGTCCGCTGTGATCGACTGTGGGTCTGGGTCGGGGGCGGCTGTCCTTTCTTCTTCAAGACCAGGTGGGACCTCGGCGTCGGGCTCTGTCGGGTAGAGCAACCCGGGAGCGACGCCCTCCTCGGCTCCCAGCGAGCGGCGCTCGCGTACGCGCGCGCGCTTGCCGACGCGACCGCGTAGGTAATAGAGCTTGGCCCGACGCACGTCCCCGCGTGCGGCGATCTCGATGCGCTCGATCTTGGGCGAGTGGACGGGGAACGTGCGCTCGACCCCGACGCCAAAGGACTGCTTGCGCGCCGTGAACGTTTCGCGCACGCCGTGACCCTGGCGCTTGATCACCACCCCCTCAAATACCTGCGTGCGGCGGCGCGCCCCCTCGACAACCTGAAAGTGCACGCGCACGCGATCGCCTGCGGCGAACTGGGGCACGCGCCGCAACTGCGCACGCTCGAGGCTGTCGATCAGGGTGCTCATGGCGAGGAGCGCACGACGTGTAGGTCAACGCCGCAACGTCGAAGACGTCGCCGGGACAGCCGGCGCGGGGCGATCATGGTAGCGAACCCCCGGGGCCTCCCCCGGAGCCTCGCTGAGCGCTCTGAGCTGCCCGCCAGGCGCGGATCTGCTCGTGGTGGCCGGAGACCAGCACGTCGGGCACCGACCATCCCCGGTAGCTGGCCGGGCGGGTGTAGTGGGGGTACTCGGGCGCACCTCCGAGCACCGGCGAGAAGGACTCTTCGATCGCCGAGCGGCAATCCCCGAGCGCACCGGGAAGCTTGCGCATGACGGCGTCGCAGACCACCATTGCCGCGAGCTCCCCACCGGCAAGCACGTAGCGGCCGATCGACACTGCGTCGGTGGCCAGGTGATCGATCACGCGCTCGTCGAAGCCCTCGTAGCGACCGGACAGCAGCGTGATCGCGCGTTCACCCGCCAGCTCGGACGCGAGGGCGTCGTCTAAGAGGCGTCCCGACGGCGTCAGCGCGACGATGCGCCGCTGACCGTGGAGCTCGAGCGCGTCGCGACCGTAGAGCGAGCGCAGGGCGGCGTCGACAACGTCGACACGCAACACCATTCCGGGCCCTCCCCCGAAAGGCGTGTCGTCGACCTGACCGCCAGCAAGCGGCGTGTAGTCGCGGTAGGAGACCGCGCGCAGCGCGCTCCCAGCCGCCAGCGCGTTGGCGATCGGGCGCTGGGCGGCGAACCAGGAGAACCACTCCGGGAAAAGCGTGAGAACGTCGATCTCCACGCCCCTCTCCCTACTCCTCGGCAAGGAACACGAGGTCGACATCGATCATGCGCGCCTCAACGTCGACCGTGCGGACCGCGTCACGGACGAGAGGGATCAACAGGTCCTCGTCGCCGTCGCGCTCGACCTCGAGCGCTTCACAGGAAGGCAGCGCGATTACTCGCCGCACGATCCCCACCGCGTGTTCGCGGTCGAAGACGCGGCAACCCTCGAGCTCCTCGGGATACCACTCGTCCTCCCGCAGTGCCGGCGCCACCTCGCGCCTGACGAGCAGCTCGCTTCCCGCGAGCGCGACGGCGTGCTCGCGTCGGTCACAGCCGCTGAGGCGCAGGATCGGGGCGGCATCGAATCCCGCCCGTCGCACGATCTCGCGATCGTCGGATGACTGGCTTGCGGGCGTCGCTGCCGCGCCACCACGAGCGCGCAGACGCAGCCTGACGCCAAGCGCGAGCAGCCCCGGTCGTGCGTCGCGGACGTGAAAGGATCCGTCGAGGCCGTGCGGGCGACCTACCCGTCCGGCGCGCAGCCACTGCGCGCCGGGAGCGGAATCGTCGCCGTCGCGGTTTTCACGCGCTGCGCCCATGCGCGATCTCAGTCGACGATGTCGACGAGCACGCGCCTGTTGCGTCGCACCGCCGAGGCCTTGATCACCGTTCGCAGCGCGGCCGCCGTGCGTCCTCCCCGCCCGATGACCTTGCCGTAGTCGTCCTCCGCGACCACGAGCTCGAGCACGACCGTACCGTCGTCCTCCTCGAACTGCTCGACGACGACCGCGCCGGGGTCGTCGACGAGGGCGCGCGCGAGGTGTTCGAGCAGCTCCTTCACGGCGCCGGCTATGCGCGCTAGGGCGCGGACCGGCTGCGATCGCGCACCATCAGCGCCGGGCGGGCTCGATGCCTCGAATACGCAGGAGCTTGCGCACGGTGGACGTCGGCTGAGCGCCGCGCCGCAGCCACGCTTGCACCCGCTCCTCGTTGAGCACGATCGTGGACGGATCGCTTTGGGCGTTGTAGCGGCCGACGGTCTCGATTACGCGACCATCGCGCGGAGAGCGCTGGTCGGCGATGACGATCCGCCACACCGGGTCCTTGTGTCCTCCCACACGGGTAAGGCGAATGCGCACAGACATCAACGGGTCTTTCGAGCGACGAGCACGGCGGCGCAGGTTAGCGGGCGCGCTGCCAGCAGAGCCCATCCCCGTCCGCAGGGCCGCCCCGTCAGCGCGCCTGGCGCATCAGTGCTCCGAGATCGGGCATCTTGCCCGCGACGAGGCCGCGCATCAGCTTCTGCATCTGGCCGAACTGCTTGATCAGCTGGTTCACGGCGTGCACGCTCGTCCCGGATCCCTGGGCGATCCGGCGCCGCCGGGAGCCATTGACGATCTCAGGCCGGCGGCGCTCACCCGGGGTCATCGACAGGATGATCGCCTGGACACGGTCCAATTCGCCCTCGTCCACGTCCATCTTGGCCAGCCGGTTGCCAGCCAGGCCCGGGATCATCCCCAGCAGCGAGCCGAGCGACCCCATCCGCCGCACCTGCTTGAGCTGGGAAAGGAAGTCGTCCAACGTGAACTCGTTACGACGCAACTTGCGCTCGAGCTCGACCGCGTCGGTCTCATCGACCTCGCGCTCGACTTTCTCCACGAGGCTGAGAACGTCGCCCATGCCGAGGATGCGGCGCGCCATCCGTTCCGGATGGAAGCGCTCGAACGCGTCGAGCTTCTCGCCTGTCGAGGAGAACAGGATCGGTCGGTCGGTGACCGCCTTGACCGAGAGCGCGGCGCCTCCGCGCGCATCGCCATCGAGCTTGGAGACGATGACTCCGTCGAACGCCACCTGCTCGGCGAAGGCCGAAGCGACGGCGACCGCGTCCTGGCCGGTCATCGCATCGAGCACCAACAACACGGCATGCGGCTTGACCGCCTTGCGCACGGCCACCAGCTCGGCCATCAACTCGGCGTCGACATGCAACCGGCCGCTGGTGTCGACGATCAGCACATCGCGCGCGTCGGAGTGCGCGCGCTGCAGAGCCCACTTCGCCGTCTCGACGGCGCCCTTCTCCACCCCTTGCTCATAGACGGTCGCTCCAGCCTGCTCACCGACCGCGACGAGCTGCTCCACCGCGGCTGGACGGCGCACATCGCAGGCCGCCAGACCGACCGATAGCCCGTCCTGCTCCTTGAGCAGGCGCGCTAGCTTGGCGGCGGCGGTCGTCTTGCCCGACCCCTGCAGCCCGGCCATGAGCACGACCGCGGGACGTCGGCTGCCGAGGGTCAGCTCCTGGGCCGTGCCACCCATCAGGTCGGTCAGCGCCTCGGCCACGATCTTGACGACCTGGTGGCCGGGGTTCAACTGGCCGATGACGTTCGCGCCCAGGGCGCGCTCGCGCACGTCCGCGGTGAACGAGCGCACCACCTTGAAGTTGACGTCGGCCTCGAGCAGCGCCAGGCGGATCTCGCGCAGGGCGACGTCGATGTCCTGCTCGCGCAGTGTCCCGCGAGAGCGAACGTCGGCGAGCGTCGCCTGCAGCTTGTCGGCGAGCGAATCGAACACTGAACCGAGACTAGGCGATGGCGGCTAGTCCACCGCGCGCGGCCCCGTCGGCGGGGATCCTGCGCCGGGGCGCCGGGGCGCCGGGGGAGGACTCGCGCCGTCGCCCGGCGGGGGGGTGGCCGCCGCCGCCAAGCGCTCGCCGAGCATCCCGAACGCGGTCGAGAACTCCGAGGGAATGACGAAGACCTTGTTGGCGTCTCCCTGGGCGAGCTGCGGCAGCATCTGCAGGTATTGGTAGGAGAGCAGCGCGCGGTCGGGGTCGCCCTCGTGGATCGCGGCAAAGACAGTGTGGATTGCCTTGGCCTCGCCCTCCGAGCGCAAGATCGCCGACTGCTTGGAGCCCTCGGCGCGCAGCACCGCGGACTGCTTCTCGCCCTCGGCGGTGAGGATCTGGGACTGCTTGACGCCCTCGGCGGTGAGGATCGCGGCGCGACGGTCGCGCTCGGCGCGCATCTGCTTCTCCATCGCCTCCTGGATAGACCCGGGTGTGTCGATCGACTTTAGCTCCACACGGTTGACACGAATTCCCCACTTCCCGGTGACCTCGTCGAGCACCGTGCGCAAGCGGGTGTTGATGTTGTCGCGCGAAGTAAGCGTCTGCTCGAGCGTAAGGTCGCCGACTACGTTGCGCAGCGTCGTGACCGTGAGCTGCTCCATCGCCTGGAGGGGGTTGGCGACCTCGTAGGAGACGGCGCGGGCGTCGGTGACAGTGAAGTAGATGACTGTGTCGATCTTGACCGACAGGTTGTCCTCGGTGATGACCGATTGGGGAGGGAAGGGAACGACCTGCTCGCGCAAGTCGATCAGCGGCCTCAGGCGGTCCATGAAGGGCACGATGATCACGAGCCCCGCATCTAACGTGCGGCTGTAGCGTCCGAGCCGCTCCACGACACCCGCGCGTGCCTGAGGCACGATCCGGATCGTGCGCGCGGCGGTGAAGATGAGCACAACGGCCAGCACAGCGAGAACGATCAAGCCTGCCATCACTACCTCCTGGGGATTTGCATTGCGGTCGACATGCCGTCGCTACTCGCTCACCATCGCGGTCGCACCGCGAATCTCCATCACGCTGACGCGCTTGCCCGCCTCGATCTCGGAGTCCTCGTCGTAGGCGCGTGCGGTCCAGATCTCGCCATCGATGCGCACGCACCCCAGCCCCTCGTTGTTGGCGATCCGCTCGAGCACCATCGCCTGCTTACCCACCAACGCCGCCGTCCCACTGCGCAGGGCGGGCGGCATCGAGCGGTGCCGGCGGGCAATCGGTCTCACGACGCCGAGCGTGACCAACGACACTACGAGGAAGACCAGCCAGGAGACTACGCCGCCGGCCCCGAGGGCGTCCAGCACGCCTGCCAGCGCGGCACCGATTGCGAACGGCGCCAGGTAGAGCCCGAGGGAGAGCATCTCGCCGACGGCGAGACCACATGCTGCAAGGATCCAGATCACCCACCCGGGCATTCGCGTGCCGAGCCAGCCTACCGCGCGAGCATGCTCGGACTCGCTCCAGGCCCATCTGCGGACTCCCGCGTCAGCTCACGAGCGCGCGGGCGAACTCCGCAGCGTCGAAGGGGCGCAGGTCCTCGAGCGCCTCCCCGACTCCGATCAGCTTGACCGGGATGCCGAGCTCGGAGGCGATCGGCAGGGCCACGCCGCCCTTCGCCGTCCCATCCAGTTTTGTCAACACGATCCCGGAGACCGGTGTGGCCTGCGAAAAGAGCTTCGCTTGGCGCACCCCGTTGTGGCCGGTCGTCGCGTCGATCGTGAGCAGCGTCTCGTGAGGCGCCCCAGGGATCTGCTTGGCGATCACGCGGCGCACCTTCGCGAGCTCGGCCATGAGGTGGTCCTGGGTGTGCAGGCGCCCGGCGGTGTCGACGACCACGACATCGGCGCCGCGCGCCCGCGCGGCGCCGATTGCGTCAAACGCTACAGCGCCGGGATCCGACCCGCGGGCGCCCTTGACCAGCTCGACATCGGCGCGCTGTGTCCAGCGCTCGAGTTGTTCGACGGCGGCGGCTCGGAACGTATCGCCTGCTGCGACGACGACGCGCAGGCCGAGCTCCCGACCCAGGCGCCAGGCGAGCTTTCCGATCGTCGTCGTCTTCCCTGTTCCGTTGACGCCGCAGACGAGGATCACCGCTGGACGCGATCGGAGATCGATCGTGTCGGGCGCATCGGTGTGCGCCAGCTCAGCCAGCAGCTCGGCCAAGCGCGCCGTCAGCTGCTCGCCGCCCTCGAGCTCGCCTCCAGCCGCCTCTCGCTCTAGCCGCTCGACCACGGCCGCAGTCGTAGGAGCGCCGACGTCGGCGGCGATCAGAGCCTCTTCGAGGCGCTCCCATGTGTGCTCGTCGAGTCGCTCGAAGAGAGTGGCCTGGATCTCGGCCCCAAGCGCTTGCCTGGTCCTCGTGAGGTTTTCCCGCAGCCGACGAAAGACCCGCCTGCTGTCTGCGGGCGCTGAGACGGCAGCGTTCGCGGCGCTCGCAGCTTCCCCGCCCCCGGCGCCATGCGCGGCGTCGGGGTCGGCGGGGGGGAGATCGCGAATGAAGAGATCGTCCCAGTCGCGGGCCATCGGATCGCGGGGGTCTCGCTGTCCTAGCGCCTAAGCGGCGCCAGCTACCGCCGGGGGCTCGCGATCCGCCTCGAGCCGGCGGGAGACAACGCGCGAGACACCATCGCCGCCCATCGATACCCCGTAGAGCCAGTCGGCGACCTCCATCGTCCGCCGCTGGTGCGTGACAACGATGAACTGCGCACGCGACGAATAGGAGCGCAGCAGGTCAAGGAAGCGATCGATGTTGATGTCGTCGAGCGCGGCCTCGACCTCGTCGAGGATGTAGAAGGGACACGGACGGGCAAGGAAGACCGAGAAGAGGAAGGCCAGAGCGGTCAGCGACTTCTCGCCGCCCGACAGCAGGCTGAGGCGCTTCATCGACTTGCCGGCTGGCGTGATCTCGAGCTCCACCCCGACGCGATCCTCCGGCGTCGCATCCTCGCCAGCCTGCTCGCGATCCTCGCCGTCCTCGTCGTCGGCCAGGCCCCCGCTCTCGCGGGCCTGTCCATCGATCGCTTCGGCGCCCAGGATCCGCCGCGGCCCGCCGGACCCCTGCCCGTCCTCCTGCACCAGGCGAAGCTGCCCGCGCCCGCCCGGGAAGAGCCGGTTGACGACCTCCTCGAAGTGACGGGCAGTGGCGGCAAACGTCGCCTCAAAGGTCTCGCGGATCTCGCGGTCGGTGTCGGCGATGAGCCTGCGGAGCTCACTCAGTGCGCTCTCCAGGTCGGCGCGCTGACGCTCGAGCTCCTCGACGTGGGCGAGCGCATCGGCGTACTCGTCGGCCGCCAGCGGGTTGACCGGTCCGAGCTGCTCACGGCGCCTGGCCAGACGCAGGATTCGCTGCTCGAGTGACTGGCGCTCGGCCTCCTCGAGTGCGACTGCTGCTGGCTCCGACGGCAGTCCCAGCGCGCCGGCCAGCTCCGAAAGCTCCTGCTCGGCTTCCCCGGCGCGGTCGCGGAGCTGCTGGGTACGCACTTCCGTGGCCATCAGCAAATCTGCACGCCCTCCAAGCTCGGCCTGCAGCTCGGTCTCGCGCTGGGCGCAGGCCCGTAGCTCCGCGGCGAGGGCCTCGCCCGCCTGCCGGTCGGCGACAAGCTCGCGCTCGAGCGTCGCTCGCCGCTGTGCCAGCGCCTCGGAGACAGCGGCGAGCGCCGATGCCAGGCGCTGAATGGCCGGTAGCAGAGCCCGGTCGCGCTCGAGCAGCAGGTTCAGTCCACGCTGACGCTCGGCACGAGCGCGACGCTCGCGCTCGACGACCTCTCGCGCCCGCTGCTCGGCGGCCAGCTCGGCCTCGAGCTGAGTGCGGCGATCGCCTTCCGGTCCGTGCTCGGTCGCCGCGCCGCGGGCCGCGATGCGCCGCTCGGCGCCGCGGACCGCCTCGTCGGCGTCGTCGCGCTCGCGGCGAGCGGCTCGCAGCCCCTCCTCGAAGCGTTGGCGCGAAGCATCCGTCTCCTCGACCGCAGCCGTCGCACGCTCGACGTCGGCGAGCGCGGCGCGCTCCGTCGCCATCGCGGCTTCGCGGTCGACGATCAAGGCCTCCCGGCGATTGCGCTCGGCGAGCAGACGATCCGCGCCGCCGGCTGGCGCCTGGCGGAGCTCGCCGCTGCCCGCGGCCCACACACGGCCCGCGGTTGTCACCGCGACGCCGGCGAAGCTCGAGGGGAGCCCGTCGAGATCGTCAACGAGCCAGGCGTCGGCCAACAGCGCGCGTACCAGCGCGAGCACTTGCACGGGGCCGCTCAACAGCGCGGCCAGAGGCTCGGCCGCCGGCGTGGGCCGATCGTGGGATCCCGAGGCCCTCATGGTCGCCTGGCTGCTCGCCGCCCCCGCTGCCACCAATGCCGTCCCGCCGTTTGCCCCAGCCGCATCCAGCAGCGCCCCCCCGGCGCGCCGATCCGCCACGAGCGCGGCGCTCAGCCGGCCGCCTAGCACTGCCGCCACGGCGAGCTCACAGCCGGGACGAACCCGCAGCTCATCGCCGAGCGTGGGGTGCTGGCCCTGGGGACCTGCGCCAACCTGCGCGCGGAGGGACTCCTCGAGGACGGCCAGCGTGGCGCCGACGGCCGCCGCGCGCCGACGCGCGGCCTCGGCGCCACGCTCCGCATCGCGGCGACGCTCGCGCGCCGCCTGAGCCGCATGCTCGGCGTGCTCGAGCAGCCGCTGGTGCTCGGTCACCTGCTCCTCGTGCGAGGCCAATGCCTCAACCGCCCGCGTCCTCGCGGTCTCAAGCTCGCTGACCTCGCGCTGGCGCTCGAGCTGCCGGCGCTGGCGAAGCGCCGCCAGCTCGCTCTCGAGCGCCGCGATTCGCTCGCCGCCGTCGGCAACGAGCCCTGGATCCTCAGCCGCACCCGCGCTCTCGCCCTGCTCCAACGCGGCCTGGGTCCGCGCGATTCGTTCTTGGAGCGCGCCGTCCGTGGCGCGGACGTCCTCGAGACGCAGTCCAACGCGCTCGCTGGCGGACCGCGCCGCGTATGCGCGAGCCGCGAGGGCGTCGCGACGCTCGCCGCGCTGAGCGAGCGCGTCCTCGGCCTGCTCACGCCGTCGCGCCTCCTCGGCCAGCGCCACCGCTGCCTGCTCGCGCGCGGCACGGGCGGCCACCGCTTGCTCGACGGCCTCGTCGCGCGCGGCGACACGTTCGCGCACGCCGTCGCGCACCAGGGCATAACGAGCTTCGAGCGTCTGGCGCTCCAGGCGGGCATGTAACTCGGCGGCCTCGGCCTGACGCTTGAGCGGGCGCAGGCGGGACCGTGCCTCCTGCTCGACATCCAAGGCCCGCGCGAGGTTTTCATGGGTGCGTCCCAGCTTCAGCTGCGCGCGGCGGCGGCGCTTGCGGTGCTTGCCGAGGCCTGCAGCCTCCTCAATCAGCAGCCGCCGGTCGCGGGGCTTGGACGTCACGACCGCCTCCACGCGGCCCTGGGAGACAACCGAGTGGCCCTCCCGGCCGAGCCCCGTGTCCGAAAGCACTTCGAGCACGTCGACCAAACGGCAGCGCGCCCCGTTGAGTCGGTACTCGCCGTCGCTTGCGCGGTCCAAGCGACGCAGGATGGAGACCTCGGTGAACTCCACGCCGAGCCCCCCATCGGCGTTGTCGATCACGATCTCGACTTCCGCCTCAGAGCGTTCGTGCTGACCGTGCCCGCCTGCGAAGATGACGTCCTGCATAGCCTGGCCACGGACCGCGAGCGGCGACTGCTCGCCCATCGCCCAGAGCACCGCGTCTGTGATGTTGGACTTCCCGGAGCCGTTGGGACCGACGATCACGCTGACGCCGGGGCCGAACTCGAGCGTTGTGCGATCGGGGAACGACTTAAAGCCCTTCAGGCTGATCGAGCGAAGGTGCATCAGGCGGTACTGCCGGGAAGCTGGGGCGCCTCGAGCCAGTCGAGCACGTTGCGAGCGGCGGCCTGCTCGGCGTCCTTCTTCGAACGCCCCTCCCCGCGCCCGCGCGCTTGCCCGTCGATCCGGGCTACTACCTCGAAGGTTCGATCGTGCGCTGGTCCTCGCTCCACGGCCACCTCGTAGACGACCAGCTCGCCGCGGCGGGCGAGCCGCTCTTGGAGATCGGACTTGAAGTCGTCGGGGTGTTCGAGGGCATCGTCCATCTCCCGCGAAAAGGCGTCCACGACCGCCGCGGCGGTGCGCTCGTAGCCGACGGTCAGATAGCAAGCGCCGATCACTGCCTCGATCACCGAGGCGAGCACGCGCTCGGTTCGCACGAGCGCGTCCACGGCGCTGGCTGAGCCGTCGGGGGCCGCTGCCCGCAGTCGCTCGGGCACCCCGATCCGCTCGGCCACCTGCGCGCACGCCCGCCCGGACACCGCTTGCGCGCGGATCTTGGTCAAGCGCCCGGCTCCGAAGCGATCGGGCTCCAGGCGAGGGAAGAGGTACGTGGTCACTGAGAGTGCCAGCACGCTGTCACCGAGGAACGCGAGACGCTCATAGGAGTCCGCCCTGCGCGCGGTCCACGAGGCGTGCGTGAACACCTTCCCCGCGAGATCGTCGGGCAACCCATCGAGCAGTTCTGCCAGCAGCCGCAGGGCAGCAGATCGAGGTCGGACCGGCGGCCGTTCAGCGCGCTGGCGCGTGGTCGAGGACAAAGTCGAGCGCTTGTCCGACAGTGAGGATCCGCGCCGCCTGCTCATCGGACATCTGCACGGAGTAGGAGTCCTCGAGCTCCTGGACGAGCGTATAGAGGTCGAGCGAGTCAGCCTCGAGATCCTCCTTGAAGCGCGTGCTCTCCTGTATCTGGGCGGGATCGACGTCGAGCTCCTCGGCGAGGTGCCGGCAAACGAGATCGAGCACGGCCTCGCGGGTCATCCTTGCACCGGCACGCTAGCGGCAGGCTCGGATGCGGCAACCCCCGCGGGCGGGCGGCGCAGCGCGCCGGCGGCAGCGAGGGCCTGCAGGGTGCGATCTACCGCCTGCTCGCGCACCCCCTGGCGAGCAACCTCGATCGCGCTGGCGTAGCCGAGGCGCGTGAAGCGACCGTGACAGACGATTCCCAGGCGGCGCAATCCGAGCAGGTAGGCCCCGCCGTGCCCCTCGGGGTCGAGCTCGTCGCGCAGCTGGCGCAGCGCGGGGCGCAGCAAGGCGCCGCCGACGGTGGCGCGACGCGAGGACCGCGCGCGCTCGCGAATCGCACGCATGAGCGTCCCGGAGACGCCCTCCATCAACTTCAGCGCGACGTTGCCAGTGAAGCCGTCGCAGACGACGACGTCGGCGGCTCCCTCCACCAGACCGGTGCCCTCGACGTTGCCGACGAAGTTCAGTCCGCGCGGGGCGAGCGCGCCCGAGAGGCGCTCGTGGGCCTCGATCACCGCTGTGGTTCCGCGCGTTGCCTCCTCGCCGTTTGAGAGCAGCGCCACGCGTGGATCGGCGATTCGCAGCACGCTCGCGGCGAAGGCGGCACCCATGTGGGCAAACTGGACGAGGTGCTCGGCACGGACCTCGGCGTTTGCGCCCACGTCGAGCAGCAGCACGGGCGACCCGGGCACGGGGATCGGCAGGGCGAGCGCCGGGCGCACGATCCCCCGCGCGCGCTTGATGTGGAAGAGCCCCGCCGCCAGCGCAGCGCCGGTCGAGCCTCCGCAGACGAGTGCATCGGCCTCGCCGGCCGCGACAGCTTGGGCGGCCTGCACGATCGAAGCATCGCGAGCGTTGCGCACCGCCCGCGCGGGATCGGCTTCCTTGGCAACGGAGACCGGCGCGTCGCGGATCTCCACCAGTCCTGATGCGCCTCCAGCGCCGACGAGCGAGCCGGTCAGCGCCCCAGCGGGACCGAAGAGCAGCACGCGTACGCCCGTGCGCTGCGCTGCCAGCAGCGCGCCGGCCGCCACTTCGCCAGGACCGAGGTCGGCACCGTGCGCGTCAACGGCGACGGTCACCTCGGCAGCCACGGCAGGCGGCCGGGGGCTCAGGCGTCCGCGGAGGCCTGCTGGAGCACCTCGCGTCCCTTGTAGGTGCCACACACGGGGCACACCCGATGGGGACGGCGAGGGCTGTGGCACTGTGGGCAGGCGTTAAACGTCGGCGCCGCCAGCTTGTGCTGAGAGCGGCGTTTGCTGGTGCGGCTGCGTGACTGCTTCTGCTTGGGAACCGCCATGACGAGGGCAGCAGGCTAGCAGCGCCAAGCGCCCCCGATGGGGCGTCTTCGTCACTCCAGGCGCAGCTCCCGCAGCTTGGCCCAGCGCGGGTCCGGCGGGCGCTCATGCTGGTGATCGGGGCCGGCGTGGTTGAGGTTGATGCCGCACACCGCGCACAGTCCAGCGCAGTCGGAGCTGCAGACGAGCTGTGGCGGGATCGCGAGCACGAGCGAGTCGCGCGCGAGCGCTGCGAGGTCCAGCACCTGCTCGTCGAGGTAGGGGCTCGAGAGCTCCTCGCCCCCGGCTGGCTGATCCACTTCGCGCGCATCGACAACGACCGCGGGAGCGGCGGGGTCCAGGCAGCGCATGCACGGGCCCTCCAGCACGGCGGTGAACCGGACCCTGAGCGCCCAGCCGGGGCCGGTGGTGCACGAAACATCGAGGCTGACAACCAACGACGGTGGTACAACGCTGTAGCGCTCGCCGCCGAAGCGCAGCGGCTCGATTGGCACGGTCAGGTCCAGCCGTCGGCCCTGGCCGGGCTCGAGCTGCAGCGATCCCAGATCGAAGCTGTGGGCAGCGGCAGTCACTGCGGCGTCCTCGGCCGCTGTCTACTGATCCTCGCCCGCTTCGAGCTCGCGCTTGAGCACCTTGCCCGTGGCGTTGCGCGGCAGCTCTTTGAGAAAGACGATCTCTCGCGGCACCTTGTAGTTGGCGAGGTTCGACTTCACGTGCGCCTTGAGATCGCCTTCGGAGATGCTGGCCTTCCCACGGGTCACGACGTAGGCCTTCAGGCGCTGGCCGAACTTCTCGTCGGGCACGCCGACGACAGCCGCCTCATCGACCTTCGGGTGGTCGGCGAGCAGATCCTCGACCTCGCGGGGGAAGACGTTCTCCCCCCCGGAGACGATCATGTCGTCGTCGCGTCCGTCGACGAACAGGCGCCCGCCGCGGTCCAGGTGCCCGACATCGCCGGTGCTCATCAAGCCATCGATGACGTCCTTGTTCCCACCGCCGGTGTAGCCCTCGAAGAGCATCTCGTTGGTGACGAAGATGCGTCCGGTGTCGCCCGCTGCGACCTCCTTGCCCTGCTCGTCAAGGAGCTTGAGAATCGTCCCGCGCGGCGGGCGACCGGCGGTGCCCGGCGCCGCACGCAGATCCTCGGGGGTGGCGATCGTCACCCAGGCAACCTCGGTCGATCCGTAGAGGTTGTAGAGCACGTCGCCGAAGGTGTCCATGACCTTGATCGCGAGCTCGCCCGGAAGCGCTGACCCGCTGGCGGCGATCACGCGCAGGGCGGAGAGGTCGTAGCGCTCGATCGTGTCTCGTGGGAGCTCGAGGATCCGCTGGAGCATCACGGGCACGACGACGAGCGTCTGACAGCGGTGCTGGGCGCTGAGCGAGAGCGTGGCCTCGGGGTCAAACTTTCGCCGCAACACGATCGTGCTGGAGAGCGCGAGTCCGAGCGTGAAGTGAGCGAACCCCCAGGAATGGAAGAGCGGCGCCGCGATCGTCGTCGAGTCCCGTGCGCGCAGGGGGATCTTCGACAGCAAGGCGGCAGCGGGGTCGAGCGTGTCGGGCTGTTTGCGTGAGGC
>QHBW01000092.1 GCA_003244205.1 Solirubrobacterales bacterium | reverse complement strand
GGTGGGCGGCTGCGCGATCTCCGGGAGGGGTCGGTGGGGGCTGAGTCACCTGGTTCGGGGCGTGGGGCTATGGATCGGGTCATTGTGCGGCGTTCTGCGGCCTTGCGCGGCGCTCGCGCAACCGATCCGTTGCCCGTTTTCGCCGTGCTCATGCTGGTGTGATGACCTGTCGGGCTTCGCGTAGGCGGAAGCTTTCGCCGTCAAGAGCGATGACGTGGCAGTGGTGAAGGAAGCGGTCGAGGATCGCAGTGGCGCTCGCGGCGTCTGGGAGGAACTGGGTCCAGCGTTCGAACTCGACGTTGGTGGTGATCGCCACGGAGCGTTGTTCGTAGGCGGCGGAGATGAACCGGAACAGGTGGTCGGCGGCGACGCGGTCCAGGGCGGTGAAGCCGAGGTCGTCGATCACGATGAGGTCGTGGCGCAGGAGGCGTTCGATCAGCTTGCCGACGGTGTTGTCGGCCAGTCCGCGGTAGAGCGCTTCGATCAGCTGGTCAGCCTGGAAGAAGCGGACTCGGTGCCCGGCGGTGATCGCAGCACGACCGATCGCTTGAGCGAGGTGGCTCTTGCCGACCCCGGCCGGTCCGGCGAGGCAGACGTTGTCGTTGCGATCGAGCCACTCGAGCGAGGCGAGGAACTCGAACGTCGCGCGTGGCAGGGAGCTGGCTTTGAGGTCGAACGTCTCGAGCGTCTTGGGTGCGGGGAACCCGGCGGCTTTCAGGCGGGCACGCTGGTTGGATGCCTCTCTCGAGGCGATCTCCTCGCGGACGAGGGTGGCGAGCAACTCGTGCGGCGGCCAGCGTTGCGTCTTGGCGGTCTGCAACAGCTCGGGGGCGAGCTCGCGCATCCCGCGGAGCCGTAGTCGTCTGAGCCCGGCTTCGAGCTCGGGATCGAGCGGGCCGGTCATCCGCGCGCCCGCTTGTAGTCGGCGATCGAGCGGACCGCGACCTTCGGCAACCCCTCGATGCTCAGCGGCTGCGCGTCGGCGACGACCATGGGCGGTGCCGCCCGCAGCCGATCAGCGATCGATGCGAGGTCACCGTGGGCGAACCGGCCGAACGTCGTTGCACGATCGAGCGCCTGGCGGGTCTGGTCCTCGCCACGCGTGCGCGCGAGACCGAGCGCCTCCTCCAGGCGCTCGTGCAAGCGGGCGGTGCCCGCCGCCGCAGCCGCCCGCAGATAGTCCTCGGCCTCAGCACCGAGCGCCAGGAACGCATGCTCAGACTGTGTCCGGGGCCGCAGCGCTCGAACGCCGGTCGGAGCCGGTGTTGGGTAGTGCGCGTCGGCGATCGACGCCTCCCCGGGCGCCAGCAGCGCGTGCTGGGCGACCGGCACGCCCCGGTGCATGATCACGNNNTCACGATCGGTCGCCTGTACCTGCACGATCTGACCGACGAGGCGGTGCGGGACCGAGTAGCGCGCCGAGCAGAACCGCACCGTCGAGAGGCGGTCGACCTTGCGATCCTCGCCACACGCGAGCGCTGGGCGCAATGCGGGCAACGCGCGAAACAGCGGCCGCTCGACCTGCAGACGCTCGAGCGGGCGGGCCCTCGTCTCGTAATGGATCTCGCCGTTGACCTCCGCACACCACACGGCGCCGGCCCGGTTAGCGTCGTCCAGCGACGCGAACCCCTCATACGGGATCAGGTCTGACTTCGTGAACCGAACGAGCGCCTCGACCTTGCCCTTCGATTCGGGGTCCTGACGCTCGGTTGTGCGCGGCGAGAAGCGATAGTGCGCCGCAAGGCGCACCAGATCCGGGTTCAGCACCGCGACACCAGCCAGATGCCCGGTCGCGACCGTCTTGGGATTATCGAACAGCACCTTCCCGGGCACCCCGCCGGCCTGCTCGAAGCTGTGCGCCAGTCCGACCGCGAGCGCGCCGAACCGCTCTGAGCAGGAGAAGCTCACCGTCCGATACCGCGACCAGCCCAGCACCGAGGAGAAGAACGACAACCGCCGCGGCCCGGCCGCTGTCGGGACTGTCCCGGCAGCACCCCAATCGCACAGCATCCACTCCCCGGGCTCGGACACCCACGGCCGATAGACGCGGCCCTCCCGCGCCTGCTGCTCCCGCCACGCCTGCTTCGCCGCGGCGACCGCGCGACGCAGCGAACGCTCCGAACCGTCATAGCCAGCAGCGCGCACCAACCGCAAGAGCCGCCGCGCCGTGACCCGCCCGCTCGTCTGCTCCACCCGCTCAGCGACCAGATCAGCGAAATCGTCGGTCACCCGCGAGCGCCGCAGCGCCGGCGCGAGCTGACCCGCGTCCCCAGCAGCCTCGACATACCGCTTGACCGTCTTGTGATCACAGCCCAGCAACGCCGCGACCGCGCGATAGCTGCCCAACTCCTCATACAAGGCGATGATCTCCACCTGAGTCCTTCCGCTCTTCATGGACGCCCTCCCGACGGTCGACAGCGCAAGAGCGCCGGACCATCACCAGCAGGTCGGACGGGTGGGGATTTAAGTGGCCACCAGTGGGGAGTTTCTCGTGGCCGCGGTCACCGGCGGCGACTGCGGGCCTACCGAAGGTTCTGGCGATGGTGGAACGGGCTGCTCGAACGAGAGCCCGCCCTCTTCGCCCACTGGAAGTGGGTCCGCGCCATCGTCTGACCTACCGACGGGTGAGAAGAGCCCGGTGACGGGAGACTGTCACGCCGGGAATCCGAGGGAGCCGGGGGCTGCAACGCCCCCGGC
>QHBW01000028.1 GCA_003244205.1 Solirubrobacterales bacterium | reverse complement strand
CCCCGCGAATGCCCTCTCAGCCACGAGGAGTGCTCGCTTGCTCGCTCGCGCCCGGCGAGCAAAAGAATCGCCAAGACGAGCTGAGCGAGCTGTCCAGGCAGGCCATCGCCCGGCAATCCACAGCCGACGGCGTGCTCCTCCGATTCACGGCATCGCCGGAGATGAATACTCGGCTGCACGACGTCGCGGCCGCCGAAGCACGGTGCTGCCCGCTCCTGGATATCAGCGTCCACGCCGCTGGTGAGATGCTCGAGCTTCGCGTGAGCGGGGCATCTGAGGCGCAGCCGATCATCAAGCTGATGTTTCAGAGCCCCGATGCCGCGTAAGCAGCTGCGAGGGATTGTCAGCGCGCTGCTCGTCATCGCGGCGATCCTGTTTGCGATCGGCGTGGCGATCGAGCGCCATGACAACGCCAGCACGCCAACATCGCGCAAGCCGATCCAGCGGGTGGCTTGGTGCTGGTTGCCGATGCCGGTCACAACCCGGCTGAGCATCCCCTCGGTCGCGGACAGGCTGCGCCCGCGCAGAGCCCGTCGAGACCCTCGGCCGAAACCCACCCAGCGCCCGCTGAAACGACCGCGCCCAGCGAGACGCTGGGAACCCGCGCCGAGCCGGGAAGCGGTGAGAGCGCCGCACGGCTAGCGAGCGAGAAGCGCAACGGTGAGCGTGTATTCGGAGTCGACATCGAGTCAATCCCGCTTGTGATCGCCGCCGTGATCGTCTCGGTGTTGCTGGTCCTTGGACTCTGGCTGACGGACAGCGTCCTTGTCCCGCTGAGCGTGGTCGGGTTCGCGCTCGTGGCAGCCGTCTTTGACACCCGTGAGGTCTTTCACCAGCTCGACGAGTCCCGCACGACGCTCGTCGTCATCGCAGCTGCGGTGGCGGTCATGCACACATTGGCGCCGGGCGGCGCGGGCCTGCTCGCACGCCGTGCGGATTGGAGCATCGCCTCCCTAGGGGCGTGCACCGACGCTCATAACACGCTACACTGTTGTGAGTGACGCCCGCTGCTGCGACCCTCGAAGGCCCGTTCCTGCTGCCCGCGCAGCCCACCGAGCCGGATCTGATCGCCAAGTACTTCAAGGTCTTGGCAGATCCGACTCGGGTGCGCATCCTGGAGCTTCTTGCCGATCGCTCGGAGTTGTCGGTGAGCGAGCTGATGGACGCGCTCGGGCAGGCGCAGTCGAAGGTGTCTAACCACCTGGCGTGTCTGCGCTGGTGTGGCTTCGTGCAAACCCGGCGTGAGCACCGCGTGGTCTTCTACCGCGTCGCAGATGGCCGAGTGCTCGAGCTCTTGATGCTCGGCCGGGCGCTGCTGGCTGACAACGCGGCACATGTCGCCTGCTGTCAGCGGGTCGCGTGATGAAGGGCGACGCCAAGTCTGGCCGCTTCACGATCGGTGGCCTCGCGGCCGGCGCGCTGGCGATTGGGTGCTGCGCCGGGCTGCCACTCGTGGCCGGGGTGATCGCGGGGATCGGGGGCCTCGCGTTCGGGGGAATCACTGCGGCCGCAGTCCTCTTGGTTCTCGGCGGCTCGATGCTGATTCGCCGCCGGCGTCAGGCCTGCGCTCCGCGTTCACCGGAAGGTCCAACCCGGTGAGCGTAGAGATCCTTTACTTCGAGGGGTGCCCGTCTTTCGAGAGGCTGCTTCCGCGCGTGCGCGAGCTCGTTGACCAGAGCGGCGGCGATCCTGCGGCGATCATGCTGCGCGCTATCGAGACGCCCGAGGACGCTGAGACTTCCCGGTTTCTGGGCTCACCGTCGGTTCGGGTCGACGGAATCGACGTCGACCCGGGCGCGGCCGAGCGTGACGACTTCGGGCTCAAGTGCCGCATCTACCGCTCAGCGGAGGGCCAGACCCCGACCCCGCCGGATGACTGGATACGGACCGCGCTCGGCGGAGACGAGGGCCAGCTGACGACGCAGCTCGAGTCCGTGGCCGCCGCCGTCGTGAACGCGTTCCCGCAGATGGACGAACGCGACCAGTGTCTCGCACTGTGGCTCGTGCGGACGCTTGTACAGGGCGAGCCCGTTTCTCAGGCCGAGCTCGCGCGCGCCGCTGATGAGCCCGAGGACTTCGTCGCGGGAGCGCTCGCGCGTTGGGCGGGCGTGTTCTACGACGACCAGCGCCGGGTAATCGGCTTTATCGGTCTGGCGATCCGCCCGACGAGCCATGGCCTTTTGCTGGACGGCCGTCAGCTCTGGGGCTGGTGCGCATGGGACACGCTGTTTCTTCCCGAGCTGATCGGACGGGAAGCGCGCGTGAGCTCAACCTGTCCTGTGACCGGCGTGCGGGTGACCCTTACCGTCGGGGCCGCCGGTGTACGCGACCTGGACCCGCCTGATGCCGTCGTGTCGTTCCTCATTCCCGACAAGCCCTTCGACGCGAACGTCATGCAGGACTTCTGCCATTTCGTGCATTTCTTCGCCTCGGCGCAGGCGGGGGAGCAGTGGACGGTCGCACACGAAGGAACGTTCCTGATGTCAGTCCGCGACGCCCACGAGCTCGGCCGACGTACCAACAGCGCCCAGTTCCCGCACGCGCTACAGACCGGCGGCCCCAATCGGCAAGCCATGAGTCCTGCCGCGTTTTCCCGCGTCAACGATCGGGGTCTGTGATGCCCACGCCGATCGGGCTCGCCCACCTGCAGCGGATGCGCGCCGCCGGTGCCCAGGTGGTCGAGGTGCTGCCCGCCGCTGAGTACCGGTGGGCACACATCCCAGGGGCGCTCAACATCCCCCTCAAACAGCTCGATGGCGCCAGTACCGCTCAGCTTGATCGCACACGCGATGTCGTCGTGTACTGCCACGACGCTCTTTGAGACATGAGTCCACGCGCCGCGTGTCGGCTCGAAACACTCCACTTCGAGCACGTTTACGAATACGTCTCGGGCAAAGCCGACTGGATGGCCTCCGGCCTGGCCGTCGAAGGCGACGCGGTCGACGAGCCCCACGCGATCGACCTCGCCCGCCACGACGTGACCACCTGCGGCCTCGACGAGACGATCGCCGACGTCCGCCGGCGCGTCGACGCCTCGCCTTATGGCTTTGCTTTCGTCACGAGCGCCGACGGTGTCCTGCTCGGACGCCTACGTAAGGCCAGCCTCGAAGGAGACCAAACCCTGACCGCCGCCGCGGCGATGGAGCCCGGCCCTTCAACGACCCGACCCGACATTCCACCGGCCGAGCTCCTCGGGAAACTGCACAAAGCCGACCTCACGACAGCGGTACTCACCAACCCCGAAGGCAAACTCCTCGGGCTCGTGCGTCGCAGCGACCTCGAAGACTCGTAAGCCCAGCCCGGGCTTTCTCAATCGCGGGCGCGCGGGCGCGGCCGTCGTTGCGTACCTGGAGATGCCGAGGTTTCACGTGCCGGGCCACGACGGGCCGCGAGCGCGACCCGCGATGCGCGCGCGAATACGGCGAGGGGAATGCACTGCTCGCGTCCCGCATGATCGTCGCCAGGAGCGCCCGGTGGCGCTCCTTCGCCGTGCTCCGACTGCGGTGCGTGAGCTGTCCCCGTTGGACGGTCTCCTCGTCCCTGACGTGCAGAGGATCAAACCGGTGTCCTCATCCGCCCAATCGGCGACGTGCGCCAATGGCTCGGCATCGCCCAGGAGCCGCTCGAAACCACCAGGCTCGACAAGCAGGCTCGCCGTCCCCGCCTCCTGGCTGCCTGCCTGTTTCGCATGATTAGGAACGGGAGTTCGCTGAGACCGCGAGCGTCACGCGATCAGCTGTGCGAGGTGCTGCATGTCCATGTATTCCTTGACGGCAACGATCACGCCACCCCGGAGGGTGAACAGGAAGTGGTAGCGGTTTGCGTAAGTGCGGCCGCTCGCATGCTCGCCGAGCGAGGACACCTCCGCCGCGACCTGGTCCCCCTCCGCGATCAGGTTCGTCACGGTGAACTGCAGACCCCCCGGAAACCCTCCGCGAATGGCTTCGACGACGACGAGGTACTCCGCCTTCGTCTTGGTCCCCGAGAAAGGGAGCTCGCCCGGAACCCACCACTCGACATCGTCACTTACATGGCGGAAGGCGGTGTCGAAGTCGCCGTCGTTGAGGCTCGTAAAGAAGCCGCGCACGATGTCTTTAGCTGTTTCGCTCACCTGGAGCCTCCTCCGTGGCTGCATCCGGTTTTGTCGCACGTCCGTCGCGACCGCCGCCGGCGCGAATAGCCCCGACCACGTTAGCGGTACCGAGTCGAAGAGGCCGCGGATCGCGGGCGCCTCGCTCCTGCTGCTGGGCGGCCTCACGCGCATCTGCGGCTGAGCGCGCGGACGACCTCAGCTATCCACTCGTGGCAATCCCCGCTGGCGTCCCGTGGGCCCGCTCGCTCGCCGCCCCGATAGACCGAACGCCAGCCGACCGCTTGGTGAAGCGCTCAGGTGGGCACCTGCATCGGTCCACTGCTCGCAATCTCGTGGACCTG
Organism: Solirubrobacterales bacterium; assembly: GCA_003244205.1. Lineage (GTDB taxonomy): Bacteria > Actinomycetota > Thermoleophilia > Solirubrobacterales > Solirubrobacteraceae > QHBW01. The sequence goes on along the minus strand of QHBW01000028.1, from coordinate 14,297 downwards.
GATCTCGGGCCGACCGTCCCCGAGCTGTGGGAGCGCGGCAACCAGGCGCGCGACGTGGTCCTGTCGCAGATGGCCATCAAGAGCCTCACGATCGCGCCACTCCTCGACCGCGATGAAGCTCGTCGGATCGACGACCTCTGAGAAGTAGCCGTAGTCGAGGCATCCGTCATCGCGCCTGGAGGCCTCTTGGACCTCTGCCAGCAACGCGACCAGCTCCTCGCGTCGGTCGGGATGCGGGCGAAAGCGCGCGATGACGATGATCATCGGGTCAATCCTTCGCCGCCAGCCTGCGTCCCCGGTTGCGCGAGGAACTCGTCAAGCCCCGCGCGCGCCTGGCGCTGCACCTTCGCGCGGACGATCGGCGTCCAGCCAAGCGCGAGCCCAACGGGTCCCAAAGCTTGGCGCGCCCACGCGTAGAAGGAGAACGAGTCGCGGTGCTCGGCGATCAGCCCGTCCTCGAACCGGAACTCCGCGCGAACGTCGTTGTGCACCTTGCGACCGGTCGAGAACGTGTAGTCGGCAAGCCAATGCGCGCTGCCGCGCTCCGCGCCTGCCTCGTGCTCGGCGAGCTTGACCACGAGATCCTCGGCGCGGCCCACGAGCATCCGCCACATCGCGCCCGGCTCCTCGCCGCGCAGATCCCCAAACGCCGGGTCCGAGAAGCGCGCACCCGGCGCATAGCATGCCGCCATCGAGTCGCCGTCATGGCGGGCAAAGGCCGCGTAAAAACGCTCGATCAGCTCGTCGTTGGGATGCGCCATTTCGCGCACACTAGCCACGACCCGCGCCTCTTGCAAAACGCAGCCGACGGGCAACCGGATGGCGAGGGTGAGCCGGGGCGAAGAGCGAGGCGGGCTCTGAGCTGGTGTTGGCGCTCGATCGCGACTGGCCTGCTCCCCGCGTTCGTTGACGCCTCAGGCCACGTCCCGGCAAACCTCCGAGACGCTGCGATCGCCCCGCAACCCCGCCAGCACGATCTCCAGCCTTTGCTCGGCGGTGAACTTCCGGTACCTGCGCTGCTCGCTCATCCAATGCTCATTCAGACAGAGCAGCCCATCCTGCGGGGCGCACCGGACGCGATCTCCGCCTCGGCCCTACGGGACCTCGGCTCCAATCGCATCCGGCAGTCCCCACTCAGGAACCTGTCAACGCGCTACCGGGGAGCGGGCCACTTCCTTCGTCCGGTGGCCCTCCAGTGCGAGCTCTTCCGGGCTGACCCCACAGCGGACTTCGGGGTCGGGGCCGTCCCGATGACGTCAGTCGACAAGTAGCTCGGCCAGCTCGCCAAGTTCGCTCACCGACTCATCCGCGTCGGGGTCCTCGCGGGCCGGCGACCCCGGACCGTACTCCAGCGGCCGGTCGATGAACGCCGTCCGAAGACCTGCCCGCCGCGCGCCGCTGAGGTCGGCCGGGTGGGCCGCAACGAGCATGAGCTCGGCGGGCTCAAAGCCCAGGAGGCGTGCTGCCATCTGGTAAGTCTGCGGCGCCGGCTTGTAGGCGTGGGTCAGTTCGGCCGAGATCAGGCAGTCGAGCCGGAGATCGCCATGGCGCGCGATGTCGACCAGCAGCGCAATGTGGCCGTTGGAGAGCGCCGCCGTAACCCGCTCGCCTCGCAAGATCTCGAGGCCAGTCCGGACATCGGGCCACGGCTCGAGCCGATGCCAGGCGCCGATCAGTCGCATGCGCTCCTCAGCAGCGAGCTCGATCCCCTGCTCGCCAAGCAGCTCGTCGAGCGTTATCTGGTGGAGCTCGTCGAAGTTTGCCCATGGCCGCGCGCCCTCGTTGACCTCGGCCAGGAGCGGCCAGAACCGCGCCCGCCAGGTGTCGGCCAGCGCTTCCAGATCTCCCGCTACGCCGCTGGCGCGAAAGGCATCGGCAATCCCAGAGCGCCAGTCGACGAGGGTCCCGAACACATCGAAGGCGAGCGCGCGGACGGCCATCGCCAGACCATATCTGCCACCGCTCGAGGCCTGCGGGTCGTCAAGCCACGATGACGAAGCGCTGCGCTATGCGAGGATCGCGCGGGGATGAGGACTTCGATTACGGCGCCTGCGAACGCCTGTACCGGGCCGTTCGGCGCCGCGTACGACTTCTACATCGAGCCGCCCGCGTCATACAGAACGGACTCCATGAGGACCTCCTCGGGTAATGGCATGACGCGCCCATGCTGCGCTCCTGCAAGACCCTCGGCTGGCGAAAGGGAGGTCCCCGCGTAGGGGACGGTGATACGTGGTTGGGCGCTAGGAGTTCGCGCGGAGCCGGTGCGCGAAGCCCATGTTGAGAGCATGGATGTTGAGAATCCGAAGCTCGCCATCCCCCGTGTTCCGACGGCCGTGAAGCATTCCGACCGGTACCGCCACCCACGTTCCTGCACCAGCGCGGACGACCTCATCGCCGAGCGTGAACTCAGCCTCTCCTTCGAGGACATAAAAGGAATCCACGTGGTCCCCGTGGGTGTGTGGGCCCGCGCTGAATCCAGGGCCGAAGCGGGCATCGACTACCTCGAGCTGGGGTAGCTCCGCGAGCACGCGGTGGTAGCGCGGACCACGCGGGATCTTTTCTCCCTCGTCGGGCGCGATGCGGATTGCCTCACGGAGCAACGTTACCCGCAGTATTGAGAGCCGGGTCTGAGCTAAGCCTGTCGTCTGCCGGCGGTCATTCGCTGATGCTCGTGTTCCTGCCCGCGTTTTTGAAGGAAAGTGCCGATCGCGCCGGCGAGCGTCGCGATCACGGTGATTGCCCAGATCTCCATGAAGATGTCGAGGATTCGTCCGCCGGCCGAGATCGGGTTCTTGATCTGCGAGGAGACGGTCAGCAGCTGAGTCGTCGTCCAGAACGCCGCGCTACCCAACGTCTTGACCTCCGTCTGCTGGGAGTGGCGCTCGAGTAGGAACGCCGTGATCGCGCAGAACAGGTCAACGCCGACGGTCGCCACCGTGATCGTGATGAGATGGTCGCGCAGCCGACGATGCGTCTCAGTCGCCGCCCGGAGAACGTCGCGAACCTCGCCGGCGGCAGACCACAGCAACCGATGCGGCATTTAGCAATCCTTGCGAGCGCGTCGGATGTCTCGTCAGCGAACGGGCTGGCCGAGCCCGAGCCACACGACTTTGACCGGCCGAGCAGCTAGGATCTCACCCATCGACGGCCAGGCTGTCAAGTGGCCCGAGGAGCCCCATCGAGCGGCGCGAGACCCCGGGAAGCTCCTGGAGCCGGTGGGTTAGGGGTTCGCCGCGCATTCGGCGTTCGAGCTGCTCCGTGGCGATCGGACGCCACAGCTGATCGATCACGCCAACCGGGTCGCCGGACACGTCCGCGATCGAGCGCTCCAGATGTTCGGCCCAGAGCCGCAGCCTCGTCTCACGGGCAATCCGAGGGTCGCAGGTGACGATGTTCATCTCGGTGTCGTTGAACAGCGAGTGCTCGTTGAGGTTCGCCGATCCGACTGTCAGCCAGACGTCATCGACGATCCCGATCTTGGCGTGAACGTACAGCGGGCCGGCGAGCCGGCCGCTGCGCGCCGAGATCGTGGTAGCCAGAAACCGCTGGGCGCCGTTGTCAGCATCCGCCAGGACGCCGAGCTGGCCGCGGGTGGTGTCGGCCCCGTTGTTGGGCTTTGCGGGAAGCAGCACGACGACGCGGAAGTCATCGTCGGGGGGGTCGCGGAGCTTGCTGGCGAGGATGCCCACGATGTCCGCTGACCACAAGAACTGGCTTTCGAGATATACGAGCTTGCGAGCGGACCGCAGTGCACGCGTGTAGGCCTCGAGGATCCGAAACTCCCCGTTGGGCGAAAAGTCGTAGATCTTCTCCGGGATCGTGCGGACCACCTGTAGCTCCTGCCCGCCCGCGGGCGGCGGCTGCGGGGTGGGGTCGAGATGTTCGCTAGTGACCTCGCGCCAGCGACACGCGAAATGCGTCGCGACGTCCGACACCGCCGGGCCACGGACGCTCGTGCTCGCGTCGTGCCATCCGAGACGGCCGAGCATCGAATGCTCGCTGGAGTCGAACCGGTCGCCACTCAACGAGGTCAGGTCGATCCCGCCGACGAACGTGGTCTCGTCATCCACGATCACGAGCTTCTCGTGGTGGCAGTGCATCAGCCGCTCATGGGAATCAAGCGCGCACCGCACGCGTGTGCCGCGGATGAGCTCGTCGCGCACTCGGCGCACGGCCCGGCGAGCAGGCGTGAACACCGGTAACGGCGCGCCCGCCCACAGAAGCACCCTGACCTCGACCTGTTCAGCCAGATCGCCGAGCACGTCACGCAGGCGCGAGGAGCGATCGTCGCGGATCAGCCCGAAATCGGGCGTGACGTGCCAGCCGGCGATGTGGACGTGCGAGTGGGCGCCGGCGAGCGCCTCGGCGATCCGCGGCAGCGCCTGCGCACCGTCGATCAGGACTTCAAGCTCGCACCCTCCGCGCGGTGGCGGATTGCCAGCGCCCCACAGTGACGCGCGGTCGGGAGGGTCGAGCTGATCGATCCGACCGACACGACGCAGCCGACGACGATGATGCGAACCGATCGCACCTTCGACGCCCCGGCCGATCCAGGTATCGACACGCTCCAGCAGGCCACTGGCCACGCTCACTTTTCTACCAGGTCTGGGCTCGTTCGCCGCGGCCCACACCCCGATGCCGGCGACCCACCTGGGGTGACGACGATCGGGCTCCACATCATCTCGTTGCGCAGCGGGCTTGGTGTTGCTCGAGATCTGTGGGTCACCGCGCCGGCGACACGGTCATCCCGGCAACGACCGCTCGAAGCGTCCAGTCCTTAACGGTGGCCCGCTAGCCATTGATCGCGTGCTCGGAGACGCGCTCGCGGCTGTGCTGCCGATTCAGCGGCGAGCGTTGCTCATCTTGCAAGCACTGCCTCCCGGCAGAATGCTGCTCGCGGCCGACAGCCGTGTGATGATTGACCGGCCTCACGATCGATCCCGGCCACCAGCTCGGTGATCCTTGTGGCGCCGGCGGCGGGCAAGCGTTCGTGTTGTTGCTGGCGCTGCCCTTATGTGCCAGCCGCGGCGTGTGGCGACGATGGGCGTGGGATGCTTCCTGGATGGCGTCGGAGATTGGTTTCAGGTGTCGCAACGCGTGACTGATGCTGATCGCGAGGCAGCGACCTCGGCCAGCGCCCAAGATGAGGCTGTCCTCGCATCCGTCAAGGAGGCTGTCGCGTTCTGCTTGCGGCCGCGCAACGTGCGGCGTACCGCGCGGATCGCGTTGATCGTCGGGATCTTGCTGACGCTTATCAACCAGGGGGCAGTGATTGCCTCTGGCCATGAAACGGCGGCGACGTGGGTGCGCTGCGGCCTTAACTTCGTTGTGCCATTCCTCGTCTCGAACGCGGGGCTGCTCAGCGGCCATCGCTGAGGTGCGGATCGGCACCGATGTTCGACTGGACACGAGTCGCAGGTGCGCACGCCTTTTCGACGCCTGTTCAGTTGTGGGAGCGAGCCACGCCACCAGTCGCTGGCCCGGCGCTGCCCGCATCGGAAGATCATGAGAAGCAGAGCATCGAGCAGCCGGCACCTCGTCGGTTCGTTGTGGACTCAGCCTGATCGATCTGCGGCGCGACGCTCGGCTTCGGTTTGGATGATGTCGAGCGACTGGGCGACCGTACGTTCCCAGGGCGCCGCGACGCGGTCGGCCCACCGCTGCCCGAGTCGCCAGAGGTCAGTGCCGAGTTCGCCCGAGTACCCGAGGGCGGTCCCTTCGGGCGTTGCCTCTAGCTCGTAGGTCTCAGCGACGTAGGGGACGGGGCCGCGCACAAGCCGGAATGAGACGCGGTGTGGGCGCTCGAAACGCACTGTCTCGAGCGTGGCAGTAGTGAGCCGGCCGGCCGTCGTGAGGTGCTCGGCTAGGACCATGTCGCTGCCGCGTTCCCAGACGCGCAGCTTGTCGTGCATCGCGCGTGGTGTACGCCCGAGGTAAGGGCTGGCGATGACGTCGAACACTACCTCTGGTGCCGCCGCGATTGTCCGCGTGATCGGACCGAGCGGTCGGACACGGCGACCGACGCCAAGGTCGAGCGTTAACGCGCCGCGCACGACGAGCACGTAGGCACCGGCCGAGGCGGCGACCGGCGCGGAGAGCGAAATGATTCGGCGCACCGCCACAGCGTACGCGCCGCGGCGCGCCACAATTGGGCTCGTGCCGCTGGCCGAGCAGACAGATCCGATCGAGGCGGGCAGCACCTCCGCCGCACAGCGCTACTCGCCGCGGCCGCTGACCGACGGGGAGCGCTGGACGGCGGACGAACTGAGCAAGCTTCGAGCTAAGCACTACCGACCTACCGCGTGGGCCGCTTTCCTGGGGAGTTCGCTCAAGCGCTCGAACGTCAACCGGAGCGAGCGGCCGCTGATGGCCCGGCAGGCCCGCGCCTGGGGCGCCGGCGGTGCGGTCGCGTGGAGCGTCGCGTGCGCCGCAGCCCAGCGGCGCGGCGATTTCCGCCTGCGCCTGATGCCCGGGCTGGTGTGGTGGTTCGGCGTCTGGCAGATGCTCGACTGGCATCTCGGCATGGCGGAGGGAGGCGACGGCGATCCGCGCGAGCGGCTCTCGCCCGCCGATGCGATCACACTCGCGCGATTCTGGCTCGTCCCAGCAGCCCTCGGGACAGCGCGCTCCTCGCGGGGCCTGCCGACAGTCGTCGCCCTCGGCGCCCTGAGCGACTGGCTTGATGGCAACCTAGGGCGTAGGCACGGACGCACACGCCTCGGCCGGGACCTCGACACAACCGCCGACCTCGCGTTCGTCACGACCGTCGCGATCGCCGCGCGCTCCGCGGGCCGCATCCCGCCGCTCGGATTCTCGGTCCTCATCGCCCGCCAGTCAGTCGGGCTCGCCGTCTCACTCGGAGCCGTCATCGGGCGGGCCCGGCGCCCCGCCGTCCGCGCGCGACCATGGGGCGCGGCGCTACGACTTAGCGGCCTGGCGATTTGCACGACCGGCGCGATGCGCTTCGGGACCCTGCTGCTCATCGCCGGCAGCATCGTCCCGCCGCGCTCCACGGCCCCCCAGCTCTCGCCCGCCTGATTCTCGACCACTCCCGGATCGCGGGCGAACGGCCGCCGCAAGCGGCGCAGCGCTGTTGCGCAGCTCGGGACCCGGATCGCGGGCGACAGCTCCCAACCGTGGCTACGCGGTCAGGCTTGCTCCGAGCTGGTGCGTATCTCGCTGTGGGAGGGTGATCCGACGCCGCGTGGGAAGCGCCCAACAAAGCGGCGGCACGCGCAACCTCTGGCCGGAGCTCGCCGAGGGGCGACGCGGAGAGCATTCAGACGGCGCGAACGGCGAGCCAGCCCGATCTCCGGCCGAGGTTAGAGGAGTGGAGCATCGGCAGCAAGCGTGGGCATGAGAGTCCTTGGGCCGCGACCGGTGGCGGACCGCGGCACTGGTATGGACGGCACCAGCAGCGCTCATCTGACCCGCCGGTGTCTGCGTCGCTTGCGGCGGCGATGCTTGCGCGCACGGTGCTTGGCGTGCCCGGCTGGGGTGACCGTCCCCGCCGCTGGCGGGATGTACTCGGGCAGGCCCGGCTCGCCGGTCTCGACGTCGAGAATCGCCTGGTGGCCAGCGGTGCCGGTGAAGTAGGACTGGTTGGCCACGATCACATCGGTGCCGAGGAAGCGCACGCTGGACGGCGAATCGAACGGCACGGAGCTGCCGTTGGCCCCGCCGTAGGACGAGGAGGGGAATCGCTCGCGCTCATGGCCGTCGGGCCCGATCACTGCGATCTGGTTGGCCACGAGCAGCGCGACGTAGACCGCGCCCGAGCGCGCGATCGCGAACCCGTCCGGGCCCTCCGCGGGCCCGCTCTCCCACAGCTGGCGGAGCGGTCCGGGCTTGCCGTCGGCGCCCATCGTAACGGTGAACAGGCGACCGGTGGACGGGTTTCCGGCGCTCGCGCCAGCCTCGCTCTGGATCCCGATCATGAACGTGCGACGGTCGGCCATGAGCACGATCCCAGTGGTGCCGAACGGCGCCCCGTTGAGCTGAGGGTCCGTCAGCCACGGCTGCGGCGTCCCGCCGCCCGGCGGGATCCGCCAGATGATCGCCTCGCCGTAGTCGGTCACGTACAACGCCCCGTCGGGGGCCCACGCGGCGTAGTTGGGGGTCGCCGCAGCGGGGAAGCTTGCAAACGTCGTCTGCTCACCCGTGCGCGGGTCGAGCAGCAGCACACGTGGGGGCGACTTGTCCAGCAGCAGCAGTCGCCCCTGCGCGTCGCTGGTGCCGACCTGGACGCCCTGGGTGCCCGAGAGGTTCTCGCCCGCGATCGTCCACGAGCGCAGCAGCGAGCCGTCGCCGTCGTACTCGAGCACGCGCCCAGGCACACTCGAGCCCAGCGGGTTGTCGTAGGTGCCTTCGTAGATGCGGCCGGTCGGCGCGGCGTATGCCATCGCGGGAAATCCGGGCGTCGGCACCAGCGCGAGCACGCGGGTGTCGAACCGCGCGCGCGCGGTCGCACTTCCCGGGAGTGCGAGCGCAATCAGCGCGCCGAGCGCCAGCGCCCCGCGTCTCACGCGGAGAGCACTTCCTTAGCCGCGCGCTCGCCCGAGCGCACCGCGCCGTCCATGTACCCATTCCAGTACTGGGAGGTCTCGGTGCCGGCCCAGTGGATGCGCCCGACCGGCGCGCGCACCTGGGGGCCGTACGCGAGCAGCGCGCCGGGCGGGTAGATCGCCACCGGGCAGCCGCGACTCCACGGCTCCTGCGTCCAGTCGGTCTCGAAATAGTCGCGCGGCGAGGTCGCCTGCGCGCCGAACAGCGTCGCGAACTCGCCCAACACCGCGTTGCGCCGGTCGCCGGGCGCCGTGATGCGGTACTGGCGCGCCCGGTCGCCGCCGACGAAGCCGAAGATCACGCCCGGACTCCCACTCGGTGGCGAGTCGTCGAACGTGGCCGAGACGAAGCCGTCGGTCGACACCGCGGTCCCGTTGAGGCCGGCATCGCGCCAGAACGGCTTGTCGTAGACCGCGGCGACCTTGATCAGCGTGCCCTGGCCGACGCGCTGCATGAACTGGTCGCGCTCGGATGGCAGATCGGGGGAGTAGACGATCCTCGCCGCGAGCGCCGGAGGGATCGCGACGATCACCTGCTTGGCGCTGACCGTCAGACGGTCCGAGGTCACTGTCACGCCACCGCTGGCCTGGTCGATCCGCCGAACCGGGGAGGACAGCAGCACGCGTCTGCCGAGTTGCGCGGCCATCGTGATCGGGATCCGCTGCGAGCCCCCGATGAAGCGCGACTGCTGCGCACCCTGACGCGTGTCGAAGTTGCGCTCGAACGTCCCCGGGTTGGTCTCGTTGCCCGAGCTGGCGATGTAGAAGAGCACGAACAACAGCGACAGTTCGCGCGGCTCGGCGCCGAAGATCGGCCGCGTGGCGGCGGGCACCAGCGCGCGAAACTGCGGCGTGACGCTGTTGGCGTTGATCCAGCTCTCCAGCGTCTGGCCATCCCACTGCGAGGCGCTGGCGGCGCCCCACGGCGCGTCGACAGGGACCGTCGTCGACATCTGGTCGAGTTGCATCACGACATTGGCGAGGTCGGGGAGGATCACCGGGTCCGGCGGTGCCGTGCCAGTCACGCTCGTGTCGCTGTAGGTCTCGCGGTTGCCGCCAGCGAGATAGACGTCGTTGCCAGTGTCATAGGTGTCGAACGTGCCGATCCCAAGCTCGTTGGCGAGCCCCATCAGGTGGTCTTGGGTCGGCCCGACGAAGGTGCCGCCGCGCTCGGAGACCTGGCCGCTGCCGAGGTCCTCGTTGAGCACGCGCCCGCCGACCCGGTCGCGCGCCTCGAGCACGACCACCGACTTGCCCGCCTTGACGAGTTCCCGTGCCGCAGTGAGCCCCGCGAAGCCGGCGCCGACAATCACAACGTCCGCGGTCGGCGTCCGCCGCACCGCACGGTGCGTGCGGCGCTTGTGCTTGCGCCTATGGCGCGCCGCTTCGGCCGGGTCCGTGCCGAGCGCCGCGCCCAGCGTGGCGACAGCGCCGGAAGCGATGAAGCGGCGGCGAGTGAGGGAATCGTGGTCGATCACGTCGTCTCCCTAGTCTCGCGCATCTGCACAGCTTGCCGAAGACGTCCATGCCGTGCGGCGGTGGTGGTTGTTGCGGACGCTGGTTTATTGGCACGCCGAGCAGATCACGGCGCGGCTGCGGCCCGCTGACGGGGCCGTCCCGTGGGGCCAACTCGTGCACCGCTCGCCGTCGCTTGCGCGCGCCGCCAGTGACGTGCGCAACGCCGTGAGGCCTGTCTATCCCGATGCGAGGGTCGCGGTCGACCGATACGTTGTTGTCCGTGAGGCGCGGATGGCGGGTCGCGAAGCGCTCGGTCGTGTCCTTCTACGAGGACCAGGGCACTCATCACGCCGCCGCGCTCACCTACTACGCGCTGATGTCGCTGTTTCCGACGCTGCTTCTGGCGGTGTCGCTCCTGGGGGTGTTCGGCGAGTTTCCGGGTACCTACGACGCGATCGTCGGTCACCTGCGCCGTGTTGTGCCCCCCGTCACCCTGGCGCCGCTCGACGCCGCGGTGCGGGCGGCGCTGAAGAGCAAGGGCACCGCCGCGACAGGCCTAGTCGTAGCAACCTTGACGGCTCTCTACGGGGCCACTGGCTATCTCGAAGCCGCGCGGCGTGCGCTCAACGTGGTCTTCGAGGCGCCGCGCGGGCGCAGCTTTGTCCGCCGCAAGCTGACCGACGTCGCTTCGACGTTCGTGCTGATGACGCTGGTGCTTACCACGCTGGTGCTGATGTTCGCCGGCGGGGGCATCGCGCGTGGGGTGCTCGGAGGCGAGGCAGCCACGGTGTGGCGGATCGCACGCTGGCCGGGCGCGTTCGCGATCGCGCTGCTCGTGTTCTCCTTCATCTACTACGTCACGCCCGACGTTCGCCAGCGAGCGTTCCGATGGATCACCCCCGGAGCGCTGGCCGGCGTGGCGGTGTGGCTCACGGCGTCGGCCGCGTTCTCCGACTACTTGGCCAACTTCAATGGTCTCAACGTGACCTATGGCTCATTCGCGGCGGCGATCATCCTGCTCGTCTGGCTGTGGCTCACCAACGTTGCTCTGCTATTCGGCGCCGAGGTCAACGCGGAGATCGAACGCGCAAAGGAAATCGACGAAGGCGTGCCAGAACCCGAAACGCTCAAGCTCCCACCGGCACACTGATTCGAGCCGACCTGCTCGTGAGCGTGCCTCAGAGACCGGGCTCACGGACGCGCAGGTCCCGTCCAGTTCGCGGTCGGACGGATGTCTCCCTCGCTGGAAGAGCAGGCGGGCGGAGCAAGCGTCTCGCCGATCACCTCAATCGCCCCGGTGGGCCTCCCCCGCCTGGCGAGGCAGCACTCGTCGTTCCGGCGGGCCATCGTTCTGCTCCTCGTCCGACCCGGGAGCGCCGCCGAGCGGCGCGAGCAGTGCCGTTCGTCCCGACCTACGCAGCAGCCTTGCGATTGCCATCTCGGATCGCCGCTGTCGCCGGAGCAGAAGCGCGCATCGCGCACCGCGACGGCTGCTGTTTCTATTTGGGTGCCTCAGCAACGCTTAGGTAGACCCCATCGCTGAGCTTTCCGGACGCGAGGGCGCCGGCATCCGACGCTGTTGCCCTCGATTCGCTAGCGGGGCGGCAAGCGCTCGGGATCGGACTCCCGCTTGCCTGTTCTCTGGCGGGGTGAGCCCCCAGGCTCTCGGTATGGTCGGCCGCGTGCGTGTGCGGCCAACGGTCTACGTGCCTAACCTCAACGGTGGCGACCGGGTGCTCGCCACCCCACAGCGAGAAGACCCACGAGGCCTTCTACGGTCTCGACGGGATCCTCGAGGTCGAAGTCGGCGGACAGCGCTACCGGCTTGAGCCCGGGGCTTTCCTCAGCATCCAGCCGGGAGTCGTCCATTCGCTGCACAACCCAGGACCCGACTGGGCGCGGGTGCTCACGATCGTCTCCCCCGGAAGTCAGCACGACCGGTTCTTCTCGACCCTGGGTGAACCGATCGAGGATCCCGCCAACCCTCCGCAGCCGAGCGAACCGCCGTCGTTCGAGCGGGTGCAGCAGGTCGCCCACAGCTGCGGCATGGACTTCCTACCCCCACCACAACGAGAGAGCCTCGCTTGAGCAGCTCACAGATGGGTCCAGCAGTCTCGTTGGCGACGACCACAATGCTGGTCCTCGTCCGAGGGGGGCGCCTCGGCGGAAGTCCATCGTGCTTCTGCTCTAGCTCAGAGCGACACTCTGGACCGGAGTGGTGCTTTCCCACCGAAGCATCAGCGGGCTGCGCCGCCAAGCTCAACCGAGTTGCGCGAACGGGGACGGCGCATAGCAGTAGTTGAGAAGCTCGCAATGGTCGCCGCTTGCGTTTCTCTCCGGGCGCCGCGAGCTACGGAATGTGACTTGACGCCTGGGGCCCAGTGTCGCGGTTCAGCGGGACTCAGGGTTGGGGTGCATGGGCTCGGAGAGGTCCCAGTCGTTGGCTGAGTTGCCATAGGCGGGGATGCCGCCGGCGTCCTTGAGGATCCGCGCGAGGTGGAGCAGGTTCCAGGTCGTGAAGACGGTGTTTCGCGACGTCCACGCGTTGGTCTCGCCGCCGCTGTCCCGGTCGAGGTATGACGGACCGGGACCGGCCTCGCCGACCCAATAGGCGTCGGACTGCGGAGGTATCGTGACCCCGATGTGCTGGAGGGCGTAGAGGATCTGTGCGCTCACGTGTTTGCCGCCATCCTCGTTGCCCGTGGTCACGGCGCCGCCGACCTTGCCGTAGTAGGCCCACTGTCCGGCGGCGTTGACCTCGCCGGAGTACGCGTAAAGGCGTTCGATGATCTTGCGCGTCTGCGAGCTCTGGTCGCCGAGCCAGATCGGGCCGGCGATGATGATGATCTCGGCCGGCCGGACAAGGTCACGGTAGATCGCCGGGAAGTCGTCGTTGTCGTAGCCATGCTCGCGCATGTCGGGCCACACCCCCGGCGGTATCTCATGGTCGACGGTCCGCACCTCGTTGACCTTTACGCCTGTGCGCTCAAAGATCCCCCTAGCGATCGCGAGCAATCCGTCGGTCTGACTGGGCTCGGGCGAGCGCTTGAGCGTGCCGTTAAAGATCACTGCGCGCAGGTCGTCGTAGCGCCCGGGCGCGGCGTCGGCCTGTCGGTCGATGAACGTCTGGATCGGTCCAGGTAGCGCCATGTTGGGGTCCTCTCAGTTGGTTAGGCGAACTCGGGTCGGTTAGCCCTACGGTTTCCGACACGGCGGCGACCCATCCCGAACTTACGATTCGGTCGAGGGAAGTAGCGACGCCCATCACGCGTTAGACGCGTGAGGGACCTGCAACATCCCTCACCGGCTGCTCACGCCGACCGCCGGCGCCGCAGGAATGCCTCGAAAAGCTTGGTCGCCCACGCGAACGCTCCCTCAACCCCGTAGTGCCAGCCCGCTCCCGGCATCCCAGGGTAGTCCTGCGCCTCCAGGTCTGGGTCCCAGAAATGGCATCGTCGGCCACCGTCTGTCTGTCTACATGCTCGCTCACGCGATTGAAAGCCGCAAGCATGCGCTGGACCATCTCGACGTTCTCCTGCGCCATCGCGTTGCAGTATCGCTGCTGTCTATCAGGCGAGGGGAAGCGCGGCTCTAGCTCGTGCTTGCCCACGAGGCTGTTGCACAAAGCCGTCTGCCAGAACCTGGGCTGCGCTCGCTGTGACGGCCGCTGAAGGCGCTGTGAGCGCGGCGGCCGAGAAGACCACGCCACGCCCGAGCGACGACATGCGGATTTTTCGACCCCACCCTCAGAACGGCTCCAGCGAGGCCGTCGGGGGTTTGTGAAACAGCCTCCCACCACAGGAGAAGGCTCGGGCGAGCGGTCCAGGCGCCGCGGGTCGGCGCTGGTAGGTTTCGGGCGGTGAGCGCGGATCCAACCCAAACCGATCCGGACAAGTACAAGGTCATCTTCGAAAACGACCGCGTTCGAGTGCTCGAGTACAGGGACAAGCCCGGCGATCGGACCTCGCCGCACCGTCACCCCGACAGCGTCATGTACACGCTCAGCGCGTTCGACCGGCGCCTCGTTCACGGCGACCGGGAGAGCGAGGTCCAGTTGCGCGCTGGGCACGTCGGCTGGCTCGCGGCTCAGGAACACTCGGGCGAGAACATCGGGAGCACCGACACGCACGTCCTATTCGTCGAACTCAAGGAGCCGGCCGATCGGGAAACGAGCGAGCCTCAGGAGCAGCTCGGGCCTTCCGAGCAGCCCTACCGCTGTACCGCGGAGCAGTAGCCGGCCACTCCAACATGGTTTCCCACCATCTCGACACTCAG
>QHBW01000036.1 GCA_003244205.1 Solirubrobacterales bacterium | reverse complement strand
CGAGGGAGGTGTTGTGTTGGTTCGGAGTGTGGCGGATAGGGCGTTTTTGCCGACGAAGGGGATGTTGGAGGAGGTCGGGAACATGATGATCCTGACTGGGAAGACGATTCTGTCGGCGTTGCGTCCGCCGTATCCGTATGGGGGGGAGTTTGTTTCGCAGTTTTTGTTTGCTTTGCGGTTGTGTTGGTTTCCTTTGTTGGTGTCGACGGTGGCGTTTGGGTATGGGGCGCCGGGGTTGCAGGCGGCGAATTTTTTGGTGTTGTTTGGGGCTTTGGATCGGTTGGGCGGGTTTTTTGTGTTGGCGTCGATTAGGGAGTTCGCGCCGTTTGTGGATGCGATTGTGTTGGCGGGGGTGGCGGGGACGGCGATCACGGCGGATTTGGGGGCGCGCAAGATTCGCGAGGAGCTCGATGCGTTGCAGGTGCTCGGGGTGGATCCGGTGAAGAATTTGGTGGTCCCGCGGTTTTTGGCGTTGATGTTGGTGACGGGGCTCTTTGATGTGTATGCGTTGTTGTTCGGGGTTTTTGGGGGGATCCTCGCGACGTTGGTGAATGGTGCGCCGTTGGGGCCGTTTTGGGCGACGTTTTTTACGAACGCGAGCACGGTTGATTTGTGGGGGAGCATTGTGAAGACGACGTTGTTTGGGGCGATCATCGCGATCGTTTGTTGTTATAAGGGGATGACGGCCTCGGGTGGTGCTGAGGGGGTGGGGCGGGCTGTCAACCAGGCTGTGGTGATCGCGTTTTTGGGGGTGTTCGCGTTTAATTATGTGTTCACGCAGACGTTGTTGGCGACGCACCCGGAGATCACGGTGATCCGATGAACGGGTGGTTGGCGGTCCCGCGCGATTGGATCTCGAGTTTCGGGGAGATCGCGAAGTTCTGCAGCCGCGTGGTCGGGGAGGTCTACGGGCTGCGGGTCTTCCGTTTTTTTGGGGAGGCGCTGCGCCAGTGCGGGATCTTGATCTTGAGCAGCACGTTGGTGATCTGGGGGTTGGTTTTCATCATCGGGCTGCAATGCGGGATCGAGGGCGCCTACTTCAACCGCTCTGTCGGCAGCCCCGCTTATGCCGGGGTTTTCTCGGCGTGGTGTGATCTGCGCGAGCTCGTGCCCTACGCGTTCGGGTACATGATGGCCGCCAAGGTCGGTACCGGGATCGTCGCCGAGCTCGGCAGCATGCGCATCTCTGACGAGATCGACGCGCTCGAAGTGATGGGCATCAGCTCGATGACGTTCCTCTGCGCAACCCGGCTGCTAGCGGCGTGGCTGGTGCTGCCATTCATGTACATCGCCGCTGTCGGCGCCGGCTTCTTTGCCTCCTATCTCGCGGTCGTCCAACAAATCGGGGAAGTCTCCTCAGGCGGGTTCTTCCTCATCTTCTGGATGTTCCAAAACCCCCCCGACCTGCTCTACAGCGTGATCAAAGGGATGGTCATGGCCACCGCGATCGTCCTCGTCGGCTGCTACTACGGCTACAACGCCTCCGGCGGCCCCGTCGGCGTCGGCACCGCCACCGCCAAATCAATGGTCCTAAACATCGTCCTCGTACACCTCATCGGCATGCTCGGAACCCAACTATTCTGGGGAGCCAACCCCCGCGCCCCCATCGGAGGATGAGATGAGCTCGATCTTCGAACGCCCAGTCCTGCTGTCCGACAAGTCCGCTGGGGGAGACTCCGAGGACGACACTGTGGCCGCCAACGCGGCACCGCACGGTGGCGTGCGCAACGTCCGTCCGCAGAGCGATCCCCTGCTCGGGGCCGCGCCCGAGAGCGAGAGCGAGAGCGCGCACCGAGCCGATCCTGCTCCCGCGGCGTCCGCGTCGACCGGCGCCGACTCAGCAGACGTCGGTGATGTGCCTGACGCGCCGCTGGAGCCGGGCGATCTCGATCGTCCCGGCGGCGACGCCGAGTCGGCCGAGGGAGCGCGGGAGCACGCACGCTCGCCCGTGTCGGTCGTCTCGGAGCCCGAGCCCCGCGACCCCGACGACGAGTACCGCTACCACACCGGCAAGCAGCGCCCCACCGGGGTGCCCGACGCCGTCGAGTTCATCGAGGTGCACAAGGCATTTGGACGCAACCAGATCCTGCGCGGGCTGAACATGGGCCTTCCCGAGGACAAGATCTCGATGATCCTTGGCCCATCGGGCACAGGCAAGTCGGTGTGCATCAAGCACATGGTCGGATTGCTCTACCCCGACGATGGCGACGTGCTGGTCCACGGCGAGTCGGTTCCCAACATGGTCGACGACGAGCTCTTCGAGATGCGCAAGAAGTTCGGCGTGCTCTTCCAGGATGGAGCGCTCTTCGGCTCGATGAACCTCTACGACAACGTCGCCTTCCCGCTGCGCCAGCACACAGACAAGAGCGAGGAGGAGATTGCCGACATCGTCAACCGGCGTCTACAGGAGGTCGGCCTCGGCGACGCCAACGAGAAGCTGCCCAACGAGCTCTCGGGCGGCATGCGCAAGCGCGCAGGGTTCGCACGCGCGCTCGTGCTCGACCCCGACATCGTGCTCTTCGATGAGCCCGACTCGGGGCTCGACCCAGTGCGGACCGCCCTGCTGTGCGAGCTGATCCACGAGGTCCACGAGGAGAACGGCGGCGCCTACGTCGTGATCACCCACGACATCATGTCCGCCCGTCGCGTAGCCGAGCACATCTCGGTGTTGTGGAAGGGCCGGATCGTCGAATCGGGGCCTGCGGAGGAGCTCTTCAACTCCGAGAACCAGTTCGTCCGCCAGTTCCTCTCCGGCGAGTCGCGCGGGCCCCTGGGGATGGAATAGCGCGGTCGCCCCGGCGCGATCGTTGTAGCTCTCCCCGCTCGACGCGCCGGGAAAGTGGGGCCGCTCGGCGGGAATCCACGCGAGGCGTGGACCCGACCACTAACGTGACGCGGTCGTGACTCCGGCGATGCTGCTCGAGCGGATCGTGCGTGCGGCGATGCGCTGGCCGGCGCTGGCCGTCGGCCTGGTGGCGGGACTTGGCATCGCCGGGGGTGCCTTCGCGCTCGGGCTGGCGACGGACGCCAGCACGAAGACGATCGTCGGCGACGCCTCGCCCGCCGCGCGCGCGAACGACATCGAGCATCAGCGCTTCGGCGACGACGCGGTCGACATCCTCGTCCGTCAGCCCCTGCGCTACACGGTGCTGACCTCGGACCTCGGCAAGCTGATCCGCCTGGAGGGCTGCCTCGCCGGCAACATCCCCTCCGGCCAGAAGCCCTACGGTCCGCCCGGCGGCCCCTGTTGGCAGCTCGCGGCGACCCGGCCGGCGCAGGTCGTCTACGGACCGGGGACGTTCCTGCTCGAGGCCGTCAATCAGCTCACCGTGCAGTTCGAGCAGCAGGCGCAGGCGTCCCAGCGCGACGCCCAGAACAAGGCGCTGCTGGCGATGCGCGTTGCGGCGAGTGAGGGTCGCACGCGCGCACAGCAACAGCGCATCGGCCAGGAGGTCCAGCAGCTCGTCTCCGCGCAGTTCATCCAGTCGCTCTACACCGCCGCCACGCGCTACGGCATCTCGGGGATCCCGCGGATCGACGATCCGAAGTTCATCTCCCAGGTCGTCTTTGACCCCAACCGTCCGCCGGGCTGTCCCAAGGCGCGCTTCGCCTTCCTCTTTCCCACCTGCAGCGACGCGCTGATCCAGGTGCGCCTGCGTCCCTCCTTGTCAAATGGCCAGCGCGCTCGGGCGATCTCGCTGATCCGCGCGGCCGTGCGGCTGAGCGGCCCGGTTGCCGGCACCGCCGACTTCTCGCTGCAGGGCGGGGGCTCCTACCTCGTCAGCGGCGCGCCAGTCCTGATCAACGACCTCTCGGCGAGCTTGACCGGCTCGCTCGAGCGTCTGCTGATCGTTGCGCTGATCGTAATGGCGATCGCGCTCGCCTGCGTGTTTCGCACACGCTCGCGCATGCTTCCACTCGGCGTCGCGCTGGCGGCGGCGGGGATCACCTTCGGCGGGATGCGCCTCGTCGGCGCCCACCTGACGATGGCCTCGGTGGCCGTGCTGCCGGTGCTGATCGGCCTCGCGGTGGACTACGCGATCCAGTTCCAGTCCCGCTGGGACGAGGCGCGCGCTGCCGGGCTCGGGCCCGAGCCGGCAGCGTGCCGGGCGGTGACACTCGGCGGGCCCGCGATCGCCACGGCCGGGGCCGCGACGGCACTCGGATTCCTGGTGCTGATGATCTCGCCGATCCCGATGGTGCGCAGCTTCGGGCTCGAGCTCGTGGCGGGTGTGGTGATCGCGCTGCTCTGCGCGCTGACCGGTGGATTTGCCGCGCTCTTGCTCGACGCACGCGCTCTGCGTCCTCGCTGGGTGCTGCGGGTCTCCCGCGGTGCGCGTGGGGGCGCGGCGCTCGCGGGCGCTTCGCTGCGGGGAGCCGGCGAGCTGCTCGCCGATGGCTCGAGGGCGCTGCGCGTCAACGGCGCCGGGGGGGCGCTGCGCAGCGCCGCCGGGCGCCTGCAGCGTGCGGCGCGGTCGATCCCCGAGCTGGCGATCGCGCAGCCCGGTCGGGTCGTGGGCGTGGGTCTGCTGCTCGCCGCGTTCGGCTGGGGGCTGGGAACGATGACGAGCGTCAACTCCGACATCCAGCGGCTGGTGCCCTCGGGCGGGGGGGTTCGTGACCTCGTCACGCTGGAGCATGCCACCAATGCCGCCGGCGAGGTCGACGTCTTCGTCGAGGGGCCAGACGTCTCCGGCCCTCCGGCCGTGCGCTGGATGCGCGACTATCAGAGCGCCGTGCTCAATCGCGTGGGCTACACCGCCCAGGCGGGCTGTCAGAAGGACGAGCTCTGCCCCGCGCTCTCGCTGACCGACCTCTTCGCCAACAACACCGCGATCAACGACCCTGCCCAGTTGAGCGCGATCCTCGCCGCTGTCCCGCCATACTTCTCCCAGGCGGTGATCACGCCCGATCACACCAAGGCGGTGCTGGCGTTCGGGGTGCGGCTAGAGTCGCTCTCGCGCCAGCAACGCCTCTTCAGCGCGATGCGTGCGCTGCTGCACCCACCGCCCGGGATCCACGCCACCCTCACCGGACTGCCGGTGCTCACCGCCCAGGCCAATGCCGAGCTCGCTTCCGCGGGGCGCCGCCTGCTGACGCTGCTTGCCGGCCTGGCAGCGGTGGCGCTCGTGCTGCTGATCGTGTTGCGCCGGCTGGAGCGCGCGCTCGTCCCGCTGATCCCGATCGTGATGGCAACCGGATGGTCGGCGCTTGTCCTCTTCCTGCTGGGAGTCCAGCTCAACCCGATGTCGGTTGGCCTCGGGGTTCTGGTGATCGCGATCGCCACCGAGTTCAGCGTCCTGCTCTCCGGCCGCTACCGCCAGGAGCGCGAGGCCGGGGCCGACACCGCGCTCGCGCTGCGCCGCACCTCCGAGTCCACTGGCGCCGCCGTGCTCGCGTCGGCCACGACCGCGATTGCCGGCTTCGCCGTGCTGATCGCCTCCGACATCAACATGCTGCGCAGCTTCGGCATCGTCGCGGTCGTCGACCTGGCGGTGGCGCTGATCGGCGTGATCGTTGTGCTGCCCGCTGTACTGGTGCTCGCCGAGCAGGGCGCCCTGCGCGACCTTCCCCGGCGCGCACTGCAGCGCTCGCGAGAGGGTCTGGCGCGGCCGAGGCGCGCGCCCGCCGCGTGAGCGAGGGCTCGGGTCCGGGGGACCGCGGCCCGCTTGGGTTCGATGGCGACGATGAAGAAGGAAACAACCGTCCGCGCACCCCCGCCCCTGCGGTCGACCCCGGCACCGAGAGCGCAGGCGTTGGCCAGTCGGACTGGAGCCATCGCCGGGACCCCGATCTCGAGGCAGGCTGGAAGCCCGAGCCACGTCGGCCACCCCCCGGTACGAGGCGCTATACCTGGGTCGTAGGGATCGCGTTCCTGGTCGCGATCATCTATGTGTCGATCAACACGCTGCGCACGAACGGACCGGGTTCGCGCGGGCTGAGCGCGGGGCAGGGCGCGCCGCCGTTTGCCGTGCCGCTGGCGACTGGATCGCTCAACGGCGACGCCAATGTCGCCACGCGTTCCAACCAGGGTTCGGCTGGGCGCGTGCCCGCGTGCGTCCTGCGCGGGCCCCAGATCCTCAACATCTGTCAGCTCGACGAGCATGCTCCCGTCGTGCTCGCGTTCCTGTTCACCAGAGGGGCTTCGAAGTGCGAGGATCAGCTCGACGTGATGCAGCGGCTTGCACCCCGCTTTCCACGCGTCGATTTCGCAGCTGTGGGAATCGCCGGCGGTCGGGGCGCGCTGCGTTCACTCGTGCGCGCGCGAGGATGGACGTTCCCGGTCGGGTATGACCGCGACGGGATCCTGGCCAACCTCTATGCCGTCGCGGGCTGCCCGACGATCAACCTGATCGCTGCCGGCGGGATCAACACGCGCACCCTGATCGGCGTGCAGAGCCAGGCGCAGCTCGAGGCCGCGATCGCCGCGTCGCTGCAGGCGCGGCGATGACCTCGGAGTGGCAGACGCCAGCCGGCGAGGCCGCGGTCGGCTGGATCGCCGACGACGTTGCGGCCGAGTTCCCCGAGTTGGGTCTGCGCTTCCTCGAGGTCCCGGCGGTAGGGGGTCGCAGCCCGCAGTCGATTCGCGACCGCCTCGCCTTCTTGTCAAACCGTTTCCGCGGCGCCCAGGCGGTGACGATGCGTCAGGACCCCATCCCCTGGGCCTATCGTGTCTTCTACCGCCACATCGGTCTCGACCCCGACGAGCAGCGCACTCCGCTCGAGGCGCTCGCGGTACGCCGCCTGCTGGAAGGCGCGTTTCGCTCCCAGGGGCTGCTCGAGGACGCGCGCACGCTCGCGCTGCTGGAGACCGGCGTGCCGATCTGGGCCGTCGACGCCGCGCACCGGACGGGTGCCCTGGGAATCCGCCCGGCCGAGCCTGGGGAGCTGCTCGGGCGGACTGCGCGCGGCACCACCGGGCTGCCGAAGCTTCCCCGTGGCCGTCTCGTCGTGGCCGACAGCGTCCGTCCGCTGGCTGTCCTCTTCGGCGACCTCGGTGCGGGGTTGGAGGTGAGCTCCGGCAGCGAGCGCATGGTGCTGTTCAGCGTGCAGGTGGCCGGGGTCCCGGAGCTGCACGTCGAGGAGGCGCTGTGGAACTGCCTGGAGGTGCTCGCGGAGGCGGTCCGATGAGGGCCTCAGGGCGATTCGAGCGCGGCTGCCGGTGATACTCTCTGGCCGGTAGAGGTGCTCCGGTGGACCTGCTCGAGCGTCCGCTCCCAACAACTCCCGATGTGCGTCGCGCCGCCCCGGCGGTCGAGCTCGACGAGCGCGCTGCGCGGCACTCGCTGCGCCAGCAGGTGTCCAAGCTCGAAGGTGAGTTGTGTGCCGCATTCACGACGGCTTCGCCATTCCTGCAGTTCGACTGGAGCGTGCCGGGACGTGGCGGGGTGCGTGGGGTGCATGGGCCGCGAATCCTCGGGATCGGAGAGCTCGAGGCGCTGCGCGACGCGCTTGCCGAGCATCTGCGCAGCGCCCGCATGGCGATGACCGAGCGGGCCGAGCTGGAGGGCGCCAACCGGCGCCTCGTCGAGAGCATGCTGCTCGAGCCCGGACGTCACAAGTTCGTGCGCGTGCGCAGCGAGGATCTCGGGGAGCGCGCGTGCGGCGCCTGGGAGGTGCGTCCTCGCTTGGGTCTCGTGGGGATGCTGATGGGCTGGTGGCAGGTCAAGCTCTCCTCCGGATGCCCGTTAGCCACCGGCCCGCGGCCTGAGCGCCGCGGGTCCACCGTTCAGCTCGGATTGACAGCGACTAGCAGTGGGCCGGCGAAGCCGCAAGCGCTCGTCTCTGGGAACTGAGCGCCGTCCGGGCGCTCCGCAGTCGGGCGAGCCCGATGCCCGCCGCGACCGCGACCGCGAGCCGCAGAAGGGACGCCTCTCCCCGCGATCTCGTCCGACACCCCCGGGCCCCCCGCGGGGTCTGCGCGCCCGGCGCGAGCGGGCACCGGAGGCTCCGTGGGGCCGCTTCCCGCTCGTTGAGCTCTGCGTCCTAGCGGCGCTGATCATGGGTGGGATCGGACTGGTCGGCGGCGGCCGCCGCGGCGTCGTGTTGGTCGTCTGTGCAGCGGCGCTGGGCTCGCTGGCGGGACTCGAGCTCTCGATCCGCGAGCATTTTGGCGGCTACCGCTCGCACACGATGGTGCTGGCTGGGACCAGCGCCATTGCGCTCGCCACCGTGCTCGCCTTCGTGGTGCCCTCCACACCGGTGTTGCTGGTGCTGGTGATCGGGGCCGCCGTCTTCGCCGTCGCCGCCTGGCGTCTGCAGGGGGCGTTCCGCCGCCGCAGCGGCGGCTACGTGGCCCGATGAGCCTGCGCGCTCGATGCGAGAGCTGATTCGTCTGGGCGCCAGCGCCGTCTTGCTGCTGGCGATCATGCTGGCCGGTGGGGTCGTGCTCTGGGTCGGGATCCCGCTCGCGTGGTTGTGGATCGGGTCGCAGATCGAGGGATCCACGCAGTCGCTCGACCTCGCGCTCGCGGCGATGATGGTTGGAGTGCTCGCGTCGATCTTCGCCTTCTTCCCAGTGCTGAACCTCCTCTCGGAGGCCTACCGCCGACAGCGGCTTGCGCGCGGGTTGCAGGACACCGGGCACTTCGCTCTCGAAGTCGTCATGGTGCTGAGCGCCACCGCGGCAGCCGTGTGCTTCACGGCCTGGTTCCTGCTGTTCGCGGGATCCAGTCCGATCCCAGTCGGGATCTCGTTCTAGCGCCCGCTGCTCGGAGAGCGGGCCCGACTAAAGCGCCGCCGCCAGGGCGAGAACCTGGCGTTCGGTCATCGTCCCGACCTGCTTGTTCTCGGTGATCGGGATCGAGATCAAGAGCTTGCGGCAGCGCGTTCGCCCCCAGCGCCGCTGGCTCATCAGCAGGTCCGACACGGCCATGCTCCTGGCCTCCCAGGGTCGCGAGAGCACGACCTCGGCGACCGACAGCTCACCCGACGCGACGCGCCGCTTGAGCTCCGCGCGTGCAAGCCGGACCTCGTTGGCCCGCTCGAGCGCCTTTAGGTGTTGCGGCGTCGCCGCGACCTGCGTGCTTTCGGCAACCGTAGCCGTCGCGTTCATCGATCCTCCCCGCTGCCCGGCCGAGGGGCAGAGTTGTCGTGTGCATTCCGAGTCCCCGACGCCGCTACGGGCGCGCGCCCAGTACGTCGCCTCGCCTCTGTTTTCTGCCTCTGGCCAAGCCCCCTCTGTCTCATCCTTGACGCTTCGCCAGGCCAGCTGGGCAACATCGTTCGACACGCGCAAAGTATGCGCGGACGGGTGCTCGGGTCAACGTTGACCCGGTGAGCTCATGCGCTCAGAGCGAGGTTTTTTTCCTGTCAAGAATTTGTGACGAAATGGACAAGCCGTGCAGCATCCTGGACGTCGCCAAACGCGGCCGCCTGAGGCCCGCGTCCCCGTCCGCCAGCGCGCGGCGCGGCGGCGGGTTTGCGAGCTCCTTATCCGTCCGTCCAAATGCGCTCGCGCGATTTCTGTCCAAGCGTCTATAGGACCAGGGGGCCGGGCCTGGTTCGGTGTGCCCACTCTCACCCGTGCGCTCGCTGGGGGCTACCGCCTACACGCGCGATCGGGCTTCTATCTGGATAAGGAGGCCTATGTTCAGCCCGTATCACCAGTTCCTCAGTCCAGGCGACAACGCCTGGCAGCTGACAGCGGCGACCCTCGTCGGGCTCATGAGCGTGCCCGGCCTGGTGGTGCTCTACGGCGGCGTCATGCAGAAGCGCTGGTCGGTCAACAGCATGATGATGTCGTTCGTCGCCTTCGGCCTGGTACTGATCGCGTGGGTGTTGTGGGAGTTCAAGATGGGCTTTGGGCTGCCGCTCTTCAACACCGTTGCTGGCCATCAGTCGCTGCTGAAGGACTTCATCGGCACGCCGGGAGCTGAGCTGGGACACAAGGCGCTGCAGGAGCAGGCCAACATCCCGCTGCTGGCCTCGGCAGGGCCGGCGTTCCGCTTTCCGCAGTCGTCGCTGGTCTACTTCCAGTTCGTCTTCGCGGCGATCACGCCGATCCTGATGCTCGGCAGCGTGCTGGGGCGGGTCAACTTCAAGGCCTGGATCCCGTTCGTGGTCATCTGGTCGACGGTCTGCTACTCGGTCAACGCGTTCCTGATCTGGGGTGGCGGCTTCTTCGCGGCCAAGGGCGCGCTCGACTTTTCCGGTGGCTACGTGATCCATCTCGCCGCGGGAGTGTCTGGCTTCGTGGCCGCGGCCGTGATAGGACCGCGGCTGCAACGAGACCGCGAGGTCGATGCCCCCAACAACCTGCTGATGGTTGCGATGGGCGCAGGTTTGCTGTGGCTCGGATGGAACGGGTTCAACGGCGGCGACCCATACTTTGCGGGCGCCTCGGCGTCGGCGGCGGTGCTCAACACCAACCTCTCCACGGCCGTCGCGCTGATGGTCTGGATCGCGTGGGACTACATCTTCCGCGACAAGCCCTCGTTGCTGGGTTCGGTCAACGGCATGATCACCGGGCTCGTGGCGATCACGCCGGCGGCCGGCTTCGTCAACGGCTACGGCGCGATGGCGATCGGCGCGATCGCGGCAACGGTCGTGTGGATGGCGATCCGCTTCCTCAGTCGGGCGCCCGGCTTCCGTCGGGTGGATGACACCCTCGGGGTGGTCTACACCCACGGTGTCGCGGGCCTGACAGGAGGATTGCTCGTCGGGATCCTGGCGGACCCCCACATGGAGGTCTACCTCGGGGTCACACCACCGAAGGGCGCCATCCACGGCAACTGGACGCTGCTGAAGTGGCAGGCGCTCGCAGCTCTGGCGATCATCGTCTGGGACGGCGTGATGACGTTCCTGATCCTCAAGCTGATCGGCCTGTTCGTGCCGCTGCGGCTCTCGGATGAGGAGCTGGAGGTGGGCGATCACGCCATCCATGGCAACGAGGTCTACCCCTCGGACGTCCCCACTCTCGGCGGCCCACATGCCCCGTCGTGGACGCCGTCGCCAGTGCCGGCGGGAGGTGGCTCCGGCTAGGCCCCCGGCTCCGGCTGGACCCCGCGCTCGTCCGGCGGCCTTGGCGGCCGCCGGACGAGCAGTGCGCGGGGCCCGGCCACTGCGCGAACCTGGACGTGCGCCGATCCCTACGCAACCTCGCGCCGCTGCCCCAGATAGCGCCCAGCGGCGTCCTGCAGCACGGCCAGCATCGCTCGCGCCGCGGGCGTCTGGCGCGGCCCCGCAGGCGTGGCGGCGGTGACCTTGCGTACGGGGCTCTGGGGGGAGAGGGCGCGGACGGTGATGTTCTCGCCGACGTAGGGAAGCGCCAGCTCGGGAATGAGAGCCACTCCGACCCCGGCCGAGACAAGGCCCTGAACGGTCTGGTAGTCGTCGCTCTCGAAGGAGACATTGGGCTCAAAGCCCGCCTGGTGGCAGGAGCGCATCACGTGGCGCGCACAGGGGCTCTGAGCGGATGTCTGAACCCAGGCTTCGTCGCGCAGGTCCTCGAGGCGCAGCGCGCGTTTGCCGGCAAGCCGGTGGGCGGCCGGCAGCGCCACGTACATGGGGTCCTCGAGCAGGTCGACCTGCTCGAGCTGGGAGCCCGGCGGCCGCGTTACGTCGCTGAACTCGAACAGCAGCGCAAGATCGAACTCGCCGCCGCGCAGGCGCGGGACGATCTCCTCTGGCTCGGCCTCGGCGAGACTCAGCTCGACGTCCGGATGGCGCGCGCTGAAGGACGCGATCGCCAGCGGCATCAGCGTCGCGCCGGCGGTGGGGAAGGAGGCCATCCGCAGCTGTCCGCCACGGAGCCCGTTGATCGCGGCGAGCTCGGCCTCCGCGGCGGCGATTCGGGCCAGGATTCCCTCCGCGTGCTCGAGCAGCGCCTGGCCCGCGGCGGTCATGCGCAGCCCGCGGGGGCGGCGCTCGATCAGGGGAGTGCCCAGCTCAGATTCGAGCGTCGCGATCTGCTGGGAGACGGCCGACTGCGTATAGGAAAGCGCCTGCGCCGCCCCGGAAAAGGAGCCCCGCTCAGCGATCTCCCAGAGGACGCGGAGTCGGTTCGTGTTGAGCATTAGTAAAAATAATAGCTCAAATCACCGACTTCAATGGTGCTGATGGGGAATCGGTGCAACCCTCCAGAAGAGAACACGACGAGATCAAGAGATCGATAGAGGAGACGCCATGGCCGCTCGCATCATCATTTCTTACGACGGGACCGACAACGACCGCGACGCGCTGGCCCTTGGCCGCATGCTCGCCGACGCCCGGGCCGACATCTCGCTGGCCTACGTCCGTCACACCGTGGAGAGCGAGCAGCGTCGCGAGGAGCTCGAGCACGATGACGCCGAGCGCCTGCTCGCGAGCGGCGCGCAGTGGTTGGAGCGTCCCAACGCGCGCCGGCACGTCGTCCTCAGCGGCTCGACCGGCGAAGGGCTTGGTCAGCTTGCCGCGCAGGAGCACGCAGACATCGTGGTCTTCGGGTCCGAGTACCACACCGCCCCGGGCCACGTCGAGCCTGGGACCTCAGCGCAGCGGCTGCTCGAGAGCGGCCCGGTGGGCATCGCGATCGCACCTGCGCGCCTGCGCGACCACGCCGGTGCGCACGTCGCCAGCATCGGCGTCGTCGCCGAAGGCGATGACGCCGCGGCGCAGGTGACGGCCAGCTCGCTGGCGGCGGCGCTCGGCGCCCACGTCGCCGGTCCCGATGCCGAGCACGTCGACCTGCTCGTGATCGGCTCGCGCGCCGAGGCGCCCGAGGGTCGTGTTCTGATCAGCGCTGCGTCCGAGTACCGCCTGCAGACGGCGACCGTTCCCGTGCTCGTCGTCCCGCGATCGGGTGGCGTGCGCTTCGCGACGCTCGGGTCGACTCACTCCCCGACGCCGACTGCCGCCTAGCTCAGCTCGGCAGCGGGCCGTGCTCTGATTCGAAGCTGCGCTTGACCTCGCCGAAGCGCTCCAGCGCTTGGTCGAGCACGTCGCGGTCGTGCGTGGCCATCACGCTCGCCCGCAACAGCGCCCCGGCGGGCGGGACCGCTGGGTGGACCGCGGCGTTGACGTAGACACCGGCGTCATAGAGCGCACGCCACAGCAGCGCTGCCTTCCAGTCGTCGCCGACGACCACGGGGACGATCGGCGTGTGCAGGACCGTGCCGTCGGGGGCGCGTGAGCGCTCGACTACCTTGAACCCGATTGCCGCGAGTCCATCCGCCAGATAGCGGGCGTTCTCGAGCACCCTCGCGAACAGCGGCGGCCCATCGGGCGAGCGGCAGATCCGCAGCGCGGCGAGCGCCGCGCCGACCGCGGCCGGAACAGCGGCCGCGGTGAAGAGGAAGGTGCGCGAGGCGATCCGCAGGTAGTCGAGCACGTCGGCGGGACCGGCGATGAAGCCGCCACAGGACGCCAGTGACTTCGAGAAGGTACCCATGCGCAGATCGACGGCGTCCTCGATCCCCAGCAGCTCACAAGCGCCGGCACCTCGCTCGCCGAGCACGCCGCAGGCGTGGGCCTCGTCGACCATCAGACGCGCCCCGTGGGCGCGGGCGAGCTCGGAGATCGCCTGAAGGGGGGCGACGTCGCCCTCCATCGAGAAGACCCCGTCCACCACCACCAGCACACCGCCGCCGTCCCCCGCCGCTCGCTCGAGCGAGCGTTCGAGCTTGTCCATCCGGTTGTGGCGGAAGGCGCGCATCTTTGCCCGCGAGAGCAGGCAGCCGTCGAGGATCGACGCATGGTCGCCCGAGTCGACGACGACCGTGTCGCCGGGCTCGAGCAGCGCCCCGAGCGTGCCGGAGTTGGCCTGATAGCCGGTGGTGAAGACGATCGCGTCCTCGGTGCCCATCCAGGCGGCGATCTCCTCCTCCAGCTCGCCGTGCAAGACGAGCGTCCCGTTGAGCAGCCGCGACCCGGTCAGCCCGGTGCCGTAGCGCTCGAGCGCGTCCCGCGCCCCCGCGATCACGCGCTCGTCGCCGGTCAGCCCCAAGTAGTTGTTGGAGCCGAGCATGATCCGCCGCGCACCCTCCATCTCCATCACCGGCGCCGCCGGGGATTCGACGCGACGGAAGTAGGGGAGGATGTCGGCTTCGCGGGTCGCGCGCAGCAGCTGGGCGCGCTCGGAGTCGCGCGCCTTTGCGAAGACGTCCACGATCGTGTCCATGTAGGGTGCCCGCCTCGTGTCGGTCGAGATTCGTCCGGTCGTGTCGCGGCGTGACCGCAACGCGTTCATCAAGCTGCCCTGGCGGCTCTATCGTAACGAGCCCAACTGGATCCCCCCGCTGCTGATGGACGTGCGCAAGCGGCTGGATCCCAAGCGCAACCCGTTCTTCCGCCACGCCGAGGCGCAGTACTACCTTGCGCTGCGCGACGGCCGGCCGGTGGGGCGCATCTCCGCTCACATCGACCGCCATCTCAACGAGTTCCAGCACAACAGCTGGGGGCTCTTCGGCTGGCTGGCGTGCGAGCGCGACCAGGAGGTCATCGATGCGCTGCTGGGCGCGGCGGAGCGCTGGCTGGCGGAGCGCGGTCGCGACCGCATGGTCGGTCCGATGGACTTCACGACCAACGACGAGTGCGGCGTCCTGGTCGAGGGCTGCGAGCGCGCGCCCACGATCCTCAACCCGTGGACGCCGCCGTGGGCGCCTGCGCTGCTGGAAGGCTATGGGCTGACGAAGGCGATGGACATGAACATGTGGGAGCTCTACATCTCCGATCGCGAGAAGGTCCACCCGGCGATCTGGGACGCCGCCGACAAAGTCTCCAGCCAGCACGGCATCACCGTTCGCCCGATGCGCAAGCGCGACCTCCAGAACGAGGTCACGAAGTTCCTCGAGGTCTACAACGCCGCCTGGGAGCGCAACTGGGGCTTCGTCCCGCTTACCGAGGAGGAGGTCCGCGTCTACGCCAAGGATCTCAAGCCCGTGCTCGACGAGAACTGGGCGTTCATGGCCGAGACCGCCGACGGCGAGATCGTCGGCGCGGCGCTCACGCTGCCCGACTTCAATCAGGTGCTCAAGCACCTCAACGGCCGTCTGCTGCCGATCGGCTGGGCGAAGGCGCTCTACTACAAGGGCAAGATCGACCGCGTGAGGGTGTTCGCCCTCGGAGTCAAGCCGGAGTACCAGCACACCGGCGTGGCCGCCAAGTTCTACGAGCGTCACTTCGACTCGGCTGCTCGCACCCCGCAGACGGGCGGCGAGATGGGCTGGATCCTCGAGACCAACGAGCCGATGAACCGCGCGATGGAGGGCATGGGCGGTCACGTGGTCTCCAAGTACCGCGTGTACGAGAAGCTGCTCTAGGCTCCCGCCGCCGTGCCCTCGCGCGCGAGCGCCGTCAGTGCGGCGATGTCCTCGATGTCGCCCGGGCGGCCGAGGGCGTGTTTCATGGCAATCAGGTCATCGACCGAGACGATCGCCACCGGAATTCCGTCCAAGTCCGTCACCAGGGCGCGAGCACGCAGCTCTTGATAGGGCGCGGCTCCTGGCACGCTGTTGCAGATGTGCAGCTCCCCGTGGTGCGTGGCGAGCGGCGGCACGATGGCGGCGTGGCGGAGCTGTTCGGGGGTCGGGGTCGGCGCGGACGCGCCCGCCAGCCCGGCTGGCCGAGCCTCGAGCTCGGCGAGCGCGCGCGCGAGCCGGTCGAGGTTGGCGTCGTCCGGAGCGGGCATGATGTCGAGGTCCTTGGTGGTCCGGCGGCGCCCATGCACCTGGGCTGCAACGCCACCGATGACGACGTAGTCGACGCGGCCCGCGGCCAGCAACCGAAACAGCTCGCGCAGGTCGAGCGCTCGGTCGGGAGAGCCGCTCACGGCGGTGGCACCCGGGTCGCCGGATGGCCAGCGCGCCGGGCCTCCGCGCCGGCGAGCTCCAGCGTGGTCGCGACCAGATTCCACGACGTCGCCTCGCGCAAGCGCTCGCGTGGCGTCATGGGCGTCGTGGCGCGATCCGCGGCGAGGGACTCGGCGCGGATCGCGACCCGCTCGCCAAGGACGCCCAGCAGCCGGGCGAGGCGGTCGACCGTCGGCGACTCAACCCCGCGCTCGATCCGACTGATCGCGTCCTGGCTGGTGCCCGCACGAAGCGCGAGCCGGCGCTGGCTGAGGCCCTGCCGCCGGCGCGCGTCGCGCAGGAGCACAGCGGGCGACGGCTGACACTGCATACGGTGTCAGCTTAGCGGCCTAGCGGCAGCACGCCCACCGGCAGCTGCGGGGCCCAGCTGCCGTCCAGATTGACGTAGCTGAGCCGGTAGATCGCTCCCGCCACGTAGGGCGTGTAGCGAACGAAGGTCGCGCGGCCATCGACGCTGAGCTCGCCCGCGCTCTGGGGCGCGCCCCGGGCGACCGTCGCCACGGGCGACCAGGATCCTCCGCGCAGCTGGCGCTGCAGCAGGATGCGATGCGGTCCGCTTCCCAGGCGCAGGCGGCCGTAGAGCATCGTCACCCGCGCGCTCTGGCGTTGCGCGTACAGGCCGGCTACAAACGTCGAGAGTGAGACCTTCGGCACGCCGTTGGCGTACTCGAGCCCGGAGTACCACTGGCCGAATGCGCGCGAGGGGTTATCGGACAGCCGCACCTTTCCGGGAGGCTGGTCGCGCAGCAGGAACTGGGCGAAGATGCGCACCGCGGGGACACGCGCGGCGAGGTACTCCGCCCAGGTGAGATAGCGCGCCTGGGTGGCTGCGCTGAGCGCCTTGCGACCGAACACCGACTGCGTCTCGTAGCCGAACTCCGTCAAATAGATGTCGCGATCGCCCTGCGAGATCCGGCCCATTGCCGCGAGACGGTCGAGCGTCGCCGAGAGGCGGGGCAGGTCGGCGAGGCGGGCGTTGTCGGGTGTCGCTGGCGTGCTGCGCGTGTCCGGAGGAAAATTGGCGGTGTAGGGGTGATGCGCCCAGCCGTCGCCGGGCAGCGGCGCGAGACCCGCGCATGCCTGGGTCCGCAGGGGCTTGAAGCGGCTGTCGACGCAGGCCAGCTCGCGCAGGAAGCGCAGTGGCGGCACGCCGCCGACCCCGCGGTAGCTGCCGATGCTCGAGGTGTTGCCGATCAGCACGCGCGAGCCGGGGTCGATCGCCTTGATCGCCGGGTAGGCCGCGAGCACCATGCGGCGGTAGATGCCGGGGCTGAGCGCGCGCGCGTGTCTGCCCCGGGCGCTCCACTGCGGCCGGAACAGCCCGTCGTGGTTGGGCTCGTTCCAGAGCGTGAAGATCTGCACAGCAGGCAGCGGTCCCGGGGGTGGTGGTGGCTGGGCGACCGGCTGCCCGCCGGTGCCGAAGATCTCGTTGAGCAGTTGCTGCTCGGGCGATACCGGCGGCGGCGCCGGTGCCGGTGATGGGGGAGTGGGGACAGCCCAGGAGCCGCTGTATCGTCGCGCGATCGCGGTCGCGAAGGCCGCGTACTCGCGCGCGTCGATGTTCGTGCGCGCGCGTGGGCCGCTGGCATCTGTGGTTGCCCACACTGGAGCGAACAGCCCGATGTCGATATCGACACCGAGCCCCACCTGGTTGGCGATCGACACTGCATTGTCGAGCGAGCGCCAGGCGTCCTGGTCGTAGGCGGCGGGATTCGTGGCATCGAAGCTCGGACGGGCTCGCGAGTCGCCCGCGGGCGCTAGCGCCGCCCAGTTGGCGGTCAGGCGAACGATGTCGACTCCGAGCCCGCGTAGCTGGCCCATCGTGGCGCGGACGTCCTCGACAGGGCGAAAGAGCAGTGCGCCGTCGTCTTGCATGAGCGTCGGCAGCCCGGGGCGCTGCGCCGGCAGCGGGGGAGAGGGAAGCGAGGCCAGCAGGCCCGACCCGCCAGCGCCGATCGTGGGATGGGGTTGGCGCGACGGCCGTGCCGCAGCAGGGAGCGCGCCTGCCGTCAGGACCCCGGCGAACGTCAAGATCAACCAACATATTCCCCAACGCGGCCGTGGCACTGAGAGGGAGTGTGGCAGGCGTTACGCGGTGCTCGCCCTCCGGCCCGGCGCGTAGACTCCGCCGATGGCCGAAGTCCTCCCCGCCGTCGTCGAGGCTCAGCCGGTTGCGCTCCCGCGGCACGACGGCTCGGTGCTCGCCCAGCGCGAGCCCGCTGTGCCCGCCGTTCAGGCGGCCGCGGTGGTGGCCGGGGGATTCGTGGCGGGCGCCGCAACGATCGCGCTCGCCCGCCGCGTCGCAACGCGTCCGGCGCGACGCCGGCGACGCAGGCTCGAGCGATTCGACGTGGTCTCGACGCGCTCCTTCCTCGTCGACGTCCACCTGCTCGACCGTCGCTGAGGTGCCTGCGGCAGACGCGCTGGTCGAGCTCGATGTCGAGGTCGCTCCGCGCTGGGCCTTCCGCCTCCAGAGCCACGGCGGGCGCGACGGGGTGCTGCGTGCACGCGACGGCGTGCTCGAGCGCCTGCTGCATGTCGAGGGTGCGCCGGTGTGGATCAGCGTCCGTCAGCTCAGGCGCGACCTGGTCGTCTTTGTGGCGCGCTCCAGGAGCCGCGACGCGGCGGGCGAGGGCATCGCGCGGATGCGCTTCGCGCTCGGCGTCGACGACGACCTGCGGCCGTTCTATGAACGCTTTCGCACCGATCCCCTGATCGGCGCCAGCCTGCGCCGCGAGCCCTGGCTGCGACCGGCCCGTCGACCCGATCCGTTCGAGGCGCTGGCGTGGGCGATCTGCGAGCAGCTGATCGAGTCCGACCGCGCAGCGGCGATCGAGCGCAGGATTGTCATCAGCTTCGGACGCCGCTGCCGCTGCTGCGGGCTGCGCGACCTCCCAAGCCCGCCGGCACTCGCGGCGCTCGCTCCCGCCGAGCTGTGCGCTGTGGACCTCGCAGCCGGGCGCGCGCTGGCCCTGATCCGCGCGGCGCGCGAGGTCGCGCGCGGGCGTGTGGACGTGGACCCCGCGGGCGATCACGAGCGCGCGTGGCGGCGCTTGCGCACGATCCGCGGCATCGGCAGCTGGACGATCGACTCCCTCGCTCAGGCCGGCCAGGGCCACCACGATGTCGTCCCGGCGGGAGACCTCGCCTACCGCAAGCTCGTGGGACGCCTGCAGACCGGCGACCCACGGGCGCGCGTTGAGGAAGCCGAGGTCCGTGAGTACTTTTCGCGCTACGACCCGTGGGCGGGGATGGCGGCCCTGCATGCCCTACGCGCCGCGTTCACGCGCGCAGCGCGGGGGCTCCCGCTTGCGGCGTAGCGCGACCGAGGCTGCGGACTAAAGCGCCAGCGCGCGCTCGACGATCGCTGTCCCGTCCACGCCCCGCGGCAGGTCGCCGAAGGCGAGTCCACGCACGCCGAGGCGCGCAGCGCAGAAAGCGTCGGCCACGACGGGCGGAGCGTGGCGCAGCAGCAGGCTCGCCTGCAGCGCCAGTGCCATGTCCTCGACCAGGCGGCGTGCACTCCAGGCCGCCTCTTCGGGCGCGTCGATCGTCGCGAGCTCTTTGCGAAGGTGCTCGATGTGTGCGTCGAAGCGGGGGTCGGCGCCCGCCGCGAGCGCGCACTCGGCGAGGAAGGCAGGCAGTCCCGCGGGCTCGCGCCGCAGCGCGCGCAGCACGTCGAGCGCGATCACGTTGCCAGATCCCTCCCACACCGTTCCGATCTGGATGTCGCGATAGAACTGCGCCATCGGCGCTTCCTCCACGTAGCCGTTGCCGCCGAGGCACTCGAGCGCCTCGGCCGCAAGCGGGGCGCCGCGCTTGCAGACCCAGTACTTCGTCACGGCCAGCGCAAGGCGACGGAAGGCGGCCTCGTCGGGGTCTGCGGAGTCAAAGGCCCGGGCAATGCGCAACGAGCACACCAGCGCCGCCTCGGACTCGATCGCGATGTCGGCTAGGACATTGACCATCGCGGGCTGTTGGGAGAGCAGCGAGCCGAAGGCAGCGCGGTGACGCGCGTGCCAGACCGCCTCGGCGACGACCCGGCGCATCATTCCGGCGACCGCGGTCAGCGTGTCCAGTCGCGTCCAGATCAGCTGCTCCACCATGAAGGCGGTGCCGCGGCCCTCTTCTCCGAGGATCTGGGCCGGCAGATGGTCGTACTCGACCTCCGAGGAGGCGAGGCAGCGGCCGCCGAGCTTGTCCTTCAGGCGCTGAAGGCGGAAGCCCGGGTGCGGTCGTTGGGCGACGAAGCAGGTGATCCCCGCCTCCGTCTGGGCGAGCGTGAAGAAGACCTCGAAGACCGGGTGTGTACAGAACCACTTGTGACCCGTGAGCTCGAACCAGCCATCCCCTGCCGGCTCGGCGATCGTGGAGTTGGCGCGCAGGTCCGAGCCGCCCTGCTTCTCGGTCATGACCATTCCAGCCTGCGCGAAGCGCTCGTAGTCGGGCAGCGTCAGCCGCGGCTCCCACTCCGCAGCCAGCGCGGGTGATTGACGCATCGTCGGCGTCGCGGCGTAGTTGATCGACATCGGACAGCAGGGGCCGGTGTCGAGCTGGTTGAAGAGGTAGAACAGCCCCGCGCGCACGACGTGGGCGCCGGAGCGCGCTTCGCGCCAGGGAAGCGAGTTGACCTCGCGTTCGACGCCGAGGCGCAACATCCAATGCATCGAAGGGTCGTACTCGATCTCGTCCACACGATGGCCATAGCGATCATGGGTGTGCAGGACGGGGATGTTGCGCTGAGCGCGGCGCGAGTGCTCCTGGGCCTCCGTGGAGGCCACGACTGCGCCGAAATCGTGGACCCGATCCACGCCCCAGGCGCCACCCTCGCGCGCCAGCCCCTCGCCCAGCGCGGGGTCGGCGTCGAGCGCGTTGTAGTCGGCCAGCGGCGGCGGCTGGTTGACGATCTCGTGCGTGAAGTGAGGACTGGTGCGGTCTGCGGTCGACATTTCGGCTCCCCGGCAGTGGGCTGCTGAGACGACAGTACAGAGCTGCAGCAGCCCCACGCTGGGACGAGCGCGCTACAATGACGCACATGGAGCGGGTCGGCATCCGCGAGATGCGCCAGAACCTCAGTCGATATGCCCGGCGGGCATCGACCGGTGAGTCGTTCGTGATCACGGATCGTGGCTCTGAGGTCGCCCAGCTCGGTCCCGCGCCGACGCGGGCGTCCGCGATCGACCGTCTCGTGGCAGAGCGCAACGCCCGACGCGGCCAGGGCAGTTTGCTCGATGCGCTCGAAGAGCTCACCGAGCCGATCGCTGGACCTCCGACGAACGATGTTCTGGCTGAGATTCGCGCCGAGCGCGGGTAAGTGCCGGACTACCTCGACACATCGGCGTTCATCAAGCTGGTCCGGTCCGAGCCCGAGAGTCGTGCTCTGCGGGCGGAACTGGCGTCGGGCGACGCGCTCGTGAGCAGCGTGCTGCTGGTCGTCGAGGGGCGACGTGCTGCAGCCCGATACGGGGCGGTTGCGATCGGCCGGGCGCGCGCGGCACTGAGCACGATCACGCTCCTTGCAGTCGACGACGCAACCCTTGAGACGGCGGCCGATCTCGAGCCGGCGGAGCTGCGCTCCCTCGACGCGCTTCATCTCGCTGCTGCGTTGAGCATGGCCGGCGAGCTCGGTCGCTTGTACTGCTATGACGCTCGCCTTTCAGCGGCTGCAGCCGAGTTCGGACTCGACGTTCGCCAGCCGCGCTGACGGCGAAGCTGCGCGCGATCTCGCGCGATGCCCTCGGGCGAGCTACAACCCCCGCCCAGGCAGGAACTCGTCGGTCAGCGCCTGGTCGGCTACCGGGTCGTGCGCGACCAGCCGGTTGCTCAGCATCCACTGCCCGTAGGCGGCCCATTGCCCCGGGTCCATGTAGCCAACGGGCTTGCTCGCGTCGGTGGGGAAGAAGGCGGGCAGCGTGGTGCGGACCTGGTCGCTCACCACGGCCGCGTCACCGGCGCCCGGATTGAGCGCCAGCAGGTCGTGCACGGAGCGGGCGGGGTCGCTGCGCGTCAGCGCCGCGCCGCGTGAGAGCGCCTGCATGAAGCGGCGCACCTTGGTGCCCTGGTTGGCGAGGTAGTCGCGGCGCGCCACGATCACGAGCTCGTCGTAGTTGGGCACGCCGGCCTGGTCGACGCGCAGCACGGTCGGGCGGCGGTGGTCGTGGGCGAGCTGGACGGCCTCGACGTTCCAGTAGGCGCCCAGCGTCGCGTCGACGCGGTGCGAGAGCATCGCCGGAACGAGGTTGAAGCCGACGTTGACCTCGTGCACGCTGGCAGGGTTGATCCCGGCGTGGCGGAGGATGGTGACGAGATAGGCGTGCTGGTAAGGGATGCCGGCCGTACCTACCGTCTTTCCGCCCAGGTCGCCTGGGGGATGGGTGACCGGCGAGCGCGGCACCGAAATGATCGCGGTCAGTGGCCGCTGGACGAGCGCGCCGACGGCGACCAGCTGCTCGCCGCGGTCGCGGGCGAGCAGCAGCTCGGGCTCGTAGGAGATCGCGAGGTCCACCTTGCCGGCCGCAAGCAGTGACAGCGGGTCGGCGGGGTTGCTCGGCGTGCGGATCGACACGTCCAGCCCGGCGCGGCGGAAGTCGCCCTCGCCCTGGGCGGCGAAGAGTGGGGCGTGATCGGCGTTGGGCAGGTAGTCGAGCATCAGCGTGAGCTGCTGGGCGGGTGGCACGCCGGTGACCTCCTTCTTCTCGCCGCAGCCAGCGAAAACGAGCGCGAACGCGGCCAGGGCAGAAACGAGGCACGCGCGTGATCGGGAATTGGTCATCGGGGATCTCCTCGTCGTGTGCGGTGGGCCCAGGGCAACAGCTGGCGCTCGAGCAGCGTGAGCGTGCCGAACAGCAAGATGGCGAATGCCGACAGCACGACCATCGCCGCATACGAGCGGGCGGAGTCGAGCTCGGCCGTGGAGAGCTGGATCAGGTGGCCAAGTCCCTGCTCGGACGCGGCCTGTTCGGCGAGCACGGCGCCGATGACCGCGACCACGATCGCGATCTTCGCGCCCGAGAAGACGCCTGGTAGGGCGCTCGGGAGCTCGACGCGTCGCAGCGTTGCCCAGCGCGAGGCGTCGAGCGTGTGCATCACCTTGAGCAGGCCGGGATCGACGTCGGCGAGCCCGTCGAGCGTGTTGAGCACCACCGGGAAGAAGCAGATCAGCGCGACGATCACGAGCTTCGGGGCGAGGCCGAAGCCGAGCCAGAAGATCAGCAGCGGCGCGACCACCGGGATCGGGACCGTCTGGGACGCGAGCACCAACGGGTGCACGGCGCGACGTAGCGTGCTTGACAAGTGGATTGCTACCGCCAGGACCATGCCGATCGCGACCGCGATTGCGATCCCGGCGAGCACCTCGAGCGCGGTCGGACCGAGCGCATCCCACAGCAGCCCGCGGTCGTTGTAGAGCGCGCTGGCGACGTCCGTGGGGGAGGGAAGGATCAGCGCGTCAACGGAGCCGCTCTCGACATAGAGCTGCCAGACGCCCAGCAGCGCGAGCGCGAGCGCGAGCGGCGGCAGCACCCGGCGGCCTCTTCGGCGCACGCTCACGGTCATCGATGCAGCGCCTTCAGCGCGCGCTCGCGCAGCGCCACGAGCTCGGGGTCGGTGTCCCGGCGGGGCCGCGGGCGCGCGACAGCGATCTCTTCCACGGCCCGTCCGGGCCGCTGAGACATCACGATCACCCGGTCGGCCAGCAGCACTGCCTCCTCCACGTCATGGGTGACGAGGACAATGGTGCGCGGCTCCGCGGCGAGCGCGCCCGCGAGCCAGTCCTGCAGATCGCGCCTGGTGAGCGCGTCCAGTGCGGCGAAGGGCTCGTCGAGCGCGAGCACGGGCCGACCAGAGAGCAGCGTGCGCAAGACGGCGACGCGCTGGCGCATCCCGCCCGAGAGCGCATCCGGGCGCTGATCCTCGAACCCGCTGAGGCCGAGCCTCGCGAACAGCGGCCGGGCACGCTCGCGTGCCTGCGTTCGAGACAGCCCCGCGATCCGCAGCGCCAGCGCGGCGTTGTCGAGCGCCCCGGCCCAGGGGAGCAGCAGGTCGCGTTGGGGCATGTAGACGGCGGGCTCGCTGCGTACGCTGCCGCCATCGGCTTGCTGGAGCCCGCAGACGAGCTCGAGCAACGTCGTCTTGCCGCAGCCGCTCGGGCCGACGACGGCGACCACCTCGTCGCGCGCGACGCGCAGGCTCATCTGCGCCAGCGCGAGCACCGCCTCTCCGCCGCGCCGCGCGGGCGCGAAGCGCCGCGTCACCGCTTCGACGGCGACGACGTCGTCCGGGCCTGCTTGCAGAGGCTCCAACGCGGGAGCCTCGAGCCTCGTCTGCATCGCTCCCTTCGCGGGCATTACCCCACAGGTTCGAAGGGTCAGCACCGGGTCGGATCAGATCCTCGGGGCGCTATCTCAGCCGGCCTTCCCGCCAGCCCCCCTGGGTTGGTGAATCGTCTTGCCGTGATCCTAGCGCTGGCGGGACTTGCTCACCGCGCTCCTCGGGCCCGTCGTTGCGGGACCGCTGCGCAGCGGCTCGAACAGCAGCTCGAAGAGCTCGGGGTAGGTGGTCAAGGGCACGTCGTCGGGGTCGACGAAGTGCTGGATCGCCAGTCCGATGTCCAGCGCGATCAGCGCGGTGGCGATCGACTTCGCCTCCTCGGTGTGCTCTGGCCAGCCGCGTCGCACGAGCTCGGCCGTGAGCCCGCGGTTGCCACGCCAGAAGGTCGAGGCGAGATCGCGCAGGTCCTCGTCGCGGGTCGCCTGGGCGAGACATTCGAACCACAGGCGAAAGAGCCATTGCCCGTCGGGGTGTGCCTGGATCGCCGCGAGCCGCTCACCGGTCTGGCGGGGGGTCGGGGCGTGCTCGATGTCCTGCAACGAGCGCTCGGCCATCGAGCGGTAGATCGAGTACAGGCGCTCCTGGAGCAGCTCGACGAAGAGCTCGCCCTTGGAGGAGAAGTTGGCGTAGAAGGCGCCGCGCGTATAGCCGGCTTGCTCGGCGATTGCCTCCACGCTGGAGCCGAGAAATCCGCGCTGCACGAACACCCGCGCGGCGGCGTCCAGCAGCGCCGCGCGCGTCTTCAGGCGCTGGTCGGCGCGACTCAGGCGGGGGCGGCGCGGCACTGGTGACGGCTCCTTCTTCTTCATATACAGTAGTGTACTCTGATACGGCTATGGATATGAATTTCCAGGGAGACGCTCCCACACGGCGGCGGCAGGCCTCGACGGAGTTCCCCCAAAAACGGCTGCTCGCCAGGGTCGGGATCATCGCGCTGATGGCGGTCGGCAGCATCTCTTTGTGGGTGGCGAACCCGATTCTCTGGTTGTGGCTCACCTCGCGTCTGGAGTCCGGCAGCCTGACTCCGAGCATGGGCCCCTACACACTTCTGCTCGTGGGGATCGTCCTCACGAGCGTGGCGATCGGCAAAGGGCTGTCGATGCTCAACCGCCTCTATGGCCGCATCAGCGGCTCTGCGCCGACCGTGCGCGTGATCCTGCCGTGGCGCCGCAGCCTGCGGGGAGGGCGCAGCCAACAGCGCGACAGCGATGCCACGCTGCCGGTCAGCCTGCTCGACGTCGTGATGGTGATCTCGGTGGCGGTCGCGCTCGCGGCGTTCGGAAGCTGGTATGTCGTCACCAATCCGGTCCCACCGAATATCGGTGGTCCTGGTCCCGCCAAGCACTGAGCGCTCAGGCCACCATCGGGCGCGTCAGTGCCTTGACGAAGTCCTCGAGCTGGCGTGTGGTCCAGCACTCAAAGGCCTCACAGTGGCGCTCGTAGGCGGCGATCACGGAGTCGCCGTAATTCCAGTAGAGCCGCGGCTCGGGGTTCAGCCAGAAGGTCCTTCCGGCCTTCTCGGCAATGCGGGCGAAGGCGTCCGCACGGGGGTCACGCCCGTTCGTGCGCGCGTCGCCGAGCACGATCACGGTCGCGCGCGGATGGAGCTCGTCCACCACGGACGTCAGGAACTCGGTCCAAACGCGCCCGTAGTCCGTATAGCCGGAGATGTCGGCTACGCCGGCGTCGCGCGTGATCGCCTCGTTGACCTTCTGAAAGGAGCGCTCGCGCTCAAAGACGTCGGTGACTTCGGAGATGCGCTCGATGAAGACGAACGAGCGCATCTTGCGAAACGAGTCGTGCAGCGCATGCAGAACCGAGAGGAAGAAGACCGACGCCGAGGTGACGCTCGTTGAGACGTCGCAAAGCACAAAGATCTCCGGGCGTCGCGGGCGTCGCGGGCGGTACTTGAGCACGACCGGCACGCCTCCGGTCTCCAGCGACGCGCGCATCGTCCGGCGCACATCGACGTGCGCGTGGCGGCGGCGCCCGCGCAGCTCGTGGCCCTGGGAGGCAAGGCGCCGCTTGAGCTGGGCGACAACGCGGTGCACCGCCGCCAGGTCGGCGAGCGGGCCCGAGGGCAGCGCGCGGTCGAGCTCGTTTAGCGGTCGCGCAGGGGGAAGCCGTCGCGTGCGCTCGATCAGGTCGCGTTCGAGCTCGCGGCGCAGGTGCGCCTCGAACCGGCGCAGGCCCCCGCGCGGCAGGCCCTCGCCTTTCGCCACTTCCTGCGAATCCGCCTCGGGGGGGCGCGGCCCGGTTTCGGTGCGCAGGCCCAGCGCCCGGCGGATGCGTTGGACGTCGACGCCGATCACTCCCGACCCTTCTCCCTGGCGCCCGAAGGCGGCGATCGCGAGACGGGCGAGGTCGCCCATCGCCTGGTCGTCGCCGTCGCGGATCGCCTGGGCGATCGCGTCGCGCAGCTGGGCGAGGTCGACTTGGCCGCCTGACTCCAGGCGTCCCTCCTCGCGCAAGCCCTGCCGGACGGCTTCCGCTTCGCTGGCGCGGAAGAAGAAGCGCTCGAAGACCAGCTCGAAGACGCGCCGATCCTCAGGCGACTTGGCGAGCGTCGCGGCGAGCGCCTCGCGCACCGCCTCGCGCTCGGTCCAACTCACCTCATCGAGCACGGCGAAGGCGTCGAGCAGCTCCGATGTGCCGGTGGAGACTCCCTCCGAGCGCAGCGCTTCGGCGAACTCGAGCAGGCGCGCGGCAAACCCCGGTGGCGCCGGCGCCACCGGCGGGCTAGGGTTAGCTGGCCTGAGCGGTCCCGAGGGCGCCACTGGAGAGCTGGACGCCGACACGCTCGGCGACCACGTCGAGGTCGGTGCGGTGCTTGACGATGATCGACAGCGTGGAGCGGAAGGTTGCCTCGTCGATGTCGTCGGCACCGAGCAGCAGCAGCGCCCGCGCCCAGTCGATCGACTCGGCGATCGAGGGCGGCTTCTTGAGGTCGAGCGTGCGCACCATGCGCACCACCTCGACGAGCTTGCGCGCCACGTGCTCAGCCAGCTCGGGAGTGTGCAGGCGCACGATCTCGAGCTCGTGCTCGAGCTCGGGGTAGTCCAACCAGAGGTAGAGGCAGCGGCGCTTGAGCGCCTCGGTCAGCTCGCGCGAGTTGTTGGAGGTCAGCAGCACCACCGGTTGGGTGCGGGCGACGATCGGCCCGAGCTCGGGAATCGAGATCTGAAAGTCAGAGAGCAGCTCGAGCAGCATGGCCTCGAACTCCTGGTCGGTCTTGTCGATCTCATCGACCAGCAGCACGACGGGCTCCGGCGATGCGATCGCGGTCATCAGCGGACGTGCGAGCAAGAACGACTCCGAGAAGATGTCGTCCTGGACGGCGTCCCAGCCCGGCGCGTCCTCGGCCACGCCGCTCTCCGCCTGGATGCGCAGGAGCTGCTTGCGGTAGTTCCACTCGTACAGGGCCTTGGCCTCGTCGAGCCCCTCGTAGCACTGCAGGCGCACCAGCGGTCGCTGCAAGTAGCGCGACAGCGCCTTGGCGAGCTCGGTCTTGCCCACGCCGGCCGGGCCCTCCACCAGCACCGGCTTGCCGAGCTTCATCGCGAGGTACGAGACCAGCGCCGTCGACTCCCCCGGCAGGTATCCGGTGGCGCGAAGCCCCGCCGCGATCTCCTCGACGGATTCAGGTGCGACCTGATCCACGGCGACCATGATGGCAGCCGCGCTCTCGGGGATACTGGCCACACATGGGGCTCGCCCAGCTTCCCCTCGGGGCTGTCCACTACAACCCCCCGCTGGTGGTGCTCGGCGCCGGGGTGCTGATCGCGCTGGTCGGCCACATCATCAAGTTCCGTCGCGTGGTCGCCTTCGGGATCGCGCTGGTCTTCGTCGGGACGGCGCTCGCCCTCGTCACGGCCTACGTCGATTTCCGCCAGCAGGGATCGCCGCCGCCCTCGCCGGCGAGCAATCCGTTCGAGGGTCCGCGTTCACGCTGAGCAGGCCCCGGGGCGCGTGGGCGCGCGGTGACTCAGAACAAGCGGTCGCCCGGCGGCGGCGTCAGCTGCTCGGTCGCGGCCGTCGCGGGGTCCGCGCGCTGGGAGCGCTGCAAGCTCTGCGAGGGACCAGCCAGCGGCTCGGTGGCCGGCTCAGAGCGCTGGCGCCTGGCTGGGAACGCGGGGGGGCTGCGGCGGCGAGTCCGCATCCCGGCGCTCGTGAGCGCGCCGGCGGCGATCAGCGCGACGAAGATTCCCCACGCGATCCCCACGGTGGCGCCGGGGCGGTCGGCCGCCGGCTGATCGAAAGCGCGAAAGACCACGAGCGCGAGCGACCACGCGCCGGCCACGACGAGCACCGTGCCGTCTCGCCCCGGAAGGCTGATGAATCCGCGTTCGGCGCGCAAGCAGAGGATCACGAGCACGGTGCCTGCGATCGCCATGACCGCGGCTTCGACGAGGGTGAAGTTGCCCAGCGCGGAGACGTTCGCCACGGTTTGCTGGAGCCGCCCGTGGACGGTGGCCGCATAGGACTTGGAGTACCACGGCAACAGCAGCGATACGAGCAGCCCGACGGACGCCAGTCCCGCAAGACGCTCTTCGCGCGTGAGGCCATGCATGCGGCGAGCAGCGGCCACAGCTAAGCGATCGGAATGTCGGTTACCTCGACCGCAGCGGCCCGGCGGCGGTCGAGGCGCTCGAGTGTCCAGTCGATCAGCGCCCGGACCAGCAGCAGCAGCTCGCGCACGAGCTCGGCGAGCTCGCGGGCGAGCTCCTCGGGGAGCAGGTCGCGCAGTCGTCGTGCCAGCGACTCGAGCTCGCTGAGCGTGCTGCCAGCGGGCGGAGGCGGCGGCGCGGCGTAGCCCATCGAGGGTGGCCGGCCCGCCGCGCTGCCGGGTGCGCCCGCCGGGGGCGGGGGTGCGCTCGGGTCGGCTTCGTCGCCGCCGGAAGCCTCAGGCCGAGGTCCGAGCGCCGCATCGAGGTCGCCGGCGACGCGTTCGGCGGCTCGCCGCGTGGCTTCGATGCGC
This sequence comes from Solirubrobacterales bacterium, assembly GCA_003244205.1. Classification (GTDB taxonomy): domain Bacteria; phylum Actinomycetota; class Thermoleophilia; order Solirubrobacterales; family Solirubrobacteraceae; genus QHBW01. The sequence goes on along the minus strand of QHBW01000036.1, from coordinate 33,355 downwards.
TCGCGCAGACGCGCCAGGCCGTCGTCGGGCTGGGGAGCCTCAGCGGGCGACATCGACGAGCGCTTCGCGCTCGGCGGCGCTGAAGCTGATCTCCAGAGCTCCGTCCTCGAGCTTGGCACCGTCGGGTCGAAGCTCGCGCAGGGCGGGAGGGAGCATGATTGTGCGCTTCTGACCGTCGACGCGCACGATCAGCTCCTCGCCGATCTGCTTGAGGGAGACCGACCCCTTGCGCGCGAAGGGGAGCGCGAGACGCAGCCGTGCCGTCCCCTCTCCGAGCTCGAGCTCCTGGGTGAGGGTCGTGTGCAGCACGGCCGCGGGCGCATGGTCGTCGAACAGCGCCTCGGCCAGGCGGTCGAGCATGGTTGCGCCGACGACCTCGTTCTCGAAGTAGGGCGCGCACAGCACAGGCAGCGGCTCAAAAGCGCCCCGCACCAGCTCGAGGTGCTCCTGCTGACGCTCGCGCCAGGCGCCGAAGTATGAATCGGCGACCGCCTCGGGGAAGACGCGGTTGACCACCACCGCATCACACAGGTAGCCGTAGAGGTTGAGGTAGGTGAACGTGCGCATCGCCTCGTCGATGACCATGCGGTCAGGGTTCATCACGAGGCGCAGCGTGACGCGCTCGCGGTTGCGGAGGATCTCGTGCATTGCGATCAGGTTCTCGACGAGGCCACGCACATCCGCCATCACCGCCGGACTTGGCATCGGCATGTCGAGCACCGCGCGGGCGAAGGGGGCCGCGGCGGCGAGGATCTGGTTCTCCCATGGGAAGACCTTCTCCAGCCACCAGCGGGCAACATCGGGAAACGCCAGCAGGCGCAGCGTCTCGCCGGTCGGCGCGCAATCGACGACGATCACGTCCCAGTCGCCGGACTCGTGGTGGCGCTTGAGCGCGAGCAGGCTGAAGAGCTCGTCCATCCCCGGTGGGACCGTGAGCTCCTCGGCGGTGATGCGGTTGACGCCGTGCTCGATCAGCAGCTCGCCGAGCCAATCCTGAACGGCGGCCCAGTTGCGCTCCATCTCTTCCTGGGCTTGGATCTGCTGGCCCTGGAGGCCGTTGTCGCCCACCGGTGTGGGGTCGCCGGACACCGCGACACCGAGGGCATCGGAGAGCGAGTGCGCCGGATCGGTGGACACGACCAGCGTGCGCATACCGGCGGCCGCGCAGCGCCGAGCGGTTGCGGCGGCGACCGATGTCTTGCCGACGCCGCCCTTACCCGTGTAGAGGATCGTTCGCGGAGTCACCGGCGGCGCAGTCTAGGGGGCGTCGATCGCTGCGCGATGCGCTAGTGCCCGGCGGCGGCGCCGCCCGCGATGAGCTGGCCGGTCCCCCAGAGCTGCCAGATGCGCCAGGTCCGCGCGCTAGCGGGGAGGGTGGTAGGGCGTCTCTTGTGCTGGGAGGTCGTGGCCCAGCCGACTCACGATGTAGCGCGTGAAGCGCGTCGCGTAGGTGCAGTACTCCTGCGTCCCGGTGCGGGCGCACAATCCTGCCAGGAAGTCTCGCAGCAAGCCCATGTAGCTGTCGCTCGAGGTTTCGCCGGCGTTGGAGTAGCGCGCCCACGATCCGGTGTCATAGAAGGGCAGCTCGTAGCGTGCCTCGAGGTCGCCTGCATGGAGAAGGCTCCTGGCGAGGCCGTCACCGGTGATGTACGCCGCGTCGTAGAGGCCGTCGAGCGCGCCGATGAAGGCGTTGATCACGTGGTAGCCCGGGGCGAAGGAATAGATCAGGTAGTGATTGCCACGGATTGTCTGCTGGCGTACTCCCAGCGGTGCGGGGCGGTTGAAGAGGAGCAGCGCGCGGTGCATGATCGTGACGTAGTTGGGGTCCGCGAACGCCAACGAGGCCCGCGCGAGCGCCTGCACGGCCGTGCCCTGCGAGAGTCCGCTCGTCCAGGGGGGAGTCCCGCCGTCGAAGGGGAAGTAGTACTCCCACGCGAGGCCGCCCGCGCGAGAGACGCCAAGGGGGATCAGCTCGCGCAGCTGCGCGAGCATCACGCCGTACTGCTTGGACACCCAGAGGCCGTTGACCTTGCCCCAGTTCCCCAGCATCTGGAGCTGGAGCCCCTCTCCGGCGTAGTACTGATAGATCAGCTGGCTGCCGTTGAAGGACACTCGTTCGCCGGAGCTCAGCAGCGATCCCGACGTCCACCATTGCCTGTTGCGATCGAGGGTGAGGAAGAGCGGTCGCAGCCGTGACGCCGTGAGCGCGCCGCGGGCGGCGATGGAGTCGAGGATCCCCAGCTCCGCGCCGAGCTCGCGGCGGCGCGTGCCTGAGAGCTGGGCGTACGTGACGCGGGCCGCGCGCAGCGAGCGCCAGTAGCCGGCGAACTGGGCGCCGCTGATGGCTCGGCTGTCGCGGAGATGGCGCAAGCCGCGCAGAGCGACGGTTCCACGCGTGGCGCTGATCGCCGGACTGGCCACTCGTGGGCCGCGCTCGCCGGCGACGCGGGCCAGCCGCGGCGAGACAGCACCAGCTGGGGGGCCCGGCTGCAGGTCGACGAGCGGCCCCAGCGGCTCGTCGCGCACGACCACTCGGTGGCCGTCGAGCACGAGCACGGGCTGGGCCGAGGCTGCAGTCACCAAGCCCAGGCAGACGGCCAGGGTCAAGAGAAAAGTCGCGCGGCGCACCAGGCCGATGGTACGCTCGCCGGGCTCAGGGTCCCCAATGCTGCAAAGGAGCTTGCATGGCGCGCCTCATTCCCCGCTGGTCGCTGGCCTTCGCGGCTGTCGCGGCGCTTCTCGGCGTGACCGCCTGTGGAGGCAGCAACAACAGCACCAGCAATCCCCAGAAGGTGATCAACCAAACCTTCTCCGGTCATCACAAGGTCACCAGCGGCAACATCGCGCTCTCCTTGCGCATCACCCCCTCGGGCTCGAGCAATCCCGTCTCGATCACTCTCAACGGTCCCTTCCAGACTCGGGGCAGCGGGCAGCTGCCCGCGTTTGACCTCAACCTTGGGCTCAACCTGCGCGGCCAGGCGATCACTGCCGGCGCCGTCTCCACCGGGACGGCTGGATTCTTGAAGTTCTCCGGACAGGCTTACACGCTGCCGCCGAGCGTCTTTGACAACTTCAGGTCGGGCTTCACCAAGGCGCAGGCCCAGAACGGGCAGAAGCAGAGCGGTGGGCTCGGAGCGCTGGGGATTCACCCGCAGAGCTGGCTCACCAACCTCAAGTCGCAGGGGTCTGCCGACGTCGGCGGGACCAGCACCGACCACGTATCGGCCTCGATCAGCCTCGCCAACCTACTCAACGGCATCTCCAAGCTGCTCGGCAAGGCGAGTGCCCTGGGAGTGCACACGACCACGGTGCCCACCCAGCTCACGCCCCAGCAGATCCAGCAGATCCAGGGCGCGGTCAAGCACGCGACCTTCGACGTCTACTCCGGCCAGAGCGACCACACGTTGCGGCGGCTGAGCATGAACCTGTCGATCCAGGGGCCGAGCGGCGCCCCCACCACAGTGGCACTCGACCTCCAGCTGACCGGCCTCAACCAGCCGCAGACGATCAACGCGCCGGCCAACCCACAGCCGCTCGCCAATCTCAAGAGCGCGCTCGGCGGGCTTGGCGGCCTGCTGGGCGGCCTGGGTGGCTCGGCGGGCTCGGGCTCCGGCTCGACCGGACCGAGCTCGACAGGCTCGGGCTCGCCCACTCCTGGCGCCGCGGGGCCGTCCGGCGCGAACGCCCAGGCCTACCTCAAGTGCATCCAGGCCGCCAACGGCGCCCCAGCCGCGGCCTCGAAGTGCCTCACGCTGTTGAGCAAGTAGCCCGCCGCACGGCCCCGTTCGCCGTCGCGCTCGCCGCCAGCCTCGCGCTGGCGGCGTGCGGCGGCTCGGGGGGATCGAACGGCTCGGGGGGGGGGTCGAGTGGCTCGGGGGGATCCTCGGCAGGCTCAGCGGCGTCCGGGGGCGCCGTCCATCGCCGTCGCTCGGAGCCCGCGCTGGTGGCGCCGGCCAACCCAACGCCTCGCACGGTGCGGATCCCGGTAATCACCTACCACCGCGTGCATTCCTATGCGACGGAGCTGGTCAAGTCCCTTCCCGACCTGACGGTCGAGCCGAGCGTCTTCTTCGCGGAGATGAAGGCGCTCGTCGACAACGGGTATCACAGCGTCACCATCCGCCAGCTCTTCGACGCCCTCTACCGCGGCGGCGCCCTGCCGAGCAAGCCGGTGCTGATCTCCGCCGACGACGGCTACGTCGACGATGTGCGCACGATCCTGCCGATCCTGCGCCGCTTCGGTCTGCGCGCGACCTTCTTCGTCATCACCGCCCGCGACACCCAGGCCGGCTTCCTGACTGCTTCGCAGATGCGCGAGCTGGATGGCGCTGGGATGGACGTCGAGGACCACACGATGTCCCACGTCGACCTGCGCCTGCGGTCGGGCTCAGTGCTCGCGCAGCAGATCGGCGGGTCCAAGACAGTGCTGCAAGGCATCCTCGGGCACCCTGTGTCGGCGTTCGCCTATCCATTTGGCGCGTTCAACACTGCTGTGATCGCAGCGGTCCGCCGCGCCGGTTATGCGATGGCATTCACCACCCAGGCCGGCGAAAGCGCGTCCACCGCCTCCCCTTACACGATCCCCCGCATTCACATCGGGCGCAGCGAGACTGCCTCGGGGCTGCTGTCGATCCTCGGCGGCAACCTCAGTGCCGCGCAGAGCAGCTCAGCCGGTTAGCGGCGACGCGACGCACGCCGCCCGTGCCGTCCACGCGGCTCACGCCATCCACGCGGCTCACGCCATCCACGCGGCTCACGCCATCCACGCCGCTCACGCCATCCCCGTGGCTCACGCCGCGACGATGCGCCGGAGGTCGCGGTCGGGCTCGATCCCCCAGCGGGCGCCGGCAGCGGCGAGCGCGGGCGTCACCGCCCAGCGGTCGGGGCGCTCGGCACCGTCGTGGTCGGGGCTGGCGCCCTTGAGCGCCATGCACCCGGTGTTGTCGCCGAGGCTGCGGACCGCCGCGACGTCGTCATCGCCGAGCGGCGCTGCAGTGCGGACTCCGGCCAGCTCGGCGCGCTTGTCCTCGATCGATCGGGCGTCGTCGCCGGGCTCCTGGATCAGCGTGGGCGCGACGCAGCGCACTGCGGGGTGGGCGAGGTCCCATCCGGCGGCGAGCTGCAGCATCGTGAGCCCCTGGCGCTCAGCGATCGGGCGCATCGCGTCGATCCGCCGACGCCCCTCCTGCACCCAGCCGTCCGGGCGGAAGGTACGGTGATCGCCGGGGGCAAAGCGGTGGCCTGGCAGGACGTCGTCCCAGAAGAGACCGCCGTAGTCGACAACGCGGGCGATGACCCCCAACTGCGCCGCCGTCGCGGCATCGAGCACGAGCTCACCGGGCCAGGGCTCGAGCGGGTTGAGGATGATCATCGCCCAGTCGATCGCCTCGCCGAAGCGCTCCAGGCACGCCAGCAGGTCCAGCGTGAAGCCGTTGGCGGGGCCCGGAGCGACGCCGATCGCGCCAGTCAGCCCGGCGTCTCGCAGAGCCGTCATGCCGTCCCACACCGCCGCCGATGTGTAGCCAATCCGGTCGGGGTTGTGCAGCAGCAGGAGATCGAAGCGATCGACGCCGCAGCGCTCCAGCGAGCGCTCGGTCGCCATCCGCAGGTAGTCGGCGTAGCCACCAGCATCTCGCAGCCGGGGGTCGGTGAAGCGCGGGAATCCCTTCGCTCCGTCGCGCTCGCCTGCGTAGAAGTCGTGGCCGACGGCGCCGACCAGGGCGTACTGCTCGCGCGGTATCCCAGCGATCGCGCGGCCGAGCAGCGTGTCCGCCTCGCCCTGTCCGTATACGTCGGCGGTGATGACCGTGTCGATCCCCCCGCCTGGACGCAACAACGTCGCCAGGTGGTCGTCATCGACGGCCTCGCCGAAGTGCATGAAGCGCCCGCCGCTCCACGTTCCGACAGCGGTGCTCGACAGCTCAGCCATGGCAGACGAGGCTAGCCGTTGGCCACCTCCTACTCGCGCCCGACCTCCTGGTCGTCGGCCGCGAGCTCGTCATCGGGCTCGTCGTCGCCGTTGCCCTCGATCGAGGCGGCCGATCCGGGGTGATAGCGGACCTGGAAGGACTCCAGCAACTCATCGCGGCGGGGCTCGTCCAGCGGCATCTCGTCGGAGATCAGCACCCAGTCGGCGCCCTCGTACTCCTCCATGTTGAAGACCTCGTCGCCGAGCTCGGGCGAATCGTCGACGACGACCAGCACCTCGGTCTGCGGATTGAAATAGGTACCCGGTCGAACGAGGAGCTCGTCGAGGTCGAAGCGGCGCAGATCTGCCATCGGCGGAGCCTAGCGGCTGCTGGGCGGACGTTCAGGCGTTGTGCAGCTCGCGCAGGCGCCGCTCGACCTCGACGTCCACGTCGAGCGGCTGCTCGCCGCGGCGCACCCGCCGCGCGTTGCCCGCGATGACGTGATCGCGCACCTCGGCGCGGAGTCCAGGATCGACCGGCACCTCGTTGAGGCGGGCAAGCTCTGCCTCGACGTCGATCGGACGCTCGCCACGTCGGGCGCGGCGCGCATTGCGCGCTCCCAGCATCTGGCGGATCTCCTCCTCGCGCACGGCCGCCCCTGCGCTGCCGCTCGGCTCGGAGGGCGCCCTGTCGCGCTCGTCGCCGAGCGACAGCCCGCCGCGCCCGATCTGGTCATAGAGCTTGCGCGAGCCGAGAAACGAGATCAGCGCGCCGACCAAGCCGACGGCCACCACCACCGAGATCACGACACCAAAGGCATCCTGTGTGGTTGCACGAACGATCGCCACCCCTACATTGTTGCCATGCGCGCAGCCTGGCGACGCTTCAGCCGGCGCACGCTCGCGCCGCGCCGGCCGCTTCTCTACGAGCACCAGTACGGGCTCGCGCTCGTCACAGGCCTCGTGCTGATCGCCAGCATCGTTGCCGTTGTGATCGTGCTCACACGTTGACGCAAAGCTGTGACCCGCTCAGGGGTTTGGGGTACCCTGTCGTTGACTGACCAGTCAATCTAAACGGCAGCACACCGCGGTCGCGCTTTGCTCCCGCGCCCCACAAGGAGAATCCACGTGGTCGATTTCACGCTCACCGACGAGCAGAAGGCCCTGCGCGAGCTGGCGCACGACTTCGCCGAGAAGGAGATCCGACCTGTCGCCTGGGAGTACGATCGCGACGGGACCTGGCCTGGAGAGATCGTCGAGAAGGCCTGGGAAGTCGGGCTGATGAACACCCACATCCCCGAGGAGTACGGGGGACCGGGCGCCAGCTACCTGGACGGCTGCCTGATCGAGGAGGAGCTGAGCTGGGGTTGTTCGGGAATTCAGACCTCGCTTGGATGCAACGGCCTCGCCACCGCGCCGATCCTGCTGGCCGCCAGCGAGGAGATCAAGAAGGAGTACGTCGGCCGCCTCACGGAGGCGCCGCTGCTGGCGTCCTTCTGCCTGACCGAGCCGGACGCCGGGTCTGACGTCTCGGGGATGCGCACGACGGCGGTGCGCAAGGGCGACAAGTACGTCATCAACGGCTCCAAGTGCTTCATCACCAACGGCGGCTACGCCAACTGGTACACGGTCTACGCCAAGACCGACAAGGATGCCGGCCATCGCGGGATCTCCTGTTTCATCGTCCCCAAGGACGCGGGCGTGGTCGTGGACAAGAAGGAAGACAAGATGGGCCAGCGGGCTTCCAACACCGCCACGATCTCCTTCAACGACGTGGAGATTCCGGCCGATCACCTCATCGGCGAGGAGAACTACGGCTTCAAGGTCGCCATGATGACCCTCGATCGCACCCGCCCGGGTGTGGCGGCGATGGCGACGGGCATCGCCCGCGCCGCCTTCGAGTTCGCGACCGAGTACTCCAAGGAGCGCGTCCAGTTCGGCGTGCCGATCGCGATGCACCAGGCGATCCAGTTCATGATCGCCGACATGGCAACCGAGATTGAGGCTTCGCGCCTGCTCACCTGGAAGTCGGCAGTGCTGCTCGACAATGGCCAGCGCAACACGCTCGTGTCCTCGCACGCTAAGCGCTTCGCCGGCGACACCGCGATGAAGGTGACGACCGACGCCGTGCAGGTCTACGGCGGCTACGGTTTCATCAAGGAGTACCCCGTCGAGAAGCTGATGCGCGACGCGAAGATCATGCAGCTCTACGAAGGCACCGCGCAGATCCAGCGGCTCGTGATCGCGCGCGAGACGCTGCTGCCACGCCAGATCGCGGAGCCTCAGCCAGCGACGGTCTGACTTCCGCGGCGGATCGCTCAGATCCGGCGGCCGAGCCTGACGAGCAGCCACACGAGCACGAGCACCAGCGCCGCGACGATCTCGACCGAGTGGATTGTGATCACGATGGCGGCCGGCACAGCGGGGGTAATAGCAGCACCGCGTGGTCTAATCACCCACGATGGCCCAATCGAGTAGGCGTGCGCGAGCCGCCGTCGCCGAAGCTACCTCCGTCGAGCGCGCTCGCGCCGCGGCCGGGCCGGTCGGGGAGCTGGCTGACGCGGGTACGCCTTCGGCGCCCGGGCCCGGCAGCGGGGACCCACTTGTGGGGGACCTCCGTCGCGCTGGTCTGCTGCCGCTGCTCGTACTCCACTTTGTCTCAGATCAGCCTTCGTACGGCAACCAGCTGATCGAGCGCGTGGCTCGTCTGACCGCGGGCGCGGTGGCTGTCAACCCGAACACGATCTACCCGCTGCTGCGGTCACTCGAGGCGCGCGGCCTGCTGGCAGGTGAGTGGGAGCACCCGCAACGCCGGAGTCGGCGCTTCTACGCGATCACGCGTGCCGGCGCGGGCGAGCGTGAGCGGCTGAAGGGCGAACTCGCGCCGCGGCTGGCACTGATCGCCACAGGTATTGAGCAGATCCGCAGAGAGCTGGGCTGCTGATGGCGCGGAGAGTCGCGGTCGAGCGCTCGTTCATCGCTACGGTCACGGCCGCCGAGGCGCTGTGGTACGACCCCGAGCGATGGGCCAGTTGGATCGACGGCTTTGGACACGTCGCCCGCCTTTCGGAGCAGTGGCCGGAAGTCGGGGCGACGCTGGCCTGGGACTCGCTGCCCGGTGGCCGCGGCCGCGTGGTCGAGCGCGTCGAGGCGTACACCCCGGGTCGCGGTCAGCGGCTGCGCGTGGAGGACGAGCGGCTCGAGGGGCTCCAGCAGGTCGGCTTCGCCGACGAGCCGGACGGTTGTCTGCGTGTGGGCTTCTCGCTCGAGTACTCGCTCAAGCAAGGTGGTCCGCTGCGGCCGCTGGTCGACTTCTTCTTCATCAAGCGCGCGTTGACCGACTCGCTCACACGGACGCTGGTGCGCTTCGGAATCGAGCTTCAGTCAGACCTCTGAGCAGGCTGCGGAGCCGATCACGGCCACCGCAGGCGCTCAGCGCCAGCGCGGCGACGGGCAGGGCCAGCGTGATCGTCGGGCGTGGGATCGCCAGCATGCCCAACATTGTACGGTCCTGCAGGCAATGTTCGTGTTCAAAGCCGCCGTCGTGGGCGCCGGGACGATGGGTGGCGAGATCGCGCAGGTCGTCGCCTCAGCGGACATCCCCGTCGTGCTCAAGGACGTCGAGCAGAAGTACGTCGACCAGGGGCTCGAGAAAGCGCGCTCGCTGTGGCAGGCTGTCGTCGACAAGGGCAAGCTCAGCTCCGAAGAGCTCGACCGCAAGCTCGCGCTGATCGAAGGCACGACCGAGTACGCCGGCTTCGGCGACGTCGACTTCGTCATCGAAGCGGTCCCCGAGCGCATGGAGATCAAGCAGGCAGTGTTCTCCGAGCTCGACGTCGTCACCCCAGGCCACGCGATCCTCGCCTCCAACACCTCCTCGCTGTCGATCTCGGAGATGGGCGAGGCCACCAGCCGCCCCGACCGCGTCGTCGGCTTCCACTTCTTCTATCCGGCGTCGATCATGCGGCTGCTGGAGATCGTCGAAGGCGACGAGAGCTCGGCGGAGACGGTCCAGGCGGCGGTCAACTTCGCGCAGACGATTCGCAAGCTCCCGATTCGCTGCGGCGAGGCCCCGGGCTTCGTCGTCAACCGCATCCTCAACTCGTCGGTCTCGGAGGTCTGGCGCCAACAGGAGGAGAGCGAGATCGATCTCGAGGAGATCGACAAGCAGGTAGCCGAGTCCAAGGCCGCGCCGATGGGGCCGTTCATCCTCGCCGACATGCTCGGACTCGACACCGTCCTGCACGTCGCCGAGCACCTGCAGGAATCCTTCGGGGACCGCTTCTACATCCATCGCAAGATGCGCGAGCTGGTGGCGGCCGGCAACCTCGGCGCGAAGACAGGGAAGGGGTTCTATGAGCACGGCAGCTGATCTTCAGACCGCCAGCCTGACCGAGCGCTTCCAGCTCAAGATGCTGGTCGAGTCCTGTCTGGTGCTCGAGGAGGAGCTCGCGACCACGCGCGACATCGACCTCGGCATGATGGCCGGAGCGGGAATCATTCCACCGCCACTCGCGCGCGCCGACGCGCTCGGGCTCGACGAGGTGCTGGACGCGCTGGAGCGCGCCGAGGCCGAGTGGGGCGAGCACTTCGCCGCCCCGCGCATCCTCCGCCGCCTCGTTGCGCAGGGGCGCTTGGGCCAAAAGTCGGGCCAGGGATTCTTCGCCTATCCGCGTCCGGACGACAGCTTCGAGCAGGGCGAGGCGGTGCAGCTCGAGACCCGCGGGGAGACCGCGATTGCGTGGCTGAACCGTCCGCCCGCGAACTCGATCTCCCCGCAGGTGATCGACGAGCTGGGCAGGATCTGGAGCCATCTCCAGGACGGCACGACGCGTGCGTTGGTGATCGCCTCCGCCAACCCCGCGCTCTTCAGCGCGGGGGCGGATATCAAGGCCTTCACCTCAATGGACGAGCGCAGCGGTCGCCAGCTGATCCACGAGGGCCACGCCCTGTTGCGCTCCTTCGGGCTTTCTCGCATCGTCACGATCGCCGCCGTCAACGCGCTCGCAATCGGCGGCGGCTGCGAGCTGGCGATGGCATGCGATGTGCGCATCGCGGCGCTGTCGGCCACCTTCGGCCAGCCGGAGATCAACCTCGGGATCATCCCTGGCTTCGGCGGAACCCAGCGGCTAGCCCGGCTGGTCGGCGAGAGCAAGGCGCTCGAGATGAACCTTAGTGGCGATGCGATCTCCGCCGAGGACGCGCTCGACTGCGGGCTCGTCAACGCGGTCGTTGTGGATCACGAGCTCTTCGACACGGCGCTTGCGTGGGCGCGCAAGCTCGGCAGTCAGCCGCCGCTCGCGATCGAGCAGATCAAGCGCGTGTCGGCCAACGGCGACCTGGACGCCGGCATCGAGGCAGAGAAGGTCGCCTTCGCCGCGGTGTTCGCCTCCGAGGACGCCAGCGAGGGGATCTCGGCCTTCCTGCAGAAGCGAACCGCAGCCTTCAAGGGACGCTAGAACTGGTGACGTCAGCCGCCATCGCCAGCGATCAGCTCGAGCGCGTCGAGCGCCTGGCGGAGCTGATCTCCGCTGCCGGATCGGTCGTGGCCTTGACCGGAGCCGGGATCTCGGTGCCATCCGGCATCCCGGACTTCCGCACGCCCGGAACAGGGCTGTGGGAGCACGTCGACCCGATGGAGGTCGCCCACATCGACGCGTTCCGACGCGACCCCGAGCGCTTTTGGAGCTTCTATGGCGACCGCTTTGCGATGCTCGAGCGCAAGCGCCCCAACGGCGCCCACCGGGCCTTGGTCGCGCTCGAGCGGCGTGGTCTGCTCGACGCGGTCGTCACCCAGAACATCGACCGTCTGCACGCGCGCGCGGGCACCCGTGAGCTGATCGAGGTACACGGCAGCATCGAGACCGCGGTGTGCCTCGACTGCGGCGAGCGCCACCCGCTTGGAGAGGTTCGCGCTCGCCTGGCCGCCGATCCGCGCGGCATCCCGCGGTGCGACTGTGGCAAGGCGCTCAAGCCAGGGGTGGTGCTCTTCGGCGAGCTCTTGCCGGAAGGAGCGCTGCGGCGAGCCGAGGCGCTGGCGATGCGCGCCGACGTGCTGCTGTGCGTTGGCTCCTCGCTGGAGGTATGGCCCGTGGCGGGGCTGCCCGAGGTCACGCGCGCAGCGGGAGGTCGCACCGCAGTTCTCACGCAGGGACCGACGCCCGAGGACATCCACGCCGCCGTCAAGCTCGACGGCGACGTCGTCGCAGAGCTCGAGGGTCTGGTCGCGGCGCTCGACCGTCTGGCGTGAGCGCGGCGTCCCTTGGGCGGCTCAGTCGCCCGCTCGCTCCGTCCCCGCAGAGCGCGCGCGCAGCGCCGCCTCCACCCGTTCGAGCGTGTCACTCAGCTCGGCTGCGGTCACAGCGTCGAGCTCGCCGGTGAGCGCGGCGTTGGCGGCGGCGCCGACGGCTTCGCGGCGCGTGCGCAGCTCAGCGAGGCGCGCGGCGGCCACGCTGCCATCGAGCTCGGCGAGCGCGGCCTCGAAGGCGACGCGCAGTTGCAGGGCAGCCTGACGGGCGCGTCCGGCGTCGAGGTCCGCGCGCGCACGCAGTGTCAGCTCCTCACACGCCAGCAGCTGCTGGCGGCCCCCAAGGACCGCGGCGAGGCGCTCCTGGGGACGCAGCGCGTGGACTCGGCGTTGGCGGTTGGGTGACGGCGGGGGCAGCTCAACCATCTCGGTGTGGCGTCCGTCGGCAACCTGGTCGCCGCTCCCATATCCGAGGCGGACGACCAATGCCTGCTCGCGGCGCGGCTCGGGGACGCCCGGATCTGCAGTCGCCAATCGGTGTGCGTGAACAGCACGAGCGAGAACCGCCAACGCGCGGTCGAGCTCGTCATCGACGTGCTCGTCGCGCTGAGCCGTAGCGAGCCACGCGCGTGCGGCGGCCTCGTCGACGAGCGCGTCAGCCGGTATCACGGTGGCGCGAGTCGTGGCCACCGCAGCGGGTTGCGACCCGACGTCGGCGGCCACCGCGCGCGCGCGCCGCTTGGCGAGGCGTCGTCGCTCAGGCGCGCCGAGCGTGGCGATGACGAGCACGTGGCTGGCCTCTTCGGCGTGCGGCTCGCGGACCACATAGCGTCCCGGCTCTGGTCCGAGCTGCCAGGGGAACTCGAACTGGATGCAACGGAAGAGCTGCGCGCCAGCGCTGGTCACTCGACGGCTACCAGCCGGGTGGCTAGCCGCCGTGAGCCGCTATCGCCGCGGAGGAGGGCGTTGTAGTTACGGAGGGCTGGGCGAGTTGGTTGAGGCGGTTGATGAGTTGGAGCCACTGATGGGGTTGCAGCGTTTGGTAGAGCGCGGCTTGCTGGGCGGGGGTGGAGGCGGCGAGTTGGAGGAAGGCGATGTGGATGCGATTGGCGTAGGCGGGCAGGGCCGTGGTGTTGTCGCTATTGCGGAAGCGCATCAGGCTGGTGATCATGTGCGGTTTGATGGCGCCCTGGAGCGCGAGCAGCCGCCGGATCGTGAGGTCGGTGACGCTGCCGGGCCCTTGGTGGCCGAGGATCGGGATGCCGTTGATCGCCGTGAGATCGAACGTGTCGGCTGCAGGGGTCGGGTCCGACAGGGCCAGCACGGTGTTTGTCACGGCAGTGGGGCTGCTCGACGGCTTGGTCGGCGTGACCGCGGCCGGGTTGGCTGCCAGCGACGACGGGGCCTGGGAGACGCAGCTGGATGCAAGCGCGGGACGCAGACCCGAGAGCGAGAGATACTCCAGCGTTGCGAGCACCCGCTGATCGACCTGACCGCCTAGGACATCGCGACGATGACAGCGCGAGAGCCCGATCCGCGGATCGGCGAGCACGCGCCGCTGCAACTGGCTCTTGGACGCCAAGAGCACCTGGCCGATCGACACGTCGGAGTTGACCAACGGGTTCTGCCCTGCTGCGCGATACACCGCCGAGGCCTCCAACAGCTTCCACCCATCGAGCACCGGCTTGGGATCGATCAACGGCTCCCCGACACCGGCCGGGCGAATCTCGAAGCGCAGATGCGGCGCCATCCCCGGCACCGCTGCACCCGTGCGCCCCAACAACGTCCCGGCCACGACCTGAGCGCCTGCACGCAATGGCTTGAGGTCGATCTGGCTGGCCGGCAGGTTGAGGACCCGGGAGACGAAGCCCGCCAAGGACGCTGGCGGCGAGCTCTGGGCGACGATCTGCTGTGCGCCGCCCGCGCGGTAAGCGTTGGGCCGCGCGGGGTAGGCGAACAGGCGCTCCCGCAGGGCGGAGAGCCCGGGTGTGATGCCCGCGAGCGTGCCTGTCAGCGTCGTCGGGGCGAGCGCGTGCTCCCCGGCGGTGGCGGGTGCCGCAGGGGGTGCATCGGTTGGCTGCGTCGGGGACGTCGTTGCGAGGAGCACCGGCGCGGGCGGCTTGGGGACCGGGTACTGCGCCGCCAGGGACCCGAGATCCCCGTAGGTGTAGCTGTTGCCCCAGCCGTCGCGCAAGACCACATAGCGCCCCAGCGACCGGCTCACCCCGATGTGCGTCACGGTGCCGTCCTGGACGGCGATCACCGGGGCGCCGGTGCGCGCGAAGATGTTGATCGCGTTGCGCCTCGGGAGGACCGTATCGGAGACCTTGGCGGCCCCGGGAGCGTGCGCCTCGCGCATGTCGTCGGCGTAGCGGGACGGCGCGGCGACGGGGAAGTGCCCCTGCGTGAGACCGGTCAACGCCCCCACCAGGGCGTCGGGCATTCCGCCGATCAGCTTTGCCCGCAACAGCACCGAGTCCACGTACCAGCTCGCATGGTTGTAGGCGAATACCGCGCCTCGAAGGTTCGTCGCCGCGCCGGCCGCTTTCAAGTACCGCGCCGCCGCGAAAATCGCGTCCACCGGGTTATACGGATCGGCTCGCCCATTCCCGGTCGCATCCACCCCGTACTGCTTCCACGTCGCAGGCAAGAACTGCATCCAGCCCAGCGCCCCCGCCGAGCTCACGCTCAAATTGCGCCCGTAGTCCGTCTCGATCTCGTTGATCGCCGCCAGCACCTGCCACGGCACCCCATACGCCACCCCGGCCGCCTGGTAGATCGGCAACAAGAACGGCGGGATCCGAAAGTCCGAGACGAAGAAGTCCGGCACCCCCAGCCCCGCCGCCCCCGGCAGCGCGGGCAGCGCCAGCGAGAGCGTTGGGTCACTGGCAAGAGGCGCTCCGCCGGCCGCCCGCAGGCCGCCTGGGACGACGACTGCCGGAGCGCCCGGGGCTGGAGCGAGCGCTGAGGTCGACACCGAGGCCAGCGCGCTGGGAGCCGTCGTGGCGTTCGACGACGCCGATTGCGTGCCGCCGGGGCGCGCCTGAGGACCCCCGTGCTTGGCTGCGGGGGTCGAGGGATTCGAGCCCGATTGCGGTGTGGCCGGCACGGTCGCTGTCGCGGGCGAGCTCGTTGTCGTCGGCGTGGTGGTCGTCGTGGACTGGCAGCTTTCGCTGATGCTGGCGATCGTTCCCGAGGGCACCCCCGGGATCGTGATCGCGGTCGCCGGCGTACCCGGCGGGACGTCAACGGTGAGGTGCAGGACGACGCCGCCGAGGAGGGTGACGGTGAGGTCGCACGGCTCGGCCGCCGCGGGCCCGGCCGCGAGGCCCCCGTAGGCGACCGCGAACACGGCAGTCGTCGCCGCTGCGATGAGCAGCTTCCCACTGTGCATGTGCTTCCTGCGGCCTCCTCCCAGCCGACGCGTTGCGGGTCGAACGCCGCCACCGTACCACGGAGAAACCAGGCCGCGCGCAGGCAACTTATCCGCCGGGGCGCCGCCTCGGAGCGCCCTGCATGCTGGACGATGGCTCTCGTGCATGTCCGTCGCCTCCGCGCTACGGTGGTCGCACGCATTGTCCGCCGAACCGACGTCCGGCCCGCATCCTGCACTCAGCGCCCGAATGCCAGGAGAAGATCTGCAAATGACAGACGACGACGGGCTTCGCGCCCGGCTCACACGCCAGGGCGAGGATGCCCTCGGCAAGCTCGCCCAGGAGCTGCTGGAGAACCCGCTGGTCACCAACACGCTGTCGCGCGCCTTCGAGGCGCGCGAGCGCGCCGCCCAAGCGCAGACCCTCGCCATGGGAGCGCTCAACATCCCGTCGGCAGCGGACATCGAGCGGCTGACGCGCAGGCTGCGCTCGGTCTCCCAGCGGCTCGAGGGAGTCGAGGACGGGGTGGATCGCATCGACGAGCGACTCGCGCTCCTGACTAACAGCGCCGACCTGCAGGAGCGCCTGGCGGCGATCGAGGAGCAGCTCGGCGTGCTCGTCCGGGAGCTGCACGCGCTCAACGAGCAGCTGCCCGCGCAGGCCGGCGAGACCGTTGCGCGAGGCCAGGAGCGTCTGCGCGTCGGGGATCCGGCGTGATGTTTCCCGCACGTGTTTCCCGGATGTAACCTTCGACCTGAAGGTTAGCCTCCACTCAAACTCGACCGAAGGTCGGCCGCAGCCTCTGACGGACGTGTCTGTCGCCCTTGGTGTCCGGCCCCCGGACGCCCAGGGTCACAGATCGGCCAACGCGCGCGTGGCGACGTCTCCCAAACGCTTACCGGCGACAAGCAGCCCGTCGTCGTCGATGCGCGTTCTGCCTCCCACCAGGACGTCGGAAACGGCCAGCAGACTGGCGGCCGTGACACCGTGTCTCCCCGCGAGGGCAAGCAGCGTGGCTGTCTCCATCTCGACCGCGAGCGCCCCCGCCGCCCGCCAGCCAGCGGCGCGCGCGGGGTCGGGGTCATAGAAGAGATCGCACGAAGCCACGATCCCCACGCTGGCGCGATTCCCGGCCGCCGACGCGAGTGCCGCCGACAGGCCCGGGTCGGCCGCCAGCAACCGCGGTCCCGACCAAATTGCGCCGCCCGACACCTCGCCAGCAGCCGTCAGTGCCGCGCTCGTGCCGTCGGCGGCAAGCGCGGCGCGGGCGACAACGAGGTCACCGAGCCCGAGCTCCGCGCTGAGCGCTCCGCACGTCCCAACCCGGATGAACCGTTGTGCGCCGAGGGCGATCAGCTCTTCGATCACGATCGCGGCGCTGGGGCCGCCCATCCCGGTGCTCTGGATGGTCAGCGGAGCGCCGTCGCAGAGTGCTGCGCCGCTGTAGCCCCACAGACCCCGCGTGTGGTTGAACATGCGCGGTCGCTCGAGCACCGTCTGGGCGAGCTGGAGCGCGCGGCCGGGATCGCCGGGCAGCAGCACACGCTCTGCCAGCTCGGCGGTCGGGCGCAGGTGAATCGGCGCGCCCGTCATCGGCGCGGCGAGGATAGAGGTACGCTGCCGCGATGGCGCGCAAGGCACGGGGGGCGGAGGCGGCGGACGCGGTCCGCGGCGCCGTCGATCGGACCTTTCAGGCCACCGTCGGCCAGGCGCAGATCACCCGAGAGCGCGCGCAGGAGCTCGTCGACGAGCTGACCGGAGCGGCGGGGCGCGTGCGAGCGGTGCTCGACGACGTGCTCGTCCAGAGTGCCGGCGACGACTTGAGATCGCTGCGCGAGGAGCTCCGAGCGCTGGAGCGGCGCGTGCGGGCCTTGGAGGGTGGAGCAGCGCCCAAGCGGGACGGCGCGCCGGTTACGCGGGGCAGCGCAGCGAATAAGAAGCGCGAGCCGAGGAGGTGAGCGATGGCTGATGCATTCGAGTCGGAGGCGGAGTTCAAGGAGGTAATGGATCGCGTCTTCGGGTTGATGAACGACGACCCCGAGATGGGCCCGGCGCTGCGCGACGCCGACGTTCCCCAGCGCTTTGAGTTCAGCGACTTCGACATGGTGGTCAACATCCGGGCAGCCAAGCCCGCCGAGGACGCCAACCTGCACTGGGAGTGGAGCGATGAGGTCGACTGGCAGCCCAAGGTCCGCATGACCATGTCCTCGGAGACCGCCAACAGGTACTTCCAGGGCAAGGAGAATGTCGCGATCGCGATCGCCCGCCGGCGGATCAAGGCCGGTGGCGATGTCAAGGCGGCGCTGTCGCTGATCCCGATCACCAAGCCGGTCTATGCCCGCTACCGCGCGATGGTGGCGGAGGAGTATCCGCACCTGCTGGTGTAGACGCCGGGACGAACGTCTCGCGGGATGCGCCGGTGACCCAGGCGCGGCGTTGACATTGGCGCTTGGAGCGAGTATTCCTAGGGGACTCCCTGACGGTCGGAGAGTGGGCGCGCCCGGCGCGGGCGCCCGCGAGGCGCCGCCGGCAACGAGACGAGCGCCGCCGGCCGACGGAGCGGGCCGATCAGCCCGCGGGCGGCGGGACCAACCAGCATGGTCCCGCCGCCGACCCGCGCCGGCACTGCGCGAAGTACCGTGAGGCTGTGAGCCAGCCGAGCTCCAACAGCCATCTGAGCCTGCGCGAGGCCGCGCAGCGCGCCGGCGTCAGCCCCGGCACGTTGCGGCGCTGGAGCAAGCAGGGGGTGATCCCCCAATACCGCGGCCAATGGACGCATGCCGCGGCAGCCCACGCCCGCCTGGTCGCACGCCTGCGCGAGCGCGGACACTCACTCGAGCAGATTCGCGAGGCAGGCCGGGCGGGGCGCCTCGCGTTCGCCTACGTGGAGGATCTGTTCCCCAGCGAAGAGAGCGTCTACACGCTCAACGAGGCCGCCAAGGAGTGCGGGCTCGAGCCGGCGCTGATTGAGCGCATCTACACCGCGCTCGGCTACAGCCCGCCGTCGCTGGAAGCCATCAGCGAGGACGATCTCCAGAACCTGCGCTACATCGCCGCGGTGCTTGCTGCCGGCTTCCCGCTCGTTGCGTTCCTCCAGCTGGCGCGCGTGTACGGCCAGTCGCTGGCTCAGATCGCCGACGCCGAGGTGCGCCTCTTTCACCTCTATGTGCACGAGCCGCTGATGCGTGACGGCGTCCCGGGGCTGGAGATGGCCGAGGAGATGGAGGGGTTGGCGCGCGAGCTGCTTCCCCTCTCGTCGCCGTTCATGGACCACCTCCACCAACGCTATCTGAGCTTCTACGTCCAACAGGACGTAATCGGTCACATGGAGTCAGACCTCGATGACCGTGCCGTCGACCTCGGCAAGCTGCGGGTGGCAATCGCCTTCGCCGACCTCGCCGGCTACACCCGCCTCACCGAAGAGGAGGGTGAAGAGTCTGCCTTCGATGCCGTGGAGCGCTTCGTCGACGCCGTCGAGCAGACGATTCCCGACGATGCCAGGGTGATCAAGACGATTGGCGACGAGGTCATGCTGGTCGCATCGGACCCCGGCGCGCTGACCGATTGGGCGGTGGGCTTTCAGCGCCTCTCGACCGAGCGCCCGCTGCCGCGCATTGGGATCCACTACGGCCAGACGCTCTATCGCGACGGCGACTACTACGGACGCGAGGTCAACCAGGCCTCGCGCGTGGCTGCGCGAGCCGCTGGCGGGGAGGTGCTCGTGACGCGTCCGGTCGTCGAGCACGCCGGCAGCCACCTCGAGTTCGAGCCGATCGGAGAGGTGCGCCTGAAGGGCTTCAGCGAGCCCACCGAGCTGTTCGCCGCTCGCCTCGCCGACGACTGACGATGTCAGCCCTCCTCGATCCGGCCAACGTGCGCGCGTCTGTTGCCGCCGCTGGGCTGCTGTCCCCCGAAAGACCCGTCGTGGTGATGCTGTCGGGAGGACGCGACTCGGTCTGCCTGCTCGACCTCGCTGTGGAAATCGGCGGGCGCGCGGCGGTCAATGCCGTGCACTGCAACTACGCCCTGCGCGAGGGCGCCGACGAGGACGAGGCGCTGTGCGTCGCGCTGTGCTCAGCGCTGGGAGTCGCGCTCGCGGTCACCCGCCCGCGGCGTCTGTCCGCAAAGGACGGCGCGTCGAGCGGCAACCTCCAGGCCTGGGCGCGCGACGTTCGCTACAGCGCCGCCTTCGAGCTCGCGGCCGCGCCGGGCTTCGCCGGCGGCGATCAGGCGCTCGTTGCCACCGGTCACACGGCCTCCGACCAGGCCGAGACGATCCTCTACCGGCTGGCGGCGTCGCCGGGGCGGCGCGCGCTGCTCGGGATGGCGGCCAGGCGCGGCTCGCTGATTCGCCCGCTGCTGGCGCTCTCCCGCGAGCAGACGGCGGAGTACTGCCGTCAGCGCGGGCTGAGCTGGCGCGAGGACCCCAGCAACGCCGACCCCACCTTCGCGCGCGCGCGTGTGCGTCACCAGCTGCTGGCGGCGCTGCGGTCCGTTCATCCCAGCGCCGAGGCGAGCATCGTCCGCACGGCGGCCGAGCTCCGCGAGGAAGCCGAGCTGCTCGATGGGCTGGTGGACCGGGAGCTGCACGGCGAGGCGGCAATCGCCCTCGAGCGCCTGCGCGTCCTGCCGGTCGCACTGGCCCGGCTGGTCGTGCGCCGGCTCGCAGAGCAGGCTTGCGGCGCTCACGCCCCAGATGCCGCAACCCGCCTGGTGGAGCTGCGTTCCCTCGGCCACGCCGACGGCCGGCGCGCTGAGCTGCACCTCAGCGGCGGGCTGCGCGCGATCGTCGAGTCGGGCCGGCTGCGCTTCGAGCACGTGGGCGCTGCGGAAGTCTCGTGACCCATCCCCCAGTGCCGAGCTAACCGCACGCTCCCGTCACGGGCACGGCATACTGCGGAAGATGGCAGAGTCGGTCGTCCCGCCCACGCCGCCGCCCACGCCTTCGCCCACGCCTTCGCCGTCCCCGCCGGTGCCCTCGCTGCACCGGCACGAGCTGCGCGCCTCCGACGAGGAGCGCGAGAAGGTGGCGACGATGCTGCGTCAGGCCTGCAGCGAGGGTCGCCTCGACACCGAGGAGCTCGAGCAGCGCGTCGAGGTCGCCTACGGCGCCCGCACGCGCGGGGAGCTCGACGCGATCGTGCGCGATCTACCGGGGGCCCGGCAGGCGCATCGGGCAGGTCGCCATCGCCGGGCGTGGAGGACGGCGCTTGCCTCCTATGTCACGTTCAACGCCTGGATGGTCGGCATCTGGGCCGCCACCGGGGCGCACTACTTCTGGCCGATCTGGACGCTGTTGCCCGCTGGGATCGCGCTGCTCGGCGCCCGGCTTCGCGGCGAAGGTCCTCCGCCAGGTCGGCTGCGCCCCGGTCGCCACGATCGCCGTCGCGACCGAAGCCGCCGGCGCGATCTCCCGCGCCCCCAATAAGACCAGCGGCGACGCGTGCGCGACCCAGCGATCGGCGAGATCCTCGTCCAGGCTGATGACCTGCGTCGTCGCGTAGCCAGCATCGGCGAGGAGATCAGCGCCGACTATGTTGGCTCCGACCTGGTGCTCGTCTGCGTGCTAAAGGGCGCCGTCCTCTTCCTCTCCGACCTCATGCGCAACGTCAGCGTGCCTTGCGAGCTCGACTTCATGGCGGTTGCGTCATACGGCTCGGCGACCGACTCCTCGGGCGTCGTGCGGATCCTCAAGGACCTCGACGCCGCGATCGAGGGACGCGACGTACTGATCGTGGAGGACATCGTCGACTCCGGTCTGACGCTCAGCTACCTGCTGAGCTCGCTCGGCGCGCGCTCCCCGCGGACGCTCGAGGTCTGCGCTTTGTTGACCAAGCCGACCCGCAGGAAAGTGGAATTGCCGATCCGCTATGTCGGCTTCGAGATTCCCGACCGCTTCGCCATCGGCTACGGGCTCGATCACGGTGAGCGCTACCGCAACCTGCCCTATGTGGCCGCGTTGAAGCAGGAGTGACCCCTCCTGGCGTCCTCGTGCACCCCGTCCGCAAGCGCACTTTGCGCCCGCAGCACCGTGGTAGGCTGAATCGGCCGCGGGGCCGTGGTCGCCGCGTCTCCCACGCGGGCCTCCAGACACCATGAGCCGCTTCTTCAAGAGCGCCGCCTTTCCGATCCTCATCGTCGTGGTGCTGGCGTTCTTCGCCCAGCGGCTGATCAATCCCGGCCACACGACGCCGACGCCGCACTTCAACCAGTTCCTCACCCAGATCCAGCAGGGGCAGGTCAGGTCGGTCAACGTCCAGACGAAGAGCAACACCGTCCAGGTCACGCCGCTGCAGGGCGACAAGTACGAGGTCGGCTACCCGAGCGACTACGGCAACGCGCTCGTCAACCAGCTGCAGACGGCGCCGAACCACCCCCAGTTCGACGTCCAGGGCACCAAGAGCTCGGCGTGGCTGTCGCTGCTGACCTACGTGTTGCCGTTCATCATCTTCATCGGTTTCTGGATCTTCTTGATGAATCAGGTTCAGGGGGGCGGGTCGAAGGTCATGTCCTTCGGCAAGTCGCGCGCCAAGCGCCTCTCGGTCGACTCGCCCAAGATCACCTTCCGCGACGTCGCGGGGGTCGACGAGGCCGTTGAGGAGCTCCACGAGATCAAGGAGTTCCTCGAGAACCCGAAGAAGTTCCAGGCCCTCGGGGCCCGCATCCCCAAGGGCGTGTTGCTCTACGGGCCCCCCGGCACGGGCAAGACGCTGCTCGCCCGGGCGGTGGCCGGCGAGGCCGGCGTTCCCTTCTTCTCGATCTCGGGCTCGGACTTCGTCGAGATGTTCGTCGGGGTGGGAGCCTCGCGCGTGCGTGACCTTTTCGAGCAGGCAAAGCAGAATTCCCCCTGCATCATCTTCATGGACGAGATCGACGCCGTCGGTCGTCACCGCGGCGCCGGCCTCGGCGGCGGCCACGACGAGCGTGAGCAGACGCTCAACCAGCTGCTCGTGGAGATGGACGGCTTCGAGATGAAGGACAACATCATCCTGATCGCCGCCACCAACCGGCCGGACATCCTCGACCCGGCGTTGCTGCGCCCCGGCCGCTTCGACCGGCAGATCGTCGTCGACCGTCCCGATCGCAAGGGTCGCGCCAAGATCCTCGACGTCCACACCCGCGGCAAGCCGCTGGCCAAGGAGATCGACACCGACGAGCTCGCCGGCCAGACCCCCGGTTTCACCGGTGCCGACCTCTCCAACCTGGTCAACGAGGCGGCCCTGCTCGCTGCGCGCAACGGCAAGCGCGAGATCTCCCAGACGGAGCTGGAAGAGGGGATCATGCGCGTGATCGCCGGCCCGGAGAAGAAGACCCGCGTGATGAGCGAGAAGGAGCGCCTGATCACGGCCTACCACGAGATGGGCCACGCGATCGTCGGGCACTACCTCGAGCACTCCGACCCCGTGCACAAGGTCTCGGTCATCTCGCGTGGCCAGGCGCTGGGCTACACGATCTCGATGCCCCAGGAGGACCGCTTCCTGACGACGCGCGCGGAGCTCAACGACACGATGGCGATGACGCTCGGCGGCCGCGCGGCCGAGGAGATCATCTTCGGCGAGATCACGACCGGCGCCTCCAACGACCTTGAGAAGGTCACAGCCACCGCCAAGCAGATGGTGATGCGCTTCGGCATGAGCGAGAAGCTCGGACCGCGGGTGTTCGGCCACGATCATGGCATGCCCTTCCTCGGGCGTGAGTTCTCTGCCGAGCCCGACTACTCCGACGAGATCGCGCGCGAGATCGACGACGAGATCCGCCGCATCGTCGAGTCGGCTCACCGCCAGGCGCAGGAGATCATCACCGAGCACCGCGCGTCCGTCGACAGGATCTCCCAGATCCTGCTCAAGCGCGAGACGATCGAGCGCGAGCAGTTCGAAGCGCTGCTGTCGGGCAAGTCGGAGGTCGACGTCTTCGGCTCCGACGACATCGCCGCCGAGAAGCCCCCTGTCACGCCAACACCTGTGGATCAACCGGCTCCAGGCCGCGACGCGCCGCGGCCGCTGCCCCGCCCCGGGCTCGCGGGTGGCACCGCCGAGCTGCGCGGCGGCGGCCCCCACAAGCCGACGCTCAGCTGAGGCACCGGCCACCGTGAGCCTGTGGGGCCGGGTCTTCGCTGCCGGCTATGACCGCTTCCTCGCGCCGACCGAGGCCGCTGGTCTCGGAGCCGAGCGCGACCGCGTGCTGGCGGATGCCCGCGGGCGCGTGATCGAGATCGGCGCGGGCACCGGCGTCAACCTCAGCCACTACACGCCTGCGGTGAGCGAGCTCGTGGTCTGCGAGCCCGAGGCGCCGATGGCGGAGCGGTTGAAGAAGAAGGTCAAGAAGAAGAAGAAGAACGGCCTGGCGAGTGTCCGCGTCGTAGCCGCCTCCGCCGAGCGCCTGCCGTTCCCGGACGCGAGCTTCGATTGCGCCGTCAGCACGCTCGTGCTCTGCACCGTCGACGATCCCACGCGCGCGATCCACGAGCTGGGAAGGGTGCTGCGTCCGCAGGGACGGCTGCTGTTCATCGAGCACGTGCGTGCCCCCGCGGGGACGCGGCTGGCGCGCTGGCAGGATCGCCTTGCGCCGCTGTGGCTGCGCTTCGGCCACGGCTGCCGCTGCAACCGCTCCACGCTGGAGGCGATTGCGGCAGGGCCATTCGACGTCGAGCAGTCGACGCGGGGCGAGCTTCCCAGAGCCGCGCCGCTCGTGCGTCCCTACATCACCGGTCGCGCCGTCGCCCGCTGAGCCCGTGGACGCTGGTGTGCGCCTGATGGGCGTCGTCAACGTGACGCCCGACTCCTTCTCCGACGGCGGGCGCTTCTTGGACGCCGACCGGGCCGCAGCGCACGCGCGCGAGCTGTTCGCTTCAGGAGCAGCGATCCTCGACATCGGCGGCGCGTCGACCCGTCCCGGCGCCGACCCCGTGAGCGTCGAGGAGGAGCTGCGCCGGGTGGCGCCGGTGTTCGAGCGCCTCGCGGCGGCGCCCGTGCCAGCGCAGCTATCGATCGACACCTCGCGGGTCGAGGTGGCGCGGGCGGCGCTCGACTCCGGCGCGACGCTGGTCAACGACGTCACCGCGCTGCGCGACGAGCCCGAGCTGGCGGGGCTGGTCGCCGAGCGTCGCGCCGATTGCTGTTTGATGCACATGCTCGGAGAGCCGCGCACGATGCAGCGCGATCCCCGCTATGGCGACGTCGTCTCCGAGGTCAAGGCATTCCTCCAAGAGCGGCTCGCCTTTGCCGTTGGCGAGGGCGTCGCGGAGGAGCGGATCCTGCTCGACCCCGGCATCGGCTTCGGCAAGACGGTCGAGCACAACCTCGAGTTGCTGCGCCGCCTCGACGAGCTGGTGGAGCTCGGCCGGCCGGTGGTCGTGGGCGTTTCGCGCAAGTCGTTCCTCGGTGCGATCACCGGCCGACCCGTCGACGAACGCGTCGCGGCCACGGTGGCGGCGTGCGTGCTCGCGCTCGAGCGCGGGGCCACCGTCTTTCGCGTTCACGACGTCGCTGCAGTGGGCGATGGGCTGGCGGTGGCGACTGCTACGGTGCGCCCGCCGTGGCGCCCGACGAGCACGACGACCACGACGACGGGTACCCCGACGAGCTAGGCGATGACGAGGCCGGCGCGGCCGAGATCGGGGTGACGATCGAGATCGTGGGGCTCTCGCTCTACACGCACCATGGCGTGACTGACGCCGAGCAGGAGGTCGGCCAGCGGCTCGTGCTCGACATCCGCATGGACGTCGGTGAGTGCGACGCGACGATCACCGATCGCGTGCAGGACACGGTCGACTACGCCGCCGTCTGCGAAGCGGTCTCGCTCGTCGCCCAGGCCCGCTCGTATCGGACGCTCGAGCGTCTCTGCGCGGCCGTCGCCGACCGCCTGCTCGCGGACTTCGGCGCCGAATCGGTCTCCGTCAAGGCGGCCAAGCCCGAGCCGCCGCTGCCGCTCGCCGTCGATGAGGTCTCCGTGGAGCTGTGGCGGGAGCCGACATGAGCTCGGGCATGCTGATCGAGCTGGTCGTCGACGGGGTCGTCAGGGCCACCGACGGGCTCGTCAACTGGTATCTCGTCGCCGACGATCGCGGCGTGCTGCTGGTCGATGGTGGGCTCCCGCGTCACTGGGGTCTGCTGACCGACGCGTTGGCGTTCCTCGGGCGCTCGCCCGCCGATGTTCGGGCGGTGGTGCTGACGCACGGACACGCGGACCACACTGGTGTTGCCCGCCGCGCCCAGGAGCAGCTCGGCGCGGAGGTCTTCGTTCACCCGCTCGAGGATCGGCTCCTGCGCCACCCGTTGCGCGGCGTCGAGGGCGAGCGCTTGATTCTCGCGTACGCGCTCAACCGCTCGGCCAATCGCGCGCTCGTCCAGATGCTCCTCGGCGGGGCGGCTCGACCGACAAAGATCGAGCGTTGGACGCCGCTGGCGGACGGCGCGCAGCTCGACCAGCTGCCGGGCGCGCCGACGCTCCTGCACACGCCCGGCCACACCCGCGGGCACTGCTCGGTGCTGCTCGGTGGCCACGACGTCCTGATCGCCGGCGACGCGCTTGTTACGTATGACCCATACACCGGCGCGTGCGGGCCGCGGCTGATCGCGCGCGCGGCGACGTGGAGCTCGGAGGCGGCGCGACGCTCGCTGGATGTGATCGAGCAGGCGCCGGCGCGAATCCTCGCGCCAGGGCATGGCGATCCCTGGACCGAGGGCAGCGCGCAAGCCGTGCGGCTGGCGCGGGCGGCCGTGCATGGGTGATCTGGGCGCGACGATGATTCGCGCGGCGCGGCGACCCACCTTGTATGTCTTGTGAGTGAGTGCTAACTTTTATCGCGTGGCCAACGTTACGAACATCGCCGAGCAGACCAGCACGCAGACCCAGGGGACGCGCAAGAGCGCCGACGTGCGGCGCAAGGAGATCGTCACGATCGCCCAGCGGGCATTCGCCGAGGGCGGACTGAACGGCACGTCGACAGAAGCGATCGCCGCCGAGGCGGGGATTTCCCAGCCCTATCTCTTCCGTCTCTTCGGCACCAAGCGAGAGCTCTTCCTCGCGGTCTGCGACCGCTGCATCGCTAGGACCCGCGAGGCGTTCGAGCGCGGCGCCGAAGCCCCAGCGTGGGAGACGCCGCTGGAGGGGATGGGGCGGGCGTACGTCGACCTGATGACCAGCGATCGCCACCTGCTGCTCGGTCAGATGCAGATGTACGCAGCCTGCGGAGATCCCGAGATTCGCGCGACGGTGCGCGAGAATTTCGGGGGCCTGGTGCGTTTTGTGAAGGAGCGCTCGGGCGCCTCACAGGAGGAGGTCCGCCAATTCTTCGCCAGCGGCATGCTGATCAACGTCGCCACCGCGCTCGACCTTCCGGCGATCGCGAGCGACGCCGCATGGGCCCGCGACCTGCTCGGCCCCAGCGGCTTCCCCTGCTGAGTGGCCGCCGCTGCCGCGCGGATCGGCTACCTCGGGCTGGGATCCAACGTCGGCGATCGCCGGGCGATGCTTGCATCCGCGACGGGGGCGCTCCCGCGCCACGGCGTCGAGGTCCTTGCCAGCTCCTCCGTCTATGAGACCGAGCCCGTTGGCGAGGTGCTCGAGCAGCCCGACTTTCTCAACGCCTGCCTGCGGATCCGCACCGCGCACGATCCGCTGGGCCTGCTCGCAGCCTGCAAGCGCGTCGAAGCAGAGTTGGGCCGCAGCGTGGGCGGCCCTCGCCACGGTCCGCGACCGATCGATCTCGACCTCCTGCTGCTGGACGAGTTGACGCTGCGTTGCGAGCGCCTGCGGCTCCCGCACGAGCAGGTGTCCAGCCGCCGCTTCGTGCTCGTCCCGCTGCTGGAGCTAGATCCTGAGCTAGCGCTGCCCAACGGCCTGCGGCTGGCCGACGCGCTGGCGTCGCTGGCCCCCGGTCAGGCTGTCCGGGTCCACAGCCCGCCGTTGACGCCGCCGTCGTGAGGGCCCGGAACGACCAAGGATGCCGGGAGTTGACGTTTGGTCGAAATAGTGACCCTCGTGAGTATCCGGTTCGGTCAGGTTGGGGTTGGACGGGGGCATGCATGAGTGCCCACTCGTCGCGTTTAGAGCAACGGGTGGGCTTTTGTGCCCGGATGCGATGCATTGCAGCCCACTCGTCCAATTGGAAGGGTCGAGTGTGAAGTTGTGCAGCCGGCCCGCCGCAGCGCCCCGCCACCAGGGCAGGCGTTGATCGCTGTGAATCCAGCCAGCCGCCGCCCGCCTGAGCCAACCGGATACTCACAAGTGACCCCAACGACCAGTGCACACCGCAGCCTCGCCGCGTCGCCAACGGGCACGGGGGGGTTCGCGGCGACCTCTAAGCTGACGCCGCTGCCCTCGTGATGCGCCGCGTTCCTGTGTCTTGGTTTGGGTCCGTCCATCGCTTCGCGCTGGTAGTGTCGATCACGGTCGTGATGTTGGTCGCCGGCTGTGGCAGCGGCGGTGGCGAGACCCCCGCGCAGTACAACTACAGCGTCGATCAAGTGTGCAGCGACGAGGCGGCCCAGGTGCGTGCCCTGCCTCCGCTCACGACGCTCGCTCAGGCAGGCCCGCGCAGCGTTGGGCTACGCAGGATCGTCGACTCCCATGCCGCAGCGCTCGAGCAGCGCGTCCCGCCGTCGGAGCTGAGCGGGCTCGTCCGTCGTGCCCTCGTCTACGTGCGCCGCGGGCGCGCGCTGGTGGACCGCCTGGCTGCCGAGATCGCAGCCGGCGCCAATCCCCAGCCCGCGCTGCTCAGCTTCGAGCAGCACAACGCGCGGGTTACGCGCCAAGCCAACGCCGCATGGCGCCGGATCGGCGCGCTCGGCTGCGTCGCTTGAGCCGCCGCCGCGTTCGCGGCGACGCTGGACCCTGAGCGCGCCCTAGGTGCCGGGAGGATAATCGCGTGCATGCTGCTCGCCGTAGACGTCGGTAACACCCAGACGCACCTCGGCGCGTTCCGCGACGAGACGCTCGTCGAACACTGGCGCTTCTCCACGGTGCGCGACTCGACAGCCGACGAGCTGGGGGCCGCGCTGCGCGCTCTGCTCGACCTTCGGGGCCTCGGCTTCGAGGACCTCGACGGCTCGATCGTCTCCTCGACGGTCCCGCAGCTCGGCACCGAATGGCCGCAGACTGCCGAGCGCTATCTCAGTCACCGCATGCTCGAGGTCGGCCCCGGCCTCAAGATCGGGATGGTGATCCGCTTCGACAACCCACGGGAGATCGGAGCCGACCGCCTCGTAAACGCGGTGGCCGCGCACGCCCAGATCCCCGGCAACTGCATCGTCGTGGACTTCGGCACGGCGATCACCTACGACGCTATCTCAGCCGACGGCGAGTACCTCGGCGGCATCATCTCCCCCGGTGTGGAGATCTCGCTGCAGGCGCTGTCTGAGCGCGCGGCAAAACTGCCCCGGGTGGAGCTGATCGAGCCCCGAACGCTGATCGGCAAGTCCACTGTCGACGCGATCCGTTCGGGCGTCGTATTCGGGTTTGCCGCCCAAGTCGACGGCATCGTGACGCGCTTGCGAGGGGTCCTGGGCGAGGACACCAAGGCGCTGGCGACCGGGGGGCTGGCCGCCCACATCGTGCCCTTCTGCGAGACGATCGACACGGTCGACGACCTGCTCACGCTCACCGGCCTGCGCCTGATCTGGGAGCGCAACCAGGGGGAGTAAACCGCTGACGTTCCCGGTGGTGGCTCCTATGATCGTCGCATGCGCTCGCTCGGCGATCCCTGGACGCTCGGTGACGTGCACCTGGCCAACCGTGTTCTGCTCGCGCCGCTGGCGGGTATCGGCAACTGGTTCGTACGCCTTCAGGCGCGTCGCTACGGCGCAGGCCTAGCGGTCTCGGAGATGGTCTCCAGCCACGCCGTGCACTACCGCAACCCGCGCACGCTGCGCGAGCTGCTGCGGATCCATCCCGAGGAGCATCCCGTCTCCATCCAGCTGTTCGGATCAGATCCGGACGTGATGCGCTCCGCTGCGGCGCAGGTGGCGGCCGCGGGTGCCGACCTGATCGACCTCAACATGGGCTGCCCGGTTCCCAAGGTGCTCAAGACCGGCGCCGGCGCCGCGCTGCTCTCCGACCACGACCGCGCTGTCGCGGTCGCACGCGCGGCGGTCGAGGGTGGGCGTTGCCCGGTCACCGTCAAGCTGCGATCGGGGCGCCGCCCCGGCGAGCAAGACGGGATCGCACTGGCGCACCGGCTGGTGAAGGAGGCTGGCGTCGCGGGCGTTGGCTTTCATCCCCGCTCGGCGGCGGTCGGTCACACGGGACACCCCGACTACGATCTCGCCGCGGCGCTCGTCCAGTCGCTGCCCGCGCCGGTGATCGTCTCCGGAGGGCTCGGCGACGCAGAGCACATTCGCTGGGTGTTCGCGCACACCGGCTGTGAGGCGGTCATGCTGGCGCGGGGAGCGCTCGGCAATCCCTGGCTGTTCGCGCAACTGCTCGACACCGGGTCTCTGCCGCCGTCGCGCGACCAGGTTCTCGACGAGCTCGACTGGGTCATGGTGCGTGCCGCAGAGCACCTGGGGGAGGAGCGTGCAGCGCGCTACCTGCGCCAGTTCTATCCCTGGTACCTGGGCCACCTCGGCGCCGATGCGGCCGTGCGCAACGTGCTCCAGCGGACGGCCTCGCTCCGGGACGCCCGCGCGCTGCTCGACGATCTGCGCGGGTCCAAACCGCCGGCCCCGGGGAGCGTGCTCGCGGCCTGAAGTGGGACCTGCCGTCCGCGCGGACCCGCGAGAACCCGTCGCTATACTGGCGCGCCCTCTGACGCCCGGCTGGTGGTGCGTGCACAGGCCAACCGGACGGGTCCGGCCCCGAGGCCGGGGTCCGACCGCGTCAACACCGCCGGAAGCGGGCCGAGGGGCCGGCCACGGCCGCACGCTCCATAGACCACCGCGACGAGGACACACCGCGATGCAGAAGGACGTCATCCTCACCCCCGACGGGCTCAGCCGTCTCAAGGACGAGCTCGAACACCTTTCGACCGCGCGCCGACGCGAGGTGGCCGAGCGCATCAAGGAGGCCAGGGAGTTTGGCGACATCGCCGAGAACTCCGAGTACGACGACGCCAAGAACGAGCAGGCGATGCTCGAGGCCAGGATTGCCGCGCTCGAGGAGCAGTTGCGCTCCGCTCAGGTGATCGACTCCTCGGATCTCTCCAACGACATGGTCCGCGTGGGCTGCGTCGTCCACGTCAAGGACGAGAAGACCGCCAAGTCTGAGAAGTACACGATCGTCGGCTCCGCCGAGGCGAACCCCGCCGAGCGCAAGCTCTCCAACGAGTCGCCCGTCGGCAAGGCGCTGCTCGGCCACAAGCGCAACGACGTCGTCAAGGTGCAGGTGCCGCGCGGCCCCGCGCGCAAGCTCAAGATCACCAAGATCGACGTCGGCGTCGGATAGCGCCGGCGCGCGCGTGGGCGAGGACTCCGAAGGGCAGGAGGGTCCGCGGGAGAACCAGCTCCTGCAGGCTCGACGGCGCAAGCTCGAGTCGCTGCGCGAACAGGGCATCGAGCCGTTCCCTCACTGCTTCGAGGGGGTTAGGCAGATCGCCGACGTGCGCGAGCAGTTCTCGGGGCTGGCGCCCGGCAGCGAAACCGAGGTGCGCTTTCGGCTCGCGGGTCGCCTCGCCGCTCGTCGCGGGCATGGAGCGAGCGCGTTCCTGGACCTCGTGGATCGCAGCGGGCGCCTGCAGTTGCAGGCGCGCACGGACGTCCTCGGTGATCAGGACTTCGCGCTCATCACCTCGCTCGATCTCGGCGATCTGCTCGGGGTTGAGGGGACCGTCTTCGCCACTAGACGTGGCGAGCTGTCGCTGCTCGTCGAAGCCGCCACCGTGCTCGCCAAGTCGTTGCGCCCGCCCCCCGACAAGCACAGCGGCCTGGCCGACGTCGAGACCCGCCTGCGCTACCGCGAGCTGGACCTGATCGCCGACCCGGCCGTACGCGAGCGCTTCGCCACGCGCGCCAGGACGATCGCGGCGGTTCGCCGGTTCCTCGACGACCACCGCTTCATCGAGGTGGAGACGCCCGTGCTGCAACCGCTCTACGGCGGTGCCGCGGCGCGCCCGTTCACGACCCACTACAACGCGCTGGATCGAACCTTCTACCTGCGCATCGCCACCGAGCTCTACCTCAAGCGCTGCATCGTCGGCGGCCTCGAGCGGGTCTACGAGCTGGGCAAGGACTTCCGCAACGAGGGGCTCTCGCCCAAGCACAACCCCGAGTTCACGGTGCTCGAGTTCTACGAGGCCTACGCCGACTATCACGACATCGCCGCACGCCTCGAGCAGATGCTCGCCTTCGTCAGCCAGGAGCTCGGCGCCCCGGTGGGGTCTGGCACGCCGGAGATCTCCTTCGCGCCGCCGTGGCAGCGCGAAACCCTGCGCGAGGCGATCCAGGCACGCACCGGGGTCGACATCCTTGCCGACGACGGCCGCGACGCCGGCCGCCTGGCGCACGCGATGCGCGAGCGTGGACTCCAGGCCCTCGACGGCGACACGTGGGCGCAGCTTGTCGACGAGCTGATCTCAAAGCACGTCGAGCCCACCCTGATCGAGCCTACGCTGCTGTTCGATTACCCCGTCGAGCTCTCGCCCTTTGCCAAGGCTCATCGCTCCCAGCCGGGGCTCGTGGAACGCTTCGAGGCCTTCTGCAACGGGATCGAGATCGCCAACGCCTTCACCGAGCTCAACGACCCCGATGAGCAGCGCGCCCGCTTCGATGCCCAGCGTGCCCAGGCCGCCGCCGGCGACGATGCGGCCCAGCCCTACGACGAGTCCTTCCTGCAGGCGCTCGAGCACGGGATGCCCCCCACCGGGGGGCTGGGCCTCGGGATCGACCGGCTCGTGATGATCCTCACGGGCCAGCGCTCGATCCGCGAGGTCGTGCTGTTCCCCGCGATGCGCGACAAGTAGATCCCCTCACGAGGGGCCCCGCGCGGGCGGCGCTGCGGGCGGCGAAGTGCGCAACACGCGGCGTTGGCGCCAGCCCACGCGGCTCGGGCCGACGGCGGCCGTTGGTAGACTGAGCCATGCTCACGACCACCCCGATGCTCATGCTCTCCGCCGCGGCGGCCGATGCCTTGAGGACTCGGGAACGTCGCCGTCCCCGTGGGCGGGCATGAGCTCGGGACCGCCGGGAAGGCATGAGCGCAGCACAACCGTCTTGTAGAACAGCCAACCAGACCACCGAGAGCTACAAGGTCCCGATCCGGGGCCGACCAGTGGAAGGAAGCAGCGACGATGTTCGAGCGATTCACCGAACGAGCGCGCCAGGTGGTCGTCCTCGCCCAAGAGGAAGCTCGCACCCTCAAGCACAACTACATCGGCACGGAGCACGTCCTGCTCGGGCTGCTGCGCGAGGAGGAGGGCCTCGCCGCACGCGTGCTCGAGTCCCTCGATATCACCGTCGAGCGCGTCCGCGCCCAGGTCGTCCGCATCGTCGGCTCGGGCGAGGAGGTCACCTCCGGCCAGATCCCGTTCACGCCGCGCGCCAAGAAGGTGCTCGAGCTGGCGCTGCGCGAGGCGCTCAGCCTGGGGCACAACTACATCGGCACCGAGCACATCCTGCTCGGGCTGGTGCGCGAGAACGAGGGCGTCGCCGCGCGCATCCTGCTCGACTTCGACGCCGACTCCGAAAAGATCCGCAACGAGGTCATCCGCATGCTGTCGGGCCCCGGAGGCCGTCGCCAGGGAGCCGGCGGCTCGGCCGCGGCCGTGCCCGGCGGACAGGGCGAAGGCAAGAAGTCCTCCAAGCTGCTCGATCAGTTCGGGCGCAACCTGACCAAGCTCGCAGCTGACGGCAAGCTCGATCCCGTCGTCGGTCGCGAGACCGAGATCGAGCGGAT
>QHBW01000076.1 GCA_003244205.1 Solirubrobacterales bacterium | reverse complement strand
ACCCGGCCGCCAGGTGCAGGAGGCGGTGGGGGGCTCTTCGGTGGCAGTGGTGGCCGGGGCCTGAGAAACAATCCCAAGTTCGCGGCCGCTGCGAAGGCCTGCGGGCTGCCGGCGGGTGGCTTCGGCCCACGCCGGCGCTTTCAGGCGCCCCAGGTCAAGGCGGCGTTGAACGCGTTCGTGGTGTGCGTGCGCAAGCACGGCTACAACCTCCCGGCGCCTAACACCAGTGGTAACGGCCCGGTGTTCGATGCGACGAAGGTCAACCAGCGCGACCCGAAGTTCATCGCTGCAGCACGCGCCTGCCAGGCAGATCTCCAGGCACTTCGAGGACCCGCAGGTGCGGGCCCACCAGGCGCCGCCGGCCCCTGAGGGCCGCCGGGCACGGGCCCCCCGGCGCCCCCTGGCTCCAACGGCCGACGCCTACGCCCGGCGGGAAGGTTCGCTCTGCGCTAAACGTCCCCACCGACATGCCCGACAGCGACTGCCACGCTGGTGGTGTCTGATGTGCGCGCGCCGCTTCCCCCTTGCGCTCGGGGCAGCCGCCCTCATCGGCGGCTGCGGTGGTTCGTCGCGGCCGTCCACGCCTTCCTCGGCGGCGAGCGAAGCGGCGCCCAGCTCGGTGTCGCCGGCCGCAGTGGCCGGCTCGTTCGGCTGGCTGCACACCAGCGCCCCAACGCCCGGTTGGCCCCGCGCGACGCTCGCACACGGCCGCGCGAGCGCGGCCTACTCGCCAGCATGGGCGGCGATCCGAACCGATCCGGGCACGGCGACCGTGGCGCTGCTGGGGCCTCGCAGGGCGATCCTCGGCTACCTCAACCTCACCCCCCGCCAGGGAGGGGAGACGATGGCCAACTGGGCCGTCTTCCGCCTGCACCACAACGCCAAGGAAGGCGATCGCGCCGTGCTGAAGGAGGCGAGCGCGAGGGGATTGGTGTTCCCCAGCGGGGCAAGGGGCTCCT
Source organism: Solirubrobacterales bacterium (assembly GCA_003244205.1). Lineage (GTDB taxonomy): Bacteria > Actinomycetota > Thermoleophilia > Solirubrobacterales > Solirubrobacteraceae > QHBW01. The sequence goes on along the minus strand of QHBW01000076.1, from coordinate 4,548 downwards.
GTGTCGTCGACCGCTATGCGACGTCGACCACGCGCTACCGCGAGATCGCCTGCCTGGCCGGAGCTGGCCGTCGGACGACCGTCGTCGTGGCCGCCGCGCCGCTCGGTGAGTGGGCGACGCAGGCAAGCACGCTGCGGCGCGAGATCGCCAGCCTGCGTGTATGAGGAGACCGGGAGGCTTTTGAGGGTTCGCGGTCAGGCGAAGCGAAATGGAAGCTCGTCGACCACGTCGCGCAGTCGCGGCGCCGAGCGATCGCGATCGGACACGACCAGGTCGAGCTCGGCGGGCCACGCGATCCCCAGGTCCGAGTCGTCGTAGGCGATGCCGCGCTCGGTTGCGGGCTCGTAGTAGCTCGAGCACTTGTAGGTGACGTCTGCCCATTCGGAGAGTACGCAGAAGCCGTGGGCGAACCCGACCGGCACGAAGAGCTGGCGCATTTCGCGGTCGTCGAGCACGACCGTCTCAGAACACCCGAAGGTGGGCGAGCCGCGACGCAGATCGACCGCAACGTCGAGGACCTCTCCCCGCGCGCAGCGCATCAGCTTGGCCTGGCCGGGCTCGGTCTGGAAGTGCAAGCCGCGCAGCGTGCCGCGGCGCGAGCGCGAATGGTTGTCCTGGACGAAAGTGACGTCTACGCCCTCGGCCGCCCACGCGTCGCAGCGAAAGGTCTCAGCGAAGAAGCCGCGCTCATCGCCGTGAACGTCGGGCTCGAGCAAGACAAGGCCGGCCAGCTCGGTGGGACGTCGCCGCATCGCGGCGGACACTGTATTGAGCGAGCCGACCTGCCAGGAAGGAGGCTGATGGGGGAGCGTCGAATGAGATGCTCGCGATGAAGCGATCGACTACCACTGCTCCCCCTCCCGCGCCCGTTCACGCACCCCAGAGCCTCTCCGCTTACATCCAGGCGCGCTTTGACGATTTCTCGCGTTCGCAGAAGGACGTTGCGCAGTACATCGTCGACCACCTCGACGAGGCCGCCTTCCAGACAGCCGAGGAGCTGGCGCGCCGCGCCAACACCTCGAGCTCGACCGTTGTGCGCTTCTCCCAGGGCCTCGGCTTCGAGGGATTCCCAGAGCTCCAGCACGCTGCCCGCGACGAGTACCGTAGGCGCGCCCCAACCGGCGGTCCTGCCAGCGCCGCGCCGCTGTTCTCGCTTGATCAGAGTCCGTTCGAGACGGTCCTCGCGGCCGACCACGTCAACGTCGAGGAGACGGCGCGCAAGCTGTCACGCTCGGCGGTCGATGCCGCAGTAGACGCGCTCGCGGGCGCCAGCAAGGTGCTGATCGCCGGCACCGACCAGATGGCCTTCTTTGCGTCCTACCTGCGCCACCTGCTGATGCTGCTCGATCTTCGCGCCGAGCTGGTCGCAAGTCCTTCGCAGGAGGCGCTCGGCAGGCTGAGCCGGATCGACTCGGAGACGCTCGTTGTAGGCCTGTCCGCGGGTCGCCCCCATCCGCTGATCGTGCGCACAATGAAGCTTGCCCGCCACCGTGAGGCGCAGCGCATCGCGATCACCGACGCGACGCTCTCCGAGGTGGCGCGCTACGCCCAGGTGCGCCTGTACTACTCGTCGAACTCTCCGGCCTACGTGCGTTCCCACAGCGCGCTGCTGAGCATCATCCAGGCGCTCGCCTACGGCGTCTACGCCCGTGACGCCGACGCATACGACGATCGCATCCGCGCCTTTCGTCTGAAGTAGCAGGGCGCCGAGACGCTGCCGGGGACCCCCACGTCTGCGACTAGACTCACCGTCATGCGCGACGAGGGCACATTTCGCGTCAAGGCTGGCCTGGCTGAGAACCTGAAGGGCGGCGTGATCATGGACGTGGTCGACGCCGAGCAGGCGAAGATCGCCGAGGACGCTGGTGCCGCCGCGGTGATGGCACTCGAACGCGTGCCCGCCGACATCCGCCGCGATGGCGGCGTAGCGCGCATGTCGGACCCGCTGATGATCCGTGCAATCCAGGCGGCGGTGAGCATCCCGGTGATGGCGAAGGCACGCATCGGCCACTTCGTCGAAGCCCAGGTGCTGCAGGCGCTCGAGATCGACTACGTCGACGAGTCTGAAGTGCTGACCCCCGCAGACGAGTCACACCACATCGACAAGTGGGCCTTCACCGCTCCCTTCGTCTGCGGGGCGACCAATCTTGGCGAAGCGCTTCGGCGTATCGGCGAAGGAGCGGCGATGATTCGCTCCAAGGGTGAGGCAGGAACGGGCGACATCGTAGAGGCCGTCCGCCACATGCGCGCCATCCGTGCAGAGATTGCCCGGTTGGGGGGCCTCGAGCATGCGGAGCTGGCCAGCGCCGCGAAGGACCTCGGCGCGCCGCCCGATCTCGTACGCGAGGTAGCAGGGGCGGGGCGTCTGCCGGTCGTGTTGTTCTGCGCGGGCGGAATCGCCACGCCGGCCGACGCGGCGATGATGATGCAGCTCGGGGCCGAGGGCGTGTTCGTGGGGTCAGGCATCTTCAAGTCGCAGGACCCGAGCTCGCGCGCTCGCGCGATCGTCGAGGCGACGACGCACTTCAAGGATCCCGAGCGCGTGGCGCGTGCCAGCGAGGGCTTGGGTGGCGCAATGCAGTCGCTCGAGACGCGCAGGCTCGCCCCCGAGCAGCTGCTCGCCAGCCGCGGCTGGTAGAGGCCAAGTGGTGGTCTCGCGTGCGGACGGCCGCGCAGGCGGCCCGCTGATCGGGGTGCTCGCGCTCCAGGGCGACTTCGAGGCCCACGCGCGCATGCTGCGCCGGCTGGGCACCGAGGTGCGCGAGGTGCGGGTACCGGAAGATCTGCGCGGCCTCGCGGGTCTGGTCCTGCCCGGGGGTGAATCGACTGTGATGATGCTCGGCATCGAGCGCGAGGGCCTCGCTGAGCCGCTCCGTGAGCTTGCGGCCGCCGGTATGCCAATGCTGGGGACTTGCGCCGGGATGATCGTGCTCGATCGCGAGCACCTCGGGATCTTGGATATCCGCGCTCGGCGAAATGCCTTCGGACGCCAGACGCGCTCATTCGAGGCAGATCTGGAAATCGCTGGCCTTGGCGCAGAAGGACTGCTGCGCGCCGTGTTCATCCGCGCGCCGTGGGTGGAGGATCGAGGCCCGGACGTCGAGGTGCTGGCGAGCATCGACGGTCATCCGGTCGCCGTCCGCCAGGATCGCATCGTGGCTGTGGCCTTCCACCCCGAGCTCGGCGACGAGCCGCGCCTGCACGAGCGCCTCGTCGCCGATGCCGCTGCGCCGCGCGAGCGCGCAGCTTAGGTGTGGGGGCGGCGGTCGCGGCAGGAGCTCACCCCTCCAGCCCGTGCCTGACGGTGTTCTCGCTAACCACCTGCGGGTCGACGAACTGCAGCAGGTAGTCGGGTCCGCCAGCCTTCGCGCCGGTGCCCGACAGGCGATTGCCGCCGAACGGCTGGCGAGCGACCATCGCACCGGTGATTTCACGGTTGACATAGAGGTTGCCTACCGGTGAGCGGCGCGTCACGTAGCGGACGACCGCGGGAGCGCGGCTGAAGACGCCACCCGTGAGGGCGACTGGGAGCTCGTCCACGACGTCGCACGCCTGCTCAATCGAGGCGACACGATCCACGCACAGCAGCGGGCCGAACACCTCGTCGCACAGCACCGCCGCGCCCGCCGCGACATCGCATGCCACGGTCACGCCGCAGAACCAGCCATCGCCGGCCGGCGGCTCGGCGCGGGCGACGACCGTCCCGGCACCGGCCGCTTCGGCCGCATAGCGCTCCACCCGTTCGCGAGCAGCGGGCTCGATCACGGGCGGCACATCTGTATCGAGCGACTCGGCCTGGCCCACCGCGAGCAGCTCTACGGCGCCAGCCAGACGCTCGATCAACGTGTCGGCGATCGCCTCGTGACAGAGCACCCGCGAGGCCGCGGAGCACTTCTGGCCCGCATAGGCGAAGGCTGACGCGACGATTGCGGGCACAGCGTCGTCCAGGTCCGCATCGGCATCAACAATCACGCAGTTTTTGCCCCCGAGTTCGGCGACGAGGCGCTTGAGGTGGCGCTGACCGGGGCGTACCTCCGCGACTGAGCGCGCCAGCTCGACGCCCACTGCCTGGGAACCCGTGAAGGCGACGACATGCACGCCGGGATGCGCTGCCAGCGCCGCACCGACGCTGCCGTCGCCCGGAAGCAGCGCGATCGCCGCTGGGGGTACGCCGGCCTCCCGCAGCGCGGCGACCAGCGCGCCGGCGCACCCCGGCGCCTGCTCAGCCGGCTTGAGGATCGTGGCGTTGCCGGCCGCAAGCGCCGCGGCCGTCATCCCGCACGGGATCGCGAGCGGGAAGTTCCATGGCGAGATCACCGCGGCGACACCGCGGGCGACGTAGCGCATGGTGTTGTGCTCGCCTCGTGGCGAAGCGAGGATCCGACCTTCGTCGAGCTCCACGGCCTGGCGCGCGTAATACTCCAGGAAGTCGATCGCCTCGCAGACGTCGGCGTCGGCTTCGGGCCAGGGCTTTGCGCACTCGCGCACCTCCAAGGCGGCGAGCTCGAGGCGACGCCGGCGCAGGCTCGCCGCCGCGCGCACGAGCAC
>QHBW01000042.1 GCA_003244205.1 Solirubrobacterales bacterium | reverse complement strand
GCCGATGAGCTGGTGGACGCGGGGGTCAAGATCATCTTCAACTACAGCGAGGCGCTGCTGCAGGTCCCCCCTGAGGTCACCGTGCACACCTCCAGCCCGGCGGTCGACCTGCTCTACGCGCTGTACTTCTACTTGACTTGAGTCGGAAGCCCGCGGCCTTCGCGGTCTGTCCGCGGGCCTGCCTCTGCCTCGGCTTCGCACCATGACCATCGACATCGACAGCGCTCCGGCCGTGTTCGCCGGCTCGCAGGACTTCACCGTTGGCATCGAGGAGGAGTTCGCGGTGCTCGATCCGGTCTCGCTCGAGCTGGTCGGACGCTTCGAGGACCTGCGCCTCGCGGCGGAGGCCGCCGACCCCGTCCTGGCGGCATCCATCACCGCAGAGCTGATCCGCTCGGAGATCGAGATTCGATCCGGTCGAGGCGAGAATCTCCATGCCGCAGTGGCGTGTCAGCGCGACGTACGCGCGCGGCTCTTCGCCCTCGCCGCGGCTCAGGGCGTCGCACTGGGCGCCACCGGGACGCATCCGTTCTCTGACTACCGCGAGCAGGCGATCATCGACACCGAGCACTATCGCCGTGTAGCGGAGGGGCTCCAGTACGTGGCGCGACGCAACAACACCTTCTCCCTCCATGTCCACGTCGGCGTGCGGGACCTCGACCGCGCCGTCAAGGTCTGCGACCGGCTGCGTCCGGTGCTGCCGCTGTTGCTCGCGATCTCGGCCAACTCCACCTGTGTCGACGCGCGCGACTCCGGCCTGCATTCGGCGCGCACGCAGGTGTTCACCAAGAGCTTTCCGCGCTGTGGGGTGCCCGACCCCTACGGCGGCTGGCCGGCGTTCGCGGACTACTTGCACATGTTGGTGGAGACCGAGTCGATCGTCGAGTACACCCAGGTGTGGTGGTCGGTGCGTCCCCACCTCAGCTTCGGCACGGTGGAGGTCCGCATCTGCGACGTGCAGACCACCGCCGCCGAGTCAGAGGCCATGGCGGCGATCATCGTGGCCTGCGTGGCCCAGGCGGCACGCGATCTCGACGAGGACCGCCCGTTCATCGATCCGCCCCGGCGCCTGGTGGAGGAGAACCTCTGGCGGGCTTTGCGCTTCGGGCTCGATGGCGAGCTGATCGACTTCGACGACGCTCAGCGGACCGAGCTCTACCCCGCTCGGGCGGCGCTCGATCGCCTCGCGACGTGGACGGCGCCGGTGCGCGCGGAGCTCGCGATCGATGTCAACTGGCCGCTCGAACACAATGGCGCGCAGCGCCAGCGCCGCCAGCTCGACGCCGGCGCCACGGTGGAGCAGATGTACGCGGCATCGGTCCGCGAGACCAGCGACACTTACGCCGTGCAGGTGCCCGCATGAGTGCTCGGCAGCCGAGCGAGGAGGAGCTCGCTGCGCTCGAGGCTGAGCTCAAATGTCTGCGCGTCGAGGACTTGCTGCTCGACCAGGTCGTCGGAGTGCTCAACCTGGCCTTTCGCCGCAGCGGCCGGGCGCACGGCGCCGAGGACGAGCGCGACCCCGAGCAGGCGCGCCTCGGGATCGATGCGGTCACCGCGCTGCTCCCCGTGCTCGAGCGCGTCGTGCCCGAGCAGCAGCTCGCATCCCTCCGTGACGCCCTCAGCCAGCTCCAGCTTGCCTTCGTTCGCATGCAGGGCGAGGCCGGTGGCGCCGCGGCCGGGACAGAGCCAGCTCCCGCAGGTGGCGCCGCGGCGGGGACAGAGCCAGCTCCCGCAGGTGGCGCCGCGCCGCGGGACACGCCGTCGGCAGAGCCAGCCGAGGCTCCCGACGCCGACACGCCCACCAAGCCCGGTGAACCAGGACCCGCGCAGCGCAGCGGCCGTCTGTGGGTCCCGGATCGATGAGCGCCCGCCCGCAGCGGGGCGCGCAGCAGCGCTGACGCCGCTGCGCAAGCGCGGCCCGCTAGACTCCCGCGCCGTTTTGAGCGGTCGGCTGCGTGATATGCGGGCCGATCGCCACGGCGCCGACGCATCCGGCCCCCGCGTTCGGCGCGGTGCTCGGCTGCCGGTCGCTTTCCCATTCAGCTTCTGGAGGATTTGAGAACCCTTGAGTGACTTCTTTGTGCACCACGGTGTCGTGGTGGCGCTGGTATGTGCAGGCTGTGCCGTGCTTTATGGCGCCGTCACCGTGCGATCGCTGCTCGCCCTTTCGCCCGGCAACGACCGCATGCGTGAAATCTCGATGGCCGTTCAGGAGGGTGCGCGCGCCTATCTCAACCGTCAATACACGACGATTGCCATCGTCGGCATCGTCCTCGCGGTCGCGCTCGTCTTCGTGCAGAACGTCGCCGTCGCTGCCGGCTTCGCGATCGGCGGCATCCTGTCGGGCGCCGCGGGCTACATCGGGATGAACGTGTCGGTTCGTGCCAACGCCCGCGTGGCCGAGGCCGCTCGTGGTGGCGTGCCCCCGGCGCTGCGCGTGGCATTCCGCTCCGGAGCGGTCACCGGGATGCTGGTGGTCGGCCTCGCCCTGCTCGGCGTAGCCGGCTACTACGGCGCGCTGACAGCGTTGTTCCACGACTCGCAACGGACCGCGGTCGACGCGCTCGTCGGGCTCGGCTTCGGCGGCTCGCTGATCTCGGTGTTCGCGCGACTCGGCGGTGGCATTTTCACCAAGGGAGCCGACGTCGGCGCCGACCTGGTGGGCAAGATCGAGGCGGGCATCCCCGAGGATGACCCGCGCAACCCCGCGGTCATCGCTGACAACGTCGGCGACAACGTAGGCGACTGCGCTGGTATGGCGGCGGACCTGTTCGAGACCTACGCAGTGACGGCCGTTGCGGTGATGCTGCTCGGTGTCCTCACTTTCCAGCAGCAGACGAACGTTGCGCTTTACCCGCTCGTTCTCGGCGCCGTCTCGATCATCGCCTCGATCATCGGCACGTTTGCCGTGCGCTCGGCTGCCGGCAACGTCGAGCGCGCTCTGTACCAAGGGCTGATCGTCTCCGGAGTGCTGGCCGCGGGCGCCTTCTACCCGGTGACGAAGTGGCTGATGAGCAACGTCACCTTCCCCGATGACACGCCAGGTCCCAGCGTCCTTCATCTTTACCTGTGCTCGCTGATCGGGATCGGGGTCACCGCGCTGCTGTTCGTAATCACCGACTTCTATACCTCGACGCGCTTCGCCCCCGTCAAAAAGACGGCGCGCGCCTCGCAGACGGGCCACGCAACCAACATCATCCAGGGACTCGCATCGGGCTTCCAGTCGACCGCGCTCCCCGCGCTCGTGATCGCGATGGGCATTTTGGGCGCGTGGAAGCTGGCGGGCAGCGGAACCGCCGGTATCTACGGCATCGGCGTTGCGGTCATGGCACAGCTCTCGCTCACTGGGCTGATCGTCGCGCTCGACGCCTTCGGCCCGGTCACCGACAACGCCGGCGGGATCGCCGAGATGGCCGACCTCCCGCAGGAGGTGCGCGACGTCACCGACCCGCTCGACGCTGTCGGCAATACGACCAAGGCGGTGACAAAGGGGTACGCGATCGGTTCCGCTGCGCTTGCCGCGCTGGTGCTGTTCGCGGCCTTCCAGCGCGAGCTCTCCGACAAAGCACACGGTAAAGGGCTCGATTTCAGCGTGTCCAATCCACCCGTGCTGATCGGCCTGCTGATCGGCGGCATGATGGTCTACCTCTTCGTGGCGCTCTCGATGGAGGCTGTCGGCCGGGCCGGCGGAGCCGTCGTGGAGGAGGTGCGCCGCCAGTTTCGCGAGAAACCGGGGATCATGCAGGGCACCGACAAGCCCGAGTACGGCACATGCGTCGACATCGTCACGCGCTCGGCCCAACGGGAGATGATCCTGCCGGCGCTGATTCCAATCGTAATCACCCTCGTGGTGGGGCTGATCGACACCGAGGCGCTCGGCGGCCTGCTCATCGGCGTGATTGTGGTCGGCCTCTTCATGGCCGTGGCGATGACGGCCGGGGGCGGCGCATGGGACAACGCCAAGAAGCTGATCGAGGACGGCGCTTACGGCGGGAAGGGCTCAGACGCCCACGCCGCCGCTGTGACTGGCGACACCGTCGGCGATCCCTACAAGGACACCGCCGGCCCTGCGATCAACCCGATGATCAAGGTGGCCAACATCGTCGCCATCCTGATCATCCCGTTGATTACCTGAGCGTTGCTACGCGCTCGCGGACGCCGGCCGTAGCGGTGGCTCGGCCGCGTTGCCGGCGGGGCTATCGGGGAGCGACTCGATGATCACTCGGCAGGGGCGCTCGGCCAGGACCGTCTCCATCGCGTGGCTGAACACCACCTGGCCGCGTCGGCGAGGAAGTGACATGACGATGGCCCGAGCGCGCATCGCACGGGCATCATCGACGATCCGTCGCCCCGCCTGTCCGGCGCGGACCTTCTCCCAGTGTCCAGTCACTACGCGTCGCCCGCGCACGCGAGCGGACTCGATGACCGACTGCGCCGCGCGCTCCTGCTCGGGCATCGCCGCCCCCACGGGGATCGACGACGGGACTTCGATGAAGACGAGGACGTGGACACTTCGGCGACGTACTGCGGCGAGCTTGAGCGCGGTCGCGAGCGGGCCCGAGGAGAACTCGGGGCGCTCGAAGACCAGCAGGATGGACTCGTATTCCACCTCGGTCTCGATCGCCGACTGGGGCGTCGCGACGCGCGCTGTCGTGACGAGGTCGAGGCTCTGGCTGCGGCGATAGGTCACGTAAAGCAGGATTCCCAGAACGATCCAGCCGAGGCCTACGAGCGCCACCTCGATGTGCAGTGCGGTTACCGTCACCCATGCGAGCCCGGTGCCCATGCCGCCCAGCAGTGCGAACAGCGGCAGCGGGCGACCTAACACATTGATGTTCCCAGGCCCGCGGTATGGTCGCTCCCGCGTGGGGTACTTGAGACGCAGCTTGATCACCGCGACGTGCGCGATGGTGAAGGAGAGCATCGCGCCGAAGGCGTAGACGTTGCCGAGGAAGGTCGCCTGCCCCGGCACGATCGTGATGCACGCAATCGCGCCGAAGATCAGAATCCCGATCCAGGGGGTGCGATAGCGCGGGTGGAGCTCGCGCAGGCGGTTTGGCACCTGCCGGTGCAGCCCCATCGAGTAGACCAGCCGCGAGACGCCGATGATGCCGGCATTGGATGCGATCAGCAGGATCGTGGACGCGAGCAATCCGACGTAGATCTCGCCAACGTGCTGGAGGGCGCCCAAGTGCAGGTGCTTGACGATGCCCAGGACCGGGTCGCCGGCGAAGCCGCCGTGTGTCTCGTCGACGCCAAGAAGGGTCACGTAGCGACCGTCCGGGGCGCGATGGACAGGGAGGGCGGACAGCGCCACCATCGGCAGGGCGGCGTAGATCGCGAAGACGGCGAGAACTACCCGTTTGATCGCCTGCGGGACCGTTCGCGTCTCGTCCGCGGCCTCCTCGGCCATGTTGGAGATCGTCTCGATGCCCGTGTAGGCGATCATCCCGATGGGGATCGCGAGCAGAAAGTCATGCCAGCTCGGCGCCACCCCCAGATGGATGTTGTGCAGCAGCGTGTGGGGCGAGAACACGAGCACCGCCCCGACGAGCACGAGCAGCAGCTGGGTGGCGAAGTCCGTAACAGCGAGGACGATGTTCAGCCGAGCCGCTTCGCGAACCCCGACGACGTTTAGCGCCGAGAGCAGGACTACGACGGCGATCCCGAAGATGACGTCGCCGGGAGCGTGGCGCAGCGCCGGCCAGAAGAGCCCCCCGAGATAGTGGGGCACGAAGAACGCCGAGATGGCGATCGTGATGATGTAGTTGAGCATCTGACCCCACGCGGCGAAGAAGGACCAGAACTCGTTGAAGGCGTGCCGGGCGAAGCTCGACGACCCGCCCGCCTCCGGGTACATCGCGGTCGCCTCGGCATAGGTCGCGGCCGTCAGGTAGAAGATCACGCCGGTGACCACGAAGACGACCGGCGTCAGCCCCAACGCGAAGGAAGCGACCAGCCCCAAGGCGTAGTAGATCGACGACCCGACGTTGCCGTAGGCGGTCGAGAAGAGGGCGTTGACGCCCAGCACGCGTTGCAGTCCGGGTCGAACAAGCCGCGCCACGGCGGTGAGAGTAGGGACTTGCTCTCGCCACCGCGCTCGTACACTCGGAGTCGTGAAGCGCTGGTCGGGACGCCGGATCACTGCGGCGACACTCGAGGTCCTCCTCGCCGTGGGGATCTCCACGGCCGCGGTTGCCGCGCTCAACGCCCTGGCGCCAGCTACGGGACTGAGCGTCGTCTACCTGCTTGGCGTCCTCGTTGTCGCCGTGAGGAGGGGGAGGGCGGCGGCGCTCACGACCGCCGTGCTCGGCGTCTTGGCGCTCAACTTCTTCTTCATCGCGCCGGTGCACCGGCTGACGATCCGCGACTCGGGCGATGTCATCGCGCTGTCGGTGTATCTCGTCGTGGCAGTAGTCGTAGCTCGTCTCGCCGCGGATGCGCGGGCGACGGCCTCAGAAGCCGAGGCTCGTGCTCGCGAGGCGGCCGCCCGCCGCGAGGAGTCGCAGGTCGTTGCCGAGATCGCGGCACTCCTGCTCAGCGGCGAGCGCGTCGAGGGCCACCTACCGGAGATCGGTCCACGCCTGGCTCGTGCCTTGGGGGTCGAGTCCGTCGTGATAGAGCTTGGATCGGCGCCCTCGCCACGTTTGGGTAGCCGCGTGCTCGCCCTGCCGCTGCGACACCTGCGCGCGTGGGTGCAGCTCCCAGCCGACGCCGAGGTCGACCGCGATGACCTCGATCGAGTGCTCTCGTCGGTGGGCGCACTGGTGGACGTGGCAGGTGAACGCGAGCGTCTCGCCCAGCAGGCCGCGGACGCCGAGACAACGCGACGCGCTGACGCTGTCAAGACCGCCGTGCTGCACTCGATCTCCCACGATCTGCGATCGCCGCTCACGGCGATCACAACGGCGGGCCAGGCTCTCTCGGGCCCAGCTCTGTCCGTCGAGGATCGCAACGAGCTACTCGATGTCATTCGCGAGGAGTCCCAGCGGCTCGCCCATCTCGTCGATGGCGTACTCGATCTCTCGCGCATCCAGGCGCAGGCGATCGACCCGCAGTTCGACTGGTGCGATCTCCGCGACGTCGTCGCAAGCGCCGCGCGCCAAGCAAGGGAGACCACGATCGCAATCGAGCTCCCGACGAGCCTTCCGCTGGTACGTGCGGACCCTGCGCAAATCGAACGGGTGCTCGTGAATCTGCTTGACAACGCGGCGCGCGTCTCGCCGCCCGAGCGCGCCGTTCGCGTTACCGGTGGAGTGGGAGGAGGCATGGTCACCGTCAGGGTGATCGACGAGGGACCGGGCATCCCCGCCACTCAGCGGGCGAGCGTATTCGAGCCTTTCCGCCGGCTGGGTCGCTCGGGGGATGGTCACGGCGCTGGGCTCGGGCTGGCGATCTGTAAGGGGTTCATCGAGGCCAATGGCGGGCGGATCCTGCTGCAACCCAATCCGGTGGGGGTGGGTACAGCGTTTGCCATCAGCCTTCCGCTTGCCCCGCAACCCGTGGAGAGTCGTGGGCGGTGAGGGCGCGCACCTGCTCGTAGTCGAGGACGAGCCGCAGATCGTCCGCGGGTTAAAGGTTGTGCTGCGCAACGCCGGGTTCGACGTGCGCGCAGCCGAGACCGTAGAGGCAGCGCTCGATGCCGTCGCCGTGCGTCCGCCCGACGTAATGATCCTGGACCTGGTGCTCCCGGACGGCAGCGGCGTCGAGGTCTGCGAGGACGTGCGCCGCTGGAGTTCGCTGCCGATCATCGTCCTCAGCGCACTGGGCGACGAGCGCGAGAAAGTGCGTGCGCTCAACGCGGGAGCCGACGACTATGTCACCAAGCCCTTTGGCACAGACGAGTTGATCGCACGCGTCAGGGCGGTCCTCCGCCGGACCGCCGACGCGGCGGTCGATCCCGTGGTCACAGCCGGAATCGTGACGGTGGATCTCGCGGCCCGCCGCGTGACTCGCGAGGGCACCGAGGTGCATCTCACCCCGATCGAGTACGACGTGCTTCGCGTGCTCGCCACATATCACACTCGGCTGGTCACGCACCGGACTCTGTTGCAAGCCGTCTGGGGTCCGCGTTACGAAGCCGAGACGCACTATCTGCGCGTTCACGTTGCGCACCTGCGCGCCAAGCTCGAAGCGGACGCGTCACGGCCGACCCTGATCGTGACCGAGCCCGGGGTCGGGTACCGCCTGGCGTCTTAACGCATTCTCTACGCCGGGCGCCGGAAACTCAGCGCCTTCTTGACGGCCGTGCGACGACGATGGTGCGATGGCTCGGCTCCAAGAGCACGGGCTGCGGCGCTCGGTCGGCGTTGCTGGCTTGTTCTCAACCGCCTACGGCAACGTTGGCTCGTCGATCTACTACGCCCTCGGGCTCGTCGCGCTGCACGCGCTCGGGCTCACGCCGCTTGTGTTCATGGTCGCCGGCCTGCTGTTCGCGCTCACCGCCAAGACGTACGCGGAGGGGGCCGCGATGTTCCCCGAGGCGGGCGGGGCCTCGAGCTTTGCCCGTCACGCCTTCAATGAGCTGGCCTCGTTCTTTGCCGGCTGGGCGCTGTCACTCGACTACATCCTCACGATTGCGATATCGGCGTTCTTCGTTCCGCACTACCTCGGAGCGTTCTTCCCGGCGCTGACCCACAACCCCGGTGACATCATCGGAGGAATTATCACGGTGGCGGTCCTCGCCGGGTTGAACATTCGTGGCCTTGGTGAATCGACCAAGGTAAACATCTTCCTCGCGCTCGCAGACCTCGCGACGCAGGTCCTGCTCGTGGTCATTGGTGCAACGCTGGTGCTCGACCCAGCTCTGCTGATCAGCCAAGTTCACCTAGGCACCCAGCCGAGCTGGTCGCAGACGATCTTCGCCCTCTCCACCGCGATGCTTGCGTACACCGGAATCGAGACAGTGTCGAACATGGCAGAGGAGGCCCGCGATCCGGGCAGGGACGTCCCGCGCGCCGTCAACCTGGTGCTGGTGGCGGTGCTTGGCGTTTATGCCGGCATCTCGGTGGTAGCACTCTCAGCGCTGCCCGTCGTGCACGACGCAGCGGGGCACGCGTCAACGGCGCTTGGCACGAAGTTCGAGAACGATCCTGTGCTCGGGATCGTCTCGTCGCTGGGGATTCACGGCGGGCTGCTCACCGTGCTCAAGAGCTACGTCGGGGTGCTCGCGGCCACGATCCTGCTGATAGCCACGAACGCCGGGCTTATCGGCATCTCGCGGCTGTCGTGGTCGCTGGCCGAGCACCGGCAGCTCCCTGAGGTGTTTTCACGCCTTCACCCGCGCTACCGCACACCGTCGTTCACCATCCTGTTGTTCTCCCTGGTGGCGGCGATTCTGATCATCCCAGGCCAGACCGACTTCCTCGGTAACCTCTACTCGTTCGGCGCGATGCTGTCATTTACGACGGCTCACGTGGCGGTGATCGCGTTGCGCCTGAAGGAGCCCGAGCTGGAGCGCCCGTACCGCGCGCCGTGGAATGTCAGGATCCGCGGGCGCCCGATCCCGCTCACCGCGGTGATCGGGGCTGCGGGAACATTCGCGGCGTGGGTGTCGGTGATGGTGCTCAAGCCGGAAACCCGCACCGTTGGAGTTGGCTGGATGGTCGTGGGAATGTTGGGCTACGTGGTTTATCGTCGCCGCAGCGGCCTCGATCTCACCAGTCAGCATCGCGTCGGCCGCCCCACCCGTCTCGCCGAGTTTCGCGAGCTGGCCTACAGCACCGCGCTCGTGCCGATCTTTGGCTCCGATGTCGACGGCGCAGCGATTCGAGCTGCCGCCAAGCTCGTCGGCGACGGCGCGACGGTCGACGCCGTCTACGTCATCCGCGTCCCTTCGCAGCTCTCGCTGGATGCGGGCTTGGAGGCAGAGGAGGCGATGGCTCGAAACGTGCTCGAATCCGCGCGCGTTGCGGCTCATCGCCTTGGACTCAAGGTGCGCACGAGCGTGATCCGCACACGTAATCCCGGCGCCGCTCTCGTCGAAGAGGCTGTCAATCGCCACTCCGACGTGATCTACCTGGGTACCTTGCACGCGCCGCCGTCGGAGCGGGCGCTCGGACCAACAGCGGGCTACCTGCTCGCAAAGCGCCCGTGCCGTGTCGTGGTTGAGACAGACGCGCGCCAGGGAGGCCCGGTCGAGGACCCCGCGGGAGTCGGCGTGTGACCTAAGCTGTGGGGCGTGCAATCGCCACGCCAGGCCCCGGGCGCGGTCACGCGGACGTTCGCCCTGCTGACGATCGGACTGGGGGTTGCCCTGATTGTGCGAACGCTGACGAGCGGGGGCGGCCCGCTCGCGCTCGGCCTGATCCTCGGCGTTCTGTTCATCGCGGTGGGTGTTGGGCGGCTGTACCTGCTCGCCCGCATGAGATGAGCGACGCCGGCAAGGAGCCTCGACGGGCGCGTGACGCCTCGCGCGAGGCGGCGCGGCGGCGGCTGGAGTCCTCGCGCGAGGCGACCCGCCGTACGCTCGACTCTTCGCGGGAGGCGACTCGCCGCACGCTCGACTCTTCGCGGGAGGCCACTCGTCGTACGCTCGACTCTTCGCGGGAGGCCACTCGCCGCCGGATCGACTCCTCGGTGGAGGCCACGCGGCGCACCGTGGGCTCACCGCCGCTGTTTGCGATCGTCTACGCGTCGGCGGCGGGCGCCATTTACTTCACGCTCGGCATCGTCGCGAGCAACGCGCTCGGGCTCACGCCGCTGGTGTACCTGGTCGGCAGCGTCTTCTTTGTGCTGTGCATGTTCACCTACGTGGAAGGCGCGTCGCTGCACCAGGATCGCGGTGGCAGCTTCATCTTCGCGCGCTACGCGTTCAACGAGCTCTGGAGTTTCATCGCGGGGTGGGCGATCCTGCTCGACTACGCGATCCTGCTCGGGGTCTCAGCGTTGGCGGCCGACCACTACGTGGCCGCCTTCTGGTCGCCGTTGGGGCGGGGCGCGCTCGCGCTGGTCGTGCCGCTGGTGATCATCGCGGGAGTCGCGTTGGTGAATGTGTACGCGATCGCGACGCAGGAGCGTCTGCGCCGGCTCGCTCTGATCGCGATCGCGGACCTCGGTCTTCAACTCGTCGTCGTAGTGCTCGGGCTGACGCTGGTCTTCAACCCGAGTACGCTGGTGAACCCGATCCAGCTTGGGTCCGCGCCGACCTGGTCGGGTTTCGTCTTCGCGCTCACGATCACGGCCGTCGCGTTCACGGGACTGGAGTCGGCCTCCGGCCTGGCCGGCGAGGTCGCCGTAGACCGGCGTGGTCTGCAAAGGCTCGTTAGCGCCGGCACGATCGCTGTCTTCATCCTCTATGTCGGTCTGGCGCTCGTCGCGCTCACAGCGGTGCCCGTGCACAACGGTGTCACAGCGTTGGGCAGCCAGCTGATGAACGCACCCGTGTTGGGCGTGGCCAGAGCGATCCACCCCGCGCAGGTCGGGGATGTGCTCGGCTACCTGGTAGGGGGGAGCGCGACGCTGGTACTGCTCACGACCGCAAACGCTGCGATGCTCGGCCTCTCGCGACTGGGCTTCAGCCTTGCCACCAACCGTCACATTCCCTCGGCGATCGGAAGGCTGCATGCGCGCCGCTCGACGCCGTTTGTGATCATCGGCGCGGCGGCGCTGATCGCGGCGGCGCTGGTGATCCCCGAGGATCTCGATCTGCTAATCGGCATCTATGCCTTCGGCGCGATGCTGGCCTTCACGATCGCCCACGTCGCGATCTGCGTGCTGCGCTATCGCGAGCCGGAGCGCCGGCGTCCATACCGGATGCCGGGCTCGCTCTCTGTGCGCGGCGGCGAGTTGCCGCTGCCAGCTCTGTTGGGGGCGCTGGTTGCCGGTGCCGGCTGGATCAGCGTGATCGTGCTCCACGAGCCGGCTCGCTACGTGGGGCTAGGCTGGATGGCGGGCGGGCTGGCCCTCTATGTCGTCTATCGCAAGACGCAGGGCAAGTCGCTAACGAAGCGCGTCTCGGTCCCCGAGACCACGCTGCGGCGCACCGAGCGCCACGAGAGTGAATACGGCTCGATCTTGGTGCCCATCTTCGGGCGCACGCTAGACGACGACATCATCCAGACTGCCGGCCGCTTGGCCAGCGAGGACGGGGATCCCGACGACGATGCGCCGGGCGCCGTCATCGAGGCCCTGTGGATCTTCGAGATCCCGCTGTCGCTGCCAATCGACGCGAGGCTCCCTGAGGCACGCCTGCAAGACGCGAAGTCCGCGTTGCGCCGGGCAAAGGCTATCGGCGAGGAGTTCGACGGGGTCGAGGTGGCAACCGCGACCGTGCGGGCGCGTCGCGCGGGCCAGGCGATCGTGGACGAAGCCCGCCGGCGCGGGGTCGAAGTGATCGTGCTGGCCGCCGAGGAGGTATCGCGGATCCGCGGTGGAGCGCTGCTGGGCGGTGGGAGCGGCTCACAGGAGAACTTCGTCGGCGACGTCACCAAGTACGTTGTTGCCAAGGCTCCGTGTCGCGTCATCCTGACCGCGCCGGCGGCCGAGGCCGCAGCGCGACCAGCCGAACCCGTGGCCGCGACTGAGGCCGCAGCGCGAGCAGCCCAACGCGCCGCGACTGGGGCCGTAGCGACTCCAGCCGAACCCGCGGGCGCTGCTGAGGGTGCAGCGACCCCAGCCGAACACGACAAGCACTGACCTGCGCGCAAGCGGGTTGAGTCTGCCCGGCGGTCTCAGCGGGGCGTCCAAACGGACCGTCCGGTGCCGCGATTTTCCGCACGCGGCCCGTCGGTCCGAGCACGCGAAAGCACTAGAGTGCGCGGCATGCTGATCGTAATCGTCGGAGCGGGCCGGGTGGGCTCGGCGATCGCTCAGCGCGCGCTCGCGGCGGGGCACCAGGTTTCAGTGCTAGACGAAGATCCGCTTTCCCACGAGCGGCTCGATCGTGCGTTGGCGGGATCCTGGGAGGACGCTGGCGGCAGGTTCACCATCGGCACGGCGCTCGAAATCGACGCTCTGATCGAGGCTGGGATAGAGCAGGCGGACGCCTTTATCGCGTCCACCGATGGTGACAACACCAACCTCGTCATCGCGCAGATCGCCAAGCGACGCTTTGAGGTCGACCGCGTAATCGCCCGCGTGCTCGATCCAGCTCGCGCGGCGTGGTACGGCGAACAGGGACTGGAGACGATCTGTCCGACTCAGCATGCGATCGAGCTCTTCGAGCGCGCGCTCGGCACACTGTGAGTGAGGAGGGCGACAGCGGGTGTATGTGATCATTGTCGGGGCCGGAAAGGTAGGTTGGAACCTCGCGCGCGAGCTGATCGAAAAAGAGCACGAGGTGACGTTGATCGAAGGTAACCGGCGGCGCTACCTGATGGTCGAGCGGGAGCTGGAGCACGCTGTCCAGTACGGCGACGCGACAGAGCTTTGGGTGCTCGAGCGGGCTGGGATCGGGCGTGCTGACCTGGTGATCGCGGTCACCGGGGACGACGAGGACAACATGCTGGTGTGCCAGGTGGCAAAGCAGAAGTACCTGTGCGAGCGCATCATCGCGCGGGTCAACAATCCGCGCAACCTCGAGCACTTCAAGCTTCTCGGGATCCAGCCCGCGGTCTCGGCCACTGACCTGATTCTGCGTTTGATCGAGCACGAGGTTCCGCGCTACGGCAGGGTGCAGCT
>QHBW01000023.1 GCA_003244205.1 Solirubrobacterales bacterium | reverse complement strand
GGGAGGTGGGTGCGCCGCCGGGGTCGCCCCGCCACGGGAGGAAGCCCGATCCTGGGGGGGGTTGAGGACGAAACGGGAATATACGTCCCGTTTCATCCTCATCGATCTGGACGACCCCAGCCCTACGGAACCCGCCGGTGCACGACCCGCGTGCGTTCGAGCTCCCAGCGCGGCAGGTAGGGCCGCCCCACCAGGAACGCCTCCGCCTCGGCCTCCGCCGCCGCGCGGTCATACAGCGCTCCCGCCGGCGCCAGCCGGTGCTCCACCGGCAGGACGTCGACGATCCCAGCCCGCCATCCACGCTCGCGCGCGATCGCGGCCCAGTGGGCGTCGAGCCCCCATCCCATCCGCAACGCCGGGAAGGGCAGCAGCTCGGCGAACGTGTCGGCGTGCAGCGCCGTCACCGGGCCGATCTCGACGAACGCTGTCTCGCGCGCCAGCGAGCCCAAGCGCCGGCGCGTAACGCCCCAGGCGGCATGCGAGCGGCGGCTCTGCGCGGGCTGAGCGAGGCGCAGCCCAAGCGCTTCGGCGACGAACAGGAAGCCATCGAGGAAGCCCGCAGGGAGCGCGACGTCGTCGTCGACCACGACCAGCCAGTCGTGCCCGCTGGAAGGATGGGCTTCGAGCAGCGCATTGAGGTTCTCGAACTTGCCGGCGTCCCCCGCGGGCGCGATCGCGATCTCCACGGCGTGGCGGGAGCGCTCGAGCTCCGCGCGCGCCGCGCTCATCAGGCTGTCCGCGCCGCCGCGGTCGATTCCGAGCACGAGCACGCGTCGCTGCGGGGGCGCGGAGCGCGCGCGGCGGGCGACCAGCGCGCGCCGGTGCGACCCCAGGGCCTCCGCATTCAGAGCGATGTCGAGCGCCCGCGCCAGTGCGGCGCGGCGCCCGGCCATCGTCCCACTGCGCCCCGACGCGTAGTCGGGCGCGCGGTCGTCGGGGCCGGGATCGAGCGTCTCGCGTACGCGGCCGAGCGCGGTGGCGCCGAGCACGATCCCGTTGCCGCAGACCCGCCGGACGGTGTGCCAGACGCACCCTAGGAGCACGCGCAGCTCCGCCGACAGCGGCGGGGCGGCGCCTTTGCGCACGGAGACCCGCGGGCCCATGCGCCCGCGTCCGTAGGCGGCCCGGCAGAGCGCGCCGAGGCGCGCGTCGGGGCCGGCGCGGCGGTGCTCGAGACCGGCGGCCGCGAGATAGACAACGTGTCCGCCCGCGCCGCGCAGGCGCTCGAGCCACTCTTCCTCGTCGCCACCGATCGGCAGGGCCTCATTGAAGCCACCGACGCGCTCCAGGGCGCTGCGGCGCGGCGCGAGGTTGGCCCCCCACAGCAGCGGCGTCTCACGGTCCTCGGGACCGAGGTCCAGCGAAGTGAACGCGGGCGCTTCGCGGCCGCACATTCGCAGCCGCGATCCCTCGAGCGCGGGGCGGATGGGACCGCCAAACGCCTCGGCCTCGGGGTGGGCGCGGGCGCCCTCGAGCAGCGCTTGCAGCCAGCCGTCGGGCGCGCGGACATCGTCGTCGACGAAGGCGACGAGGTCGCCGCTGCTGTTGGCGATGCCGGTGTTGCGTGCGGCGTTGAGCCCGCGGCGGCGATCGTGGGCGACGTAGCGCGCGGCGTGTCGCTGTGCCACCGCGCGCGTCGCCTCGCGGGCCGCGGAGCCGGGGCCATCGTCGATCACCACCAGCTCGCCTGCCACGCGCGCGACCTGCGCAGCCAGCGAGGCCAGCGCCACCTCGAGGTAGTCGGGCCGCGCGCTCGTGGGGATGATCACCGAGACGTCCATCGCGATCGACAGCGTAGGTTCCCTCGCGCGATGTCAGCTCCGCTGCCGACTGTCCTGCTGTTGCACAACCGCTATCGCGAGCGCGGCGGAGAGGAGCGCGCGCTGCTAGAGCAGGTCAACCTCCTCCGCCAGCGCGGTCATCGCGTAGAACTGCTCGAACGCTCGAGCGAGGAGCTTGTGGGAGTGAGCGGTCGCGCGCGCGCTGCGCGCGCGCTGCTGCGAGGTGGAGAGCCCCGACAGGAGGTGGCCGCCGCGGTGCGCGACACGGGCGCCGCGGTCGTTCACGCCCACAACCTTCACCCGCTGCTGGGCGCGCGTGCCCTGGAGGAGGCGCGCGGCGCGGGGGCACGCACAATCCTGCAGCTGCACAACTTCCGTCTGTGGTGTGCGATCGGGGTGGCCTACCGCGAGGGCGCCGTGTGCCACCGCTGCCGGGGACGCGACACGCTGCCGGGGCTGCGCTTGCGCTGCCGCGGCGGACTCCGAGAGGCCGCCGTCTACGCCGCCGGGTTGGCGCGCCAGCAGCCACGGCTGCTCGCCGGCGCCGATCGGCTGATCGCGTTGAGCGAGGCGTCGCGGGCGGCGATGGGGGAGTTGGGGCTGCCGCTCGAGCGCACGGACGTGATCGCCAATCCGCTGCCGTCGGGGGCGTTCGCCTCGGCCTCGGCGGCGGATCGCGGCAGCTATGCGCTGTGCGTCGGCCGGCTTGTTCCCGAGAAGGGCTTCGATCTAGCGATCGCGGCCGCGCGGGTTGCCGGGATCCCGCTGCGGATCGCCGGCCGCGGCCCCGAGGAGGGCCGCCTGCGCGAGCTGGCCGCTGGGGTGAGTGACGTCGAGCTCTTGGGTCAGCTCGATCGCGACGCCCTCGACCGCGTCCGCGCCGGCGCGTGCGTCGTCCTGGCGCCATCGCGCTGGGAGGAGCACTGCCCCTACGCCGTGCTCGAGGCGATGGCGGCCGGCGTGCCCGTGCTCGCGTCCGCGATCGGGGGGTTGCCGGAGTTGGCCGGCCAGGGAGCATCGCTGCCGGTGGGAGACGCGGCGGCGTGGGCGCGCGCGCTGGCGGGGTTGTGGGGAGACCCCGACGAGCGGCGTTCCCGCGGCGAGGGCGCGATCGCTCGGGCGCGGGAGGTCGCCGGCGACGAGGTCGTCTATCGGGCGCTGATGGGGGTGTATGCGCGGGCGGGTGTGGCTGGCGCGGGCGTGGGCGGTTGAGCTGGACTGTTCAGCTCAACCGGCCACTTGGGATGCTCGCGGCCGCCGAACCCCACCATTTCCGTGCATCTTCAGCGGAAATGGCGGGTTTCACCTCCGCCGGTCCGCCGGTCCGCCCGGCCGCGGGTCCGCCCGGTCCGCCGGTCCGCCCGGCCGGACTCCGGCCCCGGCCGACCCCCGGCCGACCCGCGCCCGCGCCCGACCCGCGCACCAACCGACCCACCCTCAGCCCACCCGCCGACCCCCCGACAGCCGATGGCGCACATACTGGCGCGCGAACCCGAGCACGAAGCGCGGGTTGTAGCGCGCGTAGCGACGCCACAGGCGCCGCGGCTCGTGCGCCAGACGGAACATCCACTCGAGCCCGAGGTGCTGCATCCAGTTGGGTGCCTGCGGGACGAGGCCGGCATGGAAGTCAAACGCCGCGCCCACCCCGATCAGGATCGGGGCGCGCAGGCGGTCGCGCATCGCGGCCATCCACTTCTCCTGCTTGGGGACGCCGATGCCGACCCACACCACGTCGGCCGCGACGGCGTCGATCTCGACGGCGATCGCGTCGCTCTCCTCGTCGGTGAGCGGGCGATGCGGGGGCGAGTAGCCGCCGACGATGCGCACGCCGGGGTAGCGACGACGAAGGTTGAGCGCCAGCTGCACGAGCGAGCCCTGGTTGCGCCCTCCGTAGAGGAACATGCGCGTCCCCGTGCTCGCCGAGCGCTCGCAGTAGCGGGCCATCAGCTCGGGTCCGTACACGCGCGACGGCAGCGAGTAGCCGAGCGCGTTCATTGCCCACACGAGCGGCTGACCGTCGGGAACGGTCAACGACGAGGAGCGCACCGCTTCGAGCATCGCTGGGTCTTCCTGGCAGACCATCACGCAGTGGACCGCGGCGACGACCACGTATCCGGGTGTCCGCTGCGCGACCATGCCGTCGATCCAGTCCATCGTCTGCTCGTAATCGGTGACCGCAAGCGGCACTCCCAGCAGCGGAACAGCGGTCGGTGTCTCGACCGGTGGGGAGGCGACGTCGGGTTGTCCTGCGGCGCCCTGGTCCCGGTGCAACGAGGACACCGGCGAGCGGATGGAATAGCCGTCGAGAGAGGGCATCTGGAAGCGGTAACGATCCAACCGCGGAAAAGCTGCGCTACTTCACAACTTCGTTCCCTTGCCGGCGAGCCCCGTGCGCAGAGGGCTCGGCCACGAAGCTGGTGCTACCCCCAGCCTAGCGCCCGAATAGCGGTGAATTGAAGCAAGGCCTGCAGAAACGTCGCAGTCATGTCGCACGGCGGGCTACAACTGCCACAGTTCCGCCCCGCCGTGCCGCCGCGGCGAGAGTCTCAAAGGCGAGCGCTGCGGGCGCCAGCGGCAGCGAGGCCAGCAGCTCGATTATCCGCAAGGGACTTGGCGGCACGGTCCGCTTGATCAGATGGAAAAGGAGGTTGGGCGAGCCCAGCCCAAGCCGGTTCGACAGCGCCATCCACATCGCCGCGGGGTTGTGCTCACAGACCATCTGCACCGCGCGTTCGCGCCGCAGCCCCGCGTTGGCGAGCAGCGCGTCGAGGCCCGCCACGGAGAAGTGCACACGGTGGCGCGGGAGGTCGAGGTGCAGCCATGACCGCCCGGCGATCGCGGCCTGCCAGGAGCCGAGGTTCGGCACGGCCACGAGCGCGACGCCGTCGCGCCCCAGCGATGCCCGCACGCGCCGGAGTCCAACGAGCGGGTCGTCGAGGTGCTCGAGCACGTGCCAGAGCACGACCGCGTCGAGGTCGCTCGCTGCGAGCTCCTCGATCCTGCCGGCGATCACTTCGCGCCCGGCGCTCTGCGCGACCGACAGCGAACGCAGCGAGGGTTCGATCCCGCTGGCGTCAAAGCCGGCGCGGCGAAGCGACGCGACCAGTCGCCCCTTGCCGGCGCCGACGTCGAGCACGCGCCCGGAGCGAGGCACACCGGCGCGGCGCAGGATCGCCGCGGGCTGGGCGTCGAGCGTGCGCTGGATCAGCGCCACGAGCGGTCCCGCACGCGGGCGTCCGGGGTGGTAGATACCGGTCGCGTAGGCGTCCGGCGCCGGTGGCGCTCCAAGCGTGACCGCGCTGCCGCAGGATGTGCAGCGAGCCAGCGCGTAGCGAATCGGGTCGTCTGGATCGCCGCCGGGGATTCCGCTCAGCCACGGCCGCAGCTCGCCGCCGCAGGCGGGGCAGGGCTCGTCACCGCGCCGATCCTTGCGTTCGGGAGTCATCTGCTAAGCATCGCCGCGATGAAGGCGGTGATCTTGGCGGGCGGCATGGGCACGCGCATCAGCGAGGAGACGGGCGTGCGCCCGAAACCGATGGTCGAGGTTGGCGCGATGCCGCTGCTGTGGCACATCATGAAGATCTACACGCACCATCGCATCACCGACTTCGTCGTCTGCCTGGGGCACCGTGGCTACGTCATCAAGGAGTACTTCGCCAACTACTACCTGCACATGGGGGACGTCACCTTCGACATGTCCTCCAACTCGATGGAGGTCCATCGCTCCGACGTCGAGCCTTGGAAGGTGACGCTGGTGGAGACCGGCGGCGAGACGATGACCGGCGGGCGCATCAAGCGCGTGCTCCCGTACGTCAGCGACGCGGACTTTTGCATGACGTACGGCGACGGCCTCGCCGACGTCGACCTCGGCGCGCTGCTGCGCTTCCACGAGCAGCAGGGGACGCTCGCCACCGTCACCGCAGTGCAGCCACCCGGCCGCTGGGGCACGCTCGACGTCGACGGCGATCGCATCCGCGGCTTCCAGGAGAAGCCCGCGGACGGCGCGTGGGTGAACGGCGGCTTCTTCGTGCTCTCGCCGAAGGTTGGCGACTACATCGCTGGCGACGAGACGATCTGGGAGCGCGAGCCGCTCGAGCGCCTGGCGGCCGAGGGCCAGCTCGCCTCGTTCCGTCACGACGGCTTCTTCCAGCCTGTGGACACGCTCCACGACCGGCGTGTGCTCGAAGAGCTCTGGGCCGGCGGGAGCGCGCCCTGGAAGCTGTGGAGCTAGCCACTCCCGATCCCGCCTTCTGGCGTGGCCGCCGCGTCCTGCTGACCGGTCACACCGGCTTCAAGGGCGCGTGGCTGGCGCTGTGGCTGCACCGGCTCGAGGCCGATGTGATCGGCTTCTCGCGCAAGGCCCCCACGAGCCCGTCGCTGTTCGAGCTCGCCCGGCTTTCCGAGCTCGTACCCACCATCCTCGGCGATGTTCAGGACCTTGGCGCGCTGCAGGCGGCGATCTCCGACGCCGCCCCCGAGGTCGTCTTTCACCTCGCCGCTCAGCCGCTCGTGCGCCAGTCCTACGCGGATCCGGTGGGGACGTTCTCCAGCAATGCGATGGGCACGCTGCACATGCTCGAGGCGGTGCGCCAGACACCCTCAGTGCGGGTGCTCGTCTGCGTCACGACCGACAAGGTCTATGAGAACCGCGAGTGGGAATGGGGCTACCGCGAGCGCGACCGCCTCGGCGGCGCGGATCCCTACGCGAGCTCGAAGGCGTGCGCGGAGCTGATCGTCGCCTGCTATCGGCAATCCTTCTTCTCTCCCGACAGCGCCCGCGTCGCGACGGCGCGAGCGGGCAACGTCATCGGCGGCGGCGACTGGGCCGCCGATCGGCTGATCCCCGACCTCCTGCGCGGAGCCGAGCGGCGCGAGGCGGTGGAGATCCGCAGCCCCGAGGCGCTGCGCCCCTGGCAGCACGTCCTCAACCCGCTGAGCGGCTATCTCGTGCTCGCCCAGCGCCTCCGTGACGAGCCCTCCTTGGCGGGAGCGTGGAACTTCGGCCCCGACGAAGCCGATGTGCAACCGGTGCGGGTTGTCGCCGATCGACTGGCCGAGCTGTGGGGTGAGGGTCTGCGCTGGCGCACCGACGCGCGCGACCACCCCCACGAGACGGCCGTGCTCAAGCTCGACTCCTCGCGCGCCCAGGGTCATCTGCGCTGGCGAGCGCACTGGGGGCTCGAGCAGGCGCTGTGCTCGATCGTCGAGTTCGAGCGCGGCCGCGCAGGCGGGACGGACACGCGCGAGCTGATGATCGGTCAGCTGCGCAGCTTCGCCGCGGCGGGGACCTAGGCGTGCCCCGGACCAGCGCTCGAACCCGCGTTCCTACACTCTGGCGCTCATGAATGCGGTCACCGTCGGCGTCGTCGGTCTCGGCTACTGGGGGCCGAACCTCGCGCGCAACCTCGATGCCCTGCCCGGGGCCGAGCTGACGTGGTGCTGCGACGGGCGCCTCGAAGTGCGCGAGCGCTTCGCTCCCGTCTTCCGCGGCGCGCGCTTCACCGACGATCTCGATCAGCTGCTCGCCGATCCCGGACTCGACGCCGTCGTGCTCGCCACGCCGGTGCCGACGCACGCCGACCTCGCGGTGCGCGTGCTGCAGGCCGGCAAGCACTGCCTGGTCGAGAAGCCGCTGGCCCAGTCCGTGGCCGACGCCGAGCGCGCGCTCGCTGCCCAACGCGAAAGCGGACACGTGCTGATGGTCGGGCACCTGCTCGAGTACCACCCGGGCGTGAGAAGGCTCAAGCAGATCGTCGACTCAGGCGAGCTGGGCGAGATCCACTACATCTACTCCAACCGCCTCAACCTGGG
>QHBW01000074.1 GCA_003244205.1 Solirubrobacterales bacterium | reverse complement strand
AAGATCTCCGTGTAGGAGATCCCGGGGAACGTCTCCGCGTAGCTGTTCAGGGCGGCGATGAAGCGTGCCGTGGAAGCCTGCTGCCAGTCGGCTGGCGGGCATCCTCCAGCGCAGCTGCCGCCGACTGTGGTGCCGTGGTTGGAGCCTGAGAAGCCGATCACGTCGTCGACCATCGCGCGCGTGTCCGGCCAGAAGCGCAGCGCCCAACGCATCGACATGCCACCCTGGCTGTGGCCCATGACGGCGATCCGCCGGCCGGCCATCGCGTACATCGTCCGGATCTCGTGCACGAGGTACTCGCCGGATGTCTGGATGTCGCCGAGCGTGTGCTGCGGCGCGTTGTAGACACACCACGGGATGCCTAGCTTGTCGAGCGCGGGCTCCCAGTTCCAGGAATAGTTCTGCTCGGCGGTGACGCCAGTGGCGGGATTGAGGAGGACGGGCTCGCGGGTGGCATTGCGCACCCCGGGCTCGCATTGCAGCGACGCCTGGAGTGCGGCCGGCGGAACGTCGAGCGCAACCCCCGGCTGGTCGAGCGGCGCGTACGGCGGTTGCGCGGCGCCAGCTGGCGCGCACGCCATCAGCAGCGCAGCCGCGCTCGCTCCTGCCAGGGTCCGAAGCCTCCATGCCGGTCGCACACGCCTCTCCTCTCGTCCTCCGCCGCCAGCCAAGCTACAGCACGAGCTCCGCTGCTCGCGCCGGCTGGGGTAGGCGGCTGCGCGCGAGCTGGCCCGGTCCGATCATCGCTCCATACTCTGCGGCGTGACGTTGCCCGACCTCTCGCCGCCGGGCGAGGATGTGGCGACCCTGTGCGAGCGCACGCTGAGAGGCAGCTGGGTCACCGGCCTGCGCGCTGACGTGCCCTTCGCCTATACCCGTCCGAGCCCGGGCCGCTATCCGTGGCAGTGGTACTGGGATTCCTGTTTCGCGGCGATCGTCTGGCGGCGCTTCGATCGCTTGCGCGCTCGTCTGGAGCTCGAGACCCTGCTCTCTGCGGCACGCGCCGACGGGTTCATCGGGCACACGATCTTCTGGCACGCACCGGTCACGCGGACTCGTCGCGTGTACAACAACGTCCTCTCACGCAACGATCCGATGACGTCCACGATCGCCCCG
The DNA here is from genome assembly GCA_003244205.1 of Solirubrobacterales bacterium. GTDB lineage: Bacteria > Actinomycetota > Thermoleophilia > Solirubrobacterales > Solirubrobacteraceae > QHBW01. Next base: position 34,849 of record QHBW01000074.1, on the reverse strand, counting down.
CCGTTGCTTGCCTGGGCATGGCGAATCGCCGTCGGTGATCCGGCCAGCGAGCCGGCTGTCGTTGCCCATCACGACCAGGTGCAAAGCGATCGCGACCTCGAGGGCGACGGTCTGTTGTGGCTGCTGCAGCCTGACGAGTCGGGACTCGACGCATCGCCGCAGTTCGATCCGATCTGGGGAGCGCGTGCCCAAGGCACGCTCGGCTTCCCGCTGCTGGTGGCGCGCAATCGTCGCCTCGGGTTTCGCATCCGCGCTGTGCGCGAGGCCGGCGGCCCGCTGGTGTGCGAGGTCCTCACAAATGTGCTTCACGGTCTCTCACAACTGGCGCTCGGCAGGAGGTCGATCACCGCCGCGCTCGTCGATCGTCTCTATGACGAATCACGCGGTGTCTTCGTGCTCGAGCGGTGGCCGTCGCCAGCTCGTCCGATCCCGCTGACGTGGAGTGCGCTCGCGCCGCTCGCGCTGCCCGACCTCCCGGAGGCAATCGGCCGCCGGCTCGTCGAGGAGCACCTGCTCGATCCGGCGCGCTTCTGGTCTGCGGTGGCGCCACCGTCGGTGGCCAGCGACGAGCCCAGCTTCTCGCTGCGAGAGCGCTTCTGGGGTCTGCGCCGCTACTGGCGCGGTCCCACCTGGGTCAACGCCGCCTGGTTGGTCTGGCTTGGACTGGTGCGACTGGGATACAAGACCGAGGCGAGCACGCTGGCCGATGGCATCGTCGGCGCCGTCCGTGGCGCCGGGCTGCGGGAGTGCTACAACCCGCGGGATGGGCGCGGGATGGGCGCCCGCGACTTCGCCTGGTCGGCGTTGGCGCTCGAGCTGGCGGTTCCCGACCCGCTCGCCGCGAGCAGCCACATCGTCTTGCCGGTGAGCTAGTTGCGCAGCTGAGCGAGGGCGTCGTCGAGTCGATCCTCGCCCCAGAAGAGTCCCTTGTCGACTGCGAGCGTGGGCACGCCGAACACGCCGAGCCGGTGAGCGGCGTCGGTCGCCTCGCGCAGCGCGAGCTTGATCTGCGGATCCTCGGTCGCGGCTTGGACCGCGGAAGCGTCCAGCCCGACAGCGCGTGCGGCGTCAAGTACGTGGTCGGGGACGGTGAGGTCGCGGCCCCGCTGGAAGGCGTCTCGCAGCGCCCGCATCGTGAACTCGTATCCGCGCCCGCGTTCGAAGGCGAACGTCGCGGCTCGCATCGCAAAGAGGTAGTTGCCCGGCCAGCCATCGGGCCAGCGAACCGGCGGCAGGCCGAGGCTTGCGGCGCGCCGCTCGACGTCTGCCATCCCGGCGGCACGCCTGGTCTCGTCCCCGACTGCCCACGAGCTGCGACCGGTCAGCTTGAAGAGGGCGCCGAGCGACAGCGGCTGCCAGCGCGTCGGCTGGGGCAGGAGCTCCGGCAGGCGTTCGGCGGCCAGATAGACGAAGGGCGAGCCGAGATCGAAATAGAACGTGATCGCAGCCACGGAGCCATCGTACGGTCGTTGCACGCATTGCCCCCGCAGGTAGCCTGGCAGCAGCGTGATGATCGATGACGACAGTCGGGACTGCTGACAGCGCGCACGAGGGGACGGGTCGCGGCGGCGCGCTCGAGGTCCCCGAAGAGCTTGGCCGCGGTCGTCTGCGCTCGCGCATCCTCACGCTCGCGGCGATCGTCGCGATCGTGATCGCGATCGTGACGTTGGCCCCCGGACTGGGCAGCCTGCGCGCACGCCTCGCGCATCTGCAGCCGAGCTGGCTTGCGCTCGGCGCTGCGCTCAAGCTCCTCTCCGGACTCTCTTACGTGCTCGTCTTCCGCGCCGTCTTCTGCCGGCGGATGAGCTGGCGCGTAAGCACGGAGATCGGCCTCTCGGAGCTTGGCGCCAATGCCGTCTTCCCCACGGGCGGGGCGGGCGGTCTGGCGCTGGGAGCCTGGGTGCTGCGGCGCGGCGGGATGTCGGGCCAGCACATCGCCAAGCGGACCGTGGCGTTCTTCCTGCTCACCAGCGTCCCCAACGTCGTCGGCGTGATCGTCCTCGGCGTTGCGCTTGCCCTCGGCGCCTTTCCCACCCACCCCGAGCTGGTGCTCGCGCTCGTGCCAGCGGTCGCGGGCATCGCCGCGATCGCTGGCGCCCTGCTTGCCGGCCGCGCCGCAGCCGCCGGGCGCCTTCGGTTTGCGCGGCGCGCGAGCGGCGCGCGCGGGCGCTCTACCAAGGTGCTCGGCGCGATCGCCGAGGGAGTCGATGAGGCGGTGATGTTGCTGCGCCGCCACGACCGCCAGCTGATCCTCGGTGCGATCGGCTACCTGGCCTTCGACGTGATGATCCTGTGGGCTACGTTCCGCGCCGTGGGCGCGAGCCCGGCGCTCGAGGTGATCTGGTTCGCCTACCTGATCGGCGAGCTCGGCGGGCTACTCCCGCTGCCAGGCGGAATCGGCGGCGTTGACGCTGGACTGATCGGCACGCTGGTGCTATACGGCGCCGCGCTCGCGCCGACGACCGCTGCGGTTCTCGCCTACCGCGCGATCGCATTGTGGGTCCCGGCGGTTGCGGGCGGGATCGCCTTCATCACGCTGCGACGCACGCTCAACCGCGAAGCCCACCAGATCGCCATGTGCGAGCCCGGCGAGGAGGTCGACGTGATCGGCATCGGACCGGTTGTGATTGGCGCCACAGCCGGCGGGCATCGAACGACATAGGACGCCGGCGCAGGGATGCCTCAGACCAGGCGCACGGTTCGTCCCAGGACGATGCGCCCGCGGCGCAGGACGACCAGGCGGTAGCGCCCACTCGGGATCCGCCCGCGAGCGCTCGCTGCAAGGACAACCGTGCGGGTGTGGGTACTGACGTGCGCGACGTGGCTGCGCGCCACGACGTGGCGGCCGCGGCGCAGCTCGATCGTCAGCCCCGACAGGCGTCCCGCGCTCGTGCGAATGGCCACCACGGGGGCGTTGCCGTGCCCGTGGCGACGACCGCGCCAGCGGACGATCAAACGCTGGCGAGCCGGTGCAGGCCCGCCTGTCCCTGGAGGCTTTCCCGGGTGGATGACCGGCATGGGGTCGGCATTGGAGCAGCGCAGCGCTCCGGGTAGCGGATCGGCTGCGGCGGCGAGCGTGGGCGGCTCGGGGAAGGCGAGCTTGCTCGGATCGAGGAACCCGGCCACGGTGGCGGCGTTGGCGTCGCGGTAGGTGCAGGCCGGCAGATTCCACTTTGCCTCGATCGTGGCCAGCACCGAGGTGTGGTCGCAGACCACGTTGCTGACCGCGTGGGGGCGCGAGTAGGGAGAGACCACGACTGCGGGGACGCGCGGCCCGTAGACGTCGTAGCCGTCGACGACGTCGCCGGCGTTGAGGCGCGGCGCGACGGCATCGGGCTTGATCGCTGCGGGTGGCGGGACATGGTCGTAATAGCCGCCGTGCTCGTCGTAGAGCCACACCAGCAGTGTCCGCGGCCACAGCGGCGACTGCAGCACGGCGTTGATCATCTGCGCCGCGAACGCCTCGCCGTACTGGATGTCCTGGGGGTTCTCCTCATCCCCGCCTTGAGTGGCCAGCCCCTCGCCCAGGCCCGTGACCGGGGGCAGCTTCAACGTCGAGAGGATCGCTTTGAGCTCGTCCGTGGCCCCGAACTCGGGGTCGACGAAGCTCACCGCCGGCAGCGTCCCCGATCTGCAGTCGAGCAGGAATTGGAGCACCGACGCGAGCCCCCCGGGGTACTTCTCGGGAATCGAGGGGATGATCCCGGTCGCCGGCAGGTCGGTGAAGTAGTTGCGCCAGCTGATGCCGTGCTGTGACAGGCGGTCGAAGAGTGTGCCGTTGGGCGGTGGGGGATCCTGGAGGCTGCCGATGTCGGTGGCGATGTTGCCGTATGCCGTGCCGGCCATCAGGAAGCGCCGGTTGGGGAAGGTCGGCGCTGGGACCGAGCAGAACCAGCGATTGGCGAGGGTGAACGCGTTGGCCAGCGAGTAGTAGAACGGCAAGTCCTCCTGGGTCCAGTAGGCCATCGTCGAGAGCGCGCCCGTGCCGGTGTCAGCGAAGCCGTCCATGCGCCCGGCGTCGATCGTCTTGTGGGCCTCGTTCCAGTCGCCCGGGACGTCCTTGGGCTGACACTCGCTGGGAGCCGGATAGACGTACACGTAGCCGTTGGCCACTGGGTTGGTGTTGATCGGGCGCCCCGCGAGATCGAAGCGGAAGCCGTCCGCCAGGGGCTGGCCACGGCGGGGCAGCATGCCGAAGTAGTTGTCGAAGGAGTGGTTCTCCATCATCAACACGACGATGTGGTCGAACGGCAGCGCGGCGGTGGGCTCGCCCGCCGGCCTGCTGGGGTCCGGCAGCGAATCGGGCCTGCGCACGCCCGTAGCGGCGGCCATCGCCTCACTGATCAGGGGGCGATAGGGCCCCAGCGCCGCCGACGCCGCGAGCCCCGCGGTCGCGCGCAGGGCGCTGCGCCGCGTAAAGGCCGAAGCCATCAGCCGAAGGTCGCCTCGATCTGTCCCGGGAAGATCTCCGGGAGCCCGGCGCTCACGCGGTCGGGGAAGTGGGCGGGGCGCTTCTCCAGGAAGGCGGCAATGCCCTCGCGGGCGTCGTCAGACTGCCCGCGCGCGGCCATCGCGCGCGAGTCGGCGCGATGCGCCGCCATCGGGTGCTCGGCGCCGAGCATCGTCCACATCAGTCGCCGCGCAAGCGCTACCGAGACCGGTGCCGCGTTGTCGGCGATCTCGCGCGCCAGCTCGTAGGCGGCGTCGAGAAGCTCCTCCGCGGGATGCAGGCTGCGCACGAGCCCGGCCGCGAGCGCTTCGTCGGCCGAGAAGACACGTCCCGTGCCGACCCACTCCATCGCCCGGCCGATGCCCACGACGCGCGGCAAGAACCAGCTCGAGCAGGCCTCGGGCACGATCCCGCGGCGAGCGAAGACGAAGCCCATGCGCGCATCCTCGGCGGCGAGCCGAATGTCCATCGGCAGGGTCATGGTGATCCCCACCCCGACCGCCGGCCCATTGATCGCGGCGATCACGGGCTTGGTCGACTCAAAGACCCGCAGCGTGAAGACGCCGCCGTTGTCGCGCCGGACCTCCACGCCCTGCGCGTGCTCGGTGAACTCCTCGCGCCGGCGGGAGTCGAACGTGTCGCCACCGGCGGCGAGGTCCGCTCCGGCGCAGAACCCCCTGCCCGCGCCCGTCACGACGATCGCGTGCACGTCGTCGTCGGCATCGGCGCGATCGAAGGCTTCGATCAGCTCGCGTCCCATGATCTGAGTCCAGGCGTTGAGGCGGTCGGGGCGGTCGAGGGTGACGGTGAGAACCCGGTCTGAGACCTCGTAACGGATTTGCTCGAACTCCATGCTGACGGCTCCTTGGCGAAGGGGGACAGGCCACCCTAATCGTCCATCCGCCGATCGGCGCCACGGTTGCGGCACGCACGCGGTACGGTGCCGCCATGCTCCCGAGGGGGGAGGACGTCGCCCGTGGGGCGCTGCGGGTCAGCGGCCTGTCCGTGCACTTCGGCGGGCTGGTCGCGCTGAGCGAAGTGTCGCTCGATATCTCGGCCGGGGAGGTGTTGGGCGTGATCGGCCCCAACGGCGCTGGCAAGACGACGCTCTTCAACGTCATCTGCGGCTTCGTCGCACCGCGCGAGGGCGACGTCCTCTGGCGCGGGCACTCCCTGCGCCGTACCCCCACCCACAGACGTGCGAGTCTGGGCATCGCCCGGACGCTCCAGGGGGTAGGCCTGTTCCCGGCACTCAGCGTGCTCGAGAACGTCATGGCCGGCGCCGATCACCGCCGACGTTCGGGGCTCTTGTCGGGTCTGCTCGGGCTCCCGCGGGCGGATCGCGACGAGTCGGAGTTGCGGGCGATCGCGTCGACAATGCTCGAGCGCCTGGACCTCGCCGAGGTTGCGCAACGCCTCCCCGACAGCTTGCCCTACGCGCTGCAGAAGCGCGTCGCGCTGGCGCGGGCACTGGTCTGCGAGCCGCAGCTGCTGATGCTCGACGAGCCGGCTGCTGGCCTTGACTCCGGCGACATTGCCCGTCTGCGCGAGCTGATTTCCGAGCTCAAGGGATCGATGGCGGTGATGCTCGTCGAGCACCGCATCGACGTCGTCACGGAGCTCTGTGACCGCGTTGCCGTGCTCGACTTTGGGCGTCTGATCGCAAGCGGTCCGCCCGAGGCCATCAAGTCCGACCCGAAGGTTCTCGAGGCATATCTCGGCGCCGAGCAGCCGTATGCTTGACCTCAGCGACGTCGTCGTGGCCTACGGTGCGGTGCGCGCGCTCGACGGCATCTCGCTGACCGTGCCCGCCGGCAGCATCACCGCCGTGCTCGGCGCCAACGGGGCGGGCAAGTCGTCGCTGCTGCGGGCGATCTCGGGTCTGGTGGCGCCGCGGGCCGGAAGCATCGTCCTCAACGGGCGCAAGATCACGGGCATGGCCAGTGAGGAGATCGTTCGCCTCGGGGTCTCACACGTCCCGGAGGGGCGCGGGATCATCACCGAGCTCACGGTCGAGGAGAACCTGCGGCTGGGCGCGTTGTGGCGCCGCGACCGCCGCGACGCGACGCTTGCGCTCGAGCAGTCCTACGAGCTCTTCCCGCGGCTGCACGAGCGCCGCCGTCGCGCCGCCAGCACGCTGTCGGGAGGCGAGCGCCAGATGCTCTCGATCGGGCGGGCGCTGATGGCGCGGCCCAAGCTGCTGTTGCTCGACGAGCCGTCGCTTGGCCTCGCGCCGCTGATCACAAGCCAGATCATGGCCGTGATCGCCGACCTGCGCGAGCGCAGCGCGGTGACCGTGCTGCTCGTGGAGCAAAACGCCAACAGCGCGCTTGCGATCGCCGACCGGGGCGTAGTGCTCAACCTGGGCCGGGTCGTCGCCGCCGACGATCCACGCACGCTCGCCGCCGACGATCAACTTCGCCACGCCTACCTCGGACTCTGATGAGCCGCTTCATCGACCTGACCCTCAACGGCGTCACCAGCGGGATGATCTACGCGTCAGTCGCGCTCGCGCTCGTGCTGATCTGGAGGGCGACGAGAATCGTGAACTTCGCGCAGGGCGCGATGCTGATGATCACCACCTTCATCGCGTCGAGCGTGATCGCCGCCAGCGGCTCCTACATCCTCGGTTTCGCCGCCGCGCTCGCCGCCGGGCTCGTCCTTGGAGCTGCGCTCGAGCGACTGCTCGTGCGCCCGGTCGAGGGCGGCCCGCCGATCAACGCCGTGATCGTCACCCTCGGGCTGCTGATCTTCCTCCAGGCAGTGGCGGGGATGATCTGGGGCAACACGCCACGCTCCTTTCCGGCGGCGCTGTCGATTCAGGGGTTCCGGATCGGTGGGCGCCACGTGCTCTTCTCGCCGTTTGACCTCTTCACCGTCGGCTCTGTGCTGGTGATGAGCTTGGCGCTCGGCCTGCTCTTCACCCGCACGGGCATGGGACTGCGCATGCGCGCCGCCGCCTTTGAGCCCGAGGTCGCGCGGCTGCTGGGTGTCCGCGTCGGGCGCATGCTCACGTGGGGCTGGGCACTCGCGGCTGTGGCCGGCTCGCTCGCCGGGCTGCTGGTCGCGCCGGTCGTCTTCGTGGGACCGAACACCTTCGACGCCGAGCTGGTGTTCGGCTTCACAGCAGCGGTGCTCGGTGGCCTCGACAGCGCCATCGGTGCGGTGGTCGGCGGCCTCATCCTGGGGGTGGCCCTCAGCTATGTGTCGGGGTACGAGAGCCCGGCGCTGGTGACGCTCGCCGCGCTTGTGATCCTAGTGGTCGTGCTGATGGTGCGACCGAGCGGACTCTTCACGCACGCCAAAGCGCGCCGCGTATGACCGCCGTCGCCCACCTAATCGCTCGGCTGGAGGCGGCGCGCGCCGGTTGGCTGCGCCTTCCGCGTCAGACGCTGGCGCGTCACCTGGTCCTGGCTGTCGGCTTCGGGCTCGCGTTCTATGTCCTCAGCGTGTACATCAGCCCGTATCGCGATTCCCAGCTCGCCACCGCCGCCTACTACTTCACCGCGCTCGTCGGATTGACGGTGCTCACCGGGCTCAACGGCCAACTCTCGATCGGCCACGGCGCGCTGATGGCGATCGGCGCCTACGCGACGGTGCTGCTGATCGGACGTGCGCACTTTGCGCTCGTCCCCACGCTGGTGGCGGTGACCGTGATCACCGCCACCGCCGGCGGAGTGCTCGGGGCGGGCGCGGCGCGGCTGCGCGGGCCCTACCTTGCGGGTGCGACGCTCGCGCTCGCCGTCGGCCTGCCGGCTCTGGCCGACGGATATCCCGGGACGTTCGGTGGCGACAACGGGCTCACCGTTGCGCCCCCGACTCCGCCTGCTTCGCTCGGTCTGAGCTTTCCGCTGACGCGCTGGGAGGCCTGGATCGCGGGAGTGGGGGCGCTCGTGGCCTTCGTGGTCGTCGCCAATCTCCTCCGCGGACGCGCAGGGCGCGTTTTCCGCGCCGTGCGCGACCACGAGGTCTCCGCTCAGCTGGTCGGGATCCCGGTCGCTCGCACGCAGGTGCTCGCGTTCACCCTGAGCGCCGCCTGTGCGGGACTGGCCGGGGGTCTCTACGTTGTCGTCAACCAGCTCGCGGCGCCGGGCGCCTTCCAGCTCTCGCTCTCGCTGTCACTGCTCACGGGCGTCGTGCTGGGCGGTCTGGGAACGCTCGGCGGCGCGGTCTGGGGAGCGCTCGCGCTCGTCTTCCTGCCCGCCTGGGCAACCAACCTCTCCCACGCGATCTCCCTGCCGACGAACGTCAGCTCAAACCTCCCCCTGGCGCTGTATGGGATCGCGCTGGCCGGCGGAATGCTGCTGGCGCCGCGGGGAATCCAGGGGGCCCTGGGGCGCGCGGGACAATGGTTGGGCGTTCGCCTTCGCAAGTCCACATCAAACGAGGAGGGCTCTGATGAGCAGGACCACAAGTAGGTCGCGGATGAGGTCTCGGATCGGCATCCTGGGTTGCCTGACGGCCGCCGTCGCGCTGGTCGCCGGCTGCGGCTCGAGCTCCAGCAACGGCACAACGCCCGGGGTCACCGCCACGAGCGTCACGATCGGCTCCCATCAGCCGCTCACCGGCCTGGCGGCACCGGGATACAGCGAGATCGCTCCGGCGGCCGAGGCTTACTTCAAATACGTCAACGCTCAGGGCGGTGTCAACGGCCGCAAGATCACCTACATCTTCAAGGACGACGGCTACAACCCCACCAACACGGTGAACGTGGTCAGGCAGCTGGTGCTGCAGAGCAATGTTTTCGCGATCTTCAACGGGCTGGGGACGCCCACCCACACCAAGGTGGTCGACTTCCTCAACTCCTCGAAGGTTCCCGACCTCTTCGTGGCATCGGGATGTCCCTGCTGGGACGCGGGGACCACTCACCCCTACACGTTCGGCTGGCAGCCCAGCTACACGATCGAGGGCAAGATCCTCGGACAGTACCTCAAGCAGCACTTCGCCGGCAAGAAGGTCGGCGTGCTCTATCAGAACGACGATTTCGGCAACGGCGGCTTGGCGGGGATCAAGGACGAGCTGCCCGCGAGCCAGATCGTCACCGCCCAGCCCTATGAGCCGACCAACACCAACATCGCGCCCCAGATAACCGCGATTCAGCACGCGGGGGCTCAAGTGGAGGTGAACTTCACCGTGCCGGCGTTCACGGCGATCGGTCAGCTGACCGCGTTCAAGCTCGGCTACCGGCCGCAGCTCGTCGTCTCGAACGTGGGTATCGATCCAACGACGGTGGGCGGCATGCTCGCCTCGTTCTCCAAGGGGAAGGCGGGGACCGCGCTGATCGAGGGAGCGATCAGCGATGCCTACCTGCCCTCACCGAGCGACAGCTCGAACTCGTGGATCGCGCTGTTCAAGAAGGTGCACGATTCCTACGATGCTGGCGCGCCGATGGACGGCAACGTGGAGTACGGCATGGCGAGCGCGTACACGTTCGTGCAGGCGCTGCAGGCCGCCGGCAAGAAGCTGACACGCCAGAGCCTCGTCAACGCCGTCAACGCGATGGGAGCGCACTGGAGCGGTCCGGGCCTCGTTCCCTTCCGCTACTCGACGAGCGACCACGGTGGGTACGCCGGGGCTCAGATCGCGACGATCAAGGGCGGCAAGGTGACGCTGCTCGGCACGCCGGAGACCACCGATCCCGGCACTGGGCCGATCGTGCCGTACACGACGGCACAGCCGACGGCTCCAGCCAGCGGGATCCCTACGCCATAGCCCACAGCGGAAAAGAGACGCACTGAGCGAGCGCACCAACCGTGCCCGGACCGCGACCCTTTCTTCTTGGTCGCGGGCCGGGACACGGTTGGCGGCGTCGGCTCTAGCCCGCCGATCAGTACTCGCCGGTGCGCATCTCGCGGCGACGCTTGTCGCGTGCCGCCAACTTGATCAGCGCGGCTTCGTGGGCCTTCTGGTTGCGTCCGGCCACCGCCCTGCGGGCCTCATCGCGGGTAGCGGCGTGGCCCGCGTGCAGACGGGAGGCGTCAGCCTCCACAGCACGGTGTCGCTTGACCTCATCGGCCGACTCGGGTACTGGCGCCGCGGCGCTCGCGGGCTCGCTTTGTGCGGCTGCGCGCGGGTTTGTCCCTGTACTGCGCTTGGTCTTGGCCATCACTCTCTCCTCACGATCCCTTCGAGCCTTGCCCGCTGAGGAATGAAGGAAGTCAAAGAGCCCTGAGCGCGCCTTAGAGAGAGCTTAGGCCATCTCCGCGACAGCTCGAGCTTGAAGATCGCCTCTTGGCATGCCACAATTTCACGTTGTGAGGACCCAAGACTCAATTTTCACGCCAGCAATCGAGGATTATGCCAAGGCGATCTTCGCGCTCGAGGCGCGCACCAACGAGCCGGTGACGACGACGGCGCTGGCTGATCGCCTGGCGCTCACTCCCGGCTCGGTGTCGGCCATGCTGCGCAGGCTCGACCAGCTGGGATTGACCGTCCACGAGCCCTATCGCGGCGTTCGCCTGACCAAAGACGGCCGCCGTGTGGCGCTCGAGGTGATGCGCCATCACCGCCTGCTCGAGCTCTTCCTCGCCGAGGTGCTCGCGCTCCCCTGGGATCGCGTGCACGCCGAAGCCGAGGTGCTCGAGCACGTCCTCTCCGAGGAGCTCGAGGCGCGGATCGCGGAGATGCTCGGCAATCCCACCCACGATCCACACGGCGATCCGATTCCGAGCGCCAGCTTCGAGCTGCCCGAGAGCCCAACGTGCAGCCTGGAGGTGCTGCAGCTGGGCGACCGTGGCGCGTTCGTGCGCGTATCGGACTCCGATCCGGCGATGTTGCGCTATCTGGCGGAGCGCAACATCACGCCCGGCGAGCGCTTCGAGGTACTGGACCGTCAGCCGTTCGGCGGCCCGCTGACCGTCGACTTCGAGGGCAACCGGCAGCTCATCGGCGGCCAGCTCGCGCACGCCATGCGCGTCGAGCTCGAGTCCTCGCCGGCAACCGCGACCCGCCAGAAGGCCCGTGACGCCGCCACCGCTTGAGCCAGCTCCGGCGCTCGAGGGCGCTGCGGTCGCCCTCCCCGACGTAGCGGCGCCGAGAGCTCCCAGCGCGCTGGAGACGCTGCTGGCGCGCGGCCGGCTGCGGGCGACGCTGGCGATGCTCGGTCCCGCCTTCGTGGCGGCGATCGCCTACGTGGACCCGGGCAACTTCGCGACCAACATGCAGGGCGGCGCGCAGTACGGCTACCTGCTGCTGTGGGTGGTGCTCGCGGCCAATCTGATGGCCATGCTGATCCAGTACCTGTCGGCCAAGCTCGGGATCGTCACCGAGCGCAGCCTTCCTGAGCTCTGCCGCGAGCGCTACCCCACCACCATGACCTGGGGTCTGTGGGTCCAGGCCGAAGTGATGGCGATGTCGACGGACATCGCCGAGTTCGTTGGTGCGGCGCTCGGCCTCAACCTGCTCTTCGGCGTCCCGCTGTTCATCGCGGGGTTGATGACCGCCGTGATCGCCTTCGCGCTGCTGGCGCTGCAGCGGCGCGGCTACCGGCGCTTCGAGCTGGCGATCACCGCGCTGCTGGGGATCATCTTCGTTGGATTCCTCTATGAGACGTTGCGCATCGGTCCCTCGGTGCACCGGTCACTGGCCGGTTTGATCCCGCACCTGCACGGGACCAGCAGCCTCTACCTCGCCGTCGGCATCATCGGCGCCACCGTGATGCCGCACGTGATCTACCTGCACTCAGCGCTCACCAACGGCCGCATGCCCGTCCGCGACGACGCCGAGCGCCGCCGCGTGCTTCGCTTCGAGCGCACCGACGTGATCCTCGCGCTCGGGCTCGCCGGGCTCGTCAACATGGCGATGCTCGCGGTCGCGGCGAAACTCTTCTTCGGCAGCGGTCACACCGGGGTGAAAGCGATCGAGCAGGCGCATGCCGGGATCGCCAACCTCGTGGGCGGAGGCGCGGCGCTCGCCTTCGCCGTCGCGCTCTTCGCCTCGGGGGCGTCCTCGTCGAGCGTCGGAACCTACGCCGGCCAGGTCGTGATGCGCGGCTTCATCAACTTCAACATCCCTCTGCTGGTGCGCCGGCTGGTCACGATGATGCCGGCGCTCGTCGTACTTGCCATCGGTGTCAGCCCCACGAGCGCGCTGATCCTCAGCCAGGTTGTGCTCTCGTTCGGGATTCCCGTCGCGCTGATCCCGCTCGTGAGACTGACCGGCAATCGCGATGTCATGGGTGTCCACGTCAACCGGCGGACAACGACGGCTGTCGCGGTGCTGGTGGCGGCGGCGATCACCGGCATGAACGCGTTCCTGCTCTACCAGCAGTTCTTCGGGTAGCGACGAGCCGCCGATGGACGACGAGCATCGCGTGCTCGCTGTGCTGTTCGACATCGACGGCACGCTGATCGACTCCGGCGGCGCCGGCGGCGTCGCTTGGCGGATGGCCTTCGAGGAGCTGCACGGCATCCCGGCGGACATCGGCAAGTTCACCGACGCCGGGATGACCGATCCAGAGGTTGGCCGGCAGACGTTCGCCCGCGTGATCGGGCGTGATCCGACCCCGCGCGAGCTGGCGCAGCTGCTGCACAAGCGCCAGGAGCACCTCGCCCGAGCCGTCGCCGAGTCAGATGGCTATCGCGTGCTCGACGGTGTGCCCGAGTTGCTGAGCCAACTGAGCGCGCAGGGCTACCTGCTCGGGCTGACGACCGGCGGGGGGGAGGCGGCGGCGCACATCAAGCTCGCGCGCGGCGGTCTCAACCACTACTTCACGTTCGGCGGCTACGGGTCAGACTCCGCCGATCGCACCGAGCTGACCCGCTGTGCGGTCGCTCGGGCGGCAAAGATCATCGGCCACGCGTTGTCGCGCGAGCAGGTGCTCGACGTGGGCGACACACCCAAGGACATCACCGCCTCCCACGGCGCTGGCATCACCGCGGTGGGAGTCGCGAGCGGTCACTACAGCGTCGAGGAGCTGAAGGCGGCGGGCGCCGACCATGTTGTCGCTTCGCTGAAGGAAGGCTTGCCGCTGTGAGCGCTTCGCGCTTGACTGTCGCGGTCCTGGCGACTTCGACGAGGTCTCCTTCCCGCTACGGGCGTGGCGACCTCGCCGCACTCTACCTCGGCGTCGCCCCTTGGCGCCCGCAGTAGAAGCGCCCCGTAGTAGCGTCGGCGCGGTGGATCTGCTTCGCGCTCGAGACATCGCGCTCCTTCGCGCCGACAACCCTGGCCCCTTCTCACTGACTGGGACCAACAGCTACGCCGTCGGTCGTGATCCGGCCTGGGTCATCGATCCCGGCCCGGCGCTCGTCGCGCATCTCGACGCGCTCGCAAGCGAAGTCGCCCGCAGGGGCGGTCTCGCCGGCATCGCTCTCACACACGACCACCCAGACCACACCGAGGCCGTCGCGCCGCTGCTGGAGCGTGCCGGAGGCGCGCCGGTCGCGGCGGCACGCGGCGACGTCGACATCCGCGTCGCCGACGGTGACAGCGTGGGGCCGCTGCGCGCACTCGCCACCCCCGGGCACGCCCCGGATCATCTCGCCTTCGTGCTCGATGACGTGGCCTTCACCGGGGACGCGGTGCTGGGCGAAGGCAGCGTCTTCATTGCCCCGAACGGCGGTGCGCTCGCGGGCTATCTAGCCGGGCTCGAGCGCCTGCTCGCGCTGCCGCTCGCGCTGCTGTGCCCCGGCCACGGTCCGCTCGTCGATGACCCCGCGGCCAAGCTGCGCGAGTACATCGATCATCGGCTCGATCGTGAAGCGGCGCTGGTCGCGGCGCTCGAGCACGGGGACCGCACGATCGACGCGTTGCTCGACAGCGCCTGGGCCGACGTGCCGGCGCCGCTGCGTGGCGCCGCCACCGTGACGCTTGCCGCGCACCTCGACAAGCTGGCCGGCGAGGGATGCCTGCCCGAGGGTGTCGAGCGTCCCCAGATCCAGGGGTCGTCGCTGTGAAGGTCGCTTATCTGGGACCGGAGGGGACGTTCACCCACGAGGCGGCGCTCGCGCTCGCTCCCGAGGGCGCGGATCTGGTCGCCCTGGCCGATCCGACCTCGATCGTGCGGGCGGTCGAGGAGGGTGAGTGCGACGCCGGCGTGCTGAACTTCGAGAACTCGGTCGAGGGTGAAGTCAACGCGAGCATCGACGCGCTCGTGCTCGAGGCGCGCCACTGCGTGATCGCCGCGGAGCGGGTGCTCCCCGTGAGCTTCAGCCTCTTTCGCCTGCCCGCTGACGACACGCCGCTAAGGGGTATTGCGAGTCACCCCTTTGCGTTGGCGCAGTGCCGGCGCCTGGTCGCCGATCACGAGCTGCGCCACTGCGCGAGTACCGCGGAGGCCTGCGCATGGCTTGCCTCCACGGAGGAGCGCGGCTGGGGCGCGCTGGCCGCCCCCCATGCGGGCGCGCCGTACGAGCTATCCGCGGTCGCAGAAGGCGTGGAGGATGAGCCGGGCGCAGTGACGAGGTTCGTGCTCGTGGCCCGGGCGGCCCCGCGCGCCGGCGGACAGCCCAGCCGGACTGCTTTTGCCGTGCGCCCGGCGCGCGACCGGCCGGGCAGTCTCGTGCGGATCCTGCAGGAGTTCTCGCTGCGCCACATCAATCTGGTGTCGATCACCTCACGTCCGCTGAAGGGCGCGCTTGGTGAGTATTTCTTCTTCATTGAATGCGAGGGCCACCTGACGGACGCGGTCGTGCGCGACGCCGTCGTCGGGGTGCTGGAGCTGCCGATGGAGGTGCGCTTCCTCGGCTCCTTTGCTGAGGATGGCGCGCGTCCGGACCGCCGTGCACCGGCCGAGGAGCGGGGGCTGAGCCCCGCCGTCGAGGAGCAGGCCGCGTGCGCCTTCGCGGCGCTGACCGAGCTGCTGGAAGCCGAGGAGCAGTAGGCGGTGCAGCAGGCGCGTGTCGGCGTCGTCGGCCTCGGGCTGATCGGCGGCTCGCTGCTGGCAGCGCTGCAGAGCGCCGCCGGCCCGGCTGATCCCGGGCCGCTGGGATGGGACAGCGACGCGCGCGTGCGGGCCGCCGCTGCGGAGGCAGGATTGGAGCTGGCCGGTGGTGCGGACGAGCTCGCCAGCGCCTGCTCCGTTGTGGTGGTGGCGGTGCCTCCGCACGCCGCCGTCGCCACCGTGCTGGCAGCGCTTCGCGCTTCGCCAAGCGCCGTCGTGACCGACGTGACGTCGGTCAAACGGACTGTGCTCGACGGCGTAAGCGCCGCGGCAGCGCCCGCGGAGCAGGCCCGCTTCGTCGGTGGCCATCCGCTGTGCGGGGACGACCGCGGCGGGATCTCTTCCGCCCGCGAGGACCTCTTCGCCGGCGCGACCTGGGCGCTGTGTCCCGGATGGGCCGCGCTGGAGTCGGTGTGCGCGGTGTCCGCGCTCGTGGAGCTCGTCGGGGCCCGCGCGCTGATCGCTGAGGCTGCGGAGCATGACCGGGCGGTGGCGTGGTCGAGCCACCTTCCTCATCTGCTCGCGGGGATGCTCGCGGCGCCGGGCTCGGGCACGCATGGTGACCGCGAGCTCGTCGCCGCGCTCTCGGGTGGCTCGCTGCGCGATGGCACGCGCGTGGCAGGCGCGGATCCGAGCTTGTGGCTCGACATCCTGCACGCGAATGCCGACTCGCTGCGCGCGGCGCTCGAGCTCGCCGCGGGCTGCCTGAACGAGCTGGCTGCCGCGCTTGAGCGGGGCGAGTGGGGAGTGCTCGAAGGCGCGCTGCGCGACGGCATGGAGGGTCGCCAGCGGATCGCCCGCGTGCGCTGGAGCGCTGCTCGCTGGGAGCCGGCGGAGGTACCGCTCGAGCTCTGGCGCGAGACGCTGTTGGGGCTAGGTCACAGCGGCCGTGCTGTCCGCGGGCTGGCGATCGAGGACGGACGGCTGCGCTACCAGCGAGCCGCGGCTGACGCCACCTAGGCCGCGCGACCGGCGACTAGCTGCCGGAGCCGCCGGCGCCGGCGCCGCCCGAGTCCGAGGACCCGCCCGCGCCCGCGCCGCCGGAGCCCGCGCCGCTGCCGGACCCCGGGTGACCGGAGGACGAGCCGGCGCCCGAGCCCGATGGGCTCCCGCCGGGCGAGGACCCTGCGCCGCTGCCGTTCCTCGTCGCGCTGCCGCTGGCGCCGCCCGAGTTGCTCGTGCCCTGACCGCTCGCGTTCGGCTGAGCAGAGCCCGTCCAGTTGCCGCCGGCGCTGCTCGACGGCAGCAGCCCGAGCAGCGCGAGCAGCTGCTGAGCGGGGTCGAGCAGGCCGGGGTGCCCGAGCACCGTGTGACCCCCGCTGAGAGCGGGCGACGCGGCGGAGCCGTTTGTGGGCGACCCAGCTGCGCCCCCGGTCGCGCTTGTCGAGCCAGCCGGCGCCATGCCGGCCGCGGATGAACCCGCGGAAGAGGCGGACGAGGGCGCGACGGCCTTGCCGTTCACCGTCGTGATCGCCGTCGCCACGGGGTGCGCCGACCCCAGCTTGGCCGTGGCGCCCGCGGGCGCGTGGGACACGGCGCGGGCGCCGGCGGCGGCCGTGTGCGCGGAAGCTCCAGAGGGCGAGGAGACCGGCACCACGCCGAGCTGGTGGCTGATCGCGGCGGCGCCGCTTGCGGTCGCGGCTGCTGCCACGACGACGGCTGCCACCTTGGTCCCGACCGCGGCCGCCGTGCTGGCAGCGGTGAGGGCCCCCCCGCCCGTCCCCGCAGCCCCGGCCGCCGCGCCCAGGCTGCTGGCGCCTCCGCCGGCCGCTCCGCTCGCCGAGGCGCCGCCGCCCGCCGCACCACCGAGGCCGAAAAGCTGAGAGAGCAGACCTCCGCTGGGCGCGGGCAGGAGCGCGAGCGTGCGGCGCACGGTGCGCAGCTCACCGCGAAAGTCGCGGCAACCGTCGCAGTCGCGCAGGTGCCGGCGGGCACGCCCAGAGCCGCGGACCCCGCGGCCGTGGGCGAGCGCCAGCTCGGAGCGAATCTCCCGGCAGGAGGTATCGCGCGCTTGCGCCGCCTCGACGAGGCTGATGCGCGCCCGCACGAGCAGCGACTTGACGGCGGGCACGCTGACGTCCAGCGCACCGGCGAGGTCGGCATAACTCAGGCCCTCGAGCTCGCGCATCAGCAGCGCCGAACGCTGCTGGTCGGGGAGCCGGCGCACATCGGTGATCAGGCGGCGCAGGTCCTCGCGGCGCTCTGCCTCGTCGCAGGGGTCGCTGCCGCCGACCGCATCATTGTCGAGCAGATCCGTCGGTGTCGGCGCCGGGCGCCGCAACTGGTCGATGCAGCGATTGTGGGCCACGCGGTACAGCCACGCCCGCAGCGAGATCGGCCGCCCGCTGACCCCCAGCGCCTGGTGAGCGCGCAGGAAGACGTCCTGCACGGCGTCCTCGGCGTCGGAGCGCGACCCCGACAGCATCTGACGCGTGTAGGCGAGCAGGCGGACGCGGTAGCGGTCGTGGATCGCGCCGAAGGCGTCCTCGCTGCCCGCTCGGAAGAGGGCGACGAGCTGGTCATCGGATCGCAGCCGCAGGAATCGCGCGGAGAGCGAGATTCGTAGGGTTGCCGGGGCGTGAAGGGCAGAGGCTTCCAACGGGCTTCCGTTCCGCCCTACTGTAACCGCTGGAGGCCCGGGAAGTTCCGCAGAGCCTCGCGGTCAGCAGGATTACCCGGCGTTTGGCGTTAGGGCACCCTAAGCTACACTCCGCGCTCGATCGGCGGGCTCGTCCGGGCCTGCGCGCGAAATCTGCTGGCCCCACTGCCCTGTGTCCTTTCTCCAGACCGTCGCCCTCGGTGCGCTCGCCGGATTAACGATCTACGTCGGGCTTCCGCTCGCTCGCCTGCGGGTGCTGGGAACGCGCGCGCGCGTGGGGCTGGCGATGTTCTCGGTGGGGATCTTGGCGTTCATCTTCGTGGACGTGATGTCCCACGCCCACGATCTCGTCGCGAGCGCGGTCACGGGCTTCCGCGCTGGCCACCACGGCCTCGGGCACGTGATCGTGACGGTGTCCCTGCTCGCGGCGGGCTTTGGCGCCGGCTGTGCCGGTCTCGGGGCGATCGAACGCCGGCTTCGGCCCACTGCGCCGCAGCGGCCGCCGATCGCCGGCGCCGACGCGCTCAGCGAGATCCCCGGCGCCTACATCGACGCGCTCGCGATCGAGGCGGACGAGGCGCGGGCGCGCGCTCTGCGAGTCAGCCTCACGATCGCGGTGGCGATTGGGCTGCACAACTTCGCCGAGGGCTTGGCGATCGGCGTCTCGGCAAAGGCCGGCGCGATCTCGCTGGCGACCGTGCTGATCATCGGCTTCGCGCTGCACAACGCCACCGAGGGCTTTGGCATCGTCGGTCCACTCGGCGACGTGCGGCCATCGTGGCGCTGGCTGGCGGTCATCGGGCTGATCGCCGGCGGCCCCACCTTCGTCGGCTCGGTTGTCGGCTACAACGTCACATCCGCGCCGCTGGAGCTCGCTTTCTACTCGCTCGCCGGGGGCGCCATCCTGTACGTCGTCGGGGAGATCTGGCAGGGCATGCGCCGCTACGGTCACCGCGAGCTGGGCCTGGCAATGCTGGCCGTGGGGTTTCTCGCCGGGGTCGCGACCGACCTGATCGTGACCTACGGCGGCGGCTAGCCCGCACCCCGGTGCGGTAGCGTCGCGGCCGTGGCCCCGACGTCGATGGCGAACGTCCAGCACGCATCGGCGTTCCCGGCGATCGCCGACTACGGCTTCTTGTCGGACTGCCACACGGGCGCGCTGATCGCGCACGACGGCACCGTCGAGTGGCTCTGTCTGCCGCGCTTCGACGGGCCCTCGGTCTTTGGCGCGCTGCTCGACCGCGGTGCCGGGAGCTTTCGGCTCGGCCCCTACGGGACGCAGGTACCCGGTGGGCGCCGCTACGAGCCGGGCACGAACATCATCGAGACCACCTGGATGACGCCGACCGGGTGGCTTGTGGTGCGCGACGCGCTCGTGATCGGGCCATGGCACGGCGAGCCCGAGCCGCCGACCGAGAACACCCGCCCGCCGACCGACCACGAGGCCCGCGGATCGCTCGTGCGTCATGTCGTCTGCACCCAGGGTGAGGTCCAGGTCGAGCTGATCTGCGAGCCGCTGTTCGACTACGGCGCCACCGAGGCGATCTGGTCTGCGGCCGATGGGATGGGCGGGACGGTGGACGCGGGGGGCGGCGAGGGGCCGCCGCTGCGGTTGCGCTCCGATCTGCGGCTCGGGATCGAGGGCAACCGCGTGCGCGCGCGCCACACGCTGCGCGAAGGCGAGAGCTGCTTCAGCGCGCTGAGCTGGAATGCCGAGCTCGAGGGCCCCACGACCGCTGCCGAGGCGCTCGCACAGATCGACGAGACCGCCCACTACTGGCGCTCGTGGCTGGCGGCGGGGCACTTCCCCGACCATCCCTGGCGCGTCTACCTACAGCGAGCGGCGCTCGTGCTCAAGGGACTCACCTACGCACCGACGGGGGCGACCATGGCGGCGTTGACGACGTCGCTGCCGGAGACCCCGCACGGTGAGCGCAACTGGGACTACCGCTACACGTGGATGCGCGACGCGACCTTCACGCTCTGGGCGATGCACTCGCTCGGCCTCGACTGGGAGGCCGACGACTTCCTCGAGTTCGTCGCCGACCTGGGGCGCAACAAGGACGGTTCGCTGCAAATCATGTACGGGATCGGCGGGGAGCGCGACCTGAAGGAGAAGGTTCTCGACCACCTCCATGGCTATGAGGGCGCGGTCCCGGTGCGCATCGGCAACGCCGCCTACAGCCAGCGCCAGAACGATGTATACGGCGCGGTGCTCGACTCGGTCTACCTGCACGCGAAGTCCAACGGCTACCTGCCGCAGGGGCTCTGGCCGGTGATCGTCGACCAGGCCGACTGCGCGGCCAAGGCCTGGCGCGAGCCCGACCAGGGGATCTGGGAGGCCCGCGGCGAGCCCAAGCACTATGTCTCCTCCAAGCTGATGTGCTGGGTTGCGCTCGACCGCGCCGCGCGTCTGGCCGAGCTCAGGGGGGAAGAAGAAAAAGGCCCCGAGTGGCAGCGGGAGGCCGAGGAGGTCCGCAACGACATTCTCGAGCACGGCGTCTCGGCGCGTGGCGTCTTCCGCCAGCACTACGAGACCGACGCGCTCGATGCCTCGCTGCTGCTGATTCCGATCGTGCGCTTCCTGGCCTCCGACGACAAGCGCGTCCGCGCGACGGTGCTGGCGATCGCCAAGGAGCTGACCGACCACGGCCTGGTGCTGCGCTACCGCGTCGACGAAACCGACGACGGCCTCTCGGGGAAGGAGGGTACGTTCTTGATCTGCTCCTTCTGGCTCGTCTCTGCGCTCAGCGAGATCGGACGCAGCGATCGCGCGCGACGGCTGTGCGAGCGGCTGCTGGCTCAGAGCTCGCCGCTGTACCTCTACGCCGAGGAGCTCGAGGCCGACAGCGGGCGCCATCTCGGCAACTACCCCCAAGCCTTCACCCATCTCGCGCTGATCAACGCGGTCCTGCACGTGATCGGCGACGAAGGTGGTGGCGATCAGTTGCGTGGGCCGAGCCTAGATCGCTTCGTCACCGACGACAGCGGTCACCGACACTGAGCGCGATCGCGATCAAATAGGCTCACGGCGGCTGCGCTCGTGCGCGCGCCAAAACCACGCGAGAAAGGGTCGAGCCAAGGTGGCGTACTTCAAGTCGGAGGAAGAGGTCTACGAGTACATCGGCAAGCTCTTCAAGGACCTCTCGGTCGATGACGAGCTGGCGCCGAAGTTCCGCAAGGCCAACACAATCGTCCAGTACCAGTACTCCAATCCGAAGTCTCAGATCACCGTGCGCATGATCGACGGCGAGGACGAGCAGGTGGACTGCGGGCCGACCGAGATGGAGCCCGAGGTGATCATGACGATGGAGGCCGACACCGCCCACAAGTTCTGGCTGGGAAAGGTCAACGTGACGGTTGCGCTGGCGCGCGGCCAGATGAAGGCGAAGGGTCCGGTGGCGAAGATCCTCAAGCTCGTGCCGCTCGTCAAGCCGGTCTTCCCGCGCTATCGCGCGCAGCTGCAAGAGGCCGGGCGCACCGACCTGCTCGAAGCGGCCTGAGCGCGGCTCGGCGGCGGGCTGAGGGGAGAGGCGATGGCAGCCGAAGAGTTGATCGACGCGCGTCAGATGTCGGGGTTCAAGCCCTTCTACCAGTTCCAATCGCCGACGCGAGTGATCGCCGGCTACGGGCTGATTGAGGGGCTCGGCTTCGAGTTCGCCAAGGAGGGCGCAACGCGTGTGCTGGTCGTCACCGACGAGGTGATCCACGCCACCGCTCTGATCGACAAGGTTCGCGCCGGTGTCGAGGACGGCGGTCTGGAGGTCGTGGGGATCTACGACCAGGTGCCGCCCGACTCGGACTCGAGCGTCGTCAAGGGCGCCGCGCAGGCCGCCCACGAGCACGGAGCCGACTCGATCCTCGCCGTCGGCGGTGGCTCGGTGATGGACACCGCGAAGTTGGCCAACGTGATCTTTCGCCACGGCGGGGAGCCGCGCGACTGGGAGGGCTACTACGGGCTACCGCGCGCCAACGACGGGCTCGGGCGCCCCGAGGAGCTCGCGCCGTTCGCGTGCGTGCCGACCACGTGTGGCACGGGCTCCGAGGTCAGCTTCGCCGCGGTGATCAAGGACTCCGCCGAGCACGTCAAGTTCCAGGTCGGCGACTTCCCGCTCTATCCGCGGCTCGCCGTCCTCGATCCCGAGTCCACGCGGACGCTGCCGCCCGCGATCGTCGCCGCGACCGGGATGGATGCGATGACGCACGCGATCGAGGGCATTGTCAGCTCGGAGTGGTCACCCCACGGCGACGCTTGTGCGCTGCAGGCGCTGCGGATGCTGCGCGACAACCTTCAGCTCGCTGTCGAGCACCCCGAGGACGACGCCGCGCGCGGGAACATGCTGATCGCCGCCAATCTCGCCATTCAGCCGACCCACACCGGGGCGATCGGCATCGCCCATTCGCTCTCGCACCCATGCGGCGCTCACTACAACGTCCCCCACGGAGTGGCCAACGCGATCAACCTCCCCTGGGTGATCGAGTACAACGCGGCCGCCGGAGAGGACATCGCCGCCAAGTACCGCGACGTCAACGAGCTCCTCGGACTCGAGGTTGGGGGCGACGGGGCAGCCGTCGGTCACGCGCTGGCCGACCACGTGCGTGAGACGGTGCGCACGCTCGGGCTGCCTGGTCGCCTCTCGGAGGTCGGCGTGCCGGAATCGGGCATCCCCCTGCTGGTCGAGGGCGCGATCGGCGACGGCTGCACCCTGGTGAACCCGGTGGAGCCGAGCGAGGAGGACTTCGCGGAGCTCTACCGCAAGGCTCTGTAGAGTCGCTTCACAGCTTTCCGCGAGCAAGGAGACGCACGACGATGGCGATCGAAACGGCAGCCGAGGCACGCGCCTGGGGCAACTACGTCGGGGGCGAGTGGGTCGGCGCGAGCGGCGGCGAGACCTTCGATGTGATCAATCCGGCGACCGAGGAGGTGCTCGGCAGCGTCCCCAAGATGAGCCGCGAAGACACACAGCGCGCGATCGCCACCGCGCGGGAGACCTTCGACTCGGGTGTCTGGTCGCAGCTGGCGCCCGACGAGCGCTCGCGCATCATGCTCGGGGTCGTAGAGAAGTTCACCGAGCACGAGGACGAGCTCGCGGCGCTCGAGACCGCCCAAGCGGGGATGACGATCCGCGCCACCTCGACGGTCGTGATCGGCTACTGCATCAACCACTGGGACTACTTCGCGCGGGCCGCCAACCGCCAGCTCCAGGAGCCGCTGGAGCCGGTCGCCTTCCCGACGCACTCCTACAACTTCGTCCTGCGCGAGCCGATCGGAGTATGCGCGGGGATCATCCCGTGGAACTTCCCGCTCGTGATGGCCGTCTGGAAGCTGGCGCCGGCGCTCGCGATGGGCAACACGATGGTGCTCAAGCCGGCTTCGAACACGCCGCTGACGGCGCTGCGCTTGGCCGAGCTGCTCGACGAGACCGAGCTGCCCAAGGGCGTCGTGAACGTGATCACAGGTGGCGGAGCGTCGGTGGGAGAGGAGCTCGCCTCCCACCCCGATGTCGACAAGATCTCCTTCACGGGGTCGACGGTGGTGGGCCGGCGGATCATGCAGCTCGCGTCTTCGACGATCAAGAAGTGCACGCTCGAGCTCGGGGGGAAATCGCCCAACATCGTCTACGAGGACGCAGACATCCCTGCCGCCGTCGACGGCGCCCTCTGGGCGACCTTCTTTCACCAGGGTCAGGTCTGCGAGTCCGGGACACGGCTGATCCTGCCCGACTCGATCCACGACGAGTTCATCGAGCGCCTCGTCGAGCGCGCCAAGACGATCACGCTCGGGGACCCGATGGACTACGACACCGACATGGGCCCGCTGATCTCCTCAGAGCAGCTCGAGACCGTCTCCAACTACGTGCGCATCGGCCAGGAGGAGGGCGCAAAGCTCGTGCTTGGCGGCAAGCGCGCGTCCGTCGACGGTCGTGGGTACTACTTCGAGCCGACGATCTTCACCGAGGTCGACAACGCGATGACGATCGCCCAGGAGGAGATCTTCGGTCCGGTGCTGTCGGTGATCAAGGTCTCCGACGACGACGAGGCGATCGCCGTCGCCAACGACACGATCTACGGGCTCGCGTCGGCGGTCTGGACAGAGGACTACGACCGCGCGCTCGAGACGGCAAAGCGGCTGCGGGCGGGGACGGTGTGGGTCAACGACCACCACCTGATCAACTGCATCGCTCCCTTTGGCGGCTACAAGCAGTCGGGCCTAGGTCGCGAGCTCGGGTCCTACGGGCTCGACGAGTTCACCGAGGTCAAGCACGTCCACGTCGATCTCACGCAAAAGGCGGAGGGCAAGATGTTCGGCGTGCTGCTGTCGACGCCGCCCCCGGAGCCTTGAGCGATTCGCCGCGCCCCATCGAGGTGGTGCTGACCGCCGCGGCCCGCGATGCCCTCGCTCGCGTGGGGACCGCGCGGCGCGGCGCGCTGACGCTGGTGATCGGCAATGGCTGCTGTGACTCGACGGCGCCCTACCTGTTCGAGAGCTATCTGACCGGGCCGGGGGAGGTTGCGCTGGGTGAGCTCGCCGGGGCGGTAGAGGTCGTGCTCGATCGTCAGCTCGTGCCGCTCTTTGCTGGACACGAAGTGGTGATCGACGTCGTCGAGGATCCAGCTGGCGACTCCTTCTCGTGTGAGTCGGAGCTCGGTTTGCGTTTCACGCTGGCGCGCTTGCCGGCGTTGCACGGCGCGGCGACGCGCTAGCGCTCGCGATCGGCTGTCCGACCGCTCAGCCGCGCCGGCCCCCGACGAACTGGGTGATGCCGGCCACGCGCTGAGTGACGTCCTGAAAGCCGCGGGCCGCCAACGCGCCGGTCAGCTCGTCGCGCCCGAAGACGGTCATGCCGCTGGCAGCGCCGACGACGCCCTGGAGCAGGGATCGAGGCGCGGGGCCGCGCGCGCAGCTGGTGAACAGCGCGATGCGTGCGCCGCGCTTGAGCACGCGCGTCATCGCGTCGATCGCGGCGAAGGGTTGGGCCATCATGTTGAGCGCCGCAAAGCAGCAGACCGCGTCGAAGCTGCGGGCCTTGAAGGGCAGCTCGGCGGCGTCACCGCGCACGTAGGCCACGTTGTCGGCGCCTCTGCCGGCCAGGGCTCGGGTGTCGGCGACCGCGCGGGCGAGCATCGTCTGCGAGCCGTCGAGCCCGACCGCGAGGCCGCGGGCTCCCACGCGCGCGCCGAAGCGGCGGGTGAAGTTGCCCGGACCGCAGGCGACATCGAGCACGAGATCTCCGGCCCCCAGCTCGAGCAGCTCGATGGCGATGCGGTGCTCGTCCTGCATGCTGGGACCGAGCGCGCCCTTCGCCACACGCCCCAGGGCCGGTCGCCACCAGCGCTCATAGATCAGCGGCACGAGGCCGGTGTGCATGAGGTCCTGGCCGCCCCCGGGGGATGGGACGGCGGAATCGCCGAGCAGGTCGAGGTAGCCATCTCGATGCTCGCGCGCCTGGGCGCGCTCGGCGGCAAGCAACAACGCGCTGAGGCGCTGGAGCGCGGCCGCGGGCGCCGCGTTGTGCTCAGTCACCGTCGTATCCCGGCTCGCCCGGGAGCACGACGCGCGCCGTCTCGCCGGAGAAGAGCACGCGCGGCTCCACCGGGACGACGTCGTGGCGGCGGGCGTGCTCGATCACCGCGCTGGCGGACGGGAAGGTGGCCAGCTGCTCGAGGTGCTTGATCGTGGGGAAGACGAGCAGGATCTCGCCGTCGCGGTGCGCTTGCAGAGCGGCGGCGGGGGTGAACCAGCGCGCGGCGACGCACTCCTGCCCGTCCGCCTGGGCCGTGGCTCCGTCCGGCATGGGGGCCAGGAAGAAGTGTGTGTCGTAGCGGATCGTCACCTCTGCAGGGGTGATCCAACGCGAGAACTTGACCAGCCGGTCGGGACCGTCGAGGACGACGCCGGCCTCCTCCTGGAGCTCGCGCAGCGCCGCGGCTCGATGAGCGCAGTCGCCGCCGCCCTCCGCGGGGTCGACGGCGCCACCTGGAAACACCCAGGCGCCGCCCATGAAGCGCGCCTCGGGGTTGCGCTTGACCAGCAGGATCTCCAGCGCGTCCTGGCCGCCGCGCAAGAGGATCACCGACGCCGCTTGGCGCGGCGTCACCGGCGGACCGAGATTGCGCTGCTCGCCGGGGCCGGGGGCGGGGCCGGGGCGCGGGGCGGCGTCCATCCAACCGACCCTACCGCCTACTCTGTCGTCAAATGACCACGACCGAGACGACAAGCCGCTGGATCTGCGAGTCCTGCGGCTTCATCTACGACCCGGCCGACGGCGATCCCGACGGAGGCATCCCGCCGGGTACCGCCTTCGAGGAGATCCCCGAGACCTGGTTCTGTCCGGTGTGCGGAGCGCGCAAGCGCGACTTCTCCCCCTACGAGGACTGACGCCGCTCCAGGGCGTCTCAGCGCGCGGTGGCCAAGAAGGAGAAGTCGAAGAAGCGCCGCAAGCACGACCCGGCGGAGCCGCTCGCTCCGGAGATCCTGCGGCCGCTCGTCGTGGCCCAGCCCGTCGAGCAGGAGCCCGCCGCGGCGGCTGACCGCGGTCTGGCGCCGCTGGCGCGCCTGGGTGGCGCCCAGCTCTGTTACGGCGATGCGGTGAGCGCCGGTCGCCGTGCGGTGATCCCGGTCGCCCGCGTCCGCGTGGCCGGCGGCTGGGGGAGCGGGGACAGGCCGGATTCCCGCGGTGGCGGGGGTTGCGGTCTGGTCGGTGCCGACGCCGTTGGCTACATCGAGATCGACGCCGATGGCAGCCGCTACGTGGCGATCCCACGCGAGCGCCGTGGCGTCCGCGCGGCGGGCGGCGCCCTGCTGGCCGGAGCGGCCGGGGCCGCGCTGGCTCTGGCGGTTGGACGTAACCGACGCTCGGCTGGGCGTCGGCGCTGGTCCTTGCTGGCTCGCTGAGTCGGCGTCTTGCGTTTACGACTCGCCGGGGCCGGACATCCTCGCCCTCAAGCGGCCTTCGGCGCCCGTTGGAGGGAGGAGCCGCATGTACAGACAAGTGCTGGATCCGGTGTCCCACTCGTTGGGGCTCACGTCGATCTTCGCCCTGGCGCCGCTGGCGTGCTTGTTCGTCTTGCTGGGCGTGCTTCGGCTGAAGGCTCAGTGGGCGGCGCTGGCGGCGCTTGGGGTAGCGCTCGTCGTGGCCCTCGCGGTGTACAGCATGCCTGTTGGTCAGGCCGCCGACGCCGGCTTGGAGGGCGCAGCCTTCGGACTGTTCCCGATCATGTGGATCGTCGTCAACGCCGTCTGGATCTACCGCATGACCGAGGAGACCGGCCATTTCCTCGGCCTGCGACGAGCCTTCGAGACGATCTCCTCAGACCAGCGTATTCAGGTCATCGCAATCGCCTTCTGCTTCGGTGCCCTGCTGGAGGCGTTGGCCGGCTTCGGTACCCCCGTCGCCATCTGCGGCGTGATGATGGTCGGCTTGGGGATCAGGCCTGTGAAGGCCGCGGCGATCGCCTTGGTCGCCGATACCGCGCCGGTCGCCTTCGGCGCCATCGCGATCCCGATCACGACGCTCTCGCAGGTGTCGGGGCTGCACGTGCATCCCCTCAGCCAGATGGTCGGGCGCCAGACTCCCTTCCTCGCGCTTGTGCTTCCGTTCGTGCTGGTCGGCATGGTCGACGGGCGGCGCGGGTTGCGCGACACCTGGCCGGCGGCGCTGGTCGCGGGCGCTGTCTTTGCGGCCGGGCAGTTCGCCTGCTCTAACTACATCTCCACGCCATTGACCGACATCGTCGCGTCGCTGTTGTCGGCCGCAGCGCTGGTCGCCTTCCTGCGGGTGTGGTCTCCGGGCAGCATCGAGACGACGACGGCAGGGGCACACCCGGCCGTTGCCGGAGCCGCGGCTTCTGATCCGGCTTTTGAACGGGAGATCATCGAGCGGCGCGGGAGCGGGGACGAGGGGCCTCGGCGACCCGTCTCCACCCTGGCCGCGTTCGCTCCCTATCTGATCATCATTGTGGTGCTCGGGCTGCAGAGCCTGCACGCCATTCAGATCCATCTCGAGTCCGCGACCAACTCGTTCAAGTGGCCGGGCCTGGACGTCCTGAACGCCAAGGGCAAGGCTCCAACCAGCGAGATCTTCAAGCTCAACTACTTGACGGCGGCGGGCACCGGCCTGTTCGTCTCGGGGCTGCTGTCGATGCTCGTGTTGCGACTGTCGCCGCGGCGTGCCGTCGTTGCCTACGGCCGCACGCTCGCAGAGCTCAAGTGGGCGATTTTCACCGTCGCGACGGTGCTGGCGATCGCCTACGTGATGAACCTCTCTGGGCAGACGATCACGCTGGGGATGTGGGCGGCGGGCGCAGGCGGGTTCTTCGCCTTCCTCTCGCCGCTGATCGGCTGGTTCGGCACCGCGGTGACCGGCTCGGACACGTCCACCAACTCGCTCTTCGGAGCCCTGCAGGTGGCGGCTGCCAAGCAGTCGGGGCTCTCTCCCACGCTGCTGGCGGCGGCCAACAGCTCCGGCGGAGTGGTGGCGAAGATGGTCTCGCCACAGAACCTGGCGATCGGCGCCGCGGCGGTCGGATTCGGGGGGCGCGAAGGCGAGATCTTCCGCCAGGTGATCGGATGGAGCGTGCTGTTTGTGCTGGGCGTCGCGGTGCTCGTGTTGCTGCAGTCGACTTCGGCGCTGTCCTGGATGGTGCCCTAGCTCCAATCGACCCGGAAGCTCGGCATCAGGGAGTAGCATCGGAGGCGTGACCGTGATCGGGTTGGTCTTCGTGGTGGTTGCTGTTCTGCTGGTGGTGGCCGAGGCACATCTGACGACCGGCGGGCTGATCTCGAGCATCGCAATCGTCGCGCTCGTCTCTGGCCTGACGCTGCTGCTGGTCGGCGCAGGCGCGGGATGGCTCGTCGTGCTCGGCGTGGCCGCCGGCGTGCTTGCCGCGTCGCTCGCCGCTCTGCTGGTCGTCGGGCGCAGTTTGCTGTCCGTGCGATCCCTGCGGCCACGCTCGGGGGCCGAGGCGATGGTCGGCCACATAGGCGTGGTCCGCGTGGGTGATTCCGCGGCTCGTGTGTTCGTCGACGGTGGGCTCTGGCGGGCTCAGCCGAGCTTGCTCGAGGAGGACAACGCGTTGCACGACGGCGATCGGGTGGTCGTCGAACGCGTCAACGGCTTGACCTTGGGCGTGCGCAAGGCCGAAGAATGGGAGCTGCACGCATGACGCTGGCGATCCTGCTGGTCGGGCTCGGCGTGCTGTCGGTGCTCGCGCTGACGCTGGCAGCTGCATCGGTGCGGGTGCTGCGCGAGTACGAGCGCGGCGTCGTCTTTCGTCTCGGTCGCCTGAGCGAGCTGAAGGGACCCGGCGTGGTCCTGCTGGTCCCCTTTGTCGATCGGCTCGAGCGTGTCAGCTTGCGCACCGTGACCCTGCAGGTTCCGCCTCAGGAGATCATCACGCGCGACAACGTGCCCGCGCGCGTGACCGCCGTGGCCTATTTTCGCGTGATCGATCCGAATCGCTCGATCGTCGAGATTCAGGACGTGCTCTCGGCGACCCTGCAGATCGCTCAGACGACGCTGCGCTCGGTGCTCGGCAAGGCAGAGCTGGACACGTTGCTCTCCGAGCGCGAGCAGCTCAACGAGAACCTCCAGCACATCATCGACGACCAGACCGAGCCCTGGGGCATCAAGGTGACCACCGTCGAGATCAAGGACGTTGAGATCCCCGCGGGCATGCAACATGCGATGGCACGACAAGCGGAGGCCGAACGCGAGCGTCGCGCCAAGATCATCGACGCCGAGGGAGAGTTCCAGGCCGCCGCCAAGCTGCTGGAGGCCGCCAACCTGATCAGCCGCAACCCCGTGACGATTCAGCTGCGCTACCTGCAGACGCTGCGCGAGATCGGAGGCAACGAGAACTCGACGATCGTGTTCCCGTTCCCGCTGGACCTCCTGCAGCCGCTGCTGAACGCCGCCAACGACCTCACCCCCGCAGCCGCGGCGCCGACCCCGGCCAGCGCGGAGCCAGCAGGGGCGATCGCGTCGAACGGCCCCCAGCTGGCGCCGGGCGATCAGTGACCTAGGGCTGGGCGATCGATGCCCGCGGACCTCGATCTGCGTGGCCTCAAAGCGCCGGTCGTCCAGGCGGGGATGGGGGGCGTCGCGCGCCACGAGCTCGCCGCAGCTGTAGCGGAGGCGGGAGGTCTCGGCACGATCGCCGGGGCTCGCGCGCCGATCGCGGCCGAGGTCGCCGCCGCACGCCTGCTGACAAACGGACCGATCGCCGTCAACCTGATTCTGCCCTTCTTGCGGGGCGGAGATGTCGAGGCGGCGGCGGCTGCCGACGTGATCGTCACTTTCTGGGGCAAGCCGCGCAGGCTCGCGGCGAACACGTGGGTCCACCAGTGCGGCTCGGTGGCAGAGGCGAAGGCTGCCGCTGCCGCTGGCGCGGACGCCGTGATCGCCCAGGGCGTCGAGGCCGGCGGGCACGTGCGCGGGACGACGCTGATGCTCGAACTGCTCGAGCGCGTGTGCGCGACGGTGAAGATCCCGGTCCTGGCGGCTGGCGGGATCGTCGACGCCGTTGACGTCAGCGCGGCGCTCGACGCCGGCGCCAGCGCCGCTGTTGTCGGCACGCGCTTTCTGCTCAGCGAAGAGAGCCACGCCCATCGCGACTACAAGGAGCGCTGTCTGGGCGCCGCCGAGACGGTCCTGACCGAGTTGTTCGGGCTCGGCTGGCCCGACGCGCCACATCGAGTGATCCCCAACGCCGCGACACGCCGCTGGCTGGGCGGCGACCCCCGCGGTCCTCGCTGGATTCGGACCGCAAACCGCCTCAGCGCGCCGCTCGCCAGCCACATCCCAAGCGCGCTGCAAGACCGCGCGCTCGCAGCCCAGCGCCCGTCCCAGCCCTTCCTGGGCCCGCAGCCACCGACCGACGACGGCCCCGCCAACATCGTGGACTCCGGTCCGCTCTATGCCGGTATGAGCGTGGCTCGCATCTCCGACATCCGCCCAGCCGCGGAGCTTGTCGGCGCGCTCACGCCGTAGTGACCGATATCGCCGCCGCCGTCTCTCGCGAAGGGGTGCGTCACGCGCCGGTCGCGAACGTTAACAGCACGTTAACGGACACTCTCTTGCCAGTGCAGACGCGATGAGCCAGGACCTCACACGCCGCCAGGTGCTAGCGCGTGGAGCCGCGGGCTGCGTCTCGCTGGGCGCGGCATCGGTGCTCTCCAACCCGCTCGTGGCCGATGCCCTGGCCGCTCCGCGGGCGTGCGGCATGCTCGCGGACATCGAGCATGTCGTGATCCTGATCCAGGAGAACCGCTCGTTTGACCACTACTTCGGCTCCTATCGCGGGGGGCGGGGATTTGCCGATCCCGGCGTCGAGCGGCTCAGCGATGGCAGCGGTCTAACGATCTTCGCTCAGCCAGGCTACCCCGGTGGCTACGACGTCGATCACCTGTATCCGTTTCACGTCGACAGCTTCCACAACGGCGAGTGCACAAACGACATCAACCACAGCTGGGGCCCGCAGCACAGCTACTGGGATGGCGGCAAGCTCGACGGCTTCGTCAGCGGGGCACCTCGCGGTGGACGGGCCGGCCAACGGTCCTCTCACGATGGGCTACTACACACGGGCCGACCTGGACTTCTACTACGCGCTCGCGGATGCGTTCACGATCTGCGACCACTACCACTGCTCGGTAATCGGGCCGACGGATCCCAACCGGCTCTACTCGATGGCCGGGTCGCTCGATCCCGCCGGCAAGGCCAGTGGGCCAATCCTCAGCACCAGCGGCACGCGCGTCGACCGCTTCGGCACGCTCACCTACACCACGATGCCCGAGCGGCGCCGAGCGGGCCGGTCCCCTGCGCACGCCACCGCCACCACCGCGGCGCGGGCTGCTCGGTCAGCTGCTGCGAACGGTACGCGCGCTCACCGAGAGCCTCTCGGCCCAGCTCAACGGCCTGCTCGGGCGCCGTTGAGCGTCCCGGCACGCTCGTAGTCGCGCTCAGGCTGCGGCGGCGAGCGGCTCTGCGGTCGCTTCTGCGATCGCGGCCGCAGTGATCTCTACAAGCCTGCTGAGCTCGGCCTCGGCGATCGCGAGCGGCGCCATCAGCACGATGACGTCGCCAAGCGGGCGGACGATGGCCCCCCGGCGCCGCGCCGCCAGCGCGACCTGATGGCCGATGCGTGCCTCCGCTGCGAACCCGGCGAGCTCAATCCCGACCATGAAGCCCCGCTGGCGCACCTCGGCCACCGCTGGAAGCGGGGCCACGAGATCGCCGAGCGCCTGCTCGAGCAGCGCGATCTTCGGTTGCAGGCGCTCGAGCGTGCGCTCTGACTCAAACACTTCGAGCGTCGCCAGCGCCGCCGCGCACGCGAGCGGATTGCCGCTGTAGGTGTGACCGTGAAAGAACGTGCGCAGCTCGTGGAACTCGGCGAGGAAGCCGTCGTAGACCTCGGCGGTGGTGAGCGTCGCCGCGAGTGGCAGATAGCCGCCGGTGAGGCCCTTGGCGACGCACAGCAGGTCGGGCGAGACGCCCTCCTGCTCGCAGGCGAACATCGTCCCGGTGCGGCCAAAGCCGGTCGCGACCTCGTCGCACACGAGCAGCACGCCGTGGCGATCGCAGAGCTCGCGCACCCGGCGTAGGTAGCCGGCCGGCTGGAGCAACATGCCCGCCGCTCCCTGGACGAGCGGCTCGACGACTACCGCGCAGACGCGCTCGCCGTGCTCGTCGAGCAGCGCTTCGAGGTCCTCGGCATCGCCGGGCTCGGCCGCCCAGCGCTCGAAGAGCAACGGTCGATAGAGCGTGTGGAAGAGGTCGATCGCGCCGACCGACACCGACCCGATGGTGTCACCGTGATAGCCGTTGCGCAGCCCGATGAAGCCCGTCCGCGCGCGCTCGCCGCGGTGCTGGCAGAGCTGGAAGGCCATCTTCAATGCGACCTCCACGGCGGTCGAGCCGTTGTCGGAGTAAAAGACGCGCTCCAGGCCTTCGGGCGCCAGCGCCAGCAACCGTTGTGCGAGCTGCACCGCCGGCGGGTGCGAGAGCCCAAGCATCGTGGAGTGCGCGACGCGATCGAGCTGCGCCCGCACCGCTGCGTCGATGACGGGATGGCGGTGGCCGTGGACGTTGCACCAGAGCGAGGAGACACCGTCGATGTAGGCGTTGCCGTCGGTGTCGTAGAGGGTCGTTCCCTGCGCCCGCTCGATCAGGACGGGCGGCTCGTCTGACTCCCAACCACGCTGCTGGGTGAACGGGTGCCAGAGCAGCCGGCGATCGGCCGCGGCAAGCTCAGCTGTGGCGCGAGACGACACGCGCCGGACCGTAGAGCGCAGCGGGGACGGAAGGGTAGGCTCGCTCGGTGTCACGACTGCGTCGTATGCCGTTGGAGATCGTCGTGTTCGTGGTCGGAGCGGCGAGCCTGGGGACCGAGATCGCGGCGGCGCGGCTGCTGGCCCCCTACTTCGGCGCCTCCACCATCGTCTGGGCGAACACGATCGCCGTCGTGCTCGTCGCACTGTCGGTCGGCTACTGGCTGGGCGGCCGGCTCGCCGACCGCCGTCCCGATCGTGGCGGCCTCAGCGCGCTCGTGCTGCTTGCCGCAGCGGGGCTCGCCGTCGTGCCCCTCGTCGCCAGTCCCTTTCTGCGCGAGGCGGTGGATGCACTCAACAGCGTGTCCGTGGGCGCATTTGTGGGCTCGCTGCTCGCGACCCTCGTGCTCGTTGCGATTCCGGTCCTGCTGCTCGGCGCCGTTGCTCCCTACGCGCTCCGGCTGACGCTTGCGCGCGTCGAGGAGTCGGGGCGCACGGCTGGCCGGCTGTACGCGATCTCAACCGCCGGATCGCTCGCCGGCACGTTCCTCGCCGCTTTGGTGCTCATCCCTCTGGTGGGCACGCGGCGCACCTTCCTGACGTTCGCGCTGGCGCTCGCGCTCGTCGCGATCCCGACGCTGCGCCCGCGCTTCGCTGTGGTCCCCGCAGTCCTCGCTGGACTGCTCGCGCTGCCGGTCGGCATCGTCAAGGCGGCAGCGGGTGGCGGGCGGGTGATCTGGGAGGCCGAGACCGAGTACCAGTACGCCCGCGTGATCCAGTACCCCGACGCAGAGCGCACGCTCGAGCTCAACGAAGGTCTGGCCGTGCACTCGATCTTCCGCCCCGGACAGTGGCTGACGGGCGACTACTGGGACGACTTCCTCGTGCTCGGATTCGCGGCTTCGGCGCAGCCGCCCGCGAGGGTCGCGATCCTCGGCGACGCTGCCGGCACGACCGCGCGAGCCTTCGGGCACTACTTCCCGGCCACCGCGATCGACGCCGTCGAATTGGATCCTGTGCTGACATCGATCGGACGACGCCTCTTCGATCTGCGTGCGCCCCGCCTGCACACCGTCAACGGCGACGCGCGCCCGTTCATCGAGGCGACCTCGCAGCGCTACGGGCTGATCGAGGTCGACGCATATCGGCAGCCCTACATCCCCTTCTACCTGACGACGAGGGAGTTCTTCGCCGCGACCCGCGCCCATCTGGCGCCCGGCGGCGTGGTGGTGGTCAACGTCGGGCATCCTCAGGGCTCTGACGATCTCGAACGTGTGCTGTCAGCGACGATGCGCGCCGTCTTCCCAGTCGTGCTGCGAGACCCCGTCGAGCCGACGAACACGCTGCTGCTCGGGTCGCTGCAGCCCGGCGCCGGAGCCGCCCAGCTTGCGGCCGCTGCCGCCGGTCTGCCGCTAGATCTCCGCGGCCTGGCGCGCGCCGCAGCCGGGCGCGTCGCCCCCCCGCTCGGGGGCGGCGAGGTCTACACCGACGACCGCGCCCCGGTCGAGCTGCTCGTCGACGGGACGATCCTGCACTACGCATCGGGTGGCGCGCAGGGGCGCCGGCCGTGACCGGGGCCTGGGGTAGCGCGTCGGCTGCGGCGGCGGGCGGGCGCGCCGCGGGGGTACGGGAGCGCGGGCCGCGGCGCGC